>NZ_JAYDZX010000002.1:0-508482 GCF_035607535.1 Salinimicrobium aquimaris
TCAAAAGCTACAGAAAGACCTTTTTGGCCTGCAGCGAGATTTCTTCGGTAGAAGGCGTTGCTTTCTTCGGCAGTGGAGAAGCCGGCGTACTGGCGGATAGTCCATGGCCGCATCACATACATGGTACTGTACGGTCCTCTCAAAAAAGGAGGTATTCCGGCAGCGAAATTGAGGTGTTCCAGGTTCTCCAGATCCTTTTTTGAATACGTCTTTCTACCCGTTTCTTTAGAGAGGTCCTTGAGATTATTTGGAGCCACAGTCTGATCGTTGGCTTTTTCGGGTTCCAAAAGTGTCCTATTTTGAAGTGATTTTCTTTCCATGATCTTAGCTTTCAATTGATTCTTTCTTTAATCTTTCCTGTTCCTTGGCTGCACTAAGTCTTCTCCCTGGAATAGGAGTGATGAGTGTATCTTTACTGGCAGGATTTTCAAAAGGATCAAACTCCAGGATATTGTGCATTTTTTCCTGGGAGTTCAAATATTTATTTGTCCCGATAAGGATCAAATCCCCCTTATCAAATAATTCCTGTTCTCTTGCTGCACTCTTCTCAATCCTTCTTTGGATCTCACCATTTTCTAAATGCTTTAAAAATCCTCCTTTGGTCTTGATCTCTTCAAAGATCTTCAGGGCAGCGTCAATAAATTGAGAAGTAAGGCTTTCTATATAATATGAGCCGTCTGCAGGATTCGACACCTTATTAAAGTAAGCTTCGTGTTTCAAAATAAGGAGTTGGTTGCGCGAAATGCGGCGGCCAAAGTCACTCTCCTTCCTAAAAAGAAAGTCGTAAGAAAGATTGGTAACAGCATCTACACCTCCCAGGACTGCACTCATACATTCTGTCGTGGTGCGAAGGAGGTTGACGTTGTAGTCATATATTGTCTTATTTCTCGTGCCAGGTGATGCCAGAATAAAGCAAGGCTGCTTTATGGAATAAGTTTGAGCAAGGCTGTTGAAAAGCTGCCTAAGCGCTCTTATTTTTGCTATTTCCAGGAAGTAATTACTGCCGGTGGCCAAAATGAACTGTGGCTGCAATTCTTCCAGATTTTCCCCTTTTTGAGACAAGTAGTGGAGATATTCATCCAGATGGGCCAAAGCATACCCTAACTGCTGGGGAATATTAGCACCTGCATTTTGGTAAAGCGATACATCCACACTTACTGATGAGATAAATCCCTTAGCTCTGCTTTTTATAGATTTTAAGATCTCAAAATCCTTTTTTTGGTTAAAGAAGAAGTTTCCTTCTTTGGTCAACTGTCTAATAGGATCTATCTGCAGGAAGAAGTCTCCTTTTTGACCTTTTAGAGAGGCATTCATTTTATCTATAAATTCTTCAGAAAGAAATTTGAGATTGAAGAAAACCTGAACATCCTTAAGTTCAACCCCTTCAAAAAGAACATTTAAATCAACATCTTTAGAAGAGAGGAAAAGCCATAGGCTTTCTGCGCCTTTTTCCAAAGCTTCCTTTATTTGCCGGTTGCCTGTTGCGGCAGAGTCAACCAGGATCCTTTCAGATATACTCCAGGATCCGGGAGGTGGCAATTCTTTATTCTCCCTTACATCTTTGGCGGTGTAGAAAGGTTGTATTGAAATTTCATCCAGGGTCTTAAAAATGAGATTCCGTTCATAATCTTCCCCTCTTAGGTCCTTTTGGATCCTTAACTTCCAGTCTTCGGCTGAGACTTCAGGAAATTCTTTGAATAGTGATTCCTTCATTGGATTGGTTTTAATGAAAGTATTGGTATAGCTACGTTAGAGATTACATTGGTTTGTAACCTGTGTTGAAAATGCCCTTTTTCGGGCATAAGAAATATTGTTTTTTGAAAAAGAAGGTCTTTTCTCCTGCTAATTTCAGGAGGGCAAATGATTCTCAAAAGTCGGTTTGGGCTGCATGAGAGGATAGCCTGCTTTAGATCTTTGATGAAGTAGAACAAAAAGCTCACAACCTAAATCTTATTTGGAAAGTTTTTACCGGGTTCTAATGGTGAAATCTCTGCTGAAAAATGCTTATTCCCTGCGGAATTTTTCTTCGGAAATTCCGGTAGAAAACTCTCCTGTAAATTTACTCAATACTTTGCTGATTTGGGGCTCAAAAAAGGATGATATTTCGCATCTTTTTAAGAAATCGTTCTCGCCGGAAGGAGGTTGCTAATATTAATTCGGACCCTTTGGTAGGCCTTGTTATTACTACAACGTTTGCGTTATTTTCTAAAAAATATGCTCTCAGTTTTCGACCTCAGAAGTTAAAGTTTCGTTATCTTTATAGGGACTTAAGAGACCCCTGAAATGATACTCCTGGAGAGGCATATTTTGGACCGTTTTCGGTTGCGTTTTTTCTTCCAGAATTTAAGAATTGCGCTGCTCCTTTTTTTGAAGATGCTTATCTCAAGTATCATTTTTTTTATTCCTGAAAACGGGATAATCAACCAAGAACAACTTTTTACATAAATGAATTTACAAAATCGCCGGAGTGCGATTTTTTTTTGCTCTAAACTGAAAATAATTTTTAACCAATCAATTGATTATGGAGCCAACGCATATAGAACATATCGGCATTGCCGTGAAAGACCTTGAGGAAGCAATTCCATTTTATGAAAAGACCTTCGGCTTGAAATGCTATGCTGTAGAAGAGGTGAAGGAACAAAAAGTGAAGACTGCCTTCTTCAAAGTAGGACAGACCAAAATTGAATTACTCGAATCTACAGAGCCCGATGGTCCCATCGGGAAATTTATAGAAAAGAAAGGGCCTGGAGTTCATCACATCGCATTTGCGGTGAATGGGATACAGGAGAGATTGAACGAACTGGAAAAGAAGGATGTGCAGTTAATAGATAAGGCTCCGCGAAAGGGAGCAGAGGGTCTTAACATTGCCTTCCTGCACCCTAAATCGACATTTGGAGTACTTACCGAGCTCTGTGAACAACCAAAGGAGAACTAAAATAATTAAGTAATGACTAGTCAGGATAAAGTAAATGAACTGATCCAAAAACGGGAATTAGCCCGGTTGGGAGGAGGACAGGAGCGGATAGATGCTCAACACCAAAAAGGAAAACTTACTGCCCGGGAACGTATCGACATCCTTCTGGATGACGGAAGTTTTGAGGAATTTGACATGTTTGTCACCCACAGGTGTTCCAACTTCGGAATGCAGAAAAATAAGGTGCTCGGGGATGGAGTGGTTACCGGTCATGGTACTATTGATGGCCGGGTGGTCTATGTCTTCTCTCAGGATTTCACGGTTTTTGGAGGTTCCCTTTCTGAAACTTTTGCTCAAAAGATCTGTAAGGTAATGGACATGGCCATGAAAGCCGGAGCTCCTCTTATAGGAATCAACGACAGTGGGGGAGCCCGTATCCAGGAAGGGGTAACTTCCCTGGCGGGTTATGCAGAGATCTTTGAGCGAAACATACTGGCTTCCGGATTAATACCTCAGATTTCTGCCATTTTTGGACCCTGTGCCGGAGGAGCTGTTTACTCACCTGCGCTAACAGACTTTGTCATGATGACCGAGGAGAACAGCTATATGTTCGTTACCGGGCCAAAAGTGGTAAAAACAGTCACCGGTGAAGATATATCGGTCAACAATCTCGGGGGAGCGAACGTGCACGCATCAAAATCGGGTGTTTCACATTTCAAGGTATCTTCCGAAGAAAATGGTCTGCTTCTTATAAGAAAGTTGCTTTCTTATCTGCCACAGAACAACCTGGAAGAAGCTCCTCTCTTTAATAATAGCGACCCAATTGACAGGCGGGATGATTTTCTAAACACAATCATTCCCGATAATCCCAATCAGCCATACGACATGCAGGAGGTGATCTACAGTATAGTCGACGAAGGGGAATTTCTAGAGGTGCATAGAAACTACGCCAAAAATATCATTGTAGGTTTTGCCAGGATGGATGGCCAGTCCGTTGGTATTGTAGCAAATCAACCCAACTTTCTGGCAGGCGTCTTAGATAGTGATGCTTCCAGAAAGGCAGCCAGGTTTGTACGATTCTGTGATGCTTTCAATATCCCGATCCTTACCCTGGTAGATGTTCCCGGATTTTTGCCCGGCAGCGGCCAGGAATACGCAGGGATCATTATCCACGGGGCAAAGTTAATGTTCGCCTATGGAGAAGCTACTGTTCCCAAGATCACTATAACCCTGAGAAAATCGTACGGAGGAGCGCACGATGTGATGAGCTGTAAACAGCTGCGGGGAGATCTTAACTACGCATGGCCATCGGCAGAGATTGCAGTAATGGGTGCCGCGGGAGCTATAGAAGTGCTTGAAGGAAGGACAATGAGCGGAATTGCCGACCCGGAAGAAAGATTAAAATACAAAGAAGAGAAAGAGCAGGAGTACAGGAAAAAATTTGCAAATCCTTACGAGGCTGCAGCTTATGGCTATATAGATGATGTCATTGAACCGCGAAACACAAGGTTCAGGGTGATTAGGGGACTTCAAACCCTACAAACCAAGAAAGTGACCAATCCTCCCAAGAAGCACAACAATATCCCTCTTTAAGAAAATAATCATGGACGAAACAACAATATTAAATGTTGACTGGTCGCAGATCTGGATCATTACAGGAGTCGGCTATAGTGTGGTATTTATTGCTCTGCTTTTACTCATGTTCTGTTTTAAGAATATGCCAAAGATCCTGAACCTGGGCTTGAGACAAAAATTTAGGGAGGTGAAGGAAAGAGCTAAAGCCAGGAACAACGGGAACCTGGAAGAGGAGAAATATCTCTCCGGCGAAATAAGTGCCGCCATTGGAATGGCTATCACCCTTTATTTAAAGGAGCAGCATGATGAGGAGAGTGGGATCATCACAATAAAAAGGGTTGCCCGTACCTATTCTCCCTGGAACTCAAAAATATACGGAGTAAACAATAACCCGAGGTAAAGATAAAGACATGAAAAAATTCAATTTTACCATCAACGGAAATAAATATGCGGTTGACCTGAAGGAGTTTGAAGACGAACAGGCAGTCATCCATGTCAACGGAACAGAATACGTGGTGGAAATACACCAGGAGCGAAAAAAAGCGGCTAAGACCCCCAAACTTGTGCGGGAGAGTGTGGTGCGGCAACCTGGAGAAGGCCGTATAGAAAGAAAAGTATCAGCCGGAGGTTTTCCTGTAGAAGCACCTTTACCCGGCAGCATCTTCAAACTAAAGGTAAAGGTAGGTGATACTGTAGAGAAGGGTGATTCCCTGCTCATCCTGGAAGCCATGAAAATGGAAAATGAAGTGCTGGCAGATCAGGCCGGAGTTATAAAGGAAATCAGGGTCAAAGAAGGGGATGCAGTACTGCAAAATGATCTTTTGCTCGTAATAGAATAAGAATAATTTGTTCTAAACACACTCCCCCAATTTAAAAATGTGAATCGTGAAAAAATTACTCACCACCATAGCTATACTCGGGCTACTCTACCTTATTCCCATTCTTTTTGGAGGGGAATTAATGGCCCAAAATCTCGTTTTTGAAATTCCGGAAGAAACAGGAAGCCTTGTAGAGGGCCTCCTTCACTTCTGGGATTATACCGGCTTTTCCAACGCTACTTTTGGAAACTTCATAATGATAGCTGTAGGATTGTTTTTCATATTTCTGGCTATCAGGTTTCACTATGAACCCCTACTACTAATTCCAATTGGAACTGGTATCCTTTTAGGCAATATCCCTTTTCCAGCAGGTGCAGGGGTAGGTATCTATGAATCGGGCTCTGTGCTTAACTACTTGTATTTTGGTGTTACCCAGGGGATATATCCTCCATTGATATTTCTTGGAATAGGAGCTATGACCGACTTTTCCTCCCTTATTTCAAATCCCCGGTTGATGTTGCTGGGAGCTGCGGCACAGGTAGGGGTTTTTGGAACCTTTATAGGAGCTGTAGCCCTGGGTTTTGAGATACATGAAGCCGGAGCTATTTCCATCATTGGTGGGGCAGATGGTCCAACAGCGATCTTTGCTTCAGCAAAATTGGCGCCGCAACTCATAGGCAGTATCGCGATTGCCGCATATTCCTATATGGCTCTTGTACCTGTAATTCAGCCTCCAATAATGAAATTGCTCATCTCAAAAAAGGAGAGGTTGATAAGGATGAAACCTCCAAGGGCGGTTTCCCGGACGGAAAAGATCCTTTTTCCAATCATTGGGCTGTTGCTTACCACCTTTATTTCTCCTTCTGCCATTCCACTTCTGGGAATGCTTTTCTTCGGAAATATTCTCAAAGAGAGCGGAGTAACCGAGCGGTTGGCTGAAACTGCCAGGACAAAAATGATCGATATCGTGACCATTTTACTGGGTGTTACTGTGGGAGCTTCCACCCAGGCCAGCGTTTTCCTTACCGCAAGCTCCATTAAGATCTTCGCTCTGGGGGCAGTCTCATTTATCATAGCCACTGCCGGGGGACTAATTTTTGCCAAAGTAATGAACCTCTTCCTAAGTGAAAAGAACAAGATCAATCCGCTTATTGGTGCTGCGGGTGTATCTGCAGTGCCCGATAGTGCACGGGTAGTTCAGCAGGAAGGGATCAAGAGCGACCGTTCCAATCACCTGCTTATGCATGCCATGGCGCCAAATGTAAGTGGCGTAATAGGATCTGCCGTTGCAGCAGGTATCATGATAAGTTTCTTAATGTAAAACAGGGATTAAAATTTTTGAAAAGGTCCCGGACTTTGAGCCGGGACTTTTTTTATTCATCAAGGTTGATTCCTGTTACCTTCTAAAAGGTCTGTTTTGAAAAACATGGCCAGTCTTAGCCTGTCATAATGAGCACGATCAAAATGTAGTTTTAAATATCCGAGTTCCAGCCGGAGGTTTGGGTTTAGATGGTAACCCAGGGCGAGGGCAACTCTGTCCTGGTTAAAATAAGGTGTCCCCGTATTTATAAAGATCTCATTAAAGGCAGAGAGATAGAAATTCCCGGAAAGTGGATGTTCTACCTTGAGCCGGTATCGAATCCTGTGAGAGAGATCGTATTGAGGTTCCTTTCTTGTCCAAATAGACTCGAAGCGGTAACGGTGAGAAATTCCCAAGCCGGAATATCTGCTGCTAAGATTAAGCTCTTGCCATGCTCTGTGTTGGAACTGAGACCTATCTTCTGAATACGACTCCGAATAGAAATAATCGTAGCCAATAGATACCAGTGCATTATCTGTAAACCGATAGGCCACGCCTGTGCGTAGAAGTATGAACTGAAGATCATCATAAACCCGGTAGTGCTGCGAAATAGCTGTGGTTCCAAGGCACCACTTTTCAGATAATTTATGTTGCCCGACAACTTCTGTCCAGCTACCTGTAAATTCCCTGGGATTTTGTGCTGAAAAAAAGGAACTGTAGAACAGGAACAGTAGTAAAAATGCCCTTTTTGACATGGCAGTAATTTCCCTTTAAGTTAAGGAATAACCGTATCAACTGAAAAAGATTTGGCTTCTAATTACCTTCCAAAAAGGCCTTTTTTTGGAGGGCTTATCGGGAGAAAATTGGATTTTTGTGAGGAGAAAAAAGATGGAACCTATATAAAATAAAAAAGGTGGAAAGCTCCACCTTTTTTGCCCCAAATCTACCATGAACTTAACCTACTTATGTTATGGCTTTGTAAAAGTAGATATTATTCTGTGTCTTTCAGATCTTTTTAGATGAAAAGCAAATATTTTAGCCAAACTACACAAGCTCTTTTAAGGACGTGAGAAAATAGATCAACTTAGTAGGCTCTTTCCAGACTTCCTTCGTAGAAATTGATAAAAGCACGATTGACTACCCGGTTTCCTCCAAAGGTGGGGTAGTCCCCTGTAAAATACCAGTCTCCAAGGTTTTTAGGACAAGCCTTGTGAAGGTTTTTGACCGATTGAAAGATGATCTTCACTTCAGCTTTTATGCTTTCATCACTCAGCAGTTCTGCAATCTTGTCCGAGATCTGTTCATCTGTAAAGGGAGCATAAATCTCTTTGACGAAATTCTGTACTTCCCTGTCGTCAAGGTCTACCTGCTTGCGACATTTCTCATATACCTCATCAACTATATGATACTTGTTGCTCTCCTTAAGTAGCTCCAGCGCAGCCTGAAAGGCTACAAGGTTCTCAAGCCTGGCCATATCTATACCATAACAGTCGGGATAGCGAATTTGTGGTGCAGAGGATACAACTATGATCTTCTTTGGATTGGTGCGGTCCATCATCTTAAGAATACTCTTCTTGAGCGTCGTTCCCCGCACAATACTGTCATCAATGATCACAAGGTTATCTTCCGGCCTAACCACTCCGTAGGTCACATCATAGACATGCGCGACAAGATCATCCCTGCTGCTGTCTTCGGTGATGAAGGTTCTAAGCTTGGCATCCTTGATGGCTATCTTTTCTGTTCTTAAGCGGTGGGCGAGGATCTCCTGCAGGCGTTCATCTGTCAGGGTCTCTTTCTCAGCAAGGATCGTATCGTTCTTTTGCCTGTTCAATTCGTCCTGGGCTGCCTCCACCATTCCGTAGAAAGAGGTTTCAGCAGTATTCGGAATAAAGGAAAAGACGGTATTGACTGTATCGTGATCTATGGCTTTAAGCACTTCGGGCATCAAAAGTTTTCCAAGCATTTTGCGCTCGTTGTAGATCTCGGCATCACTTCCGCGGGAAAAATAAATGCGCTCAAAAGAACAGGCCTTTCTTTCCAAAGGCTCCAGGATCTTTTTTATGCGGACTTCCCCATTCTTCTTCGTGATAATCGCATGTCCCGGTGGTAACTCCTCCACCTTGTCAAACTCCACGTTAAAAACAGTCTGGATCACAGGCCTTTCAGAAGCTACTACCACGATTTCATCATCTTTATAGTAATAAGCAGGTCGTATTCCGGCAGGATCCCTTAGCACAAAAGAATCTCCGTGACCCAGAAGTCCGGCCATGGCATAGCCTCCATCCCAGTTCTTGGCCGATTTCTTCAGGATCTTACTGACCTTGAGTTGCTCGGCGATCAAAGGAGAAGCCTCCACTTTCGAATAGCCTTCGTGCTTTAGTTTTTTATAAAGTTTCCTCACCTCATCATCCAGAAAGTGACCTATCTTTTCCATTACAGTCACTGTATCGGCCTTTTCTTTCGGATGCTGGCCTAACTCTACCAGATTATTGAAAAGCTGGTGTACGTTGGTCATGTTGAAGTTTCCGGCAACAATAAGATTTCTGTGCATCCAGTTGTTCTGCCTAAGAAAAGGGTGTACACTTTCCACGCTGTTCTTCCCAAAGGTACCGTAGCGAACATGACCCAGAAATAACTCACCCAGGTAAGGAATGTGCTTCTTTTGAAGGGCAACATCATCGGCATACTCCGGGTGCTGCTTGATCTCCTCATTAATGCGGTCATTGATCTGCGCAAATATATCCTGAATAGGTTGGGCAGCATTCGAACGGATACGGCTTATGTAGCGATCGCCCGGCTGAGTGTTGAGCTTTATGCTTGCGAAGCCGGCACCATCCTGCCCCCGGTTATGCTGCTTCTCCATCATCAGGTACATCTTGTTTACCCCATAAAATGCCGTGCCGTACTTTTCCTTGTAGTATTCCAAGGGCTTAAGTAATCGCAGCTGGGCAATTCCACATTCGTGTTTTAAAGCGTCACTCATATTTGTTGTTATTTGACCCGGTTTTAGTCACAAAAAAAGCCCTGAAATTACAGGGCGTAGAATTAAGTAAGGTTAATTTGAAACTGTGTTAGTGCTTTAAATTCCTCCAGGCGATGATGCACATCTTCTTTTGTCAATTCCTGCATTCTTTCGGTCCCAAACTTCTCAACGCAGAAGGAAGCCAGGTTGGATCCAAAGATCACTGCATTCTTCATGTTTTTGAAAGATATATCGCCCGTGTGTGCTAAGTATCCAGTAAATCCACCGGCAAAAGTATCGCCTGCCCCTGTGGGATCAAAGACCTCTTCAAGTGGCAAAGCCGGGGCAAAGAAAATTTGCTCTTCATGGAACAACAAGGCCCCATGTTCCCCTTTTTTGATCACTACATATTTTGGTCCCATTTCAGAGATCTTTCGGGCTGCTCTTACAAGAGAATATTCTCCTGTGAGCTGTCTAGCCTCCTCATCATTGATCGTAAGAGCATCAACTTTGGCAATTACCTTCATAAGGTCTTCCCAGGTATTATCCATCCAAAAGTTCATGGTGTCGAGGACAACAAGCTTTGGTCTTTCAATTTGTTCCAGTACACTCAATTGAACAAGAGGGTGAAGATTTCCCAGCATCACAACATCGGGGGATTTAAATTCCTCTGGCACCACCGGCTTAAAATCGGCCAGTACATTAAGCTGGGTATCCAGGGTGTCCCGGGAATTGAGGTCATTATGGTATTTCCCACTCCAGAAGAAAGTTTTTCCTCCTTTTACAATCTCGGTCCCGGTAAGATCAATATTTCTGTCCCTCAAAAGGTCCAGGTATTCCTGCGGAAAATCTTCCCCTACTACCGAAACAATTGCACTCTTAATGTCGAATTGTGAAGCAGAGAGACCTATATATGTAGCCGCACCGCCAAGAATTTTGTCTGTTTTACCAAAAGGGGTCTCAATTGCATCAAATGCCACCGTACCCACTATTAATAATTTGTTCATTGGTGTTCTTTAAAAATGAGGTGCAAATATACGGTTTTGTTTTTCAAGCTTTAATACTCAAAAAAGGCTTTTTGAGTCGTCTTCAAATCCTGTATCGATCAAAAGTTTATTCCCTTTCGAGGCCTCTACGGCAAGACGGTCACAGCGTTCATTTTGTGGATGCTCATTATGACCTTTGATCCATTTGAACTTCACTTTGTGCTTGCGGTATTCTTTAAGGAATTCGATCCACAGGTCTACATTCTTTCGATCTTTAAAACCTTTTTTTTCCCAGTTGAAGACCCAGCCTTTTTCGACTGCATCGGCAACATATTTGGAATCTGTAAAGACTGTCGCAGTGGTGTCGGGGTTTTTTAGCTTTTTTAAAGCTTCTATAACTGCCAGCAGCTCCATGCGGTTATTGGTGGTGTGTTTATAGCCTTTGGAAAATTCCTTGAAGTATGGTTTACCTACCCACTCCATCACAATTCCATATCCTCCCGGTCCCGGGTTTCCTCTGGCAGCACCGTCTGTATATATATGTACTTGTGGCCTATGCATCTTCTGAAGCGAATAACAGTTTTTCGATCACCTTCGGAAAATGTTCATATTCCAGTTCATGGACCTTAGCTGCAATATCCTCAACTTTATCCCCGGGCTCAATTTCTGTGGTAGCCTGAAAGATAAGCTCTCCCTCGTCATATTTATCATTTACAAAATGAATACTTATGCCTGTCTTGATTTCTTTCTGCTCTAAAATTGCTTTATGGACGTTCATGCCATACATGCCTTTTCCGCCGTACTTTGGCAGGAGGGCGGGATGTATATTGATTACCTTGTTAGGAAAGCATTTGAGGATCTTTTTTGGGAATATCCATAAAAATCCGGCGAGGACGATAAGATCGGGTTTCATATCCTTCAGCAGGTGAAGAACATCATCACTGTCGTACAGCGCTTCCCGGTCAAAATGCAGTGCCTTTACATCCAGATCATGAGCCCTGCGCAATACCTTTGCGGTACGGTTGTTCGAAAAAACAGCCATCACCCTGGCAGAGCCGGTATTCCGGAAGTATTTAATGATATTTTCGGCATTGGAACCATTGCCCGAGGCAAAGATCACAATATTCTTTTTTTCTGAATTTTGGCTGGTTGGCAAGAGATAGGTCTTAACAATTATTAGCAGGTAAAAATACTGGCTTTAGCTGGAAATTGATTAATTTACATTCACATTTTTAAAGTAAAAACAGGTTTTAAAATAAAGTTTTTTATTTTTGCCACTTAATTTAAAATTAAAAATACAAGTTATGTCAGACATTGCATCAAGAGTAAAAGCGATTATCGTTGACAAATTAGGAGTTGACGAGAACGAAGTAGTAAACGAAGCTAGCTTCACCAACGACTTGGGCGCTGATTCATTAGACACTGTAGAGTTGATCATGGAGTTCGAGAAAGAATTCGATATCCAGATCCCAGACGATCAGGCAGAAAATATTGCTACTGTTGGTCAGGCAATCTCTTATATTGAAGACGCAAAGAAATAAAAAAGTAACATATCCTTATGGAGTTAAAGCGAGTTGTAGTCACTGGATTAGGTGCCCTTACCCCAATTGGTAACAATATTGAAGAATATTGGGAAGGGTTGGTAAATGGAAAAAGCGGGTCGGCACCCATTACTTATTTCGATACCGAGAAATTCAAAACTAAATTCGCTTGCGAGATCAAGAACTTCAAAGTTGAAGACTATTTTGATCGCAAAGAAGCCAGGAAACTTGATAAGTTCGCTCAGTATGCTTTGGTAGCTTCAGATGAGGCTATCAAGGATTCGGAGCTCGATCTTGACACCATTGATAAACTTCGAGTTGGAGTCATCTGGGGTGCCGGGATTGGAGGTCTTGAGACTTTTCAGGATGAGGTTTTAGCATACGGAAAAGGTGACGGAACCCCACGGTTCAACCCTTTCTTTATTCCAAAAATGATCGCGGATATTGCTCCCGGAAACATTTCCATAAAACATGGATTCATGGGCCCTAACTATACTACGGTTTCGGCTTGTGCATCTGCGGCAAATGCACTTATTGATGCTCTTAACTACATTAGGTTAGGGCATAGTGATGTAATTGTCACAGGAGGTTCCGAAGCAGCCGTTGCTCCTGCAGGTATGGGTGGATTTAATGCCATGCATGCCCTTTCAACCAGAAATGAAAGCCCCGAAACTGCGTCAAGACCTTTTGATGCAACACGTGACGGATTTGTTTTGGGAGAAGGTTCAGGTGCTCTTATCCTTGAGGAATATGAGCATGCTAAAGCCAGGGGAGCAAAGATCTATGCTGAAGTTCTTGGCGGCGGATTATCTTCTGATGCGCATCACATGACCGCACCACATCCCGAAGGGATTGGAGTTGTCGCTGTAATGGAGAACTGCCTTAAGAATGCAGGACTTAAGCCTGAAGATGTAGACCATATCAATACCCACGGAACATCTACCCCTCTTGGTGACGTGGCCGAACTCAAGGCCATTAAAAAAGTGTTTGGTGAGCATGCAAAGAATATAAACATCAACTCCACAAAATCCATGACCGGTCACCTGCTGGGTGCAGCCGGGGCGGTAGAAGCCATTGCTTCCATACTTGCCATGAAGCATGGAGTGGTGCCGCCTACTATCAACCATAAAGTAGCCGATGAAAATATTGATCCGCAGCTTAATCTTACCCTCAATGAGGCGCAGAAGCGTGACGTGAAAGTTGCAATGAGCAACACCTTTGGTTTTGGAGGGCATAATGCCTGCGTACTCTTCAAAAAGCTGGACGAATAAAACATCCATGAGTGTTATTAGAAACATATTAAATTCCCGCTCCTCCAGAGGCGGGAATTTTTTTGTGGAGTTAACAAAGATCATGGGCTTCAAACCCAGGAACATTTCCCACTATAAAAAAGCCTTTACCCACAGGTCTCTTAATCAAAAAGATTCCGAAGGAAATGCCATTAACTTTGAAAGAATGGAATTTCTTGGGGATGCTATGCTAAGCGCAGTGATCGCCTCCCATTTATTCAATGAAGTTCCCGGGGGCAATGAAGGTTACTTAACCAAAATGCGCTCAAAGATCGTAAGTCGAAAGCACCTTAATGAACTTGGGAAGGATCTGGATTTGATAAAGCACATCCAAACCAATATTCCTACCGAGCAGTTTGGCACAAATATTCACGGCAATCTCTTTGAGGCACTTATTGGTGCTATTTATCTTGATCGCGGGTACAGGTATGTCAAAAAGTTCATTTATGAGCGGGTGATCGATCCTTATGTTGATATTGAGCAACTTGAAGGCACTGTGATAAGTTATAAAGGCTTATTGATCGAATGGTGCCAAAAAGAGAAGAAAGACTTCAATTATGAGATCTATGAAGATACGGGTAAAGATGAACTTAAACATTTTGCCGTAAAACTTAGAATTGAAGACAGAGTTGTAGCGAAGGCCCGCGCTACCTCTAAGAAAAAGGCTGAAGAAAAAGCTTCCAAAAGAGCCTACTACGCCCTGCAGAATAAAATAGTACCTTCTTAAGAATATAGCAGAAACTACAACGTTTTCGTAACATATTCTGAAAATATAGCCCAAAATTACGATTTTCTGCGGTACAATCTGTACCTTTAACCTTCGATTTAGAAATATATGCCGGCGCATAAACTGGTCTTAGATGAAGTTTTTGAACAGCCCTATAAGCTTTTTGCTATACATTCTTCGGTTGAAGAGTATAAACTGGCTTACCTGTTGAACAAGCATTTAAACCTAAAGCTGGCCAGAACACCAAAAGACATAGATCTACACAAGGGTTCAGAAAATGCGTTTTTTGCCCATTTTTATTTTGAAGATCTGCAAAAATATTGCACCTATCACCTGGTGAGCAACGTTGCCCGGGAGGAAGGAATGTCGGGTTCGGGTGGAGATTCTCTTTTTTTTGGAGAACAACTGGCTGTCAAAAAATCATTTTTATTACCGGAATTTAAGCAGGTAGACTACTTAGTGAAGATCGAAGATGAACTGGATGCGGTATCCGAAAAGATGCTCACTGCCAGGATCATGGAGATCCCACAGGTATCTACTGCCTATGCGATCGATCTGGATCGAGTAAAATCAAAAGAAAATTTAATTTTTGAATAAATGCCGAATACGAAAAAGACCAAAATAGTGGCCACTCTTGGCCCGGCCACAAGTTCTAAAGACGTTCTAAGAGATATGATGCAGGCAGGTGTAAACGTGTTTCGTATCAATTTCTCCCATGCCAACTATGAGGATGTAAAGCAAAGGATAGATCTAATTAGAGAACTAAACGAGGAACACAATTATACTACCGCAATTCTTGCCGACCTTCAAGGCCCAAAGCTGCGGGTTGGGAAAATGAAGGAAGAGGTTGTAGTGAGCAAAGGGGATGAGATAACTTTTGCTACAGGAGAGGAGTTCGAAGGAACTTCTTCCAGGGTTTACATGAATTACGACCAGTTTCCTCAAGATGTCAAGGCAGGAGAAAGAATTCTTCTGGATGATGGTAAGCTCATTTTTGAAGTGGTAAGCACCAATAAAAAAGATGAGGTTTTGGCAAAAGTAATCCAGGGAGGTCCTTTAAGATCAAAAAAAGGGGTAAATCTTCCCAATACAAAGATCTCCCTTCCGGCGCTTACCGAAAAAGATGTGCAGGATGCGATCTTTGCGGTGAAGCAGGATGTTGACTGGATCGCTCTTTCGTTCGTGAGAAACAGTGATGACCTTATAGAGCTTCAGAATCTAATAAAGGAACACACAGATCATAAGATCCCTATCATTGCCAAGATCGAAAAACCGGAAGGAGTTGACAATATTGATAAGATCGTTGCTTATTGTGACGGACTCATGGTAGCACGTGGGGACCTTGGAGTTGAGATCCCGGCGCAGGAAGTTCCGCTTATTCAGAAGCAATTAGTGCTTAAAGCGAAAAAAGCGAGAATTCCGGTGATCATTGCAACTCAAATGATGGAAACCATGATTACCAGTCTTACTCCAACAAGAGCAGAAGTGAATGATGTGGCAAACTCTGTTATGGACGGAGCCGATGCTGTGATGCTTAGTGGGGAAACTTCGGTAGGTAATTATCCGGTGCAGGTTATCGAGAAGATGAGCCAAATCATTCTTAGCGTGGAAAACTCTCCGCTCATAAAGGTTCCGCATGAACCACCACATGTGCGTACAAAAAGATACATCACCAAATCCATCTGTTATCACGCAGCTCACATGGCTAACGAGATCAAAGCGCAGGCCATTTGCACCCTTACCAATAGTGGTTATACCGCTTTCCAGATCTCTGCCTGGAGACCGGAGTCAAATATTCTCGTCTTCACCTCCAACAAAAGGATCCTTAATCAATTAAGTCTGCTTTGGGGAGTGAGAGCGTTTTATTACGATAAGATGGTGAGTACAGACGAAACCATCGATGATATCAACAGGATCGCTACAGAATATAAATTCGTAGAAAAAGGTGATTTTACGATCAACCTGGCGGCAATGCCTATCACCAATAAAGGAATGGTGAACACGCTACGTATTTCTGAAATTGAGTAGATATCAGATCTTAGACTTGAGTTCTGAGATAATAAAAAAGCCACAGGGACAAGCTCTTTGTGGCTTTTTCTTTTTCTGAATTTGCCACCTGCAACGTGTTGACCCGCAACCCGCAACCCGCAACATCTTATTTTAAACTGGTCCTGACTCTTGATTCTTGGCTCTTGACTCTAATAGCAGAGCGATCATATTTAAAAATCAAACTTCAACTGCACCGCAATCTCCTTTTTCTCTTCCTGCCTTTCTTCCTTGTCTGTGTTGAGATTTGAAAGGGAAATTCCCAGGAGCCTCACCGATTCTTTCATCTTTTCCTGGTACAGCAGTTCTTTTGCAGTTTCCAGGATGAGATCCTTTGAAGAGATGTAATAGGAGAGGGTTTTGCTCCTGGTTTGAAGCGTAAAGTCGCTGTACTTGATCTTTAAGGTAATGGTTTTACCTGCCACTTTGCTTTTGGTAAGCCGGCGTTCAATTTCTTCGGAAATGTTCTGAAGTCGTTCCAGCATGAAGATCTCTGAAGAAATGTTTTCCTCAAAAGTGCGCTCTGCACCCAAAGATTTTCTAATCCGGGAAGGCTTTACTTCACTGTTGTGTATTCCCCGTACCACCTGAAAATAAAACTCCCCGCTCTTGCCGAAATTTTCATTTAAAAAATCAAGGGATTTGCTTTTCAGGTCCTTTCCGGTAAAAATGCCCAGCCGGTACATCTTTTCGGCAGTTACTTTGCCCACACCATAAAATTTCCTGATCTCTAGCTCTTCCAGAAAAGATTCCACTTCTTCGGGGGGGACAGTTTTTTGGCCATTAGGTTTATTGATGTCGCTGGCCACTTTTGCAATGAACTTGTTGATAGAAATTCCTGCGGAAGCGTTGAGACCGGTCTTTTCTTTGATCTTCTGGCGAATTTCCTGTGCGATGAGCGATGCACTGGGGTTGCCCTTTTTATTGTCGGTGACGTCGAGGTAAGCTTCATCAAGGGACAAAGGCTCCACCAGGTCTGTATACTCAAAAAAGATACTTCGAATGCGGTCTGAAAGTTCCCGGTAGCGGTCAAACCTCGAATTGACAAAGATAAGATCGGGACAATTGCGTTTTGCCAATACACTGCTCATGGCACTTCTTACGCCAAATTTTCTGGCTTCGTAACTTGCGGCCGCTACTACTCCGCGTTGGGAGCTGCCGCCCACGGCGATAGGTTTCCCTCGAAGTTCAGGATTGTCCAGCTGTTCCACAGAGGCATAGAAAGCGTCCATGTCTACGTGAATGATCTTTCGCTGTTTTGTCTCCTCCATCGCTATAAAATTAGTGAAACTTCAGCTTCATCTTTGCTGAAGACTTTCCGCAGTTGTTTACTTCCGGAGAAAAAATTTAATGCTGAATTGCCATTTTTGGTCCACCTTTGATTTGAAGCAGAAATCTTCTACCTTCATAAAAAACTAAAGCTATGAAAACCGCGATCATACTCGGCGCAACAGGACTTACCGGCGGAGAGCTGCTCAACAGGCTTTTAAAAGATGTCCGGTATAAAAAGATCAAACTGTTTTCCCGTTCTGCTATAGGTCTCAAAAATGAGAAAATCGAAGAACATTTAATTGATCTGTTTGAGCTTGAAAAGTATGCTGAAGATTTTCAGGCCGATGAAGTACACTGTTGCATTGGAACTACCCAGGCCAAAACGCCTGATGATGAAACTTATCACAAGATCGATTACGGAATTCCAGTTACAGCTGCAAAGCTGGCCAAAGAGAACAATATTGGCCGGTTTTTGGTCATTTCGGCCTTAGGAGCCCATGTCAACAGTAAATTCTTTTACAATCGAACCAAAGGAGAAATGGAGCGGGATGTGCTGGCGCTGGGAATTCCCGAGACCTATATTCTTCAGCCATCGCTCATTGCCGGGAGAAGAGAGGAAAAACGGCCTTTTGAAGCTGCATGGAAAAAGGTGATGAGTGTTGGGAACCATTTGCTGGTGGGGCCGTTAAAGAAGTACAGGAGTATTCATGCAGGTGTGATTGCCGATGCTATGGTCTATCTGGCTAATAACAAATATTCGGTTATCCGAATAGAATCAGATGAGATCAGGGAAATTGCTACCAGCTACCGTTAAAGACAAGACATGCAGGAAATAGAACGAAAATTTCTCATTTTAGAAGCTCCAGATTTCAGAAAAGATGCTTTAAGTAAGAACAGGATCGTACAGGGTTACCTTAACTCAGCACCCGAAAGAACGGTGCGGGTGAGAATAAGAGGAGAAAAAGGCTTCCTGACCATAAAAGGGAAGAGCACAAGCGACGGACTTTCCCGGTTTGAATGGGAACGGGAAATCCCTCTTTTTGAAGCTGAAGAGCTCCTGAAGCTTTGCGAAACCGGAGTCATCGAAAAATATCGATATGAAGTGAGAGTTGGAAAACACATTTTTGAAGCCGATGAATTCCTGGGAGAAAATGAAGGCCTGCTATTAGCCGAAGTTGAGCTGAAGGAGAAGAATGAAAAAATTGAGAAGCCTAAATGGCTGGGGGAAGAAGTCACCGGCAATCAGACATATTATAATTCCTTTTTAAGTAAATTCCCGTTTAAAGAATGGCAAAAAGAAAGACCATGAAAAAAGTAATTTTTCTAATAGCTGCACTGGGACTGGCATCAGCTTGCAACCAAAGCAGGGATATCAGGGGAATTCCCGGCCCCGAAGAAGTAGAGGCCCGAATGCCCGATACGATTCCCAATATAGGACAGGAAGCAGAAGACCTCAAGAACAAAGGCTACCAAACCTTTGTTTATGAAGATGGAGGCGAACAATATCTCATGCAGCAGTATTACATTGTTTTTCTCAAAAGAGGAGAGAACCGCGATCAGGATTCTACTGTAGCGGCACAACTTCAACAACAGCATATGGCACATTTAAGCCGAATGGCAAGTGAAGGCTATATGAGCCTGGCGGGACCTTTTGGTGACGACGGGGTAATTCGTGGAATTGCGGTCTACAATACCCCGACCTTAGAAATGGCCGATAGCCTGGCGAGGCTTGATCCCGCAGTACAGGCCGGCAGACTTGAGGTGGAGATCCACCCCTGGTGGGCAGCTAAAGGGACTGAGTTAAAGTAAAGTTTCCTGTAGACATTTTTGCGGGTTATCTTGTTCGCGCGACAAATCTTCTTTAAGGGAGCTTAGGTGCCGGCACTTTTTCGGGTGAGTTTTTAGAGCCTTAGGTTTACTACCTAATAGTTGAAGGCTTATAATTCCAAACCACCTGCAGCTTTTTTAGTTCTTTATTTAAGATAGCGAGGGATTCCGGCTTTATTGTGTGGGTATTGATTCTAAGTTCCTGCTTTTCAGTTTTTAAAATGTACTCTCCGGCAAAGCTCTTAATTTGTACGATTTCATCCAGGGCAACAGATTTTCCGAAGGGTCCGTTCACAGTCAGATTTCCCTCGTCAATGGTGACGTACTTATATTTCACTTTATAATAATAAGTCCCAAAATATGCTATGGACACAAGTAAGCCGTAATCAATCCAATTGAATTCATCGTCAAAGAAAAACTGGCCCAGAAAAAAAATCAACCAGATGCTACCAAAGTACAGATTGAAATTAAGCTGTCGTTTCTTGTATGGTATTTTCATTTTCTTCAGTTTTACTAAACCTCCCACACATTAAAGCGAGCAGGTTTACTATTATCGTCAAGTCTGCTTTCCGCGGCAGTCTTGAATCTAGTTCTTATTAGCTTAGTTATCTTATTATGGTTTTTAAAAGTTCAAGATATCTGACCATTTTAAAAGGTAGTTTACTAGAAAAGTACCTCCTGTGCTTACAAAGATGGAACTTTGCCAGAAATAAACTTTGTTGCCCCATATCTTCAGCCACTTTTTACCAAAAGCGTTTCCAACATAAGCACTCATACTTATGTAGTAAATAAGATTGATCAATAAAAATATTGCAGTTGCCGGAAGAATTATCCAGATTTTGTGCATTGAAAATTTTTAATTTTCTGCCAGGCTACCTACCGGACAAGTTGCTGTTGTTGAACTGAATTACATGTAATAGACTTAAAGGCTGTCAAAAATGAGTGTTATGAAACAACATTTTGAAAACCTTTAAAGATAATTATCCTGTCAATTTACAAATATTTATATTCAATTACTTCCCATTCATACATTCTGCCGAATTCAGAAAGTAATTTTGGGGTAATGTTTATTTTGGTGACTTCGGTTTTAATATGATCCTGAGAAATATTTCCTGTCTTTGTAGTTATTGTGCCCTCTTTAAAGTCATAATAATTGTTCTCGAAATTTCCGCTTGCTGAATGTACTCCGCCATCTTCTGCATATATCAGCTGCAGTTGGTTATTTAAGAACTCAAAGGTGTAAGATTGAGTGGCCCGGGTATACTGATAAAGTATTTTTAGCAATCCGTCTTTTATAGACAACTCTGGTTCTAAATAGATCGCCATTCCACCTTCGTCTCCACGTGCAATGAATTCATTATTTTGAATGATAACTTCTTCGTTCTCTTTTTTATCTAAGAGAATTAATATAATCCTGGGTTTGTTTTTTAACAGAGAACAATCTGCACATCTTTTTTCGAATATACTATCCTTTGATTCCAGGATTAAAGCGTAATCGTCAAATCCGTCTTTGTTCAAATCACCTGATGCCTTGTGCAATATCTTCCAGTCAGGATTGTTTTCAATCGCCTGTAGATTCTGTCCGATAAGATCTGGATACACAGATTCATTAATTTGCGCAAAACCGGATACACAAAAAAATACTGTGAATGTTGTAAGAAGGAATGTTTTCATATTACATGTTGCCGTTTATTTTTTATCTATTCATGTTTTGAACTTGATCAACCTTATTCTGTTCGTTGAAAAAAACAACAAATTCCATATGGTCCAAAACTGCGAAGTTATCGGGGTCAGGTGTAATATAACATATAGTATTATCGGTCCAGCAATTGGAATATTTCGTGCCAAGTATTTCAATTACCTCTTCCTTGGTTTTTCCTTCGAGTAGTTTGTTTTTTTCTAAATCCTTGACCATTCTATATCTCGAATCTACATCGGTAATCCAATCTTTGGAATTAAATTCTTTCGACCTCCATATGGGATTGATTATTCCATAACAAATTCCAATGAATAATGCCGTCCATACAATTGGTAATAATAGTGTTGCCAGGATGGAAAACATCTTTATGTTCCCCCATTGAAACTTTTTTGTTATAAATTTCTTGTACAAAAAGTAAGAAGGGATCAGAAATAGAATTTCAAAGGCGATAAAAAATAAAATTAGTTTTATCATCGGGAAATTTTGTCCGAATTAAAGGCAGCCTCCATTAAGTTCAATACTGCATCTATTAAAAACTTATCGACCATACATTTGAAACACTTGTGTAACTAATCTATGGAAAATTCTCCATTATTATAAGTTTGGAACATCAATAAAAAGCCCCGCCGGGTGGCAGGGCTCTTTGTTTCGAATATTTTCATTCCTACTGCCAGCCACCGCCCAGCGCCTGGTATAGATCTACTATTGCGTTTAGTTCATCATATCTGATATTCACCAGCTCCAATTGAGAATTTAAAGCATTTTCCCTGGCAGTAAGTACTTCCAGATAATTAGCAAAGCCACTGTTAAGCAGTTCTTCAGAATACGATGTTGCGAGATCGTAGGCCTCAAATTCCTGCTGTTTTATTTCCAGTTTCTTATCTGCTGCGGCATAATTGAATAAAGCATCAGATACTTCTCTTGAAGCGTCGAGAATGGCTCTTCTGAATTCGAGAAAAGCAATCTCCTGCTGTGCCTGTGCAACTTCATACCGTGTCTTGATCTGTCTTCTGTTGAATAACGGCTGGGTAAGGGAACCAACTACAGTTGCAAAAAGGGAATTAGCGTCTATAAGTTCTGCCAGGTCCAGACTCTGGAATCCACCGGTCGCTGAAATGCTCAGAGATGGGTAAAAATTACTTCTTGCCACGTTCGTGAGCTGGAAAGCATTCGCCAAGTTATATTCGGCAGCGATTACGTCGGGTCTGTTCCTTAGCAATTGTACAGGAAGACCTGTCTTAAGTTGCGTATTCAGAACCTGATCTTCCAGTTCAGTTCTTTCGATAGCATGGGGTGCTTCTCCCAGCAGGATTGAAAAGGCATTTTCCAGTAGTCTTATCTGGTTTTCGAGATCTACCACTACTGCCTGTGCCCGGTAAAGCTGCGCCTCGGTCTGTTTTACACCCACTTCCGTTACATTTCCTGCCTCTTTTAAGGCTTTGATGGTCTCGAGGCTGTTCATCCTGTTGGCAACAGTTTCTCTCGTTACTTCCAGCTGCTCGTCCAGAGCCAAAAGCTGGTAGTAGAGATTCGCCACATTGGCTACCAGTCTTGTTTTTACCGCCTGGTGGGCTGCCACCGTTTGGAGAAAGGCTGCTCTCTGTGCCCGTTCATTGCTTTTGATCCTGCCCCAAATGTCTGCTTCCCACGAAAGGTTGGCCGTTGCTTCATACTGGCTTATTGAACCGTCAAAGAAGCTTCCGAACTGGCTGTTAGGAGCCAGTTGTTGATGCGTTACCTGTGTAGATAATCCAAGAGAAGGCAAGTCTTGAACCTTTGCCTGTTTTAGGTAAGCCCCGGCAGCCTCTATTTGCTGCAGTGCAATTCTTATATCCAGGTTATTCTCCAGCGCCCTGTCAATATGATCTGTCAGTACAGGATCTGAAAATAGTTCCCGCCAGGAGATCCTGGCCATGGAGATAGTATCGGTTGGAAGTTCATCAGTTCGGTAGGTTTCAGCTTCAACTACTTCCTCAGGTCTGGTATATTCCTTCGCCACAAAACAGGATTGTAGAGAAAGCAATACCGCCGGAACTACAAGTATTTTATATATGGATCTTTTCATCTCAGATTTTTATTGTTCTTGAATTGCTTCAGGTTTTCTTCCCACTTTCTCCTGCAACCACTGGAAGAGGATAAACAGAATCGGAATAATGAAAACTCCTATCACCGTTCCAACCAGAAGACCTCCCACTGCTCCTGTACCTATGGATCTGTTTCCGGCAGCTCCAATTCCGGAGGCAAAAACCAGCGGAAGTAGACCAACAATGAACGCAAAAGACGTCATAAGGATGGGGCGCAGCCGAGCTTTTGCAGCTCCCATGGCCGAATCAACTATAGAATTTCCTGCAGTCCGTCTTTGTATTCCAAATTCCACTATCAAAATGGCATTTTTGGCAAGTAAACCAAGAAGCATGATAAGCGCGATCTGGAAATAGATGTTGTTCTCCAGGCCGCTTAGAGCAGTGGTGACATAAGCTCCCATCACGCCTATTGGTAAGGAGAACAGCACTGCTAACGGCAGCAGGTAACTTTCATACTGTGCGGCCAGAATAAAGAACACAAAAAGGATACTGAGCAGGAAGATAAAAGTCGTTTGATCTCCTGCGGAAATTTCTTCCCGCGTCAAACCCGAAAATCCTATATCAAAACCTTCCGGCAGGGATCCTGTTCCCACTTCCTGAACGGCCGCAATAGCATCTCCCGAAGAATAGCCTGGCGCTGCGGCCCCGTTCACACTGGCCGAATTGAACAGGTTAAATCTGGTGACAGACTGTGGCCCATAAACTCTGCTTAGAGTGACAAATTGTGTAATAGGTGCCATCTCCCCCTGAGCATTTCTTACGAAAATAGAATTAAGATCTTCTATTGAAGAACGATCTTCGGGAAGTGCCTGTACAAACACACGATATTGCTTTCCGAAGCGTGCAAAGTCGGCAGCGTAAACAGATCCTATATAGGTTTGAAGGGTCGAAAAGATGCTTCCAATATCTACCCCTGCCTCCTTGGCCTTCGGAATATTCAGGTCTATCTCATACTGCGGATAATTGGTGTTAAAGGAACTGTTGGCATAAAGGATCTCAGGCCTTGCAGAAAGATCTGCCAGATAGTTCCTGGTAGCGGCATCAAGATCTTCAAAGCTACCGCCGGTACGGTCGAGTACCTTCATCTCAAAACCCGATGATGCTCCAAATCCGGGAACACTTGGGGGCTGAAAAAAGAGAATATTTGCATCGCTTATACCGGCAGCTGTAGCAAAGAATTTTCCGGTGATCTCTTCGGCAGACATGCCTTCTCCGGTTCGCTCATCCCAGTCGTCCAGCCTTATAAATCCAATCCCATAATTACTTCCGGCACCACCTAAAAAGCTGAATCCATTAACGAAGGAAGCTACATCTACCCCGGGAATTTGCTGTATTCTTCGGCTTAATTCCGAAGTGACCTCGACAGTTCTATCGAGAGAGGCCCCGGCAGGAAGTTCAATATTGGCAAAGATCATCCCGCGGTCTTCATCGGGAACAAACCCGGTAGGAGTGGTAGAAGAAGCCCAGAAAATGGCTCCTACTGCGGCAACGATTATTACTCCGGTGATCCACTTGTGTCTGTAAAGGAAAGAGACCGATCTTAGATATTTCGCTGTGGTTGCTTCAAAAGCCACATTAAAGGCCGAAAAGAAGCGCTTCAAAAAGCCCTTTTTCTTGGCTACCTTTTCTTCATGAGGTTTCAGAAACAGAGCACAGAGTGCCGGACTAAGAGTTAAAGCATTAATGGCCGAAATCGCGATCGCAACCATTAAAGTTACCCCGAATTGCTCGTAAAAAACTCCCGTAGGCCCTGTAATAAAAGTAACCGGAATAAAAACGGCACCCATGACCAGAGTAATGGAAACAATTGCCCCTGCGATTTCTTCCATGGCAGAATGCGTGGCTTTTTTCGCATTTTCAACACCCTGTTCCAGCTTGGCGTGTACTGCTTCCACAACCACTATCGCGTCATCCACCACAATACCAATTGCGAGGACAAGCGCAAAGAGGGTAAGCAGGTTGATAGAATACCCGAAGAGGTTGAGAAAGAAAAAAGTTCCGATTATGGACACGGGTACTGCAATGGCGGGAATCAGGGTAGATCTGAAATCCTGGAGGAAAACAAAAACCACCAGGAACACCAGCAGAAAGGCTTCAAAAATGGTAAGAACTACTTTATTTATGGAGGCATTCAGGAATTCGTTGGTGTCAAAATTGATCCGCACTTCGAGTCCGGTAGGGAAATTCTTTTCGAGCTCTTCAAGCTTTTCATGAACATTTTCAATGATCTCCTGGGCATTGGAACCGGGCGTTTGGTAAACACCCATACTTACACCCGGCTTATTGTTGGTGAAACCAATCACACTATAGCCCTGGGCATCGAGTTCCACCTGGGCCACGTCTTCAAGTCTTAAGAACTTCCCGTTGCCGAGAGCTTTAATGACTATGTTGCGGTAATCTTCTTCGGTGTTATAGCGGCCGCTGTAGCGAATTACATATTCAAAGGCTTCGGCATTATTCTGGCCGAGAGAACCTGCCGCGGCTTCCTGGCTCTGCTCGTTGACAGCGCCAATTACGTCTGAAGGAATAAGATTGTATGCCGCCATTTTTTCGGGCTGTAACCAGATCCTCATTGCATAGGTCTTGGCTCCAAACACGTTCACATCTCCAACGCCGTTAATCCTTTTAAGTTCGGGGATGACATTGATGTTGAGGTAATTCTGAATAAAGGTCGCATCATAGGCCACATTTTCAGAAATTACAGTAAAGAACATCAGGGCGCTGGTTTGCTGTTTTTGGGTGGTAACCCCACTTTGAGTTACTTCTCTTGGCAACAGCGGCGTAGCCCTGGCAACCCTGTTCTGGACGTTTACCGCAGCGATATCTGGATCCACACCCTGATCAAAGAAAACCTGAATGCTGGCACTTCCATTATTACTCGCCGTTGAGGTAATATAATCCATTCCCTCCACTCCATTGATCTGTTCTTCGATGGGAATGATCACACTTTCGAGTACTGTAGAGGCGTTGGCTCCGGGATAGTTTGCCGACACCTGCACCGTAGGTGGAGCGATATCGGGATACTGAGTTACTGGCAAAGTGGTAATGGCCAGGATCCCCAACATTACTATTACAATGGAGACTACCGTCGATAAAACGGGTCTCTCAATAAAGGTCTTAAGCATTCTTCTTTTTTATTTAAAGATTGGTTTAATGGAAGTGGCAATACTGTCAAAAGGTATGGGTTGAGGAATGATTGGAGTATTGTTCCGAAGCTTTCCAACTCCCTGGGCAACAATCCTGTCTCCGGGTTTAATTCCTTCTTTGACAACAATAAGGTTTTGCACACGATCTACTACCTCGATTGGAACAGAAACTGCAAGACTGTCCCCCTGAACTCCGTAAACATAAACTCTTCCCTGTTGCTCAAAAGAAGCAGATTCGGGGACTACGGGAAAATTCTCATAGGTTCTGGGGATTCTTATCCTTCCGCTATTACCACTGGCAAGAATGTTATTTGGATTTGGGAACATAGCCCTAAAACCTACTGTTCCTGTTGTGGGATCAATTTGGCCGGTTACCGTCTGGATCTCTCCCGTTTCTGAATAGATCTGGTCATTCACCAGCTGCAGCTGCACCGGCGGAAAGTTGTCTATTTTTTCTGAAAGATTTTCTCCTTCGGCATTTTGAATGAAGTTCAGGTAATCCCTTTCGTTCATGGAAAAGAAGGCATAGACTTCATCAATATCTGAAACAGTGGTCAATGGAGTAGGGTCACCGGGACTAACCAAAGCTCCCTCTCTAAAGTTGATCGCGCCAACATAACCATCCACCGGACTTTTAATAGTAGCATATCCTATACTGGCGGCAATGCTACTGTAACCGGCTTTAGCCTGCTCTAATCTGGCTTTTGCTGTTTCCAGTTGTACGGGGCTTATTATTCCCTTTTCGACTAGCGGCTTCAGCTTATCAACTTCTACCTGGGCTGCATTCACGTTGGCTTTTGCAGCACCCGCATCCTGGGAAAGAGATTCAGTTTCTAATTTGAAAAGTGTTTGTCCTTTTCTGACCTTTTCACCTTCATCCACCAGCACTTGGGTAATATATCCCGGCACCTTGGCTCTTACTGCACTGTTCACAGTTCCCTCTATGCTTACCGGATAAGAGGTGTAACCTGTCACTGTTCTCTGTGGAACTTCGATCACCGGCAAGGGGGTTGCAGCTGTCTGCTGCTGTGCCTGCTCATTGTCCTGGCAGGAAATTGCCAGGAGAGCAGTTATGAAAAGTCCTAAAAATGTAGATTTTGTCATGTCTTAGTTATGTGCTTATTTATTTCTTGATATATATTTAGACTTGAATTTTCTAACAGCGTTTGATGTCTCTTCCAAAAAAGTCAAAAAATCATCCTGAAACTCCAGGTCAAACTGAAATTCCCCGGTTTCTTCGGCTCTTTTGTTGCACTGCTGTTTGTACTCCCTGATCTTTAAATGCAGTTTTTTTTCATTCTCCCATTTATTCAGCAATTCATCCATCACGTTCAACACGAGGTTGGGATCTATGATGAAGTATCGCTTGCGATCGCCGGGTTTGGTGAAATATTTCACCCGTTTTGTATTTTGTAGATGATCGAGGTGGGTGGAAACAGTACTCTTGCCGGCCTGTAGATTACAAACCAGTTCATCAAAGGTCACCCCTTTTTTCCCGGAAAGAATAAGCGTAGCCATAATGCGCGCTGCAAGAGGCGCCAAATTATCTTTCTCCAGGTGAACCCCCAGCTCTTCAATAAGATTCTTCTTCTGAACATCCAGGTCCATAGTAATTTTTTATTAGGAAGCTGCAAAAGTACAGGTTAGTTCGGAAACCTCCGAACTAAGGGAACCATAAAGTTTTGTTAATGCTTTAAATAAAAAAACCGCCTAAAAGGCGGTTTTGATTATCCTTTAAATTTTATTCTATTCTTCCCCATAGATCCCGATCTCCAGTTCTCCTTCACGATTCATTTTAGCGCGATACATCCCGGAGGTGTTGAATTCCATGGCAACATTTCCCTTGTTGTCGATGGCGATGATACCGCCGTTTCCTCCAAGTTCCATGTTTTTCTTCTGGATCACCTCCTCTGCAGCTTCCTGCAGGGACAGGCCTTTGTATTCCATAAGCGCAGAGATATCATAAGCCACTACTCCCCGAATGAAAAACTCTCCCCATCCTGTACCCGAAATAGCAGCAGTTTTATTGTTTGCGTAAGTTCCCGCACCAATTACCGGAACATCGCCTACACGTCCCCATCTTTTATTGGTCATTCCTCCCGTTGAGGTTCCCGCAGCAAGATTTCCGTGTTTATCTAATGCGGCAGCACCTACGGTTCCATACTTGGAATCCTTAATAAAAGGATCCAAAAATGCGGTTTTTTGATCATGGTCCAGTTGTGTTTTTTCTGAATCCTTTATACGCTGAAGTCCGCGAAAACGGTTTTCGGTGTAGAAATATTCAGGATCCACGATTTCCATCCCCTGCTCTTCAGCAAAGGTTTCGGCTCCTTTTCCAATCATCATGACATGTTCAGAATTGTTCATAACTGCTATAGCGAGATCAATTGGATTTTTCACAGTGGTAACCCCCGCAACTGCGCCGGCATTAAGAGTTTTTCCATCCATGACCGCAGCATCGAGTTCGTTGGTCTCGGCATTGGTAAAAACGGCTCCTTTTCCGGCATTGAAAAGTGGTGAATTCTCCATAATGTTAATAGCCTCTTCAATGGCTTCAATTGAGGTTCCTCCCCGCTCAAGTACTGCGTGGCCGGCTCTCACTGCTTCTTCAAGCTTGGCTCGATATTCTTTTTCAAGGGAATCGGACATGTTTTCTTTCAGAATAGTTCCGGCGCCACCGTGGATGACAATTCCGTAGTTGGGAAGAGAGTCTCTTTTTTCTGAAACTGCTTCAGAAGTTTCAACACCGGCTGAATTTTCTTCAGCAGAATTATTACAGGCTAAGGTGCCAAAAAGGGCAAAAACAAGAAGTATTTTTTTCATGATCTGGATTTTTCAGCAGGAAAGTTATGAAAAAAGGGTGGTTTCGCAGTCTTAGCTGTTCCAGAAGTCTTGTTCAGGAAAAGATTGCGTAATTTTAAATTTCAAAAAAACAAAAAGATGCCAATATCTAAACCTTTTAATCTTAATAAGTGGATAGAACAAAATCGCGACCTGCTTAAACCGCCTGTTGCCAACAAAAGCATCTATCCCGCGGCTGAAGATTATATTGTAATGGTCGTAGGTGGTCCCAATTCGAGGAAAGATTACCATTACAACGAAACCGAAGAGCTTTTTTATCAACTGGAAGGGCAAATAAAAGTCCATGTACAGGAAGATGGTCAAAAACGAACTTTTGAGCTGGGGCCCGGGGATATGTACCTGCATCCTGCAAAGGTGCCGCATTCGCCCGAGCGAACTGCAGGTTCTGTAGGGCTTGTAGTGGAGCGAAAAAGAACAGATATTGACGCAAAAGACGGCTTGCTCTGGTTCTGTGAGAACTGCAATAACAAGTTGTATGAGGTTTATTTTCCGTTACATGATATTGAAAATGATTTTCAAAAACATTTTGAGCATTTCTATAACAGCAAAGAGCTGCGTACCTGTAACAACTGTGGGACAGTGATGGAAAAGCCCCAGGGATAGTTCGAGGCTTTCCCTCCTAAATTTTTTATATTCGCAAATATCCAAACAAATTCATATTAAAACAACAACCAGAATGAGCGCAATTGCTGAAAAATTCGGAATAAATCAAGCTTTAAAGGATCTCGGTCTTAATGTGGACCAGGTGAATAATGGTACTTCTACCGGAAATGAATGGTTCGCTTCGGGAGAGGTGATAGAATCATATTCTCCTGTTGACGGAGCTTTAATCGGAAAAGTAAAAGCTACAACAGAAGAAGACTACAATAGGGTCATAGAAACTGCACAGGCGGCCTTCAAGACCTGGAGAACCATGCCATCGCCTCAAAGAGGGGAGATAGTGCGTAAGTTCAATGATGAATTGCGGAGGTTGAAAGAACCATTAGGAAAACTGGTCTCTTACGAGATGGGAAAATCTTATCAGGAAGGTCTTGGAGAGGTACAGGAGATGATCGATATCTGTGACTTTGCTGTAGGTTTAAGCCGGCAGTTACACGGCCTCACCATGCATTCTGAACGTCCCGGCCACCGTATGTATGAGCAGTATCATCCATTAGGAGTGGTGGGAGTGATCTCTGCTTTCAACTTTCCTGTAGCTGTTTGGTCCTGGAATACAGCACTTGCGTGGGTATGCGGGGATGTATGTGTGTGGAAAGGTTCTGAAAAGACGCCACTAACATCTGTTGCGTGTCAGAATATTGCTGCACGTGTTTTCGCTGAAAATGATCTTCCGGAAGGTATTTCCTGTTTGATTACCGGCGACTACCGGGTAGGTGAAATGCTGACTAAAGATGAGCGGGTGCCACTAATCTCGGCCACCGGATCTATTAGAATGGGAAAAATTGTTGCCCAGGCCGTAGCGGCACGATTAGGAAAATCGCTGCTTGAATTAGGCGGAAATAATGCCATTATTGTAACGCCAGATGCCAACATAAAAAATACAGTGATAGGAGCTGTTTTTGGAGCTGTGGGTACTTGCGGACAACGTTGTACTTCTACCAGAAGGCTTATAGTTCACGAAGATGTTTACGACCAGGTGAAGAACGCAATTGTTGATGCTTATAAGCAGTTGCGTATTGGGAATCCGCTGGACGAGAACAACCACGTGGGCCCTCTTATTGATAAAGATGCAGTAAAGAATTACCAGGCTGCTTTGGATAAGGTTGTTGAAGAAGGTGGAAAGATCATTGTGGAAGGTGGCGTCCTAAAAGGCGAAGGCTATGAAAGCGGATGCTACGTAAAACCTGCGATTGCTGAAGCTGAGAATCATTATGAGATTGTACAGCACGAGACTTTTGCACCTGTTCTTTATCTCATGAAATACAGCGGAGATCTTGAAAATGCAATAGCTCTTCAAAATGGAGTTAAACAGGGACTTTCCTCGGCGATCATGACAAACAATCTGCGGGAAGCGGAAAGATTCCTTTCTGTTGAAGGATCTGACTGCGGAATTGCCAATGTAAATATTGGAACTTCGGGCGCTGAGATTGGCGGAGCCTTTGGTGGTGAAAAGGAAACCGGAGGTGGAAGGGAATCCGGGTCTGATGCCTGGAAGATCTACATGCGTCGCCAAACCAACACGATCAATTATACCACAGAGCTGCCACTGGCACAGGGGATCAAGTTTGATTTGTAAGAGCTTAACACTTAAAATAAAAAAGAGGCTGTCTTTTCGGACAGCCTCTTTATTTTGCATTTTTGGAACCTTACTTTAGCGCAGGTTCTCTTTCAGTTTTTACCGGGTAATCTAAATATCCTTCTTTTCCGGGGGTGTAGAAGGTTTTTTCATTCCATTCTGTTAGTTCAACGCCCTGTTCAAAGCGTTCTACCAGGTCGGGGTTTGAAACGTAAGGCTTTCCAAAGGCTACGAGATCGGCATTGCCTGCTTCCAGGATGGCATTTCCGCTTTCCTGGTCAAAGTTGGTGTTGATAATGATCGTGCCTTTATACATTGGTCTGTAACGTTTTGCAATCTCAGTTTCAGCAAAAGGAAGATCGGAAACATCATTAAAAGGTTCAGAAAGATGAAGATAAGCCAGATTGTAATCATTCAGCTTCTTAATGATGTAATCAAAAGTAGGAATGGTCTCTTCATCCATAGTCATTCCGAAGATCCCGTTCAGGGAAGGGTTAAAGCGCAGGCCAATTTTCTTTTCGGGCATTACTTCTTTAATGGCGTCAATCACTTCAAAAAGGATCCTTGCACGATTTTCAATGCTGCCACCATACTCATCGGTTCGCTGATTGGAGGTTCCATTAAAGAACTGGTGGAGTAAGTAACCGTTTGAAGAATGAATTTCCACCCCGTCAAAACCGGCTTTCATGGCGTTTGCAGCGGCTTGCTTGAAATCCTGCACGGTAGATTTTATTTCCTCCACACTCATTTCTTTTGGGGTTACCGTGTCTTTCAAACCTTCAGCAGTAAAAGATTTCTCATTCGGGTTAATAGCTGAAGGTGCCACGGGTAAATTTCCGTTGTGAAAATCGGGGTGAGACATACGTCCCACATGCCATAACTGGATAAATATCTTTCCGTCTGCTTCATGTACCTTATCGGTGACTTCTTTCCAGCCTTGAATTTGTTCTTCAGAATGGATCCCAGGGGTATTAATATATCCAACTGCCTGCTTGGAGATTTGAGCACCTTCAGTAATGATGAGCCCGGCGCTGGCCCGTTGTTTATAGTACTCCCCCTGAAGTTCTCCCGTAGGTTTATTTTCAGCGTTTGCGGCCCGGCTTCGGGTCATGGGTGCCATTACCACGCGGTTCTTCAGGTTTAAATTTCCTTTATTGTAGGGTTGTAATAGTGCTTGTTCGTTATTCATATCTATAGTTTATTTATCTCATAATGAGGTTAATCCTCGTGACTGTAAAGGTAATAAAGGCATAGCGGGTTAGAATTGATGTATGTCAAAGGAAAGGGTTAAAGTATGTTAAGTTATAGTCATGTGGCGCACACGAGCCAAAGACCACTTCTTTTAAAGTGACAGATTCTTTATCTTAGAAGAAACTAAACCAACTACTCAAATGAAAAGAATTTTTACACTCTTGTTGTTTATAAGCCTTATTTTCTCTTGTGTACCCGAAGATCATGTGCTGGAAATAGAGATCGTGAACAACACCGGCCAACCCGTTAGGGATTTAATGCTGAGTACAGCCGAAAACAGGGTGAGTTTTAAAGCAGATAATCTTCCTGCAGGACAGGACATTGAGCACACCATGCAGGTCAAGGAGAGTTTTGCTGATGGTCAATACACCTTCAGGTTCACCAGAAGCAATGGAAAGGAAGAATCGGCTACGGGAAGCTATATGGAAGAGGGAGAAGGAGCACTCAAGAAAACCCTTGTTTTTGATATCCGGGAGGAAGGGGTGAATGTAGAGCATAAGGTTTTGGAAACAGAATAATTCTTTTTCCGGTTTCCCTGTTATGCTCTTACCCTTAGTTAAAGGCCAAAGATCTATACCTCTTAAAAAGGCCGTTATAGACAAAAGAATTTTTCACCTGGATCTGGTCTCTTTTATCTTTAATGATTTTCCATGGGTGGAGTACAAGTAATTTGGAAATCATTTCGGCAGGCATTCCGTTACTCTTCCTTGTGATCCTCAAATCTTTCTCCTGTCCGCAGTTTTAGAGTTCAGAAAAGAAAGGCAATTTTAAGGCTAATCTTTAAAGAAATCTGAAGCCTTTGTGGTAAACCTGGAAAGCACAGCCAGCTTTTTCCTGGTATTGATGAAGTAAACACCCGTAAGCAGAACAGCTGCAGCAATAGCCGATTGGGTTGTGATCTGTTCCTCCAGGAAATACCAGCCAAGAAGCATTGCAATTACCGGATTTACATAGGTGGAAGTAGCCACTTTTTCGGGAGAAACCACCTTCAGCAGGTAATTGAAAGCCGTAAAAGCCACAATGCTTCCGAAGATGATCAACAACAGCATTGACCATTGGACAGGGGTACTCCAGGTAAAAGGATCACTCCACGGCTCGTTAAATAAAAAGCTTGAGATGCCGAGGATGATTCCGGCAGTAAACATCTGGTAACCTGTGTTCACAAAATGATTGGTGGGCAAATTGGCCTTTCCAACGAACAAACTTCCGTAGGACCAGCTAAGAAGACAGGTAAAGATCATTAAGACCCCTAAAATGGAATTTTCTGAAGAGGTTACCTGCTTTTGACTCACCAGTAAATAGATTCCGATCAACCCCAGCACCACTCCTACCATTGACATTGGCAGAATCCTTTTTCCTTCAAAGATGCGCATGAACAGTAAAACCACGAGAGGTTGTGCAGAAATGACCAAAGCAGCAAATCCACTGTCAACAAACCTGAGAGCCCAGACCACTACGCCATTTCCAAAAGCCAGGAACAGAAAACCGGCGATTACGGTGTTCCAGAACTGTCTTCGGGTGAGCCGGAGGCTTTTCCCCAAGACCCGGCTGATTCCAAAGATCAGTAATCCTGCAGTCACAAATCTAATAGAAGCCAGCATGAACGGAGGTAATTCGGTCACCGCCACCTTGTTCAGCAGGTAGGTAGAGCCCCAGATCACGTAGATCGAGAAAAAAGCGAGGATGATAAAAAGCGGATTTTTCGATTGGCCCATGCTGAAATATTGCTGTGCAAACTTAGCAATAAATCGGCTGCGACTGTTCTTCCCGAATGTGACATAAATCCTAAATTTTGTAACTTAAAGGAAACCAATGAGGGCTGAAAAAATGCGTAGAAACCTGCTGTTCTATTTTTTGATGCTGGTCGGTTATTTCTGCTTCGCCCAGAATTCCATGGAAAGAAAAAGGGTCAAGTTATTCTTAGCAGGAGATGTTATGACAGGTCGGGGAATCGATCAGACTTTGAAAGTTTCTGTAGAGCCGGTACTGTATGAGCCGTTTGTGCGGGATGCGCGGGATTACCTTTTTCTGGCAGAACGGGAGAATGGGGAGTTGGAGCTACCCTTGAGCTATAGATATATTTGGGGAGATGCCTTAAAAGTCTGGAAGCAGCGTAATCCTCACCTTAAATTGATAAATCTTGAAACCAGTATCACGATCCATGATGAACCCTGGCCGCATAAAGGAATTCATTACCGTATGCACCCAAAAAATGTTGGACTTCTTACTGTGGCCGGTATTGATCACTGCAGTCTTGCTAATAACCATGTGCTGGACTGGGGGAGAAAAGGCCTTGCCGAAACTCTGAACACCCTGGAGGAGGCAAAAATAGCATTTTCGGGTGCCGGTAAAGATGAAGAGAGAGCTAAGGAGCCGGCGGTATTTCATGTTGAAGGAACACGGGTGCTGGTTTACTCGTACGGCTCACTCGGCAGCGGAATTCCTAATAGCTGGGCTGCCAAAAATGACAGATCGGGAGTAAATTTTTTACCTGGCTTTGATGAGCAACAGATCCGGGAGATCCAAAAGCATATCTCTTCGGATAAAAAGAAGGGAGATATAGTCATTTTCTCTGTTCACTGGGGGCCTAATTGGGGATATGATGTTCCTTCTGTCCACCGAAGGTTTGCTCACGCACTCATAGAAAAAGCCGGTGTAGATGTCATTTTTGGACATTCTTCTCATCATCCCATGGGTATGGAAGTCTATAAGAACAAGTTGATAATATATGGAGCAGGGGATTTCATTAACGACTATGAAGGCATAAGCGGAAATGAGAAATACAGAGGTGAGCTTTCCCTCATGTATTTTCCTGAACTAGATCCCGAGTCTGGAGATCTTGTAAAATTGGAGATGGTGCCCATGCAGATAAGGAGATTTAGTTTAGGTCGGGCTTCAAAAAAAGACGCAGCCTGGCTTCAGGAGGTATTGCATAGGGAAAGTCAGAAATTCGGGGTGGGAATAGATCTCAAAAATGGCATTTTGGAGACTCGTTTTTAACATCAGCTGTTTAATCTTGCTACTAATTAAGATTTAGAGGTGTTTTTATCTCTTAATTTTTTTAAATTTAGGAATACCTTTTTCTTCACCTTTAAATTGAATGACTAATGAAAAAGCTGTCACTTCTGAACATTCTAACCTTTGTAGCTATTCTTTTTTCCACATTAGAAACTGAAGCCTGCACAACTTTCTGCATTAAGAACGGGGAACGCATTGTCTTTGGTAGAAATTTTGATTTTCCTGTTGGTCATGGCCATGTCCTCATAAATAAAAAGAACGTACGAAAAGTTGCTATGGTTCGGCCGCCGGAAAAGGCTTTGGAATGGACTTCCAGGTATGGTAGCGTGAGCTTTAATCAACAGGGTCGTGAATTTCCTTATGGAGGAATAAATGAAAAAGGATTGGTCCTGGAACAAATGGCGCTCAATGAATCGATTTATCCTGAAATTGATGAAAGATCCGGACTTACCGAATTACAGTGGATCCAATACCACCTGGACAATTCTGCCAATGTGCAGGAAGTAATTGCCTCTAAAGATTTTCTAAGGATCTCTCCTCAATCTGTCGCTAAACTACATTTTCTTGTAGCCGATAAAATGGGCAATGTGGCAACCATCGAGTACATCGAAGGTAAGATGGTAGTACATCAAGGAGAGTCCTTAAAGGTAGCGGTTTTGGCAAACGACACCTATGAAAGAAGTACCGAATACCTTCAGAATTTTTCAGGCTTTGGCGGGAATGATCCCATACCTTTTTCCACTGCCCCTCTTGACCGGTTTGTCAATGCCGCAAATGGTCTGCAGGAGTATTCCGGAGAAAATCTTATAGAATATTCTTTTGAAATCCTGGACCGCGTGAGGCAGGAGGATTCCACTACTCAATGGAGCATAGTTTACGATCTCACCAATCTGGAAATATATTTCCAGACCCAAAGGAATCCTGAAATTAGAAAACTATCACTCGAAAACTTCAGTTTTGATTGTGCTTCAGGAAGCCAGTATGTGAATATCCATGAATCACCTATACAGGGCAAAATACAATTCAGGCCTTTTTCTTACGAGGAAAATGAAGCTCTTATAAACAGGGTCTGGGATGAGGTCGAATTCCTGGCTCCCATTCCGGTTGAGGTGCGCAAGGTATACGCAGATTATCCTCTAAGCCTGGTGTGCGAAGAGAGGAAGATCTAAACAAACAAAGTCGCTCGAAAGTAAAAAAATGCGTCCTGCATTTATTTCAGGATCTCAACTTACTGCAATAACAAGAAAAAGCTGAAACAGGTTCCAGCTTGAGGTATTTCTTTTTTAGGAGCGTCTCGATTTTATAGAGTCCCGTTTGCACTTACCCATGCAAACTGGTGAGGGTCTTGTGGTACTTTAATTCTCTCAGCGATCCTGGTCATGCGGTCCGGAAGCTTCATGAGATAGTCCCTTGCTTTTTCAGCCCGGTCTGTAAGTGCAGTCACTTTATCTATTTCCCAGAACTCATTAAGTTTCTGTAAAATTTCAATGTAGTCCTGCGTTGTATACACCCCAAGTCTTTGCGCAGCATTCGAGAAGTTCTCAAAAGCTTCTCCAATACCCTGTCCACTTTCCCTGATAAACTGTGCCGGCATAACGATCTTTTTCTTCATCATATCCTCAAAAGCAAGCATCATTTCACTTGGATCGTATTCGAAAATCGTTTTTACGAATTCCCTGTATGCCAGGTGGTGTCTCATCTCATCCCCGGCGATGATATTACACATCTTTGCCAACATCTTATTACCTTTCTTTCGCGCCAGCTGTCCCACTCTTTTGTGAGAGATATTTGTTGCCAGTTCCTGGAAACTGGTATAAACAAAATTGCGATAGGGATCCCTGCCGGTTCCAATGTCGAATCCATCATTAATAAGGTACTGAGTTGTTTTTTCGACCTCTCTCATATTCACTCTTCCCGATAAATAAAGATATTTATTCAAGGTATCGCCGTGGCGGTTCTCCTCCCCCGTCCAGTGACGTATCCATTTGGCCCAGCCATTCTGTAAACCTTTTTGTTGACCATGTTGCTCAACCCCTTCCATGTCCATAAGCCAGGATTCGTAGGTAGGCAGAGCTTCTTCAGTAACCATATCGGCCACCAGTACAACCCAGAAATCATATCCGAGTTCTTTGGCCTCCTCCCGTATTCGGGTGACTTCTTCAAAAAAGCCTTCGTCCTGAGAATTTGGTAAGAGATCTGTAGGCTGCCATATATCTTCAACGGGAATAAGATATTTTTCCACGAATTCATCAATAGACTTCTCTACTGTCTTCATTACTTCTAATCGAATATTCTCTAAGGCCATAAAAATTGTTTAATGTTTTGGGTTCAATAACCGCACCAATAAAATGTTTGGTAATCGACAAAGATAAGAAGTTAATTTCTGAGGGATTTAAAAATATTCTTAATTTCTGCCCGACTCATTGGGGTACAGGCTGTGCACAGGCTCGCTCTGGACCAAAGCTCCCGAATTTACATCCAGCATCGAGAGTTTCCCCATAAAAGCTGCACCCGTATCCACGTTGCAAACATTCGCAAACCTGGCAGGTTTGTCTCTGCCAATGCGCGTTACGGGAGTATGACCAATGTAGATCTCTTTGAACAGGGCCAATCGCTTGGGATATTCTGTGTCTCCCGGTTGAAGATCGGGATTTATGCACATGGCCATTTCCCACAGGGTGCGATCCCAGTAGAAAGGCGTGGGAGTGTATTCTTCCTGAGGGCCTTTTTGGTTCGTAAAGCCGGCGTGGACAAATAGCCGGTTCTCCTTGTCTATGTAGTAATTCACCATTTGGTCAAAAAAAGCGATATGTTCCTCCTTTTCCTTATTGGAAAACTGCCTGTAGGCATCAATACTGGATTGGCCTCCATGTTGCAGCCACTGGTCATTTAACTCTCCGCTTTTGAGCCATCTATGAGTGAGGTCATCGTGGTTTCCCCGAAGAAAAATGCAGGTATTTTGTTTGGCAAATTCAATAAGATAAGAGACAACATTAGCCGAATCGCTCCAGCCATCTACATAATCCCCTAAGAAGATGATCTTATCATCTGGGGTTACTGCTGCTCTTTCCAGGACCTGCAAGAGGGCTTTAAGTCCGCCGTGTATATCACCAATTACCAGAGTTCTTCCCATCTTAATTGTATTTTACTTTTCTCAGGATCCTCAAACTATCTTTATACTGTTGATAGATCCTTGGGTCATATCTTTTTAATTCTTCTTTTGCATCTTCAAGCTTTTCCAGAGCTTCACTGAAACCATTGAAATGACAAAGCAGATACGTTGCCGGCAAATTATAGAGATCTTTTTCTTCGGCTGCATTCAGCCTCAAGTTATGCTGGAGCTTGTTGACCAGGGCAATATTGGAGTTATAAATGTGGTATAGCGTTTTCTTTTCGAATTGAGGAGGTTCAAACAGCATATTGGTTTTGATGTCGTAGGTCGCATTGTCTTTAAAGTAGATCTTTACTTCCTCAAGGGGATAATATTTGAACTTATCATGCAGCCCTAGCCTTACATACTCAAGTATCGAAAAAACTTCATCAGAATAGTCAATGCTTACCTCGTCAAGTTCAGAATAAAACAATTTCACCTGTTCATTTACAAGCTCAATGTCTACCCTGGAATAATAGGTGTTTTCGTTAAGTTCCTTTTTCTTTCCGCTCCAGCAAACCACAAAATACTCTTTAAACACCTTGTAAGTAGGATCGAACTTTTCATGTTTTTGCATGAAGTCAAAAACTCCGTCCAGGGTATGGGCTATGTTGTTCTGTGAGTGTGCTTCAATAGATGCCACCACCTCACTGTTCTCACCCTGGGTTCCGCGAACAAATTCTGAAGCTATGCTAATGCTTCCCTCTCTGTAAAATACACTTCCGGAAGCATACTTCCAGATGCCCTTTTTGAGAGAGCATATTCTCCCACTGTTTGGCTGAATTGTCACGAGCCCCACCACAAGCTCGTCGGGCAAATGAGGAAAGGGAATGTTCTCATAGGAAACCAGCGGCGGATTCTGCAGATATGCATTTACCAGGTTCTGGATCTTGCTGTCATCGAAAAAATCTACCCCTTTGATTTCATTATCGGCGTCTTCAACGCCAATTACCATGAATGAGCGATTTGAAGGATTGGAATTTGCGAGGGCACAAATGTGTTTTAAAAATTTGGCTTTGCCTTCTTTTTCATTCAGGTTAAGCTGCCTTTTTTTATCGTAAAAGCCGTTTTCGCTGTTGTGCGCCAGCAGGTTTTTGATAAGAAGCCGCTTATTGATCATTGCTGTTACTCCTTATTCACAATTGTAGAGCTCGCTTGTGCTGTAGGTAATACCATTAGGTCAGCAATATTGACATGAGAAGGCCGTGTGACCATAAAAACAACAATATCGGCAATATCTTCGGCTTTTAGCGGTTGATAGCCCTGGTACACCGAATTCGCTTTTTCAGAATCGCCTTTGAACCGAACTTCACTAAAATTCGTCTCTACCAGCCCCGGATTAATAGCTCCAACACGTACACCGGTGCCGTTGAGATCTATGCGCATTCCTTTGTTGATGGCATCTACTGCATGTTTGCTGGCACTGTACACATTCCCGTTTGGATAGACCTCCTTCCCGGCAATAGACCCTATGTTGATGATGTGGCCTGCCTTCCTTTCCACCATTTGAGGAATGATCTCGCGACTCACGTACAGCAATCCTTTGACATTAATATCGATCATTGCATCCCAGTCATCCACATTCCCGGTTTGGATAGGGTCGAGACCATGGGCATTACCTGCATTATTGATCAGCACATCTATTTTCTTGAATTCCTGCGGAAGGTTTTGAATTGCTCCTTTCACCTTTTCTTTATCTCTTACATCAAACTGAAGAATTTGAACTTCAGTTTTGTCCTGCAGCTTATCCTTTAATTCCTGAAGGGCTTCAACTCTTCTCCCGCAAATTACAAGGCGGTAACCCGATGCTGCAAGAGCAATGGCTATTGCTTTTCCAATTCCGCTGCTGGCTCCGGTTACTAAGGCTGTCTTACTCATAGGTGTCAAAAATGTGTTTTTTTAAAGTTTTTCCGGAAGCTTCTTAAAATCTTCCTCGATTAATTTGGTGTGAAAAGCCTTGACGGCTGAATCTATTACCGCTTCAGAATTTCCATCGATCACGGGGTGAAAATGTCCTTTGTGGTGCAGGAGCCAGCTAAACAGCAACTCCTTTGGCCTTACTTGATATTTATCGGCCAATTTTTTTACCTCTTCGTGATCATTTTCCCAGTTTCCGCTCTCCAGGATCAACATTTGAGTTGTTTCTTCTGGCCCCTCTTTGGCTAAGGTAAGAGTTTTTACCGCCGCAGGTGAAAATGAAAAGGTAGAGAGAGTAGCGCTAGCCGGAAAATCCTTTATAAACCTGGTTTGATCCCCCGGTTTGCCTTCCAGGATCCCTATTTCTACAATTTTTCCACGAGCTCTGAGTCTTTGAATTGTGGAGAGCAGGATATTTGCCTGCAGCCCAAAATCCAAGAACAGGAGATCAAGATAATCTGTGTCCAGAAACTGAAGGATTTCTTCGACCTGTACCACAATGTCATCCTCATCCCCGTAGGAACCCAGGCGGGCAATGAACTGGATCTCATCCCTGCTCAAGCCGCTTTCACTAAAAGCTGTTCCCAAACTGTGGTCGTAGGAACCTTTTTGAGTGTTAATTAGGAAACTGGTAATATCCTTTTCTATACAGTGTTGAAAAAGCTGGATTTTTGAACCCTTGGATTCAGAACTCCATTGTGAAGGATCCTGAATTATCCGGGAATATGAATTTCTTTGCCTCATGATTTAAAAGTAAGGAACTCCTGCATTTTAGCACGGAAATGCTGCTGTTAAAGGAACAGCGGTGATAGTTAAAAAGAGTTAAACTTCATTTATCGATAAATTAAAACCTTTGGTCGGGCGTTATCCTCTTTAAACCTAAAACAATCGTTTATGAAAAAGTATCATTTATTTGTATTTCTTTTTGCCCTTATGTCGGGCCTTGTTAGTTGTAGTTCAGATGACTCTTCCGGATCTGAGGATTCTGCGAGAGTTGCTGTAAGGCTTACCGATGCGCCCGGGGACTACAAGCACGTTTTTGTTGAAGTGGAAGATGTGATGATCAAAACCACTGCCGAAGGCGGCGAAGAAGAAGGCTGGGTAAGTTTGGAAGGAGTGAATACAGGAGTGATCGACCTACTTAGTCTAACCGGCGGTGTGACAGAATTACTGGTAGACACAGAAATCGAAGCGGGTTATATGCATCAAATACGTTTAGTTCTTGGTGATGATAACTCAATAGTTACGCATGCCCAACCTTCAGCTACTTATGATCTAAAAACACCCAGTGCTCAACAGTCTGGGCTAAAGATCATGGTTAATGAGGAACTGCAGGCAGGGGAAACCTATACTTTTATCCTGGATTTTGATGTTGATAAGTCGGTAGTTACCACAGGATCTGGGGATTTCAGCTTAAAACCTGTTATTCGCATGGCTATTGAAGAAGATACAGGAGCAATAGTTGGAAATGTGCATCCAAGTGAAGATTCTGTTCTGGTTACTGCGCAGAGTGGTTCTATGTATGCCTCTGCATATACAGATGCCGATGGAGATTTCATGATCCACGGTCTGCCTGCAGGAACGTACAAGGTGACTGCAACTCCTGTTGCAGGACTGGGATTACAGGCTTTCGTGAAAAGCAATGTGACAGTTGGCGCCGGAGAAACTGTAACTCTTGAGGACATATTCCTTGTGGAGGTAGACTAACCTATAGGCAGTTTTACAAATTTTAGAGCAGCGGTATCCCGCTGCTCTTTGTTTTAACAAAATTTTAAGATACTTTGGTTGAATATTTGCTGAGGTTGCGCCGTTGACCTTAGATAAGTATCTTCACAATCCTAAAATTTTGTTTACATGCAGGAAAATAACAGTTCGATAGACATTGCCAGTATCAATGAGAAGATAGAACGCGAGAGCGCTTTTGTTGATGTGCTGAGTTCAGAAATGAAAAAGGTCATTGTTGGCCAGAAACACATGGTTGAACGTTTATTGATCGGATTGCTCGGTCAGGGGCACATCCTGCTCGAAGGAGTTCCGGGGCTGGCAAAAACTTTGGCTATTAATACTCTTTCTCAGGCTGTACATGGATCTTTCAGCCGTATTCAATTTACACCCGATCTACTTCCGGCAGATGTTATTGGTACCCTTATCTATAACATGAAGCTGAACGATTTCAGTATCAAGAAAGGACCTATTTTCGCCAATTTCGTGCTTGCCGATGAGATCAACAGGGCTCCTGCCAAAGTGCAGTCAGCTTTACTGGAAGCTATGCAGGAAAAGCAGGTAACCATAGGAGAAGAAACTTTTGTGCTGGACAGACCATTCCTTGTAATGGCTACCCAGAACCCGGTGGAGCAGGAAGGAACTTATCCTCTGCCTGAAGCTCAGGTCGACCGTTTTATGCTCAAGACTGTCATCAAATATCCTGAAATGGCCGATGAGCAAATGATCATCCGCTCCAATTTGAAAGGTAGCTTCGAAAAGGTAAATCCCGTAGTAAGCCTGGAACAGATCGCCAGAGCTCAGCAGGCTGTTCGCGAGGTTTATATGGATGAAAAGATCGAAAAATATATTCTTGATATAGTTTTTGCAACGCGTTTCCCCGAGAAATACAGGCTGGAAAATCTTAAGCCGCTTATCAATTTTGGAGCTTCTCCAAGGGGAAGTATTAACCTGGCAACTGCTGCCAAATGTTATGCCTTCATTAAGCGTCGCGGTTATGTAGTGCCCGAAGATGTTCGTGCCGTGGTACATGATGTATTGCGTCACAGAATTGGAATTACCTACGAAGCCGAAGCCGAAAATGTGACTTCTGAAGATATCATCAACAAGATCGTTAACGAGATCGAAGTACCATAACAATGTACAATTATCAATTAGCAATTATCAGCTATAGCTGGTGGTTGTGACCAAATTGATCATTGTTAATTGTTTATTGTTAATTGAAGAATGGATACTAAGGAGTTACTCAAAAAAGTACGGAAAATAGAGATCAAGACCCGCCGGTTAAGTGACCACATCTTTGGCGGGGAATATCACTCTACGTTCAAAGGTCGCGGGATGACCTTTAGTGAGGTGCGCCAGTATCAGTTTGGAGATGATGTAAGGAACATTGACTGGAACGTGACTGCCCGCTATTCTGAGCCTTTTGTGAAAGTGTTCGAAGAAGAGCGCGAGCTTACCATGATGCTGGTAGTCGATGTTTCCGGCTCGGGACTTTTTGGAACCCGCAACGGCTTTAAGCAGGACATCATCACAGAAATTGCCGCTACTCTGGCATTTTCGGCAACCCAGAACAATGATAAGATTGGGCTCATCCTTTTTTCAGATGTAATTGAACTTTATATTCCGCCGAAGAAAGGTCGCTCCCACGTACTGCGCATCATTCGGGAATTACTGGAATTTCAGCCGAAGAGTCAGAAGACCGATCTGGAAAACGCGCTGAGTTATCTTTCCCGGGTCATGAAGAAGAAAGCAATTGTTTTTGTGCTTTCAGATTTTATTGCTGAAGATTACCAGCGAACCCTGAAGATCACCAGCGGCCGACACGATGTGACCGGGATTAGAGTCTATGACGAACGCGAGGAGGAGATTCCCAATCTTGGAATGGTAGCCATGCAGGATGAAGAGACAGGAAGAAGGATCATGGTCGATACTTCGTCCAGGGCGGTGCGGCGCAATTATTCAAAATACTACCGGGAAAGGGTGGATTATTTTTCTGAAAGCTTTAGAAGAAGCGGAGCCGGAAGCCTTAGTACCCGTGTGGACGAAAGTTATGTGAAAAAATTACTGGGTTATTTCAAGGCCAGATAAAGAATAATGATGAAGAAAAGTTTACGGCAGAATAGCATTTTTGAGACCTCAGAAAACAGAGTTTCTCTTTCGTGTATGCTGATATTTTTTCTGCTGTTCAATATTTTCAAGTCTGAAGCTCAGGAAGCATCGGCTTCAGTAGATACAACAACAATTAAAATAGGCGAACAGATCACGTATAAACTGGCAGTTGAAGCCGGAAGGGACGATCTGGTGGTTTTTCCGGAAGGGCAGACTTTTTCTCCGCTGGAGATGATCGAAGCCTACGCTATTGATACCAGCGAGATAAGCAACAGGTATCGTCTTACCAGAAAATATGCTTTAACGCAATTCGATTCTGGTCACTATACAATTCCGAGGCAGCGCGTGATCATTAACAGCAGGGATTTCTTTACAGATTCCATTCCGGTTGTGGTCAACGACGTGGTGGTAGATACTACAAAGCAGAAAATGTTTCCCATAAAACCTGCTGTTGAGGTGCCGCCGGCTTTTAGTTTTCCCGACTGGTTGTGGTGGTTGCTGGGCGTTATTCTTCTGGCAGTTGTTGTATACCTGCTGTACAGGAGCAGGAAGAAAAGAAAAGAGGCTGCAAAACAGCTTCCGCCATACGAACGGGCTCTTTTTGAGTTAAAACAATTGGATGATTCTCATCTTTTGGAGCAAAGGGAGCTAAAGGAGTACTACTCCCAGCTTTCTGCTGCAGTAAGAAGATACCTTGATGGAGAGATCTATGACCACGCGCTCGAAAGCACCACAAATGAATTGATCGCATATCTCGAAGCTGAAAGGGACAGAGGAAGACTTAAGTTGGAAAATACAACCATTAGCCGATTAAAGGAGATCCTGGAACGTGCAGATCTTGCCAAGTTCGCCAATTCGAGACCAGATGTTCTTACCGCCAGGGAAGATCGCAGCAGTGTTGAAAATGTCATCAAGGACACCAAAGCGTCCATCCCGCAGCCTACAGAAGAAGAGCTGTTAAGGGATCAGGAATATAGGGAAAGACTGGAGCGAAAAAAGAAGGTCAAAAAGATCATTTTTGGAATAGTAGCAGTGATCCTGCTCATAAGTGCAGGCACGGCATATGTGATCTCCACCCGTGGTGTTGAATATTTTACTGAAACATATTTGGGTAGTACTACAAAGGAGATGTTGGAGAGTGAATGGATCTCCAGTGAATACGGAACTCCGCCGGTCACCATTGCCACACCCGATGTTCTTGTTAGGGATGTTACCGACACTACCGGAATTGCTGCAGGCAAGGAAACCTTTAATTACGGAAGCCTGGAAAGCGATCTCTTCATGAGTATAAATACCCGCCCTGTAGCAGGAGAATTCAACCTGGAATCGGCGGTGGAGGAAGTATATGCTTACCTGGAACAAAAAGGAGCAAGAAACATCATTACCAAACAGGAAGAGTTCAGCACGATCAATGGTGCCAAAGGCTTGAAAATTTTTGGAACCATGACCTTCCAAAAAAGTGAAAAATCCAAACCTGTCTCCAAGGAATATTCTATTCTGAACTTTGGAATGGGGGAAGGTTACCAGCAGGTCGTAATGATCTACAATGAAGAAGACAGGTATGCCGATGAGATCGCCCAGCGCATCACCACATCGGTTGAACTTATAAATAAAGCCGAATAATGTTCGAGAGATTTGTTTTTGAAGATCCGCAGTTCTTTTGGTTATTGCTGCTTTTGCCGCTCGCCCTGGGCTGGTATGTATGGAAGCGTCACCGGCAAACCGCAGAGCTCAGGATCTCGAGCATTAAAGGGTTTGAAGCCAAACCGGGATTGCTTGGAAGATTCCGGCCTGTACTTTTTGTGTTGAGGTTACTGGTAATGGCGCTGGTGATTACAGCACTGGCAAGGCCGCGTACCGTAGACGTCTCCTCGCGTACGAGCAGCAATTTTGGAATTGATATTGCCATGGCTATAGATATTTCGGCCAGTATGCTCGCCAGGGATCTGGATCCTAACAGATTGGAGGCTACAAAAGCAGTGGCGGCCGATTTTGTTAAGAACCGCCCGGCCGATCGTATTGGGCTGGTAGTATATGCGGGCGAAAGTTTTACACAAACCCCAATTACCAGCGACAAGAGCATAGTTCTTAGTGCCCTGGAAGATATTGAGTACAACAGTATGCTGGAGAACGGAACAGCAATAGGAATGGGCTTGGCTACAGCCGTGAACCGACTTAAAGACAGTGAAGCCGAAAGTAAAGTGATCATACTTTTAACAGACGGAATGAACAACGCCGGATTCATTGATCCCAAGATCGCAAGTGAGCTGGCAGTGGAATTTGGCATAAAAGTTTATACCATTGGAGTGGGAAGTAATGGCACGGCCTTATCGCCAATTGCTATTTTGCCAAATGGGAATTTCCAGTATGGAAGAGTGCCGGTGGAGATCGATGAAGCACTTTTAAAAGAAATATCAGAAGTTACGGGTGGCAAGTATTTTAGAGCAACAGATAACCGAAGCCTGGAGGAGATCTATGCCGAGATAGATGAGCTCGAAAAGACCGAAATAGAAGAATTCAGGTTCTATAATTATGAAGAGAAATTCCGCCCGTTAGTATTGTTGGCAGGTTTTCTGTTACTAATTGAAGTACTGCTTCGTTTTACCATTTTTAGAAGCTTTGTTTAAAACACTAGAAAATGTTTTTGTTAGAAGATAAAACTTATTTGTGGTTGTTGATTGGGATACCTGTCATTGTACTGTTGTATCTCATGGTCATCTTTTGGCAAAAAAGAACTCAGAGAAAATTTGCCGACAAGGAACTTCTTGATAAGCTGAGCCCTAACCGCTCCACGGGAAAACAGGTGATGAAGATCATTCTGCTCTGTTTGGCTATTGCCAGTTTTGTCATAGCTCTGGTTAATCCGCAGTTTGGCACAAAATTGGAAACTGTGAAAAGGGAAGGAGTCGATGTGGTTTTTGCCATAGATGTTTCCAAGAGTATGCTGGCCGAAGATATTGCGCCAAACCGGCTCGAAAAATCCAAGCAGTTGGTCACCCAGATCATCAATAACCTGGCAAGTGACAGGGTAGGAATAATTGCCTATGCAGGAAGCGCTTTTCCGCAGCTGCCGATCACTACAGATTATGCGGCGGCAAAAATGTTCCTGCAAAACATGAATACAGACATGCTTTCCTCGCAGGGGACTGCCATTAAGGAGGCAATTGAAATGTCAAAAACCTACTTCAATGATGATGAACAGACAAACCGGGTCCTGTTCCTGATTAGTGATGGAGAAGACCACGAGGGGAATATTGAAGAGATTGCTGAAGAAGCTGCACGCCAGGGAATAAGGATTGTCACCATTGGTGTAGGTACTCCAAAAGGTGGTCCTATACCCATTAAGAGGAATGGAGTTATTCAGAATTATAAAAAGGACAATCAGGGGGAAACAGTGATCACCCGTCTCGATGAAGAGACTTTAAAGGAGATCGCCAGTGCAGCCAACGGGAGATATGTGGATGGAAGGGTGACCTCTCAGGTCGTGGAAGAAGTGACAGAGATCCTTCAGAATATGGACAAAAAGGAGTTCGAATCTCAACAAATAGCCGAATACAAGAGCCAGTTCCAGTGGTTCTTAGGCTTGGGATTACTATTTTTACTTCTTGATGTTCTCTTACTGGAAAGACAGACAGCCTGGTTAAAAAGGTTAAATTTGTTCAATGAAAAAAGAAGCTGATGATGAAAAGGACATTTAAACAATACCTGCCAAAAATGGCATTTTTCGGTATCCTTTTTTCTCTTCCTTTTTTTGCTGAAGCGCAGGAAGCGCCGGATGCCGGAACAAAAGCAGCAAAAAAGTATATGCAGGAGGCCGAAGCCGCCCTGGCCGATAATGACATGGCTACTGCTGAAGCTTTCTACCGAAAGGCTATAGCAAAAGATCCTTCAAATGCTGAAGCCAAGTACAACCTGGGAAATCTATACTACAATAAAGAAATTACCAGCCAGGCTTTGGAGCGACACCGTGGTGCTGCAGCTACGGCTGAAGAAAAGCCTTTAAAACATGACGCCTACCACAACCAGGGGAACGCTTACATGAAGCAAAAGAAATATAGTGAAGCTGTTGAGGCTTATAAACAGTCCTTGCGGAATAACCCTAAGGATGATGAAACCCGCTATAATCTGGCTCTGGCAAAAAAGATGCTGGAAGAGGAACAAAAGCAGGGCGGCGGCGGAGATAGCAAGGAAAAGGACCAGCAGGACCAGCAAAAGCAGCAGGACCAACAGGATCAACAGGACGGGGGAGGAGAGAAAGAACAAAGTGAAGACGGAAAGCCCGATGAGCAGGAGGGCGGCGATAAGAAAGAAGATGAAAACAAAGAAGGCGATCAAAAGAAAGATAATGCCGGCCAGCCCGATGATAAAGAACAGAAGAAACAAAAGCAGCCAAAAGAAGGAAAAGAGCCAAAACAGCCGCAACAAAGGTCCGGACAGCTTTCTCCTCAACAGGTAAAGAACCTGCTGGAAGCCATGGGGAATGAAGAAAAGAAAATTCAGGAAAAGATAAACGCTAAGAAAGCCAAAGGTGTTCCTGTGCAAACAGAAAAAGACTGGTAATTAAAATGAAGCAGAAACTGTTACTTTTAGTAATGTTATTGTTCTCAGGCCTTGCTACTAGTCAGGTGCAGTTTGAGGCCAAAGTGAGTAAAAATAAACTCGGGGTCAACGAACGCCTTAGGGTGGATTTCGTGATGAATGAGGACGGCGATAACTTTAATCCGCCGGAATTTTCCGATTTTACTGTAGTTGGCGGTCCCAATCAGGCTGTAAGCAATAGTTGGATCAATGGGAAAAGAAGCTACTCCAAAACATACAGCTATTTTCTTGCACCAAAGGGTCGTGGAAAATTCACTATTGGCCAGGCAGAGATCACTATCGATGGCGATATCTACAAGACCAGCCCGGTGCAGGTGGAAGTTACTGCTGCCGTGGATCAACCTACAGACGGGGAAAATTCAGAATATATAGCTTCTGAAAATATTCATCTGGTGGCCGAAATATCAAATACCAATCCTTATCTCAACGAGGCCATTACAGTAGTTTATAAACTTTATGTGAGTCCGCGTATAAACGTAAGTGACTGGCGACAGCTCGATAATCCAAAGTTCAGCGACTTCTGGAGTCAGAATATTGATATAAGAAGGCTTGAAGTGGAGAATGGCACCTACAAGGGCGAACCCTATCGTTTTGTTGTGCTTCGGAAAACAGTGCTTTATCCACAGAAGACCGGAAAGCTGAATATCGAGCCCCTTACGCTGAATATTTCTGTAGAAGTGCCCGGCAACCGAAGGGACATTTTTGGCAACAGATTTTACGAAACTGTGGACAAAGTAGTTGCTGCTGGTAATAGAGTCATCGAGGTTAAACCTTTACCCCAGGAAGGCCGCCCTGCAGATTTCACCGGGGCTGTGGGTAAGAACCTGAGTTTAAAAGTCACCACTAACAAGACTGAACTAAGGGCTACAGAATCCCTGCAGGCTACAGTGGAAGTGAGTGGTCAGGGGAATTTGAAATTATTCGACCTGCCGCCATTAACTGTTCCTTCTTCAATGGAAAAATACGAGCCGGAGTATGTTGAAAATGTGGCCACCACCCTTAACGGAATGCAGGGAAAAATTTCCAATCAATACACCCTGGTGCCACAGGCGCAGGGTAATTTAGCTATACCACCGGTAAGCTTCAGTTATTTTGATCTGAATACCCGGTCTTATAAAACCCTCACTTCAAATGAGATCATTCTTGATGTCGATGCGCCGCCCGCCGGCAGCCAAACAACATCGGGAAGTACAGGAGCTATTGCACAACAGGTGCCTTCGGCTGCAAATCAATTCAGGTATATAAAGCTTAACACCTCTCTAAAATCGGTTGGGGAGAAATCGTTTATTGGCTCCACTTTGTTCTGGAGCCTGTTTCTGAGTCCGTTGCTGTTCATTCCGTTGGCCATAATATTTGGCAATAGAAGAAAGGCCATAGCAAGCGATGTGCGAGGGAACAGGATTAGGAAAGCAGATAAACTTGCCCGAAAATATCTTTCAGAAGCCAAAAAGAACCTGGGAGATCAGGTGAAATTTTATGACTCTCTGGAGAGGGCTCTTCATAATTATCTTAAGGCCAAGCTGCATATTCAAACCAGCGAAATGAGTAAGGAGAGGATCAAGGAGCTGCTTGAAAGTCGCGGAGTAAATGCAACTACTGTAACCGATTTTATAGAACTACTTAAGAGTTGCGAATTTGCCCGCTACACCCCTGCTTCAAATGTGGCGATGCAGCAGGATTATGATAAGGCAGTACGTGTAATCTCTGAAATTGATAAACAGGTATGAAAAAGCTGATCTTTTTATTCGCTGTTCTCTTCAGCTTTACGGGAATGGCACAAAATTCTCAACTTTTTGAAGCTGCAAACAAAGCCTACGGCGCCGGTAATTATGAAGAAGCCATAGAAAATTATGAGCAGATCCTGGCCAATGGGAAAACCTCGGCTGAGGTACATTATAACCTTGGAAATGCTTACTATAAGCTCAATGATATTGCTCCAAGTATATATCACTATGAAAAGGCTCTGCAACTGGCACCGGGTGACGAAGACGTGATCAATAATTTAAGCTTTGCCCGCAACATGACCATTGACGCCCTGGGACAGGAGGAAAGCAAGGGATTTTATGGCATTTTTGAGAGCTCAACTACGGCATTTTCTGCGTCGGGCTGGGGCTGGGTCGCAGTTTTCTGTATGCTGGTGTTCGTTGTCTTTATTCTTGTCTACTATTTTAGCAATAGAACCCTTGTGAAAAGGTTACTCTTTATAAGCGGAATGTTCTTCCTTGTACTTGCTATTGCTTCTGCTGTAATAGGATTCACCAAACAAGACCTGCAGCAGGATAGTACTTACGCAATTGTTTTTTCTGAAGAGGTGGAGGTGAAAACAGAACCTTCCCCCGTTTCTGAAGAAGCCTTTACCCTTCACGAAGGCGCAAAGGTCAAAATCACTGAAGATTTTCAGGGGTGGGTTGAGATCGAACTTCCCAACGGAAGTCGTGGATGGATGGAAGAAAATGAGGTAAGGCGATTGTAATTTATTAGATCCACACTTATATATCCCTCACTCCCGCTATCAATTTTAACTATCTCTAATAGTAAAAAAGAATTGGAATCCCGCGCCCTTTAAGGACTTTGGTGATTCTTTGGGGGCGTGAAAATTTGCCCTAACCGTTAAAAATGTTATTTTTGTCACCTTTGAAAAAGGTCGCCTACATATTATCTTTTATCTTCCTCAGCTTTGTTGCAGGACCCACTATTATCTCACTTATAGATGATTCTGTGGATGTATCCTTTGCTTTTACGGCAAACGAGGAAGAGAACTCTTCAAAGAATACCGTTTCTTTTGAATCCCTGGTGGAAGAGATCTATTCCAACCACGCAAGTATAGAATACCTGCGAACGCATCAAAAAGAAAGATATTCTTATAAGGAAGATTACCATAAAGTATACCTCGAGGTGACTTCTCCCCCTCCCAAAACAGCATAAATATTTCCGTTTTTTGATCCGCTTTCTTGTGGCTGCTTCATTGTGGCTTTGAGGGTTATTGATATTATTCCTCATTTCCGGATCAACTTTTCCATTAATTTTTAAGTAATCTATGGCAGGATCAACAGAAATCCCTGTCATCAAACGTATTAATATTTATGTTCAAGCACCTAAAAAGTGATTTGCCGGCCAGTATTGTTGTATTTTTTGTTGCATTACCATTATGTCTCGGTATTGCGCTGGCCAGTGGAGCTCCTTTATTTTCAGGTTTAATTGCCGGAATAGTAGGAGGAATAGTAGTAGGAGCCATCAGTGGTTCAAACGTGGGAGTAAGTGGTCCCGCTGCCGGATTGGCGGCAATCGTCCTTGCCGCTATAGCGAGCCTGGGAAGTTATCAGGATTTTCTTTTGGCTGTAGTATTGGCCGGAGCCATCCAGATCTTATTTGGGGTTCTAAAGGCCGGTATTATTGGATATTACTTCCCGTCCTCTGTAATTAAGGGGATGTTGACGGGAATTGGGATTATCATTATTATCAAACAAATCCCTCATTTCTTTGGGTATGATGGTAATATTGGAGATTTGTACTCTATAGATGAAATGGGATACCTGTTTAGAGGGATAAGTCCTGGAGCTACTCTTATTGCATTTATTGGATTGGGAATTCTTATTCTCTGGGATAAAGTGCTCACCAAAAAGAGCAAAGTTTTTAGATTGGTTCAGGGACCTCTTGTGGCTGTAGTTGTAGGGATTATCTTCTATCTCGTAACCCGGGATACAGAATTTGCCATAAATCAGAAATTCCTGGTAAGTGTACCGGTTCCTGACAGTTTTGACTCCTTCATTGGTCAATTTACTTTTCCTTCTTTTAGAAGAATTGGAAGTTCTGAAATCTGGATCACTGCCTTTACAATTGCATTAGTTGCAAGTCTGGAAACACTTTTATGTGTGGAAGCGACAGATAAACTGGATCCTCATAAAAGAACCACGCCAACGAATAGAGAGCTGTTTGCGCAGGGAACCGGAAATCTGGTTTCAGGATTAATCGGTGGTCTTCCTATTACCCAGGTAATCGTTAGGAGTTCAGCAAATATACAGTCTGGTGGACAAACCAAATTATCAGCGATCATTCATGGATTTTTGCTGTTGATTTCAGTAATTATCATTCCGACAGTACTAAACTATATCCCATTGTCTGTACTGGCAGCTGTGTTATTCCTGGTAGGTTATAAACTTGCAAAACCACAACTTTTTGTGCAAATGTACAAGGCGGGCTGGAAACAATCTGTGCCCTTTATAGTAACAGTATTGGGTATTGTCTTAGGTGATCTTCTTGTTGGGATTGCATTGGGTACTTTGGTTGGAATTTGTGTTATTCTTATTAAGAGCTACCAGAACTCTCACTTTCTACACAAAGAAGATGTTCAAAACGGAGGTAAAACTGTTAAGATGACCCTGGCTGAAGAAGTGACCTTTATAAACAAAGGAGCTATTATAAAAGAACTGAACAGGCTTGAAGAAAATTCATATCTTATCATGGATGTGAGCAAAACGCATTATCTGGATTATGATATTGTGGAAATCCTCGATGATTTTAAAATCAAGGCTGCGGAAAGGAATATCAATATTAAGATCATTTCTCAAAGAGGAACGGTTGAAAACCCTGAGAGCTATCAGCAATTCTTCCAAAGGCCTAAGACAGCCTAAGAAAAGATTTAAATAAAAAAATTGTAGAACATAAAATATATATGATGATCAAAGAAATTATAAACAAAGAGAAACAAGATAATTTAACTCCAGATAAAGTTTTAAATGATCTAATGGCCGGTAATGAGAGATTTACGGGAAAAAATATGCACCAAAGGGATTACTCAAGCCAGATCGATCAAACCAGCGGAGGACAGTGGCCACAGGCAGTTGTACTAAGTTGTATCGACTCGAGAGTGCCAGTTGAGATCGTCTTTGACCAGGGCGTGGGCGATATTTTTGTGGCCCGCGTAGCAGGGAATTTTGAAAATACCGATATTCTTGGAAGTATGGAATACTCGTGTAAAGTAGCAGGAAGCAAACTCGTTTTTGTACTTGGCCATGAAGCTTGTGGAGCAGTTAAAGCAGCTTGTGACGATGTAGAACTTGGTAATATTACCCATTTACTCGGAAATATAAAACCTGCTGTAAAGGCGACAGAAACTGATGGAGAAAGAAGTTCCAAAAATGACTCTTTTGTAGCCGATGTTGTTGAGAACAATGTTAAGCTCACGATGGAAAGGATCAGAGAAAAAAGTCCGATCTTAAAGGAGATGGAAGAAAAGGGCGAGATCAAGATCGTGGGTGGAGTTTATTCCATATCGACCGGAAAGGTCAGCCTTATATAAAAAGGAATTTTTTTCGGCTTAACAACTGAACTTCAGATAAAAGATCCGGTATGGAATTAACTATTTCTGCCGGATCTTTTCTTTAAATATAACCTTCAAAAAGGTGAAATTACCGAAGCTCTTCAGAAGTCTCTTCAGCTTCCGGAGAAGTCTCGAAAAGGTCCCCTTCTTTTATTTCTTCAATTATAGTAGGCAAAATAGCCGGGGCTATTGCTCTTACGGGTGTATAGAGAATAGACTCTTCTTTTGTAGATTCTTCGGCCGTAAATACATCGAAGCGCTCGATAAACATAATAAATATACTTGCCAAAAATGACATTTTTAGCACCCCTAAAGCACCGCCAGCTAACCTGTTTATAATTCCCAGGGCAACCATGTGCACCATTTTGGTGAGAAAACTTCCTGCAAGAGAAATGAGCAGGGCAACAATAAAAAATGTAAGGGCAAAGGATACTATTGAGAGCAGTTTATCGCTCCAGTCCAGAAAACTATTTAGAAAAACATAAGTAGCGCCGGAGAAATGTATGGCGGCGTAAATTCCTCCCAGGAGGGAGAGTAGACCTGCCAGTTCCACGAAAAAGCCCTTAAATAGTCCTCTTACGAGACCTGTAAGTATAAAGATCGTGAGGAGCAGATCGAGGATATTCATGTTCTCAAAGATAGTAATTTCCGGTTCTTAGTAATTATCTTTGCAAAATGTCTAGAGATGAACAATTAAAATTACGTTGGGCCGAGGTAGAGCTCAAGCTGTCACAGCAATTTGCCGATGGAGAAAAGCTGGAGCTCGATGCTATTATATACCTTATCGGCCTTCAGGAGTTGGGGCAAATTCACAGGAAATTCAAGAAAGATCACAAGCTTGATCTTATGCACATAGCAATATGCCGTCTGCTGGAGCCCTATGGATATTACGAATTCGAATATTTTGATGATGAAGGCTGGCCGCATTATAAAGTTGTCGAGAACCTTCCGCAGTTAAAAGCCGGGGAACAGCAGGTGCTTATGAAGGAGGCTATTGTGCAATACTTCCTGGAAAAAGATTATATAAAATAGCATTTTTGGCACTACAGCTTTACAACACATTCCCTGTAGCTAGTGCCGCATTATTTTGCTAAATTTGCGCTTCCTAAAGAAAAGGGACCATGACAGAAACTATAAAGGAGCATATCTCTGAAATTGAGGCTTTTCAAGCCAAAACGAAAGAAGAAGTTGAAAATTTCCGAATAAAATACCTTGGCAAAAAAGGTATTTTGAACCAGTATTTTGCTGAATTCAAAGCGGTGCCTAATGAGGAGAAAAAAGCCTTTGGGCAGGCTGTGAATGAGCTTAAAAATGCTGCAAACAATAAGGTGCAGCAACTTAAGGAGGAGCTTGATAGCAAGGAAGAGGAGAAGGGCATCTACGGTGATCTTACGCGTCCCGGGGAACCGGTAGAGATTGGTGCACGTCATCCTATTTCCATTGTAAAGAACCAGATCATCGAGATCTTTGCAAACATTGGCTTCAATGTTTCTGAAGGTCCCGAAATGGAAGATGACTGGCACAACTTTACAGCATTGAACCTTCCGGAGTATCACCCGGCAAGGGATATGCAGGATACTTTCTTTATTCAGACGAATCCAGATGTGCTGTTGCGTACCCACACCTCCTCTGTACAGGTGCGGTATATGGAAGATAACAAGCCGCCAATCAGAACAATTTCTCCCGGAAGGGTTTTTAGGAATGAGGCTATTTCGGCACGTTCCCACTGTATCTTTCATCAGGTAGAAGGTTTGTATGTAGATAAAAACGTTTCGTTTGCAGATTTGAAGCAAACTTTGTTGTACTTTACTAAGCAGTTGTTCGGAAAATCAAAGATAAGGCTGAGACCGTCTTATTTTCCTTTTACAGAACCGAGTGCAGAAGTTGATATCTACTGGGGCCTTGAAACTGAAACCGATTACCGCATCACCAAAGGTACCGGTTGGCTGGAGATCATGGGCTGTGGGATGGTAGATCCAAATGTACTTCGAAACTGTAACATAGATCCTGCAGAGTATTCCGGGTTTGCCTTTGGTATGGGGATAGAAAGAATTGCCATGCTGCTTTACCAAATTGGTGATATTCGCATGTTCTATGAGAATGACATGAGGTTCCTGGAACAGTTTAAATCATCTATATGAAAACTTTAGGAGTAGGGATTATTGGCTTAATCATCGTTGCGGTCATCGTGGTGCTAATTGTAGTGGAAATCATTGAATTTGCTATTGGCGCTGTTTTATTATTAGTTGCTTTGGGAATCATCTGGTGGCTATGGCGCAAGGTGAAGAGCAAGATCGGTTAGTTGTGAAAAAAGACATTGATATTCCTGAGGTAAAGGATGTTTTTGTGGCTGCCGTGCGGGAAAAGCACGCGGAGTATCAAACCCTGGACTGGAATGCTTATCTCATTAACGACAGGAACGAAACTTTGGAAGGAGTTCTCATCGTGAGCAAAGGTTATGACGGCAAAAGGGAAACATCTACCATGAGACATTCTATTGCTGAATTGCCACCCCAGTCTTATGCAAAGGTGGAGTTTCTACAGGATGATGTCCTTCAGCTTAACAATGAATTTTCTGTCTCCTTTTTTGCTGAAGGAAAGATGTTCCATAAAAAATTTGTTTTCAGAAAGAACAGCATCAACGAAAAGGCGCTTCAGGAGCTACCGGTGATGCAGAAAAGAGGAGTGCTGCTGAAGTAAAGCCTCACCCCCGCCTCTCCGAAGGAGAGGAGCTAATCCCATATATCTCTGAAAAACCTACAGAGTCTTTTTTTGACCTTGTAGGTCTTCTTGTCTTACTAATCCAATTTCTCCGCCAGCTTCTTAAAAACCTTTTTAGGTTCTTTTCCCTGGTAAAGTATGTTGTAGACGGCGTTGATGATAGGAGTTTTAGCACCTGTTTCCTGCACGATCTTCCAGGCACTGTCGGTGGCATAATAACCTTCGGCTACCATGCTCATTTCCATTTGAGCACTTTTTACCGTATATCCCTTCCCAATCATGTTTCCGAACATCCTGTTACGGCTAAAGATCGAGTATCCTGTCACCAGAAGGTCTCCCAGGTAAGCAGAATCGTTGATGTTCCGTTTCATCTTGTGCACCTTTTTGATGAATTTCTTCATCTCTCTTATGGCGTTACTCATTAGCACACTCTGGAAATTATCACCGTACCCCAATCCATGGGCGATCCCTGCGGCAATTGCGTAAATATTCTTGAGCATTGCAGCATATTCTGTTCCCACGATGTCGTCGCTGGTTTTGCAGTTGATGTAGTCACTGCTAAGGTATTGTGCCATGAATTTGGCTTTTTCCTCGTCAGAACAAGCTATTGTAAGATAGGAAAGCCGTTCTAGTGCAACCTCTTCTGCGTGGCAGGGCCCGGTGATCACTCCAATGTTCTCGTAAGGAATATTGTATGTTTTGTGGAAATGCTCTCCGACGATCAAACTTGTCTCGGGCACAATACCTTTTATTGCTGAAAAAATGACTTTGCCTTCAAGAGATTCGGTTAGGTTATCCAGTTCCCGTTTTAAAAAGGCCGATGGGATGGCAAAAATGAGATAATCTGCACGTCTTACTGCCTCATTGATGTCGTTGGTGAGATGCAATTGGGTGATATCAAATTCGACCGAACTAAGGTAATTGGGATTGTGTTCCTGCTTTTTAATGTGTTCTATTGCATATACACTGCGCATATACCAGGTCACTTCGTCCAGGTTTTCACAAAGCATCTTGACATTAGCTGTAGCCCAGCTTCCTCCACCAATAACGGCGAATTTCGGCGATCTCTCCATATATTTTATGATTCTGCCTCCAAAAATAAGGAAAATAAAGGGGTTGCGCAGAACTGCTGTAGCAAAGAAAACTTTAAAAGCTTTTCACAATCACTAAAACTTTAACATATCGAAGGTCAAAATCTATGTACGATTGGGAACAAATCAACGTTATAGAAGTAGAAAGATTATTTATAGAAGAGTTTAATCTTTTTTGGTTGGTTAGTTAGTGAAGAATTGCCCTCGGATTCCAAACCCCCGGGGGCAATTTTTTTATCTGTAAAAGTTCATGTCCTCAATGTATTTCCACACCCTTGGAGGTAGCAGCGGCCGCACATCCTTTCCTTCTTTTATTGCTTTTCTAATGAAGGTAGAAGAGATCTCCACCCTGGGAGCATCGGTAAGAGTGATGCGGGGGTGATCGAGCAAGTCGGGATGGTTTTCGCCTTCCGAGTACCGGGGATAAACAAGCACGTCATGCCTCTCCAGGATGACCTCGTAATTTTTCCATTTTGGAAAGCTCTTGAGATTGTCTTCTCCCATGATGAGAACAAATTCGTAACCGGGATATTTCTCTTCCAGCCTGGCCAGAGTTTTTACAGTGTAATTGGGCTGCGGAAGGTTGAACTCAATATCGCTGGGCTTGATATGAGGATATTCTTCGCATAATTGCCACACCATTTCAAACCTGTGATGATCATTCAGCAGACTGCTCTTTTTCTTAAAAGGATTATGAGGTGTCACCACCATCCAAACCTCTGTAAGATTAGAATACTGAAGTAAATGGTTTGCAAGGATAAGATGCCCTATATGTACAGGGTTAAAAGTGCCAAAAAAAAGACCTACTCTTTTTTTCACTTTTTTGAGACTTTAGTTGCTCCCACAAAATCTGAAACCAGGGTGTAGGCTTCTTCCAGGGCAGTATTGAGGTCATTGTTGATGATAATATGGTCGAATTGTGGTGCCGTAGCCAGTTCAATAGAGGCCTTGGCTACTCTCATATTGATCTTATCCATAGATTCTGTTTCCCGCTTCTTTAAACGGATCTTCAATTCCTCGATACTCGGGGGCTTTACAAATACGGCCAGAGTTTTTTCCGGATAAATATTTTTGATATCTAGACCGCCTACCACATCGATGTCAAAAATGACATTTTTTCCATGGGACCAGATTCGCTCTACTTCTGCTTTTAAAGTTCCGTAGAAATTGTCCCGGTAAACTTCTTCCCACTCGAGGAACTCATCGTTTTTTATCTTGTCTTTAAACTCTCTTAAGCTCAGGAAATAATAATCCTTACCGTGTACTTCGGTACCTCTTGGCTCCCGGGAAGTGGCCGAAATTGAGAATTCAAGATTTAATTCCTCCTGTGCAAGCAGGTATTTTACAATTGTTGTTTTTCCCGATCCCGATGGTGCCGAAAAGACAATTAGTTTTCCGTCGGCCATTACAGTACGTTTAGAAGTTGTTCCTTGATCTTTTCGAGCTCATCCTTCATTTGCACGACGAGTTGTTGCATAGGTGCAAAATTGGATTTGCTGCCAATGGTATTGATCTCCCGTCCCATTTCCTGGGAAATGAAAGCGAGTTTTTTTCCGTTGGAGTCGGAAGACTTAAGGGTCTTCAGGAAATAATCCATATGGTTTTCCAGTCTCACCTTTTCTTCAGTAATGTCAAATTTTTCGATATAGAAAATAAGTTCCTGCTCAAAGCGGTTCTCGTCCACATTTTCTTTTAATTCGGCTACTCCTTTGTGAAGGCGTTCCCGAACTCCCGCAATTCTTTCCGGATCCATTTCAATCACTTTCTTTAACAGATCCTGTATGTTTCCGGCTCTTTGCTCGAGCTCTTCTTCCAGCGCTTTTCCTTCGGCCGAGCGAAAATCATTGATCTCCCTCAAAGCTTCCTCTACGGCTGCTTCAATAGATTGGAATTCGTCTTCATTGATCTCCTCCCTTTCAGTTTTAAAGGCATCGGGCATGCGCACCGCCATTTGAAGCAGGTCCACATCACTTGCCGGATAGATCTCGCGAAGCTGAGCCATGTTTTTCTTTACCGCAGCTGTATTTACTGCAGAGGTTGTTTCTTCCCCGGTCACCTCAACATACACCGAGAAATCCACTTTTCCGCGGGTAAGGCCCCGGGAGATCTTATTGCGAAGTTGTAATTCCTTTTCCCGGTATTGAGACGGGATACGGGCATTAAGATCTAAATTTTTGCTGTTAAGGGATTTGATCTCTACGGTGATCTTTTTGGATGGAAGCTGTACAACGCTTTTTCCAAAGCCTGTCATGGACTGAATCATAGGGTGATTTTAGTAAAGCACAAAGATACAGATTTCTCAAGCAGTGCAAAGGTGCAGTAGGTTTTTTAGCTTACTGTAAAGTGGTGAGCTGGGCATGCCGTGCCACCATCATATTAAAGATCCCATAACCAATGAGCCCTGTTGCCGTGGCGCCAAGTAAAAGGGAACCGTAAGAGAAGCTTAGCAGATATTGAAGGGCTCCTTCGGTGCCTTTGTAGACTTCTGCATTGTGAAGTAAGATCACCTTGATCAGGAAGAATGAAATAATTCCAAAAACCACTCCCCTTGCAATGTAACCAAAGCGTCCAGATTTCCTTATGAATTCGTATTCATGTCTTAGATCGGGATATTTATCGATCTTTTTCATGAATTTAGCTGAATAGGCAAGTCGAAATTGCATGATCGCCTGGGCTGCTACAATAATTGCAAGGATCCAGATCAAAGCAGTACCGTAATCCTGGGACAGGAGCTCCCCCAGGGCTGCTTTTTCCTGCTCACTTCCTTCCCCGGGATTTTCCGGTGTGCTATTACCGGCCAGGAGATCGAGCAAAGGCTCTGCAAAAGAATAAGCTATAACGGCATAAAAAACTGCAGAATAGAAATACCTCATCCTCTTGAGTACTCCTTTCCAGTTATTTGGTTTTCTGCCTCCATTCTTTTTCGGTCTTAACCACACCTGTACCAGTCGCCAAAGGGTGTAGGCAAAAAGACCCAAAGCGACCAATGCCACCAGAAGTTTTCCTAAGGGCAGATCAAGAAGAAAACTTACTACTCCTCCCGTGCTGGTGACATCTCCGCCAAGACCAAAGGCAGCCATGAATGTAAGGACCCCGACTAAAATATAAACCACGCCTTTGGTGAAAAAGCCGGCAGATCTTAATTTCGAAATGTATTCTTTATCTGGAGTCGGGACCATAGTAATATCTAAAGTTATTACTTTTTGGTACTGCTCATAAGGGGTTTAACATTTCTGTAAAGATCAGGTGCGGGAGTTTAAAAACTCCAGAGCTCTTTCTTCATTGTAGGTCACCTTTTTATTTTGAAGGAACCCGACATGACCGCCATAAGCGGGGGTTTCCAGAAAGAGGTGCTCACTCTTTCTGGCTATTTCCACAGGATAACAGTCGGGGGAAAGAAAGCCGTCATTCTTCGCGTTGATGATAAGAGTGGGAATTTTGATATTTTTCAGGAATTGGCGGGAGCTGTTCCGGTTGTAGTAATCGAGGGCATCCTCAAAATCATGGGCTCTGCTGGTGTATAAGTTATCTATATCTAGTAAACTATCGCAAGCTTCAATTTCTTCTTTGCTCAGTTTATCCGGAAAATTCTCTGCCCGCATCATAAGGTGATCTCTTAGCTTAGAGAGAAAGCGTTTTGCGTATAAATAGTTTTCTTTCTTTTGAAGTTGCTTTAGACTTCCGTGGAGATCACAGGGCACAGAAACCATCACTGCCGCCTTTATCTGCTGCGAAATTTCTCTTTTTTCGCCCAAATACTTAAGCATTAGATTGCCGCCGAGGCTGAAGCCGTTAAAAGCCATGGTCTTATATTTCCCTTTTTGAAGGATATGCTCTACCACCTCCTGCAGGTCACCGGTGGCGCCGGCATGGTAGGATCTAAAGTGCCGGTTGAGTTCCCCACTACATCCGCGCAGATTCATTGCGGCGACATCCCAGCCATTCGAGTTGAAATATTTTGCCAGCCCTGTAACATATGGACGCTTCGCACTTCCTTCCAGACCATGAATCACCACCAGGACCTTGTCAGATCTTTCTTCTGAAAAACTCCAATCCAGATCGAGAAAATCCCCGTCATTTAGATCAATTCGCTCCCTATCCTGCTCTAAAGGCACCTTTCGAATAAGTGCCGAATATACTGTGGACAAATGGTAATTGCGAAAGATTAGCGGAGGTACATATGTGGTTTCTACTAAAGGCATTTGCAGGGTTTGAAGATGTAAATGAAAGAAAATTCATTATGCGTGCATAATATAAATTTGTAATTTTATCTCAAAATTAGAAAAATGTACAAGAAAAATTTCGAGATAAGATGGAGTGATATCGACGCAAACCGTCATTTAGCCAACACCGCCTACATCAACTTTATGAGTCATACCCGAATGGGTTTTTTAATGGAGAGCGGGTTTGGTCATAAAGAAATGGCCGAGCACAACCTGGGACCCGTAGTTTTCTATGAACATATCACTTATTTTAGGGAAGTATTTGCAGGTAAACCTGTAACGGTTACCTTGAAGCTAAAAGGGCTGAGTGAAGATGGCATGTACTTCGAATTCATCCATGACTTCTACGACTACAAGGGCCGCAATTTTGCGAGCTGTGAAATGATGGGTGCCTGGATCGATCTTAAGGAGCGCAAACTACGAGGTCTACCGCCTGAGCTTTTTGCAAAGCTGGATCATCTTGAACACACCGAGAATTTTAAAATGCTCACCAAAGAGGATACGAGGAGGTACGGGAAAAAACCTAAGGATATCGACCCGGCTAAGTTGTAGGCTTCGGTTTTCTCGTGACCATATAGACTCCTGCAAACACAAGCAGGGCGGCGGTGATCTTTAGCAGGTTTAGATGATCTGCACCGGTAGAAACTGCATAGGCAATGGCGATTAGTGGCTGCAGGTAAACAAAGGCACTAATAGTAGAGGCACTCAGCTGTTTTAAGGCATAAACATTCAGAAGATAAGTTAAGAATGTGGTGCCGAAGACAACAAAGCTCATTCCCAGGATCGCTTCTGTAGGAAGACTTTTCCATTCGACCTCAGTAAATTCCCCTATGGTAAAAGGAAAGTTCACGATCACAGCCATTCCAAAAAGCCATTTCATTAAAGTAAATGGATGATATTTTGAGGTAAGCGGCTTGACCAGGATGAGGTAAAGACCGTAAGAAGTTGCGTTTACCAGAACCAACAGATTTCCAAGCGGAATGTTTGGCGCATTCATGACATGGCTGCTGCTAAAAATAATCAGTCCCAGTGCTCCGGCCAAACCGGTGATAATTCCCAGAGTTTTGAGGAAGGTTACCCGTTCCTTTATGAGTATCGCGGCAAGGACTAGAACTATAATGGGTGTTATTGTGGTGATCACCGAGCTGTTGATGGGAGTGGTAAGACTAAGACCTTTGAAGAAAAAAAGCATGTTGATACACATTCCCAGGATGGTACAACCAAACAAACGCGGCCAGTCACTGGTCGCGATTTTTTCTTTTGGTCCTAAAAAGCTGATCAACCAGAAGAGAATTGCGGCACCTGTAACTCTTAATAAAATAAACCCAAAGGGTTCGATGTATGTCGGCATCAATCCTTTTGCCACCGTGTGGTTGATTCCATAGATAGTACCTGCGCCAATGGCTGCGAGAATTGCCAGCAGCCGCTTATTCACCTAGTGAAGCTTTTGCTGCGGCGACCTCTTTTTTAGAATTGCCAATAAAGATCTGTTGACCATTGACGATTACCGGCCGCTTTAGAAAGGTGTAATGTTCTAGAAGGAGAGTTTTGTAATCTTCTTCTGAAAGCTGTTTGTTCTTTAGATCACGTTCCTTATACAACCTTGCCCTCTTGTTAAAAAGAGCTCCATATGTACCGGCTCTGTGCTTAAGTTCCTGCAGTTGATCAATAGTGAGAGGTTCTTCCTTGATGTTCTGTAGTTCGAAAGAGGCAGGAGGATCGAGTTCCTTCAGGATCCTTTTACAGGTATCACAAGTTGATAAATAATAGATCTTTTTCATGCGGTAAAATTATTCAATCCTTATGAATGACCGCACTTCTTCCAGCGGAATTTCCAAAACAATATCACCGGCCGCATAGGGGGCAATCTCATAGGAGTTGTAGACAAGCACAACATTCCCTTCGGAAAAACCAATGTTTTCGGGCAGGCTGAAGGTTTCGTTTTCAAACCAGAAGCCCGTACTATTAATATTATCCCCTTCCGGAATTTCCTCTTGCTGCCTGAATTTCTGTTCGGCAAAGACTGTAAAATCCTCTTCAAAAATGTCATTTTTGGAGAGAATTTCTCCAGATTGGGGATTGAAGTTGAGGAAGGTGAGGGTTTTATAACCATGCGCTCCTCCGCTGAAGATCTCTGTAATGATCTTGACTGAAATCAGGCTATCAGATCTAAAAGAGACCTGTTCATTGACATAAGCTTCCCATGGTGGTTCTTCAGAAAAATTTTCGGCAGCTTCGCGGTAATCGGTCAGGAACTTTTCTGCCAGGGAATCAAGTGTATTTATCTGTGGATCTTCCTCGCTGGAAATAAGTTTGATGATATGCTCATCCAGGGTCCGGTTGATTTGGTTCGCCACGCCCTTAGTTCCCGCAGCTCTCACCACGTCGAGAGCAATTATTGTACAGTCATAATCTGCTGTATCGCAATTTTCGCCTGCTTTTTTAATGAGGCTTTCCTTTTCAAATCTTAATGCTGCGGAAATTTTTTCTTCTTCTTTGTCTTTCTTGCATCCTGAAAAAATGATAAGGAGGAGCAACAAACGAGAAATCTTGAAGGACATAAATGGCGAGTGTTAAACTGATCTGAAAGGTACGGGCTATTTTGAGAAAGCACAAAGCGAATACTACTTTTGTATCTTAAAGAAAGACTAAAGTATGAAGTTCAATACGAGGACCATCCATGGAGGTCAGGAGAATACAGATCCTGCTTATGGATCTGTGATGCCGCCCATTTATCAAACCAGCACATATAAACAATCCACTCCCGGAGGCCACAAAGGTTTTGAGTATTCCCGAAGTGCAAATCCCACCCGGGCAGCGCTTGAAAGATCTCTTGCGAGTCTGGAGAATGGAAAATACGGGTTGGCCTTTGGATCGGGACTGGCAGCTATAGATGCAGTGCTTAAATTGTTCAAATCCGGTGATGAAATAATTTCTACCGGGGACCTTTATGGCGGTTCCTATAGGTTGTTTACAAAGATCTTTGAGAACTTCGGGATCAAATTTCATCTTGTGAATATGCAGAACGCCGGTGATGTTGAGCAGTATATCAATGAAAATACAAAGTTGATCTGGGTTGAGACTCCCACCAATCCAATGATGAATATCATAGATCTTGCAGCTATGTCCCGCATAGCTAAAAAGCACAATTTATTACTGGCTGTGGATAACACTTTTGCCACTCCATATTTACAACAGCCTTTAGAACTGGGAGCCGATATTGTGATGCACAGTGCAACTAAGTACCTTGGCGGGCATAGTGATGTGGTGTTGGGCGGACTGGTGGTAAAAGATAAGGAGTTGGCTGAAAAGCTTTACTTCATACAAAAATCCAGTGGTGCTGTTTGTGGTCCTCAGGATAGTTTTCTCGTGTTACGGGGAATAAAGACCCTGCACCTTCGCATGCAACGGCATTGTGAGAACGGGGAAGTAATTGCCCGGTTCCTTAAAGGTCATCCCAAAGTAGGAAAGGTTTATTGGCCAGGATTCGAGGATCACCCAAACCACGATATTGCCCAAAATCAAATGAATGGCTTTGGCGGCATGATCTCCTTCACAACTGCTGAAGGAACTCTGGAAAGCGCCGTAAAGCTTGTGGAAAAGCTGAAGATTTTCACCCTGGCCGAATCTCTTGGAGGAGTAGAATCTCTCGCAGGACATCCCGCCACCATGACTCATGCTTCAATTCCAAAGGAAGAAAGACTTAGAACGGGAATTGTGGATTCTCTGATAAGGTTAAGCGTAGGGATCGAAGACGGTGAGGACCTAGTAAATGACCTGAAACAGGCTTTGGAATAGGTTATCAAAAAGGGGTTTTTAAATAATAATTTCGGCAGTATTTTACAAACTACAAACTACAAACTACAATCTACAGTCTACCGTCTATCGACGACCGTCTACCGACTAATTCAAAAATTCAGATAATAGATATAGCCAAAGTTCAGCCAGAACATCATATCGTTAAATTTGTTTTGTGGATTGTCATGGTCGAGACCGTCCAGCCAATCTGTGTCATAGTATCTCCACTGCAGGTTCATTACGAGATCGCTAAAGATATTCAGTTTATATCTCATTCCTGCGCCGGCAACTATAGACCAGGTGGAACCGGCTTCCTGATCGACATAACCCCTAAAGGTATGGAATAGATTATCTTCTAGGGGTCCAAGCGTGGAGTAGGTGTGAGGATCGTATCCTACAAAGTTAAAACCAAGGCTTACATATGGTGCAATGGGATAGGCGAACGCGGTGTAGTCCCGAATGCTAAGAGGGTAATATTCAAGGTGAGCTCCAATTTCATATACTTTTACCTCGCCTATCATGCCGCGCAATTGTCTTCCACTTTCACTGTCCCGCCTGGCAAGTTCTCCAAAATGATTTAGGCTTCCTTCATGATAATCCACTTCTGCCCTTATCCTAAAGTGGTCGTTAAAATAGGTGTAGCGGGCGTAACAATCGCAATCTGCCTTGTATGCAAAATTGAGGTAATAGACCAGACCAATTCCGCGACCTACATTCGAAGAATTGGTTTCCATATTGTAGCGCAAACCGTAATCTGTGTAATAAGCTACCGGGCCGGCTACAATACCAATCTCTTGACCCACCATTCCAACCTGTGCGGCAGCGTTTCCTTTTCCGAGAAAAAAAAGCAGGAAACCCAGGGTCAAAGATTTGAAAATGTTGGCCATATGCAAAAGTCGCGTCTTAGCAAATATATAAAAACATACCTAAGATTCTTGGAATTATGGGGCTTTCAGAAATTCATTAATTATAAAAGGAATAACAAAAAATATAAGGCTCTCTTTTGCAGATAACGTATATTTGCACCGATTCGTGAAAACGTTTTCGTTAATTATAATTTTAGCCAAACCATGGAAAAAAATGTACAAGAATTCCTGGATAGCGTTTCAAAAAGGAATAGTAATGAACCTGAGTTTCTACAGGCGGTTCATGAGGTTGCAGAAACTGTGATTCCATTTATTGAAAAGAATAAAAAATATCAAAATAAGAAGTTGCTGGAGCGTATGGTGGAGCCAGAGCGTGTGATCATGTTCAGGGTGCCATGGATCGATGACCAGGGCGAGGTTCAGGTGAACCGTGGATTTAGAATTCAGATGAATTCTGCCATCGGGCCTTACAAAGGTGGATTGCGTTTCCACCCTTCTGTTAACCTTTCGATCTTGAAATTCCTCGCTTTCGAGCAGGTTTTCAAGAATAGTTTGACAACCCTGCCCATGGGCGGTGGTAAAGGAGGATCTGATTTTGATCCAAAAGGAAAATCAGATAATGAAGTGATGAAATTCTGCCAAAGCTTTATGACCGAGCTTCAACGTCACATAGGACCTAATACCGATGTGCCTGCTGGTGATATTGGAGTAGGTGGTCGGGAAGTAGGTTATATGTACGGGCAGTACAAAAGACTTCGCAATGAATTCACCGGAGTACTTACCGGAAAAGGTCTCTCTTACGGGGGATCTTTGATACGCCCTGAAGCTACTGGTTACGGGAACGTTTACTTTGCGGAAAACATGCTGAAGACCAAAGGTGATTCCATAAAAGGAAAAGTCGTTGTGGTTTCAGGTTCCGGAAACGTTGCCCAGTACGCAGCCGAAAAAGCCACGCAGTTAGGTGGTAAAGTTGTCACCATGTCCGATTCTTCAGGATATATCTATGACGAGACCGGAATTGATGCCGGTAAGCTCGAATTCATCATGGATCTTAAGAACGTGAAGAGAGGAAGGATCAAAGAATATCTTGATCAATATCCCGATGCTAAATATTTTGAAGGTAAAACTCCGTGGGATGTGAAGTGTGATATCGCTCTTCCATGTGCCACTCAAAATGAGCTGCACGAAGAAGATGCGAGAACGCTTGTGAACAATGGTTGTAAGCTGGTGGGCGAAGGTGCTAACATGCCTTGTACACCCGAAGCTATTGCTGTATTCCAGGAAGCGAAAATACTTTTCTCTCCGGGGAAAGCTTCAAATGCGGGGGGAGTTGCGACTTCAGGCCTTGAGATGTCTCAAAACTCTTTGAGGTTCAACTGGACTTCAGAAGAAGTGGATTCCAAGCTTAAGCAGATCATGAACGACATTCACAACCAGTGTGTGAAGTACGGTACCGAAGAAGACGGATATGTGGATTACGTGAAAGGAGCCAACATCGCCGGATTCGTAAAAGTTGCCGATGCAATGTTAGCACAGGGAGTTGTATAAATTCTTTTGAAAATAATTTCCGGAAAAGCCGCTTTTTGCGGCTTTTTCTTTTTTTCGCTTACATTTATTGCTTCGGAAGAATACCTGCTAAAAATACCTTTTTTGAGAGGTCATCCTTCTGAAACATTACTGCTCAAAAATGCCATTTTTGGAAGGCAATGTTTTCAGCAGAAAAACACGCCCTTTTAATGTTGATCAAAACAAAAGCCATTGTTTTTAGTGCTCTCAAATATGGAGAAGCCGATCTTATCGTAAAGTGCTTTACCCAAAAGAGCGGCTTAAAAACTTACCTGCTTCGGGGAGTATTAAAATCCAAAAAAGGGAAGATCAAAGCTTCTCTTTTTCAGCCTCTAACACAGGTGGAAATAGTAGCTAACCACAAGGACAAAGGGACTCTGGAATATATGAAAGAGGCCAAACTGGTGAATGTTTATCAAAGCCTGCACACCAACATCGTAAAATCTACAGTGGTCATGTTCCTTTCTGAAGTGTTGCGGAATGCTGTTAAAGAGGAAGAGGCCAATCCTGCGCTATATGACTATCTTGAGGTGAGCCTGGAATGGTTCGATACCCATGAAAAAACAGTGAATTTCCATTTGCTTTTTCTGCTGAAGCTTACCCGTTATCTCGGATTCTATCCCGATGATTCTCAATTTGATGCGCCGGTATTCAATCTTGTCGATGGCACGTTTCAGGAAAGAGAAACCAATCCAGACTGCATAAACGATGAAAATGTTGTGCTTTTGCAGCAATTGTTGGGCACAGACTTTGATGAACTATCTGCCATAAAACTGAACCAGGCGACCCGGTCGGGATTCCTGCTAATGCTTTTAAAATATTTTGAGATCCACCTGCAAGGGTTTCACAAACCAAAATCTCTAATGGTCTTGAACGAAATTTTCAGTTAATGCGATTTATTTTATTCCTTGCCTTGATCCTGGTGTTCTGGAGTTCTTCGGCACAGGAGATCACTGTTTATGATGAGGAGACCCGGCAGCCCATTTTTAATGTGGCGATCTACAATAAAGATAAATCAAAGCATCTGCTTACAGGTTTTGATGGAGAAGCAGATATTTCTATTTTTTCACCTTCAGAAGTAATCTTTTTCAGGCATATTTCTCACGTCGAATTTCATGCCACCAGGAGCCAGATCCTTCGGCAGGGGCCTAAAGTTTACATGAAACCGACAAATAATGAACTTACAGAGGTTGTCGTTTCGGTTTCCAAATTCCGACAAGACAGGAATCAGGTACCTCAAAAAGTTGTCACCATAAACCAAAAGGATATACTCACTTCGAGTCCGCAAACTTCAGCAGACCTGTTGGAGAGCACGGGCCAGGTTTATGTGCAAAAAAGTCAGTTGGGAGGCGGTAGCCCAATGATAAGGGGATTTGCAACCAACAGGCTATTGATCACAGTTGATGGGGTACGTATGAATACGGCCATTTTTAGAGGAGGGAACGTTCAGAATGTAATTTCCATAGACCCGCTTTCGGTGGAGAGGACGGAGGTTGTTCTTGGCCCCGGCTCTATTATTTATGGGAGTGATGCTGTAGGGGGAGTGATCAATTTTTATACGCTTAGCCCCGCATTTTCAGTAGTAAAAGGCGGGAATTTCTCAGGTCGGGCTTATACCCGCTATGCAACCGCAAACGATGAAAAGACAGGCCATTTCAACGTGGCGTACGGCAGCAGGGAATGGGCTTTTTTAACCTCGGCTTCGTATTCAGATTTTGGAGATATGCGCATGGGAAGCGATGGCCCTGAAGAATATTTGCGACCTGAATATGTTGTGAGGAGAAACGGCCGTGACTATATGGTTGAGAACGAGGATCCCGAGGTGCAGAAACCAACGGGATACGAACAGCTTAATTTACTTCAAAAGGTGAGATTTAAACCTACAGAGGAATATGACTTTTCTCTAGGACTGCTTTATTCCACGACTTCAGATTTTCCCCGATATGACCGGCTTTACCGCAAGAGGGACGGAGTTCTTAGGGCAGCCGAATGGTATTACGGGCCTCAGGAGTGGCTGCAGACCAATTTTCAGCTCAACAAGGTGGGAAATGGAAGGTTCTACAATGATGCGAAGTTAACAGCAGCCTATCAATATTTTGAGGAGAGCAGGAATGACCGCAATTTTGGAGAGGAGATCCTTTATCAAACCCGCGAACAAGTAGATGCTTACTCTGTAAATCTGGATTTTGAGAAGAAATTCAAGACAAAGACGCTGTTTTATGGAGGGGAATACGTCTACAACAAAGTGAATTCAACAGGTGCCGAAAGGAACATTGTTTCAGGCGTGGTTAATCCCGGGACGTCCAGGTATCCCGATGATGCTACCTGGCAATCTCTTGCCTCGTATGCTAATCTACAATGGGAATTTGGTGAGGATTTGACCCTGCAAACCGGGGCGAGATACAATTATATCCTTTTGGATGCTGCTTTTGATGAAGAGATCTACGATTATCTTTTTTCTGATGCCAATCTTAGTACGGGCGCTCTTACCGGAAGTGCAGGATTAAACTGGCAGCAAAATAACGTTTTAGGATGGCAACTGAATTTTTCAACAGCATTTAGAGCGCCTAATATTGATGACGTGGGAAAGATCTTTGATTCGGCACCCGGCCTGGTGGTTGTTCCAAACCCCAATCTCAAACCTGAAAAAGCCTACAATGCCGAGCTGGGAGTGCGGCTAAATTTTGATCGGGTGGTGCAGGTGGACCTGGCGGGATACTATACAATGCTGGAAGATGCATTGGTGCGCAGGGATTTTACTCTTAATGGTGAAACTGTTATTGAATATCACGGGGAACCAAGTAGAGTACAGGCAATTCAAAATTCGGCGATGGCACGGGTCTATGGCTTTGAAGCCGGGGCAAAGGTCTTTTTTACAGATAACCTGAAACTCATCACTCAGGCCAGTCTTACCGAAGGAGAGGAAGAACAGGAGGACGGCTCGACAGCACCATTAAGACATGCTGCACCGTTTTTTGGTAATGCGCATTTAGTCTGGGAAAACGATATACTTCGGTTTGACCTTTTTGCTGAATACAATGGAGAAATAAGTGCAGAAGAGTTGGCCCCTTCCGAAAGGGACAAAGATTACCTTTATGCCATAGATGAAAATGGAAATCCATACGCGCCCGAATGGTACACAATAAACTTTTCTTCGCAGTACCAACTGGGGAAGATGTGGTTGATCACCGCAAGCCTCGAAAATATTGCCGATAAAAGATATCGCACCTACTCCTCGGGGGTTGCCGCAGCAGGGCGGAATTTTATTGTAGCCCTGCAGTACAGTTTCTAAGCTTCAGAAAGTAAAATGATTAGAGGTGAGAATTATCAGGCTGCTATCAGGTTTTCCCTTTTTAAACCTTTCTATTTACTAAAAATCGTTATTTTCGCGCAACTATTTTGAAAGAACAAAATGATGAGCGCAAAGTTCCCTGAATATAAAGGACTTGACCTGCCAAAAGTGGCTGAAGAAATTCTGCATTTTTGGAAGGAAAATGATGTTTTTGAGAAGAGTGTTACTTCACGCGATGGAAAAGAGCCTTTTATCTTTTTTGAAGGTCCTCCATCTGCGAACGGACTTCCGGGAATCCACCATGTGATGGCGCGCGCCATTAAAGATATTTTTTGCCGTTTCAAGACCCAAAAAGGTTACCAGGTCAAGAGAAAAGCTGGTTGGGATACTCATGGCTTGCCAATTGAGCTGGGAGTAGAGAAGGAGCTGGGTATTACCAAAGAAGATATTGGCAAGAAGATCAGTGTTGAAGAATACAATGAAGCCTGTAAGAATGCGGTAATGCGCTACACCGATGTGTGGAACGACCTCACAGAGAAGATGGGGTATTGGGTAGATATGGATGATCCATATATCACCTATAAGTCGAAATACATGGAAACTGTATGGTGGCTGCTATCCCAGATCTATAAAAAAGGCCTCATCTATAAAGGCTACACAATACAACCTTACTCGCCAAAAGCGGGAACGGGGCTTAGTTCTCACGAGCTGAATCAACCGGGGACCTATCAGGACGTCACCGATACTACCGTTACAGCTATGTTCAAGGCAAAAAAAGAAACTTTACCCAAATTTCTTTCAGAGATTGAGGGGGAGATCTTTTTTATAGCATGGACAACCACACCATGGACACTTCCTTCCAACACAGCTTTAACTGTTGGTCCCAAGATTGAATATGTAACTGTAAAAACTTACAATCAATACACTTTTGAACCAATTACAGTAGTAGTTGCTAAAGAACTGGCCGAAAAGCAGTTCGATAAGAAGTTCCAGAAAGTGGAATCTGAAGAGGCTTTACAAGCTTATAAACAGGGAGACAAAAAAATCCCATTTTTGACAGGTGAGTCTTTCCGTGGAAAGGAACTGGAGAATGTGAAATATGAGCAACTCCTACCTTACGTACAGCCGTATGAGCATCCCGAAAATGCCTTTAGGGTTATCCTTGGGGACTTCGTAACTACCGAAGATGGTACCGGAATTGTTCATACTTCCCCAACCTTTGGTGCAGATGATGCTATGGTTGCCAAACAGGCAAAACCTGAAGTGCCGCCGCTACTGGTTAAAGATGAGAATGGGAACCTTGTTCCGCTTGTGGATCTACAGGGGAAATTCAGACCAGAGCTTGGAGAGTTCGGCGGAAAGTACGTCAAGAATGAATACTATGATGAAGGCGAAGCACCCGAGAAATCGGTTGATGTTGAACTTGCCATCAAGCTAAAGGAAGAGAATCGTGCCTTCAAAGTAGAAAAATACGTTCACAGTTATCCAAACTGCTGGAGAACAGACAGACCAATATTATATTATCCACTTGATTCCTGGTTCATTAAAATAACAGAGGTCAAGGACCGCATGTATGAATTGAATCAGCAGATCAACTGGAAACCAAAATCTACCGGGGAAGGAAGATTTGGTAACTGGCTTGCAAATGCCAATGACTGGAACCTTTCCAGATCGAGATACTGGGGAATTCCGTTGCCAATTTGGAGAACTGAAGACGGAAAGGAAGAAAAGATCATAGGGTCTATCGAAGAGCTGAAAGAAGAGATGAAAAAATCTGTAGAAGCCGGTTTTATGGAAGCCGATCTTTTTGCAGAATTTGAGCCGGGGAATTTCAGCGATGAAAACTATGATAAGGTGGACCTGCATAAGAATGTGGTTGACGGGATCGTGCTGGTTTCAGTTTCCGGAAAGCCGATGAAGCGGGAGGCCGATCTCATTGACGTTTGGTTCGATTCGGGTTCCATGCCTTATTCGCAGTGGCATTATCCTTTTGAAAATGCCGAAAAAGTTGAAAACACCTGGCGAAAAGCCGATTTCATAGCCGAGGGCGTTGACCAGACCAGGGGCTGGTTCTATACCTTGCACGCTATAGCAACCATGACCTTTGACGATGTAGCTTATAAGAACGTGGTTTCAAACGGTCTTGTTCTTGACAAGAACGGGCAGAAGATGTCCAAACGTCTTGGAAATGCCGTAGATCCTTTTGAAACTCTTGCTGCCTTTGGTCCCGATGCTACCCGCTGGTACATGATCTCCAATGCGAACCCATGGGATAACCTGAAGTTTGACATTGAAGGAATTTCAGAAATAAGACGCAAGTTCTTCGGAACACTTTATAATACATATTCCTTCTTCTCTCTTTACGCAAACATCGACAACTTCACCTATGCTGAAGCCGATGTGCCTCTTGAGAAAAGACCTGAAATTGATCGTTGGATCCTTTCAGAATTGCACACGCTTATAGAGAACGTAGATAAATTCTATGCCGATTATGAGCCCACCAAAGCGACTAGGGCAATTTCAGAATTTGTTCAGGAAAACCTGAGTAACTGGTATGTGAGATTATGTCGCAGAAGGTTTTGGAAAGGCGAGTATGGTACAGATAAAATATCTGCATACCAAACCCTTTACACCTGTCTTGAAACAGTAGCTAAATTGGGAGCACCTGTAGCGCCTTTCTTTATGGACAGGCTTTATAAGGATCTAAATATAGCTACCCAAAAAGAGGAATATGAGTCGGTACACTTAGCTTATTTCCCAGAAGCCGATTCAGCTTATGTAGATAAAAAGCTGGAGCGTCAAATGCAAAAGGCGCAAACCGTTTCTTCTTTGGTGCTTTCACTAAGGAAAAAAGAGATGATAAAAGTGCGGCAGCCTTTGCAGCGCGTGATGATCCCGGTGCTCGATGAACAACAGAGAAATGAGATCGCAGCAGTTGCCGATCTTATCAAATCTGAAGTTAATGTCAAGGAGTTGGAGTTGATCGATGACGCGTCGGGTATTTTGGTTAAAAGTATCAAGCCAAACTTCAAGGTACTTGGGCCGCGTTTTGGGAAGGAAATGAAGGAGATCGCCCGTAAAATAAACGAGTTCAGTGCAGAAGACATTCAGAAAATAGAACGGGACGGCGAAATTCAGGTTGAGATTAATGGGAATTTGCTTACATTAGAGATCGGGGATGTGGAGATCACTTCCCAGGATATTGAAGGATGGTTGGTTGCTAACTCCGGAAATATTACTGTTGCTTTGGATATCACCATTTCAGATGACCTCAAAAAAGAGGGAATTGCAAGGGAATTGGTGAACCGTATTCAGAACATACGTAAGGATTCCGGCTTTGAAGTGACTGACAAAATAGATGTGACCCTACAAAAGGACGGCAATGTCGAGGAGGCTGTTCAACAAAATATTGAATATATAAAAACCGAAACCCTCACTGCAAATCTCGACTTAGCAGAAGAAGTGAACAACGGGCTGGAAGTTTCTTTTGATGAAGTGACCACAAGGTTGTTAATTAAAAAACATTAAGAACTATGTCAACAGAAGTTAAAGAACGCTACAGCGACGCAGAGCTGGCGGAATTCAGGACATTGATCCTTGCCAAGATCGAAAAGGCTAAGGAGCAGCTGGAACTCTACAAGAGCGCCTACATGAATGACGGAAACAATGGTACAGATGACACCTCTCCTACGTTCAAGGCTTTTGAAGAAGGCAGCGAAACAATGAGTAAAGAGGCGAACTCGCAATTGGCGATACGCCAGGAAAAATTTATTCGTGATCTTAAAAATGCTCTAGTGCGCATTGAAAGCAAAACTTATGGGATTTGTAGGGTTACTGGTAAACTAATCGCAAAGGAGCGCCTAAAACTGGTTCCTCATGCTACCTTAAGCATTGAGGCCAAGAACATGCAGCGCTAAAAGAAACCACTCAAAAAAGAGAAACGCTCCTGCCTATTAGGTTTGGAGCGTTTTTTGTTTTGCTGCTGTTATGAAAACTTTGTTGACCACTTTCTTCCTCATCTTCTTTTTGTCGGCACATGCTCAGAAAGTTACCCGGGAAGTCCTCAGCACCAGGGATCTTGAGAGAATCGTTTTTTCCAGTGATGAGATCTATAGGATCTCTGTTAATACCGTACCCGGAAACGAGGTGATCATCACCACCCGTTCTGAAGGGGAATATTTTAATGAGATCAACCTGGAACATGAAGTTAACGGTAAAACTCTTTTTCTAAATTCCCAGTACCGGGAGATCCTTCAAAATGGTTTCGATAAATTAAGTGCCCATAAAGTATTTTCTATGGAGGTAGAGTTGCAGGTGCCGGAGGATATCATGTTAGAAATCAGTTCTAATCTGGCATCTGTTTATCTTTCAGGAGCTTTTAACAGTGCGTTGATTCAGCTCAAAAATGGTTCCTGTTATCTCGACGCCTTTATGGGAGATGCAGTGATCAATACCTTTGATGGCAATATTACCGGTACTGCAAGAAGTATGGATGTAGAGGCAAATTCCAGGCATGGAGAAGTCGACGTACCTCAAATTTTCCATGGAAATCATAAAATGGTACTAACCAGCATCAACGGAGATATAAAGCTCTCCGAAACTAAATAATATTAGTATTTTTGCCCCTGTTCAATTCAACTTCAATGTCCTTAAAGAAAGCCTCTGTAATTATTATTCTTATTCTGATTATCGATCAGGTCTCAAAGTTCTACATCAAGACCAACTTTATGTTGGGTGAGGAGATAAGGGTTTTTGACTGGTTCAGGATCTTATTTGTGGAGAATGAGGGAATGGCCTGGGGGGCAAGAATTCCTGGGGAATATGGAAAACTGTTGCTTACAAGCTTCAGGCTTGTTGCTATTGTAGGTATTGCTTACTGGCTTTGGGACTCTGTGCGTAAGAATGGCTCGAAGATCCTCATTGTTGCCATATCCATGATCTTTGCAGGAGCGTTCGGAAATATTATCGATTCTGTCTTTTATGGCGAAATCTTCAACCACAGTTACAATCAGGTTGCCAGCTTTATGCCGGAAGAAGGCGGGTACGGTACTTTAATGCATGGAAAAGTTGTAGATATGCTGTACTTCCCACTGTGGTCCGGTTACCTTCCGGAATGGTTGCCATTTTGGGGAGGTGAATATTTTACATTTTTTGAACCGGTATTCAACATCGCCGATTCTTCAATTACTGTTGGGGTATTTTTGCTTCTAATCTTCAATAAGAAAGCTTTTCCTGAACATGAAAAGGAAAAGAAAGAGCAGAAAAAGGCGGTTAGTTAAGCTACGTCTCTATCAAATATTTTCTCAAAACGTTTTAGTTCAATTGGTTTGATAAGGTAGTCTGTTACCATATTGAAGGACTTTGCCCGTTCGAGATCACGTGGATCTATAGAAGAGCTTACCACGTAGAGCGTGATCTTCTTATTGAAATTGTTCTTGATCTTCACAAATTCACTTAGGAATTCCCAGCCATCCATAACCGGCATATTGAGATCAAGAAAGATAATATCCGGTAGACGTTCCTCGCTTACGTTTTCAAGTATAGCCTTGAAATAATCCAGGGCTTCCTTTCCGTTTTTGAAGATGATCAAATTTTGAGAGAGTTTTTTGATCTCAATGATCTTCTTTACCAAATTAACGTAGATCTTGTCGTCATCAATAATACAGGCAAGTTCTATAGGATGCTCCATAACATTAGAATTTTATTTTAAAGGTGGTGCCTATATTTACAGTACTGGTGACAGAGATACTACCTCCCATCGCCTCGACCTGGTTTTTAGTTATAAACAAACCAATCCCGTTGGCTTCCGGGTGACGGTGAAAGGTTTTGTACATACCGAACATTTTGTCGCCATGTTCATCCAGATCTATTCCCATTCCATTGTCACTCACCTCAAGGTAATTTTCGCCATTTTCCTTGTAGGTCTGTATATAAATGACCGGTCTCCTGCCTTTAAACTTATATTTAATGGCATTCGTGATCAAATTTAGTAAAATACTCTCCAGATACTCAGAAATGTAATTTATTTCGTTCAACTTGTCAAATTCGGCGATGATCTCCGCATTTTCCCTTTTGATCAAAGAAGAAGTCGATGCGACGACCACGTCAAGAGCATCTGTAAATTTTACAAGCTGTCGTTCTTTTGTAAGATTGTTCTGTTTGGTGACAACTTCATTCAATTCACTTATCGCTTCCTCAAGATTTTCAGAAATGTCATTTACATTGAGCAAAAGATCCAGCTTGTCCTCTGCAGTCCTGGCTTCCCGAAGCAGCTGGGCAATAAGACTAAGGTTACTGCTATGAGAGCGCAGCTGGTGTGAAACTATGTGAGCAAAATTGAACAGCCTCGAATTTTGAGAAGCAATGATATCCAATGAATTCTGTAGGTTGAGCTCATTCGTTTTCTGTTCGTCAATATCCTGATAAACTCCCCGTATTCCTATTATTTCCTGATCGGCGTTATAAACAGGTTTTCCCGTAGCTCTAACCCAAAATTCCCTGTTGTGCAGGGTGCGCATTTTTATTTCGACCTTAAAAGGAATTCCGAATTTGGAACATTTTTTGAACATGGCTTCAACCTTCTCGTGATGGTCAGCAGCGTAAAACCTCATTTTGTCCTCGGGGTGAGGTTCATAATCCATTGGGCAGTCCAGGATCTTCTTAGTTACGTTGTCCCAGTAAACTGCGTTGGTATTTACATCTAAATACCAGCCACCGGTAGAGGTCATTTCTGCAGTTTCCCTGTAGTAAAAGAAGTTTTCCTCTATGGTATATTGATCGCGCTTTGCCTGATGTATGTTGACGAAAAGCAGGACTGCGGCGTCACTTACTGCTTTATCTCTGCTCTTTAGATTACGACATTCAAACCATCGGTACCTGCCGTTCTCGAGCTTTAGCCGAATTTCAGCATTAAAGGGTTTATAGCGGGTGGTAAGATTATCAAAGTGTTCCCTGAAGTCATAGCGGTAATCCTTATGCAGGATGTTATCCAGAAAATATTCGAACTTGTCATTCCCGGTATCCGGATTGCCTATGAGATAGTTAAAATGCTCCGACCAGGAGATCTCCTTAGTCAACAGATTGATCTTCCAGTAAGCTACATCAAAGTCTTCTAGAATACTGTTTAACTGGAGGTCGTTGAGCATTAAATAACCAGATTAATTGGTTTAAAAGTAATCTAAAACCTACTGGTTTACAAATTTTTGAAATTATATATTTTTTCAGGAGTAACACAAAAATCCAGCGGCACATCATGTTCATCGACCTCCAAAAATTTCTCCTCTGCACTAAAAAATGATAATCCTACTTTTATAACATCAGGTCTGCATTGTGAAAGAAACCTGTCATAAAAACCCTTTCCATAGCCTATCCTGTTTCCGTTCTCATCATAAACCAGCAAAGGAATAAAGACTACATCTATACTTGATGCCTCTATTTTGATCCCATCGACAGGTTCGGGGATGCCCCATTCATTCACCTTGATCACAGTTGAGTCTGTAAGTAAATAATTTGTAAGGTTACCGCTTTCGAAATCGGCTTTTGACAGCACCACATGCTTGTCTTTTCCCTGAAGAATATGAAGGATCCCCTGTGTATCCACCTCCCTCTTTTCAGAAATGCTTAGGAACAGGTGAAAATACTCTTTACCCCAAATGGGCAGGTTGAGCAGGTTGTTGGCAATTTCCAGGCTTCCCTCCTCAACCTCATCCACGGTTAGCATTTCCCGAAGTCTCTTATACTTGATCCGAAGCTTCTTTTTCCTGTTCATAGACTTCTTTTGAAATTGAGATATGAAAAATAGCGTCTCCCTGGTAGACTATAGGAGATTCGTTGACATTTATAATGTATCCCGTGTTGGGTGCTTTTACCTTGTGCCTTAATTTGCCGTATGGATCTGTAATGGTTGCGATATACTCGCCTTTTTCCACGTGTTTCCCGCAAGGTATCTTTACGTGAAGGAGTCCGCTGTACTTGGCCCTCATCCAGGTGCTGTATTCAATGAGGATTGTATCCCCGGTAGGGTCCGGTACTTCAAATTTTGGCTTGAGCATTTCAAAATGGGCGAGGATCCTCATCACTCCTTCCACGCCGTGCTTTGCCACATTCTTATTGCTGTCCCGGGATTTACCTCCTTCAAAAAGAAGGACAGGTTTTCCCTGCTTTGCGCAGGTTTCCCGGTAAGATTTGGTTATTGTCTTCGAGATAATAGTGAAAGGAGCATTGAAGATCTGGGCGTAATGCATTGCCATTTCCTCTCCTTTTTTAATCCTTATTTGAGGTGCGTTAAAACGACTGGCACCTCCTGTGTGAAAGTCCATACAAAAATCGGCTACAGGAAGGATCTTTTGAACGAACTGGTAAGCAAAGCGACTTGCCAAAGAACCATTTTTGGCACCCGGAAAAACCCGGTTAAGATCCCGGCCATCAGGAAACTCGCGGGTCATGTTAAGAAATCCGAAGACGTTAAGAATAGGGATGCAAATAATAGTTCCTCTTGCCGGTTTGTTGATCTCCTTTACAATAAGTTGCCTAACAACTTCGACCCCATTGATCTCATCTCCGTGGATACCTGCAGTAATAAGAATAACCGGCCCCGGTTTTTTTGACCTTTCAATGATGATGGGCACCTCTACATGCGTAGTGGTGTAAAGTTTGGCCATATTAAAGTTAATCGTGGCATTCTTTCCGGGGGCAACCTTCTTTCCAAGAATCTCAAGAACATTGTTCTCATCTATAGAAGCCATAAGCTAAACGTTTCGCTCAATGTAACGAATAATGGATTTTGCAATATCCTTTCCGGTTGCGTGCTCAATACCTTCCAGTCCCGGAGAGGAGTTCACTTCCAGGATCAAAGGACCACGGGAAGATTGCAGCATATCCACCCCGGCAACACCCAGTCCCATGGCTTTGGCCGCTTTAATGGCAGCATTTTCTTCCTCATCTGACAGCTGAATGATACTCGCAGTACCGCCCCGGTGCAGGTTCGAACGAAACTCCCCTTCTTTGCCCTGTCTCTTCATGGCACCCACAACATGGCCGTCGACAACGAAAGCCCTAATATCGGCCCCGCCGGCCTCTTTAATAAATTCCTGAACGATCACCCTGGCCTGCAGCCCATTAAAGGCTTCAATAACAGATTCGGCTGCGTTTTTCGTTTCAGCAAGAACAACTCCGAGGCCCTGCGTACCTTCCAAAAGTTTAATTATAAGAGGTGCACCACCTACGTGATCAATGACCTCTCCTACATCTTTTGAATAGTTAGTAAACACCGTTTTGGGAAGACCCAGTCGGGCCCGGGAAAGGACCTGCAGGCTTCTCAATTTATCACGGCTTCTCACCAAAGACTGGGATTCGGTTGTAGAAAAGACTCCCATCATCTCGAACTGGCGCACTACTGCCGTACCATAAAAAGTAACCGAAGCTCCAACTCTCGGGATCACTGCATCGGCGTCTTCTATGTGCCTGCCTTTATAATATATACTGGGGTGTTTTTTTTCAATAATTAGATCACATTTTAGAGGGTCGATTACCTCCACATTGTGATGTCTCTTTTTTGCAGCCTCGATTAATCGCTGGGTAGAATATAGGCTACTGTTCCTTGATAGGATCTTTATGTTCATTTTGTTTGTGCTTATAAGACAGGTCGTACAATTCTGTATCTACAATAAATTTTCGGGTAATAAATTTTCGCCCCAAAAGTACAGGAAATCTCATTTCCTGCCGGGCAGAAAGTGAAAGAGAAATTTTCCGTTTTTTTCCGAATAGAACGATAGTGGTTTGAATTTGATACCGCTTTTGTACAATACCGTTACTGCTCTTCACAAACACAATGTCATAGTCTGAAAAGCGATAAGGTCTACCGTTGTAAAGTGGATGCTCTTCATCCAAAAAAGTACATTTTAGCACTCCTTTTTCCTCTACAATGTGATCGCAATGTATGGAGGATGTGTAGGCCCCGGTGTCCACCTTAACAGAAATATCTTCCAGGTGCAGATCTGGGAAATCTGCCTTGTCAAAACGGCCGATGGTAACTTTTTCCATACCTGCAAGGTAGTAAAAGCAGATTTTTAAAATCTTAAGTATTTCTGAAAATATACTGAGCTGAATCTGAATAAACTAGCTCCTTTCTTGCCATTTTTGGATATCCTGAAGGAAGTTTGAGCACGCTGAAGTTTGGCTTGAGTATAATTTGAATCTCCAGGAGGTCCTTCCGTTTTAAAATATACTTACATTCTGAAAGTTCACATTAAAAGACAATTTCTAAAATTTTACCTTTGAAGGATGGAAAATAGTAAGCTGGAATTACAGTTAAAGACCCTTCCTGAAAATCCGGGAGTTTACCAGTATTTCGACAAAAACGGAAAGATCCTTTACGTGGGGAAAGCCAAGAATCTGAAGAAAAGGGTTACTTCCTATTTCACAAAGAACAACGACAGTCACCGCATAAGGGTGATGGTTAAAAAGATTCACGAGATAAGGCATATAGTGGTTTCTTCAGAGACCGACGCCTTGCTCCTGGAGAATAACCTCATAAAGAAGCATCAACCCCGGTTTAACGTGATGCTAAAGGATGATAAGACATATCCCTGGATATGTATCAAAAATGAGAGATTCCCAAGGGTTTTTGCTACGCGAAGACTGGTGAAGGACGGCAGTGAATATTTTGGCCCATATACCAGTTTCAAGACCATTCACACCCTAATGGATCTAATTAAAGGAGTTTATCAGCTCCGTACCTGCAATTATGACCTCGCCGAGGATAAGATCAGGAATGGAAAGTATAAAGTTTGCTTGGAATACCACCTGGGCAACTGTATGGGCCCCTGTGAAGCTTATGAAACTGAAGCCGAATACCAGAAAAAGATTGAAGCCATCCGACAGATCGTCAAAGGAAATTTCAAGGATTCTCTGCAACAGTTTCGGCAACAAATGAAAGAGCATGCTGAAAAAATGGAATTTGAGGAAGCTCAAAAGATCAAGACCAAAATCGACATTTTAGAGAACTATCAGGCGAAGTCAACGGTGGTAAATCCCAAGATCAACAATGTAGACGTGTTTTCTATAGTGAGTGATGAGGGTTATGGGTATGTCAATTTTTTGCAGTTGTCTCACGGGGCTATTATCAGGTCTCACACCATCGAGATGAAAAAGAAACTGAACGAGACCGATAAGGAGTTGCTTGAATTGGGGATAACGGAAATAAGGCAGCGCTTCAACTCCCATACCCGGGAGATCTATGTGCCGTTTAAAGTTGAGGTGGGGGAAGAGCTTAAGGTGACTGTGCCAAAACTCGGAGATAAAAAGCAGATCGTGGATCTCTCCACCCGTAACGCAAAGTACTTCAGGCAGGAACGGTTTAAACAGATGAAGATCGTAGATCCCGACAGGCATGTGAACAGGATAATGTCCCAGATGAAGCAGGATCTGCGCCTTAATGAAGAGCCAAGACATATTGAATGCTTTGATAACTCCAACATTCAGGGAAGTAATCCTGTAGCTGCATGTGTTGTTTTTAAGGATGGAAAGCCCAGCAAGAAGGATTATCGCAAGTTCAATATAAAGACTGTTGAAGGGCCTAACGATTTCGCTTCAATGGAGGAGGTGGTATTTCGCAGATATCGCCGGCTCCTGGAAGAAGGAGAACCTCTGCCGCAGCTCGTGATCGTGGACGGTGGAAAAGGGCAACTGACATCAGGAGTAAAAGCTCTGGAAACGCTTGGGCTCAGAGGAAAGATTGCTATTATCGGTATCGCCAAAAGGCTGGAAGAGATCTTTTATCCGGGAGATTCCATTCCGTTGTACCTCGACAAAAAATCTGAAACTTTAAAGATCATTCAGCAGTTGAGGAATGAGGCCCACCGTTTTGGGATCACCTTTCACAGGCAGAAGCGCAGCAGTGTTGCGCTAAACACAGAGCTTGAGGAAATCGCCGGGATTGGTGAAAAAACAGTGGTTGAACTCCTCAAGCACTTCAGGTCTTTAAAAAGGGTAAAGGAGGCATCGTTAGAAAGCTTATCTTCGGTTATAGGAAAATCCAAAGCCACGATCATCTACAGGTATTATCATTCAGAAAATGAATAAAAAGCTGTTCATACTTTTCCTCTGTATGGGAATCTTTTCCGGATTTGCACAGGAAAAAGATGATCCTAAGGTGGGATTGGTGTTGAGCGGAGGTGGTGCAAAAGGCCTTGCTCATATTGGGGTGCTCAAGGTTTTGGAAGAAGCAGGGGTACGGGTAGATTATATTGGAGGGACTAGTATGGGTGCCATTGTGGGGGCTTTATATTCTGCAGGATATTCGGCCAAACAACTCGACAGCATTTTTCAAACGACCAACTTTAATATCCTGCTCCAGGATGAATTGCCAAGAGGGGCAAAGACCTTCTATGAAAAACGGGATTCAGAAAAATATGCGCTCACCTTACCTTTTGACGACTTCAACATAAGTTTTCCTTCTGCTCTTTCCAGGGGGCAGAACGTCTACAATTTAATGTCGAAACTTACCTTTCATTTGGAGGACCAACAGGACTTTAGCGAACTTCCCATTCCATTCTTTGCTGTGGCCACCAATGTGGAGACGGGAGAAGAGGTGATCCTGGATTCGGGACATCTTCCACAGGTAATTTCGGCAAGTTCGGCCATTCCCAGTCTTTTTAATCCGGTGTTCATTGACGGTAAAATGTTAACCGATGGGGGCGTGGTAAACAACTACCCGGTGGAGGAGTTGCGTCGCCGGGGAGCAGAGATCATAATTGGTGTAGATGTGCAGGATACGCTCATGGAAAGGCAGGATCTTCGATCGGTGTTTGATATCCTTACCCAGATAAGCAACTTTGGAACTATTGATGATATGCGGGAAAAGATCGAAAAAACCGATATTTATATTGATCCCGATATCAAGCCATTCTCTGTAATGTCTTTTGAAAAAGGGGGGCAGATCATCGAAGCGGGTGAAGCTGCTGCCCGGGCGAAAATGGAGGAATTAAGAGAGATCGCTTCTGTGCAGCATTCAAAGGTTAAAGCCAGGCTGGAGATACCGGCAGCAGAAAAGCTGTTCATTAGAGACGTTCGAATTGAAGGGAACACTTCCTACCCCCGCGCATATGTTCTGGGAAAGCTGAAAATAAAATATCCCGACACCATTACTTACCGCGAGCTCAATCTGGGGATCAACAACCTTTCTGCCACCCGCAACTTTAACCGGATTAATTACAGGCTCGTACCTTTAAATGGGGGACATGTACTTGTAATGCAACTCGAAGAGAATCCCAACAAGACCTCTTTAAGGATGGGGCTGCATTACGACAATGTTTATCACAGTGGTGTGTTGTTGAATATAACACATAAAAGCTTTTTGGTAACCAATGATGTGAGCTCTTTGGATGTTGTGCTGGGGGATGACTTCAGGTACAGTTTTAATTATTACCTGGACAAGGGCTATTACTGGAGCGTAGGATTGCGCTCCCGGTTCAACAGCTTTAGTAAAGGAGTATCTTTTGATTTTGCACAGGAAAATGCAGAAATTGATGGTGATGAGATAAATCAGCTTGAAATAGATTATGAGGATTTTACCAATCAGATATATGCAGAAACCCTTTTTAAGCAGGTTTTTTCATTGGGAATGGGAATAGAGCATAAGCACCTGAACATTACTTCTGAAACTATAAACTCTCCTGCGCCCGGGGAACCATCTCCCGGAGAATTTGATAATAGCTCCTACTACAGCACTTACGCAAACCTCATCTATGACAGCCGGGACTATAAATATTTCCCTACCGAAGGCTGGTACTTTGACGGGGATTTTCACTGGTATGTACTCTCTTCCAACGACCGGGATAATTTTTCCCCTTTTTCTGTAGCTAAGGGAACATGGGGATATGTTTTCTCTCCAGCCGGGAATCTGGCAGTAAAGCTGTATTCAGAGGCCGGTTTCAGGATTGGGAGCAGGGAGAACAATATTTTCGATTTCTTTTTAGGAGGCTACGGCAATGATTTCATCAATAATTTTATCTCATTTTATGGCTATGAATTCATTAGTCTTTCGGGAGATAGCTTTGCGAAAGGACTTTTGGAGCTGGATTATCGCTTCCTGGATAAGAATCACCTGATCTTTAGTGCCAATTTCGCGAATGTGGAAAATGAGCTCTTTGAAGGTGGGGAATGGCTAAAGTGGCCCAGGTATTCCGGTTATGCTTTAGGTTATGGGCTGGAGACCTTTTTAGGGCCCGTTGAGGTGAAATATTCCTATTCTCCCGAAAGGCAGGTAAGCCAGTGGTATTTTAGTGTCGGCTTTTGGTTTTAGTGGTCCTTTAACGGGAATTCCAACAAAATTTATTGATATTTGTAACTGTTCCTTTAGAAATTTCAGGAACAACGAAAACGTTTTCATTAAAAGTTCAGAAAATGCCATTTTATCACACCCTTGGAAGAATTCCGCATAAAAGACATACTGTCTTCAAGAAGCCAGATGGCAGCTTGTATTACGAGCAGCTTTTTGGCACTATTGGTTTTGACGGAATGTATACCAACATGTATCATGAGCAACGGCCAACACAGGTAAAAGAAATTAAAGGAAGCTATGATGTGACACCAAAGGTAGCTACCGAAAAAAATATTCAGTCATACAGGTTTAAAGGATTCCAGGTAAAGCCTGAACCCGATTACCTGAAGAGCCGAAAGGTGGTACTCACCAACAGTGATGTGGATATTGCTCTGGCAGCTCCACAGCAATCAACCAGGGACTATTTTTATAAGAATGCCGACTCAGACGAGTTGCTTTTTATTCACAAAGGAAGCGGAAAATTAAGGACCCATCTGGGGAATCTGGATTTTAAATATGGAGACTACCTCTTGATCCCAAGAGGAACCATTTATAAGTTAGATTTTGATGATGAGGTGAACAGGCTTTTCATTGTAGAATCCAGGCGCCCTATCTATACTCCCAAGCGCTACAGGAATTATTTTGGACAGCTACTGGAGCATTCCCCTTTCTGCGAAAGGGATATTAGAAGGCCCTATGAGTTGGAGACCAACGACGAAAAGGGAGATTTTCTCATCAAAATAAAAAAGCAGGGGAAGATCTTTGACATGGTCTACGCTTCGCATCCTTTTGATGTAGTTGGCTATGACGGTTATAACTATCCCTACGCGTTTTCAATTCACGACTTTGAACCAATAACGGGACGTATACATCAACCACCTCCGGTTCATCAAACTTTCGAGACCGATGCTTTTGTGGTATGTTCTTTCTGCCCGAGGTTATATGATTATCATCCCGAAAGTATTCCTGCGCCATACAGTCACAGTAATATAGACAGCGATGAAGTACTTTATTACGTCGACGGGGATTTTATGAGCCGAAATGATATCGAAGCGGGACATATTTCCCTGCATCCTGCGGGAATCCCGCATGGTCCACATCCCGGAGCCGTTGAACGCAGTATAGGACAGACCGAAACTGAGGAACTTGCGGTTATGGTCGATACTTTCAAACCGTTGATGGTTACAGAGGATGCAATGGAAATTGCTGATGATACTTACCATAAATCCTGGCTGGATCACTAAATACAAGAGACTCAAAAGTGCTATTTTTGAGGAGTGTTAAATTTTTAGTTTAAATCACGTCGCATCGCGGCTCAAAATATTATTATATGTCTTCAGATAACACCACAGAATTGAAAAAGACGGTACCACAGGCAGAAGATTTTCTACCTATCCTGGGTACAGATTTCGTCGAACTATATGTTGGAAATGCCAAGCAGGCAGCATTCTATTATCAGCAAGCCTGGGGATTTCAACCGGTAGCTTATTCAGGATTGGAATCGGGAAGTAAGGACCGTGTTTCTTATGTACTTCAACAGGGGAAGATAAGGTTGGTTCTTACGAGTCCTTTACAGCCCGGGGGAGAGATCAATGCTCACATCGACAAACATGGCGATGGTGTAAAAGTAGTAGCACTTTGGGTAGATGACGCACGTAAGAGTTATGAAGAAACCACAAAAAGAGGTGCAGAATCTTACTTTGAACCAAAAGAGATTAGTGATGAGCATGGACATGTCGTTCTTTCCGGGATCCATACCTATGGAGAGACCGTTCACGTGTTCGTGGAAAGAAAAAATTATTCCGGTCCTTTTTTACCCGGTTATAAAGAGTACAAGCCGAATTTCCAGGTAAAAGAAACAGGTTTGAAATACATCGACCATATGGTTGGAAATGTGGGCTGGAATGAGATGAACAAATGGTGCGAATTCTATGCTAAAGTAATGGGTTTTGCGCAATTGGTTTCTTTCGATGACAAAGATATTTCTACCGAATATACTGCCTTGATGAGTAAGGTGATGAGTAACGGAAACGGAAGGATAAAATTCCCGATCAATGAGCCTGCCGAAGGAAAGAAAAAATCTCAGATCGAAGAGTACATCGACTTTTACAATGGTGCAGGAGTTCAACATATCGCCGTGGCGACAGATAATATTATAGAAACAGTTACAAATCTTCGTGACCGCGGAGTGGAATTTCTTTATGTTCCCGAAACCTACTACGATGATGTTCTTGACCGGGTGGGAGAAATAGATGAGGAACTGGAACCTTTAAAAGAACTTGGGGTGTTGATTGACAGGGATGATGAAGGTTACCTTCTGCAGATCTTTACCAAACCCGTTTTGGACCGTCCTACTATGTTTTTCGAGATCATCCAGAGAAAAGGGGCTCAATCTTTCGGAAAAGGTAACTTTAAAGCCCTTTTTGAAGCCATAGAAAGAGAGCAGACTTTGAGGGGGACGCTCTAATTTTTAGAGTTTAAGTTTAAATAAGACAGATTAAAACTTAAATATCCTGCATATTTATTCTAATTGCGTTAAAGTAAAAATTTTAGTTGCATACCTTGTACTTATATAAGACTTTTGCACCGCAATTTTGGAGTGGTTACCAGGATTGAGAAAAAAAACACTTTTTTTTCATAATTTAAGTTTTAGTTGGTTAATAAGATTAAAAACCCCGTCATTCATTTGACGGGGTTTTTTGATTTAATACATTTGGAATAGAAATTGTAATTGCTTAACCGAAGAAGAAAAATCTACTCATACATGAAGAAAATTGCTGCAGTTATAATTTCACTTATTGCTCTAAACGTTTCAGCTCAGTCCCACCAGGCTTTTGAGGCAGGAGAATGGTTCAGGTTTCGCATTCATTACGGGATGTTCAATGCCAGCTTTGCAACCCTTGAAGTCAAGGAAACAACCCTTAGAAATAAACCGGTTTATCACGTAGTGGGTAAGGGTAAATCTACCGGGCTGTTACACCTCTTCTTCAAGGTGGATGATAACTACGAAACCTATATGGATAAAAGAAACGGAGCGCCTTTAAGGTTTATTAGGCAAATAGATGAAGGAGGTCATACTAAGGACCTGCTCATCGATTTTGACCACGATAGTAATACAGCTCATGTTTTTAACCGGAAGCACAATGAAAGGAAGAGCTATTCTGTCCCCGATAATGTACATGATATGCTCTCTTCATTTTACTATTTAAGGAACAACCTGGATGTAAAATCTCTGGATCAGGGGGAGATGTTCAATATTAAAATGTTCATAGATGACGAGAGTCACGATTTTAAGTTAAAGTTCCTGGGGAGAGAGGTTGTAAAAACAAAAATGGGTAATATTGCAGCACTAAAATTTCAGCCCTATGTACTTGCAGGCAGGGTATTTGAGAAAAAAGAAAGCCTTACAATCTGGGTCAGTGATGATAAAAACAGAATTCCTCTAAAGATCAAAGCAGATCTTGCCGTAGGTTCTCTTGATGCTGATTTGGATGCTTTTAAAGGTTTAAAACATCCTCTCAATATTATAATGAAGTAGAAATGGAAGGTATACAACCCGAGATAGCCGAAAAGGTACGGCAACTGGAAGAGAAATTTCGAAATTCCGGTCAGGACCTCGGCTCCTATCTCGATGGCCTTCTTTACGACAAATATCTTACTTACTGGGATTACATCCACCTGGATACTCTGCTAAGTCTTCAAAATCCAAAAACTCATTTTCCTGATGAAGAGATCTTTATAGGTTATCATCAGATCACCGAATTATACTTCAAGCTTATAATTCACGAGCAAAAGCAAATTGTAGAGAGCGAAGAATTAAGCGTTTCATTTTTTATCGAAAAGATCAACCGGATTGTTCGCTACTTCAGGATACTGGCCAATTCTTTTGATGTGATGATAAGGGGAATGGAGCGGGAACAATTTTTGAAGTTCCGTATGGCTTTATTGCCCGCCAGTGGTTTTCAGTCTGCTCAATTCAGAATGATCGAGATCTTTTCGACACCTCTGGAGAATTTGGTGCATAATGAAGTAAGGGAAAGCTTCAGAAGTGATAAGAGTATCGAGGAGCTGTTTGAAAATGTCTATTGGAAGAGAGGGGCGACTAACCTGGATACGGGAGAAAAAACGCTTACGCTCAGACAGTTTGAAAAAAAATATACGAGTAGATTTCTTAGAACCGCCAACAGGCTGAAGAACAACACTATCTATGAAAAGTTTCAGCAGCTTTCTGCTGAAGATAAAGACAATAAAAATCTTAGGGAGGCGTTGCGTACTATGGATACAGCAGTCAATGTGAACTGGCTGTTGGTGCACATTGGTGCTGCGCAAAAGTACTTGATCGGAAAGAACGAAGCAGCGGCACCGGCTACGGGAGGTACTAACTGGAGGCAATTTTTACCACCTAGCTTTCAAAGGATTACGTTTTTTCCTGAACTTTGGAATGAAGAGGAAAAGAAGAACTGGGGCAAACAATGGGTTGAAGAAATGATAACACAATAAAAACTATAAGAGTGAAGAGATTTAGTTACCTGCTAATGTTGATGATTGTTATTACTGCGTGTAATAATAAAGAAGAAAATCCTGAAATAGCCGATAACATAAGCGAAGTAAAAGCGCCGGCAATTATTAAGGAATATGGATTTGTGCTTAATGATTACGAGGTGGTGCGGGATACGATCCGGTCTGGGGACAGTTTCGGACTTCTGTTGGGAACACACGGGGTTGATCCAAACAAGATCTTTGAGATCGTAAATAAAGTGAAGGATACCTTTAATCCCCGAAAGATCGTAATTGGAAAGCCATATACTATTCTTAAGGAGAGGGATTCTGCCCAAACTCCAAAAGCATTTATTTATGAGAATGATATCATCAACTACACGGTAGTGGATCTTCGTGATAGTATCTCGGTTTATACTGCTAAAAAACCTGTGACAGTCACAAAGAAGTCGGTATCAGGAATAATTAATTCCAGTCTTACCGAGTCGATCCAGGATGCTGGTCTCAGTTACCTTATTTCTCACGAGATGAGCAATATATATCAGTGGAGTATCGATTTTTTCAGGTTGCAAAAAGGAGACAGGTTTAAACTTGTTTACAATGAAAGGTACATAAACGATACGATCTACGCGGGAATAGAAAATATTGAAGCCGCAGTTTTTTTCCACCAGGAAAAGCCTTATTATGCTTTTAGTTTTATGGCCGATTCAGTTTCAGGTTCCCGTGATTATTACGATGAAAAGGCCCGTCCGCTTCAAAGTTTCTTTTTAAAAGCACCACTAGATTATAAAAGGATCTCTTCCCGCTTTAGCCCGAGAAGATTTCATCCGGTTCAAAAGCGCTGGAAAGCTCATAAAGGAACCGATTATGCTGCGAACCATGGCACCCCGATCTGGAGTACCGCAAATGGAGTGGTTATAGCCTCTTCATATACTGCCGGAAACGGTAATTATGTAAAGATCAAACATAATGACATCTATACTACCCAATACCTTCACATGTCAAAAAGGGCAGTTAAGCAAGGGCAACGGGTAAAGCAGGGTGATATCATTGGTTATGTTGGAAGCACCGGACTGGCTACCGGTCCTCATGTTTGCTACAGGTTCTGGAAAAATGGCGTACAGGTTGATCCTTTCAGGCAAAATCTTCCTGCGGCAGAGCCAATAGAAGATAAATACATCCCCTCGTATTTCGCTGCTATAGAACCTTTGAAGGATGAGCTGAATAAAATTCAATTTCAAGATAAAGAACCCATTTGATGACAAATACTAACCCGACCAATACTAAAGCCTGGGAGAAACTCCAGGCTCACTTTTCTGAAATAAAATCCCTGAACCTAAAGGAGGCTTTTAATAAAGATCCGAAAAGAGCCGAAGCTTTTACACTTCAATGGGAGGATCTTTATGTGGACTACAGCAAGAATCTAATCACCGAAGAAACTAAAAAGCTTCTTGCTGAACTTGCAGATGAAGCCGGATTAAAGGAGGCTGTAAATGCCCTTTTTGAAGGGGAAGAGATCAACAGGACCGAGGGTCGTGCAGTTCTTCATACTGCCTTACGTGCACCAAAGGAAGCTGAAGTGAAAGTTGGTGGAGAGAACGTAATACCTGAAGTTTTCGAGGTAAAGGAAAAGATCAGGAATTTTTGCTATGAGGTGATAACCGGAGCAAAAAAAGGATTTACAGGTAAGGCTTTTACAGATGTTGTGAACATAGGAATTGGAGGATCAGATCTGGGCCCCGTCATGGTAACCGAAGCTTTGGAATATTATAAAAACCACCTGAAGGTGCATTTTGTTTCCAATGTTGACGGCGACCATGTGCAGGAAGTGATCAAGGATCTAAATCCTGAAACTACTTTGTTCGTAATTGTTTCCAAATCTTTTTCTACCCAGGAAACCCTTGCAAATTCCACTACTATTAGAAAATGGTTCACTAGAAAAGCTCCGGCCGATGCGGTTGCAAAACATTTTGTTGCAGTTTCCAGTAATGTAAAGGCAGTACAGGAGTTCGGAATTGAGACCGAAAATATTTTCCCCATGTGGGATTGGGTTGGCGGTCGTTTCTCTCTTTGGAGCGCAGTGGGGCTTTCCATCAGCCTGTCAATTGGGTATGACAATTTCGAATCTCTTTTAGAGGGCGCCCATAAAATGGATGAGCACTTTAAGGAGACTGCTTTCGAAGAAAATATTCCGGTGCAACTGGCACTTTTGACGATTTGGTATAACAACTTTTTCAAAGCTGAAACTCAGGCGGTAATACCATATACTCAATATCTTCACAGATTTCCGGCTTATTTGCAGCAGGCGATCATGGAGAGTAACGGGAAAGGTGTAGATCGCAATGGGAATGATGTGAATTACGAAACCGGAAACGTCGTGTGGGGAGAACCGGGAACGAACTCACAACATGCTTTTTTCCAGTTGATCCATCAAGGTACCAAACTTATTCCGGCAGATTTTATTGGCTTTAAAAGATCTCTGCACAATGAGAAGGAACACCATGATAAGCTAATGGCCAATTTCTTCGCCCAGACAGAAGCTTTGCTGCAGGGGAAAACTTCCGAAGAAGTAAAAGAAGAGCTGGAATCAAAAAAGATGGACTCTGAACAGGTGAAAAAATTGCTTCCGTTTAAGGTTTTTAAAGGGAACAATCCTACTACGACCATTCTTTTTGAAGAACTTACTCCTGAAAGCCTGGGCAAATTAATAGCACTCTATGAACACCAGATCTTTGTGCAGGGAATTATCTGGAATATATACAGTTATGATCAATGGGGAGTCGAATTAGGAAAGCAGTTGGCAACAACAATTCTTAACGAAATTGAAAAAAACGACGTTGGCTCGCATGATTCTTCGACTTCAAATTTGTTAAAATATTATCTTCAACAGTGACAGACTGTTAAGTACTTTTAAGTGTATTTTGGTAACCCGCTGGTTTTCAGCGGGTTATTTATTGTTATATAGTATGGTGTAAGTAGCTGGAACTGTGGATAATTCTTAACCATAAGTTAAAGGATAATTTAGAAGAAAATCGTTCTTTTGCATCAACTTTTTAAACACAAACTAACAAATTACACAATGAGGAAATTTTTAGCATTAGCGTTTTTCTTAACGTCGGCTACAATTTTTGCACAAGGAGTGGTTACCGGTACGGTAATCGATTCTGACATGGATGCGCCGCTACCGGGTGCTAACGTACTGGTAGTAGGTACCCAGGCAGGTGGGATGACCGACTTTGGCGGTAAGTTTAGCATTGAGACCGACCGTTCGGGCGGTTTTATTGAAATAAGCTACGTCGGGTTTGAGACACTCCGAGTGCCATTTTCAGTTACAGGTGGTCAAACTGTCGATCTTGGCAGAATTCTTCTTTCCCCAGATGCAGATGCATTGGAAGAAGTGATCATTACTACTTATTCTATCGCAATCGATAGAAAAACTCCGGTGGCAGTTTCAACTATTAAAGCTGAAGCTATTGAACAGAGACTGGGTAACCAGGAATTTCCTGAGATCCTTAAGTCCACTCCCGGAGTATACGCTACTAAAGGTGGTGGTGGATTTGGAGATTCAGAAATTCGCTTAAGAGGTTTTGAATCCGAAAACATTGCAGTACTTATCAACGGTATTCCTGTGAACGACATGGAAAATGGTCGTGTTTACTGGAGTAACTGGGCAGGTCTTTCAGATGTTACCAGGTTCATGCAGGTACAAAGAGGTCTTGGAGCTTCAAAAGTGGCTGTGCCTTCTATTGGAGGAACAATTAACATCGTTACCAAAACAACTGACGCTGAGAAGGGTGGAAGTGCTTTTTATTCTATTGGAAATGACGGGTATGAAAAAGTAGCTGCTACAGTTTCAACCGGAAAGATGGATAATGGTTGGGCAGCAACCGTTTCTGGAGCAAGAACTACAGGAAACGGATATGTTGATGGAACCGAATTTAGTGGTTTCTCTTACTTCTTTAACATTGCTAAAGAGTTTGGAGATCATGAATTATCTTTAACTGCGTTTGGAGCACAACAAAGACACGGGCAGCGTCAAAATGCTCTTCCAATTGAATTGTACAGAAGAAGTGAGAGCGGAACTCGTTTTAATTCAGATTGGGGTTATATGAATGGTCAGGTTACTCACATTGAAGATAACTTTTACCACAAGCCACAAATATCTTTGAACCATTATTGGGATATTTCCGATAATACTCAGCTCTCTACTTCAGCTTATGCTTCTTTCGGCTCCGGTGGTGGAGGTGGATACGGCGGGGTTAACAAATTTGGTGTAGGAGATTTCAATGATCCTAATCCATATAGATTTGGTTACCTGCAGCCTGTGAATCTTGACCTTATTGTCGAGGAAAACATGGAGCGTGGAGCTTTAGGTTCTGAGACTTACCTTAGAGCTTCAAGAAATGATCACCAATGGTATGGGGTGCTTTCTACCATTTCTTCTGAAATATTTGAAAATGTTGAATTTACAGGAGGTGTTGATTTCAGATATTACCAGGGAGAACACTTCACTGAAGTAACCGATCTTCTTGGTGGACGTTTTGTTTTTGATGATGCTGATGAAAATAATCCTTTAGCTACTGCACAAGTAGGGGATAAAATTGATTACCACGACATAGGAACTGTTCTTTGGGAAGGTCTTTTCGCCCAGGTTGAGTATTCTCAGGATGCATTATCTGCTTTTGTAACAGTTTCGGGTTCGAATACCTCGTACAAGAGAGAGGATTTCTTTAACTATCTTGATACAGATCCTGCAAGAGAGACAGATTACCAACATTTTCTTGGTTACATGACAAAAGGTGGTGCTAACTACAACCTTGATGACAGGAACAATGTTTTTGCCAATATAGGCTACTTTGAGAAAGCACCATTTTCGAATGCTGTTTTCCTTAACTTCATGAATGATATTAACGAAGGTGCAGAAAACCAGAAAGTATTTAGTGCAGAGCTTGGGTACGGTTACCGAAGCACTAAGTTTAGAGCAGATTTGAACATTTATCGTACTGAGTGGAATGATAAGACATTTGTACAAAGGTTCCAGCAGCCTGATGGAACTACGGCGTCTGCTAACATTCTTGGCCTTAATGCTCTTCACCAGGGTATTGAACTTGAGTTCAATTATCGTCCAGCCTCAAAACTTACTCTTAATGGTATGATTTCTGTGGGAGATTGGACCTGGAGAAACGATATTACAGATGTGGATATCTACAACGAGGAGCAAGAACTAATAAGAACTATTAACTTGTATGTTGCGGATCTCAAAGTAGGTGGATCTGCACAAACTACGATGGCTGCAGGAGCAGATTACGAAGTTTTCGAAGGTACAACCGTACGTGTGAACTGGAACTACTTTGATGACCTTTATGCAGAGTTTGAGCCAGAGACAAGAAGTACAAGAGAACTTGGACAATCCTGGGAATTACCGGAATACGGTCTTGTTGATTTCGGTGTGACTCATAAATTCGACATTGGAAACCTTGAGGCACTTCTTATGGGTAACGTAAACAATGTCCTGGATACTGAGTATATTTCTATCGCCCGTGGAGGTATCAATGATGGTGTATTCTACGGTTTTGGAAGAACTTTCAACATTGGGGCAAAAATTAACTTCTAAAAAAAAATTGATAATGAAAAATTCGATCTATTTACTAATGATGTTCCTTGGCCTGGCACTTACTAGCTGTGAGCCAATGGAAGACCTCCACGATGAAGTGGATGATAGAATAGAAGGAACACCTGTGATTGGGGTTGAAGAGTATACTCTTACTGCCGATGATTATGAGACCTGGGACCTGCAAAATAATTATTTTGCATCTCTTGAGGATGCAGGCGATTCAATTCCAAAGTTTCTTTCAGAAAATTTCCCACTTTGGGGAGAAGGATCCCTTGCTCAAATAACCTTTGATCTTAATGCCCCGAATACTCCTGAAGATTATACAGTTCAGGAGGAAGGTTACGAGGCTGTAGGTCTTGACAGAAATTACTTCACCAGTACAACAGAAATCAAGGATTTCCTTGAAATGCAGTTTCCACAGGCGAGGCTTAACGATTACGTGAGACTTACCTACAGGACTGTAGCTGTAGAAGTATCTTATGAACTTGACGATGATGATTTTGATCTTATCGAAAAGGAATTAGAAGCTGTTTATCCTGATCCTGCTTCAAGTGCAGGTAGATATGGAAACTTTGACAGAAGAGAAGATAGAGATGCTTATTGGAGCAATGAAATGATTCTTGAAGCTCTTAACGTGGTGATGCAAAAGAATTTCCCAGGAATTGAAGGCCAAACCTATGAGGTTTCTTATGAGATCTATAATGGGAATCCTGGTGTTGAAAGTATGAAGCTGCGATACAATGGTACTTCTTATGTTCCGTTTGGGGCAACTGCGTATGACATGTCAAATGCCGATTTTGATTTTGTTGGTGCCGAGCTTGCAGATGAATATCCTGGTCCTGCTGCCAATGCTGCACAGTACCATAGCTTTGATATTAGATCTACCAGCTCTAACTACTGGAGTGAAGAAATGATCCTTGAGGCTATTAATATTCTTCTTATGGAAAGATATCCAAATGCTTCTGAGGGTGCTCAATTTAATGTAAGCCACAGAAGATATAATGGAGAAGGAGTAAACAGTGTTGTTCTTTCTGTAGTATTAACCGATGGTGAGTACGTAATCAATGAGGAGGAGACAATCTCTACTGTAATGGATACTGAAGTATTTGCATTTGGAGATAACATGTGGCATGTGCCATTAACTTTGCCTAGTGGAATCTATCAAGGTGAATTTGGACAGAGGTTTGGTAATTTTGGAAATGAAGCTGATGCCGGTTTCTATATTGGAAGATGGCTGGAGCCACGTTTCCCGTACGCTCAGGATGGAGATTTCATTTCTGTTGAATACAAATTGTTTGTTGGAAGTGTAGTAACCCGCTATGCAAGTTTTGTATACAATGAAGAGGAAAGAGAGTGGGATTTTATTCCAACTGTAATTCCTTACACACTTCAGTTTGGGTATGAAGATACAGGATGGGTAGTTGATAACACAATAGTATATGTTCTGACTGATTCTGATTACGAATACATCGAGTCACAACTTATAGATGAGTATCCTGGACCTGCAGATAGCGCCGGTTATTATAAGAACTTTGACAGAAGACCGGGTAACGCAAACCAGTGGACAGATGAAATGATCGTGGAAGCCATGAGTGCATTACTCAATGGTAAGGTTGCGCCGAATGCTGAAGAAGGTCAGAAATATTTGATGACGTTTGATGTGTATATAGGTAGAGCCGCGGTAGAACAGATTCACCTTATCAAAACTGATGGAGAGTGGGTTCCTGTAAAATAATAGCAGAATAATCAAAAGCAAAAACCTCTTATCTTGTATGAGAGGTTTTTGTGTTTATGAACTTTGCCATTTTGGCAGAATAAATAAGAGAAGAAGAATGAAAGAGTTTAAGAAAATGCTGTTTGTGAGTGCTCTCGCACTCGTAATGGGTTGTAGCACAGAAGATGATGGTGGTGGAAGTGTAACACCTCCTGTTGACCCCCCTGTAGAAGAAGTACCTGTAGCTGTAGATGACGAAGTGACTACATCAGAAAACACTTCGGTTGAAATTACAGGGCTCCTGTCAAACGATACCATTTATGATTCTGTAAGAATAACAGCTTTTGATACAGAAACGCAGGAAGGAGGTACAGTTTCCGCAGGTAGCAGTAACACCTATACCTATACTCCACCGGACAATTTTACCGGTATGGATTCTTTTAATTATACTATTTGTGATAACGCTTCGACCCCTAATTGTGATTCTGCCACAGTAAATATTACGGTTACGGCTTCCTCGCCAACGGCAGTGGATGATAGCTATGAAACTCAGGAAGATAAGATACTCAAGATCATCAGTCATTTAAATAATGATGATCTGGCAGACAACTCCGATATAACAGAAGTAGGAGTGGAAGGAACAAAGGGAACGGTGGTTCTGGAAGATGATGGAGACATCCTGTACACACCCGAAGAGGGCTTTGTTGGAGAAGATACCTTCACCTATACCATTTGTGATGATGACGAAACCCCTACCTGTGATACAGCAACCATTACAATCACCGTTGTAGATGAAGGTTCGCCTGTAGCAGTTGATGATGAGGTAGTAGTGCAAATAGGAGCAAGCAATGTTATCTTTTCAAACCTGTTGGCTAATGACAATATTATTGATGATGCAACTATTACTTCTGTAGAGCAAACCGGAAGTGGTTCTGTTGTACTTAACGGGGATGGCACCGTAACTTATAATCCTCCCTCTGGATTTGAAGGAGAAGATACTTTTACTTATACATTGTGCGATGATGATGAAACTCCAACCTGTTCAACAGCAACTGTAACTGTACTTGTTGTACAGCCGGTTTCATTTAATATTCCTGCAGATCTTCAGCAGTATTATTCAGGTGTTACCTTAACACAGGATCCAACCCTGCTAAAAGCTGAACTTGCTACTCATACCGAGGTTAAGCATATCAATAAGCTGGAATATCCCATGCGTCACGATTATCTCTATGATGCAGATGCAGATCTTGATGATCCAAATTTTGTAGTGCTTATGTACACAGGAGAACTTCGGCCTGATGATGAGTATTGGGAAGGAAGCACCAGAGATGAGTGGGAAACCTTTAATACCGAACATATTTATCCTCAGTCAAAGTTAGAAGGAAATGTTAATTTCGAGGAAGCAAAAAACGATTTACACCACCTTAGATCTACTGATATTGAAATAAATGAAATGCGTTCCAACTACCCTTTTACTGAAGGCAGTGGAGATTATGAGCTTATAAGCGGGAACAGCTGGTATCCCGGTGATGAGTGGAAAGGTGATGTAGCCAGAATGGTAATGTATGTGCACCTGAAGTACGGTGAGCCTTTCTCTGATGTCGGCAGCCTCGAAATGTTCCTGAGATGGAATGTTGAAGATCCCGTTTCTGCGTTTGAATTGCAACGCCAGGAAGTGATCGAAGGAGCCCAGGGGAACAGAAATCCTTTTATTGATAATCCATACTTCGCTACCCTTATCTGGGGAGGACCCGAAGCTGAAAATCTTTGGGAATAGTCCCGGAGAAAGTAAATAAAGCCGCTCCCTATGGAGCGGTTTTTTTATTCAAAACCGTTATCTTTACCTGTGTAAAACAACAATCATGTACGAAACTGTATTTTTCATCCACTCCTGGTGGGCCTACCTTGTTCTCCTGGTTTTAATTTTTGCAACTGTAAATTCCATTATTGGGCTTTCTTCAAAAAAAGACTACGGCGCAACAGATTTTCGCCTAGCCTTATTCACATTAATTGTTTCTCATATTCAGTTGTTGATAGGACTTGTACTGTACTTTGTAAGTCCCTATTTTAAGGCATTTGGGGACGTGGGAATGGGAGATGTCATGAAGGATTCCACACTGCGTCTATACCTTGTAGAGCACCCGCTAATGATGATCATCGCCCTGGTATTGATCACTATGGGCTATTCAAAACATAAGAAGAAACTCACCTCAAAACCAAAGTTTAAAACCCTTTCTATTTTCTACGGAATTGCCCTGATCTTTATTCTATCCAGAATACCATGGGCTGCCTGGTTTTAATCAATTTGCTTAGTGAGCAGGATATATACCGGGAAGTGATCGCTGAAGCCTCCTGTAAATCCTGAGCTCCCAAAGCTGCGGAAAGGATAATTCTTATAAGCTCCTGATGGGGTGACAAGAAATGGCTCGTTAAAAACATAGGCCCTGTAAAATGTGAAATTTGCAGGGTCTTTTTCTATTAGGGGCTTTGAGACCATGATCTGGTCAAACAAATTCCATTGATCCCTGTATGCCGAAGTACCTACGCCACTTGAAGCAATAGAAACAAAAGGATTATAGAATCCTTTGAAGCCTACCTGTTCCTTTTTTGCTTTTGCACACAAAACATTGGAAATATTATCGTCTAAGGGGTCATCGTTAAAATCCCCCATATTAATGATCTTACCATAAGGATCGATTCTTTGCAGGGAATCGATTACTTTGAGATTTAGTTTTGCAGCACTTTCTCTTTTGTAACTGCTCGCTTTCTCGCCTCCGCTTCTGGAAGGCCAATGGTTCACTATTATATGAAGCGTTTCCCCGTCAAGAGTTCCGCTAACGGCCAGTTGATCCCGGGTGTAATCTCTTTTTGCCGTATTGGTTTTTTCAAAAAGGACTAAGGAGTGTTTTTGTGCATTTTCAAGAGTGAATAATTTGGACCGGTAAAGTAGTGCCACATCAATTCCCCGTTCATCGGGAGAATCGAAATGCACGATCTCGTACCCATAGGGTGCCAAAAGAGGCATTTTTAAAAGGTCTTCAAGCACCTGCCGGTTCTCTACCTCACTTAAGCCAATAACAACCGGAGGAGCTCCTGTAATATCCCTTCCTATGCGGGAAATAACCAGGGAAAGGTTTTCGAGCTTCTTTTGATAAAGCTCAGCTGTCCAACGATTTTTTCCTGAAGGAGTGAAGTCCTCATCAAAGATCTGTGGATCAACAAAGTTATCAAATAGATTTTCCACATTATAGAAGGCGATGCTCACCACCTTATAGTCCTTCTTTTCCTGTGGAAAAACAGGCCAGTACACAACCGGACCTGCAATAAGGCTCAGCAATAAAAAATATTTTATAACCACCTGATTTTTATTTTGTTAAATGTGATGTGCAGCAGATTAAAGATAGAAATTTAAATGTATTATTGCGCCGTAAATGCCTCCCCTTTAATGGTATATGAAAGAAATCTTTTTGGGGAGGATACTTCCTCTCTTTTTGTTGCTGCAGTGCGGTGAATTAAAAGCTCAGGGTGTTACCGGTACCGTCATTAACGAATTTTCAGGTCGTACACTTTCGGGGGTTTCTATTAAAATTTCAGGCACCGGGATGGAGAATTTCACCGATGTGAATGGAGTATTTGTTCTTTCTGAAGATCTTTCTGAGGGCGAATATATCCTGACCTTCTCTAAAAACGGCTTTTTTGACAAGTATTATCCTGTCAAGATTTTCTCAGAATTTATTGACCTGGGAATAATTGCCCTGAGACCTGATCTGCCCGAAATGCAGCAGCAATTGGCGGTTATATCTCTTGAGGAACACGAGCTGGTTGAAGAGGATGGAAGTTCGGCTAACATTTCCGGATTATTACAGGCCTCAAGGGATGTGTTTCTCAATGCTGCGGCTTATGATTTCAGCCCCACCTTTTTCAGACCCCGCGGCTATGATAGTGAATATTCCAAAGTGTACATTAACGGTGTGGAAATGAATAAATTTTTCACCGGCAGACCCCTTTGGAGTAATTGGGGAGGATTAAATGATGTGCAGAGGAATCAGGAATTCACCTACGGTACTGCGGTTTCAGAATCCTCTTTTGGCAGTCCGGCGGGTACGACCAACATAATCATGAGAGCTTCCCAATATCCTAACGGAGGTAAATTTTCTTATGCGGCTGCCAATAGATCTTATACAGGAAGAGTAATGGGGAGTTATCACAGCGGCCTGTTACCTTCAGGATGGGCTTATTCTTTATCACTATCAACGAGGTTTGGCAGGGAAGGTTATGTGGAAGGCAGTTCTTATGATGCCTCATCTCTTTTTACTTCAGTAGAAAAAAAGGTGAACGATGCGCACAGTATCAACTTTTCAGCAATATATACTCCCGTCAGCGTTGGGAAAAGTTCACCTGTCTCCGAAGAAGTAGCCGCACTAAAAGGGCAGAAATATAATTCCTACTGGGGTTGGGATAAAGGAGAGATTAGAAATTCCCGAATAAGGGAAGTGCAGGAGCCCCTTTTGATGCTCAACCACACCTGGTCCATAAATGATGACCTGAAGATCAACTCCAACGTGGCTTATCAATTTGGAAAAATTGGTAACAGCAGAATTGACTATGGAGGCAGCCGGGTATATTATGATGCGGGCGGTGAGGAGATCTTGATAGGTGGTGGCAGTAATCCCGACCCGGCATATTACCAGAATTTGCCGTCATACCATTTGCGCAATACATATGCACCCGATTATCGCTCTGCTTTCCTGGCAGAGCAGGATTTCCGGAAGAACGGGCAGCTTAAATGGAATGACCTTTACCTTGCTAACCAAACTTCTTTAATGGCGGGAGGTAATGCCATTTATGCCCTTTATGAAGACAGAAACGACGATCGCCAGATTTCGGGAAATTCCAGTTTTCGGTATCAGTGGAATCCACAGGTCGTGCTATCAGGCGGAGTTGCTTACCGTCAGCTTAGCAGTGAGAATTTCGCTTCGGTGCTGGATCTTTTCGGGGCGGTTAATTTTCTTGATGTAGATTCGTTTTCTTCAGGTTCTGAAGCACAGAACGACCTGCAAAATCCAAACCGACTGGTTACCGAAAATGACAAATTCAAGTACAATTATTTTCTTGATGCAAAGAACGGCAACGGCTTTATTCAGGCAGAATTCAATCTCAAAAGATTAGAATTTTACATGGCTGCCCAGGGCTCAGGAACCTCTTTTCAACGCAGAGGGATCTTCCAGAACGGCAATTTTCCGAATAATTCTTTAGGTGAAAGTGAGCTGCTCAATTTTGGAAATTATGGAGCAAAATCGGGACTTACATATAAAATGACCGGGAGGCACTATTTTACTGCTAATCTGGCTCATTTTACCAGACCACCCGGTCTTCGTAACAGCTTTTCCAATGTACGTCAGAACAATGATGCGGTTATTGGCCTCAAAAATGAAAATGTTTTTACTGCCGATGCTGGCTACAATATTCGTACTCCCTTCCTCACAGGAAGACTTACAGGATTTTACGGTGAATTCCGGGATATCACCGAAGTCTCTTTCTTTTACGCCGATGGGATCACAGGATCTGCCCGGGATGTAAGTAACGCATTTGTGCAGGAGATCCTTACGGGAATTGGCAAAAAGCATGTAGGTATAGAATTTGGCTTTGAAGTGCCTCTCAACAGTACCTTGAAACTGCGTTCAGCAGGCACATTCGGGGATTATACTTTTCATAAGAATCCCGAAGTCTATCTTACTTCTGATGACTTTCCGGAAGTAAGACAAATGGGAAGATCTTCTTTGAAGAATTACCATCTTTCAGGAGGCCCGCAACAAGCACTTCAGGCAGGATTCGAATACCGGGACCCGGCGTACTGGTGGATCTCTGCATCAGCAAATTTCTTTTCAAAGGCTTTTATTGATGTAGCGCCTCTCACCAGGACCCGAAATTTTTATACAGATGTTGATGGACTTCCACTCGTGGGCTATGATGAAAAAGTAGCCTCACAACTGCTAAGGCAGGAAGAATTTCCAAACTACATGCTTATTAACATGGTAGGTGGTAAATCCTGGAGGTTAAAGAACAGGTTTGTGGGAGTATTTGGAAGTCTTAATAACATTCTCGACACCGTCTACAAAACCGGAGGTTACGAACAGTCCCGAAATGTCAATTACAGCTTACTTAAAGCCGACATGGAACGGGAGCAGCCATTATTTGGTTCTAAATACTGGTTCGGTACCGGCACAACTTATTACGCTCACGTTTATTACAGATTTTAAAAATGAGGAGAATTTTGCCCTTTTTGAGCCTGCTGCTGTTGGCAGGTTGTGCACCCGAGGATGATCATGAGACATCCGGTGTAACTGCCGACCTGGCATTGAAGACGAATATTGACTTAGAGGCAGTAATGGGTTTATTTTTCCAGAATCAGGATAGGGTCTTGTCCTTTGAGGAGGATATGGTCATGGAAGCTTATGTTGTTTCCAGTGATGAAGCAGGTAATTTTTATAAAGAGTTGGTTATCCAAAACAAAAAACAGGATCCAACTGCAGGGCTAACTATTAAGCTGAATATGAATTCTTATTACCAGTTCTACAACTTCGGAAGAAAGATCTACATCAATCTGAACGGCTTGAGTGTGGGTAATGTCAATGGGGTTGCAGCTCTTGGTGTCGCTGAAGGTAACCAGATCATCAATATTCCGCAGTCCCGGATCTCCTACCATCTTACAAGAAGTGCAGAAGTTGCACATATTGTACCCAAGATAATTACGGCTTCCGAATTTAATGACCCACTGGAAAATCTTTACGTCCAGATCAATAACGTCCAATTCAACAAATTACTGGTCGGTCCAAACAGGACTGCTACCTATGCAGCTGAATCAAATGATGAATATGATGGGGAAAGGCTGCTGGAAAGTTGTTCAGGCGATTTTCCATTCATTCTAAGCACCAGTACCTATGCCGATTTTGCCGCTTTAAAACTCCCTTCGGGTTCAGGAAATATTAAAGGGATCCTCACCCGTGATTATTATGACGATTTTTATACCGTATATGTAAATCTTCCGGGGGATGTTGATTTGAACCGGAATTCCCGATGTGATCCCGAGGTGATCACGTGTGGCCTGGCGGTTCAAAGGGGTTCTAAGATTCTTTTTGAGGAGGATTTTAGTACTCAAAAGAATAACAAACCTGTTGAAGGAAAGGGTTGGAAAAACTTGATTCAGGAAGGCTCCCGTCCCTGGGAAGCCTATACTTCCACAGGTGCAAATGCTTCATTGGGAAGATCGGCCAGGATGCGTCCTCCCGGTTCAGGTGACAGCCGAAGTGTAAGCTGGTTGATCACTCCCAGAATAAATTTTGATTCTAACAGCGGAGAAGTCCTTTCCTTTAAAACCTCCACCAGTTTTGCAAACGGTAGTTTTATGGACGTGCTAATCTCCACCGACTGGGATGGAGTTGAAGAAAACCTGTTGACGGCAGAATGGAAGGTCCTATCTGCTGCTTATATAGCGCAGAACAACGACTTCTTTGGCGACTGGATCTCTTCTGGCCTGGTGGATCTTTCATGTGTGAATGGAAAAGGATATATCGCTTTTAGGTACACCGGCAGCGATCATCTTTACTATAATGGAGTATATGAGCTTGACGATGTTTTAATTACGGCCGACTAATCCAAGGAGAGAAAAGCTATCTTTGCAGCAAAATTTATCTGCGTGCAAAAAGAATTCTCTTTACAAGTATCCCCTGAAATTGCCGGCAATGCCGAAGCTTTAAAACATCACCTGTCACGGGAGAAAGAATTCCCGTTTCAGGAAATTCGACATGTAGATGTAATCAAGAGAAGTATAGATGCGCGGCAAAAGAAGGTGAAAATTAACCTGAAGGTCAATGTCTATTTAAATGAAGATTTCAAGGCGGTAAAGATAAATATTCCGGAATATGAAGATGTCTCGAAGGAGGAACCGGTAATTATCGTCGGGGCAGGACCCGCCGGACTTTTTGCTGCGCTGAGGTGTATTGAGTTAGGGAAGAAGCCTATTGTTATAGAAAGGGGAAAGGATGTGCGTGCCCGCCGTAGGGACCTTAAAAAGCTGAATATTGAGCATGTTGTAAATGAGGATTCCAATTACTGTTTTGGAGAGGGGGGAGCCGGTACATATTCTGATGGCAAACTCTACACCCGAAGTAAAAAAAGGGGAGACGTAAACAGAATTCTTGAGCTGTTGGTGGCGTTTGGAGCAACAAAGCAGATCCTGGTGGAGGCTCATCCTCATATCGGGACGAACAAGTTACCTGCCATTATTCAGGATATTACAAAAGCTATTATAGAGCATGGGGGAGAGGTGCTCTTTGATTCCCGCGTTGTGGATATCTTAATCAAAAATAACGCAGTTGATGGTGTGCTTTTAAGAGACGGTCGAAAGATAGCTGCCAAAAAGGTTATTTTAGCGACCGGTCATTCTGCCAGGGATATTTTTGAACTGCTTTACAACAAGAACATTCATATTGAGGCCAAGCCATTTGCACTCGGGGTGAGGGTAGAGCATCCACAGGCATTGATCGACAGGATACAATATCACACGGAAAACAGGGGTGAATTTTTACCGCCTTCTTCCTACAGCATCGTGAAGCAAGTGGAAGGCAGGGGAGTTTACTCTTTCTGTATGTGCCCCGGCGGAATTATTGCACCCTGTGCCACTGCACCCGGTGAGGTCGTGACCAATGGCTGGTCTCCGAGCAAGAGGGATCAGGCGACAGCAAATTCGGGAATTGTAGTGGAAATAAGACCTTCAGATTTTGCCATTTTTGGGGACTCTCCTTTGGCAGCTCTAAGGTTTCAGCAGGAAGTTGAAAAAAATGCCTGGATCGCCGGTGGTAAAACTCAAACCGCACCGGCACAAAGACTGGTCGATTTTAGCAACGGGAAGATTTCAGGCGACCTTCCTCACAGTTCTTATACGCCGGGAATTGTTTCAGCTGATCTTGGAGAAGTGCTACCCGGTTTTGTACATAAAAGCCTTCAGAAGGGATTTGTGGAATTTGGAAAAAGCATGAAAGGTTACTTCACCAATGAAGCTGTTGTCCACGCTACAGAGTCCAGAACATCTTCACCTGTTCGTATTCCAAGGGACCGGGTGACTCTTGAACATGTACAAATTAAGGGGCTATATCCCTGCGGGGAAGGTGCCGGTTATGCCGGCGGAATAGTTTCTGCTGCTATCGATGGAGAAAAATGTGCAGAAAAGGCTGTGCTGGCATTTAAATAGAATGCTGATAATTTGAATTTAAAAGGAATAGGCACTGTAATTATTCTGCAAGGCTATTCTTCTTCTTCACTCTTTTTCTCCAGGAGGAGACCAAAACTACCGCTGAAATCAATTACATCTGTTGTATCATCAACATTATAGGCAGTGACATCAAAAGTTCCTTCAACTATGTCATCATCTGCATATGTAATCTCTATATCACTAGGGTTATCCATCTGTGGCAGATCCTCCCAAAAATTGCCATCGTCGGCCCAGAAATAAGAATAACCTACGTCTTTTTTATATCCGGTAGTGTAACTGCCAACCCCATTATAAAAGCAAAAATAAATTCCCATTTCTCCCCAACCTTCCTCATATGCAAAAATGCCCAGAGCGGGGATGCCTGACTCAAATCCTATACTTTTAGCTGCTGCCATAGATTCAGGATCCTTAATCTCAAATTTTTTGCCGGCCAACTCTCCTTTGAAAAATTCTTCATACACGAGAGTGTCTTCTAAATTTACTTCATCCTGTACCTCTTCTTTTTCACAGGAAATGATAAAAAACATTATCAACAAAACACAACAAAATTTTGCCTTCATAATACAAATTTTTAAGAATTGATAACTGAAGGGGGAAAGGTTGTGTAGGGTAATTATCTAAAATTAAGCATATTATGATTTATTTGCAACAAGATGAAAAAAAATCTCACGCAAGTTAATTTTTGGTGAGATTCAAGAATTTGAAGCCGATGGTTTACTATTTTACTTTAGTGTTTCTTCATATAGGCCTCTTTATAAGGTGACCAGATCTCATACATGGGTTCTCCCTTGGAACTTTTTCCGCTGTGATGCCACTCTCCATCCTTTACATCGTAGTCAAAGCTAAGACTGGCACCTACGCGACTGTCATCCCGGGAAAAGAATTCGATGTTTTCGATGTATTTTCCGTCTTCGGCCGTGTAAGTTCCCCCTCCGGTTCCGGAGAATTCCCCGGTATCTGAGTTGAAAGCCACCCATTGGAATCTGTCACCTCCAAGGATCTTGATAGTCCGTCTGGCTCCGGGAGTGCTTCGGCTGAGTTCTCCGTTTCTTTGTCTTCCGGTGATCACCCAGTTACCCGAAAGCTCGTTCACGTCATCTGATATCCTTCTCCAGGTGTAGGTAGTGCCATCCTCGGCCGTTAGGATAAGCAAATTTTGCTGCATCTCGGTGGGTTCAAAGATCCTTGTGGCTCCAACCATGTTCTTGTTTTCTGTATCGAAGTCGTAAGTTTCGCTGTAGGTGTCATTGAGGGAGAATTCCCCTCCGGCAGCACTTATGAATTTATTAGAACCTTTTTCCCGGGATCCCTGGGAAAAATAGCCATCCATGTAGATCCTTACCGTCTCCCGATCATTAACTGGTTGATCATTGATCTCAAGAAGTTGCCAGGATCCCTCCAGGTCCTGTGCGGTTGCCATTGAAAAGAACAACAGCAAGGGTAGCAGAAGTAGATTTTTCATATTCAGTGATTTAGCTCATCTAAAATAATGAAATTTTCAATCACTCTTCTTCTTCCCCATCACTATATGTATCATATTCCGGGTACAGGAAATTGTTGTAGGGAAAACGGGTAATGTGGATCTCCCTAACTGCCTCGTAAACTTTCTTCCTGAATTCTTCCAGGTTCTCCTTGTTGAGTGCAGAAATGAACAGGACATTATCACCGAGACGGTTCATCCAGGTATTTCTCCATTCTGCCAGGGTATTATGAGAGCTTGTTTTTTCTGTCATCAAATCATCTTCTTCGATCTTTTCAGCTTCATAAGCGTCGATCTTGTTGAAAACCATTAGGGTGGGTTTCTCTGCACTTTTAATCTCTGCCAGGATCTGGTTCACAGAAGAGATATGATCTTCAAATTGAGGATGCGAAATGTCTACAACGTGCAGTAACAGGTCTGCTTCGCGAACTTCATCAAGTGTAGATTTAAAGGATTCTACCAGCTGAGTAGGTAATTTTCTAATAAATCCTACTGTATCTGTAAGCAGAAAAGGAAGGTTGCGAATTACCACTTTTCGCACTGTAGTATCGAGGGTGGCAAAAAGCTTGTTTTCAGCAAAGACCTTGCTTTTGCTAATCACGTTCATCAAAGTGGATTTCCCAACATTTGTATAACCTACCAATGCAACCCGCACCAGCTGTCCGCGGTTGCCGCGCTGTACTTCCATCTGCTTGTCGATGGTCTCCAGCTTCTTTTTTAACAGGGAGATCTTGTCGCGAACAATCCGGCGGTCTGTTTCGATCTCTGTTTCCCCTGGTCCTCTCATTCCAATACCTCCACGCTGTCTTTCAAGGTGAGTCCACATTCCGGCAAGTCGTGGCAGGAGATATTGGTACTGTGCTAATTCTACCTGGGTACGGGCATAGCTTGTAGTAGCACGCTGGGCAAAAATGTCGAGAATAAGATTGGTCCTGTCAAGGACTTTGCAATTAAGTACCCGTTCAATATTCTTCTGTTGAGCAGGAGAAAGTTCGTCATCAAAAATGGCAGTTCCCACTTCATTATCACTAATGTAACTGCGAACTTCCTCCATTTTTCCCGAACCAATGAAGGTTTTAGGATCTGGCCGCTCCATTTTCTGAGTGTATCGCTTTACAACTTCACCACCTGCGGTATAAGTCAAAAATTCAAGTTCATCGAGATATTCATCAAGCTTTTCTTCATTCTGTTCCCGGGTGATGATCCCGATCAACACTACTTTTTCGTATTCGAGATTGTTCTTTTCTAGCATATTGATCTTCCTATATGAACAAAGTTACATAAATCCATAGTACATGAGTAGTAACTAACCGGGAGGAGCTCTTAAAGCTTCCCCAAAAATGACATTTTTGGATACTTCTTTTTGAGATTAGAAGTTGTAGGTTAGACCGGCTCCAAATACTTCACGTATCTGAAATGCCCCCACAGTATTATCATCGTAGATAGCCTGGAAGATAAGATTGGCAGAAATAAATTTATTCACTGTCATTTCGAGGTTCATGAGGTAGTCAATATCGATGTTCCCGGGCTTATCAAGATAATTGGAATATAGACTCAAAGAGTTTTCCAGGGTCACATTTGTAACGATCTCATTCTTAAGATAAGCATTGACGGAGGCCCCCAGCTCAAATCTCGAACTTTCTCCTGCATCGACACCAAAATAAGCCCCGTCCTGATATCCCGGAACACTGGTGAAATCACTATCCACAAAAATAAAGCGAGCCGTTGCCGGTGCGAGGTTAAACCAAAAATCTTCGCTTTTTTTCCACATCATCCCGGGTCCAAACTGCAAATAGGCAGGGGAAAGAAAGTGGGTGGTTTCCCTTCGAATTTCAACTCCTTCAGCATTGTTTGAATAAACATATCCTTTGCTGAATTGTGTCCTGAAATTTGTAAAGAAGGAATAATACCAGTTAGAGTTCTCCAGTTGTTTACCTGCAATAGAATTCAATTCTAACCTATCGCTCGTTTTACGGGTGAATTCGTCCCCTTTTAATTTTGTGAGGCCGTAATTAGCAATTACTTTGTTGTCCCAGGTGAAATTGCCATTTCTATAATTGAAATTATAGTCAAGCATAAGGTTCCCCGCTACACTCGAAGTTCCACCTCCAGTCCACTCTTTATTAAAAGCCGATTGGTTGAATAACACCTGAAATTTACCTTCGGAAGTCCAGCCGTTTGGAGGTGCATCCTCCTTTTCTTCTTGTGCGTTCCCTACTAACCCTGAAAGAATGAATACTGAAAGTAGAAGTTTCTTCATGTTTTATTTTTTGTAAAGCGGCACAGAAGAACATGCTTCGCCATACATAATGCTCTTCGCTACCGGCTGAAGTTTAGATATGAGTTGAAGATAAGCATTTTGAGGTACAGGCCTCCTTGAGCAACCTTTAATGATCACCGGGAGATCCCGATACTCTGAAAAATCCAGATTCTCAAGGATTTCAGTATATAAAATGGTTTCCAGGACCTCCAGATTTCCTACAACTACCTTTTTACAAACGGGAGCCAAATACGTGCTCAATAACATATAAGCCCAACCGGGAATTATAGCATCGCTGGAACAGGTGAGGGCAACATATTTTCCTTCGTATTGGTTCCAGTCGTGAGCTTTGGCTGTAGCCCGGAATTCCTTTTCTCTTAGCACAAACCCCTCCACAAGCCAGTCCTTAATATCAAATAAAACCCTTTCTCCGGCAGGATAGTGGTCCTCCAGGTCAAATGTGACAAGTTTAGAACTGGCTACCCGGTTTACAATTTCTTCGGCCATAGATGGTTTACAGGATTAGAGGTGGTATTGATTATAACATTCCAAGCTCCAGCTTGGCTTCTTCGCTCATAAGATCCTGGCTCCATGGCGGATCAAAAGTGATCTCTACTTCACAGTCGGTCACCTCCTGCAGTGTTTTCACTTTTTCCTCGACTTCCATGGGAAGGGATTCTGCCACCGGGCAATTTGGGGTGGTTAGTGTCATGAGGATCTTGATCTCATTGTCTTCACTTACCATTACGTCGTAGATCAACCCCAGTTCATATATATCTACTGGAATTTCAGGATCATAGATAGACTTTAGTACCCGTACGATCTTTTCTCCAAGTATTTCAGAATTTTGTGCGTGCTCCATTTCTAATTTAATTGTGTTTGATATGCAACTGCATACATTTTCAACTGCTTTATCATACTAACCAGTCCATTAGCTCGTGTAGGAGATAAATGCTCTTTCAACCCGATCTCATCAATAAAGGCGGTATCGGCTTCAATAATGTCTTTGGGATGTTGATTGGAATAAGCTCTTATAAGAATAGCAATTATCCCTTTGGTTATGATCGCATCACTATCGGCTGTGAATATAAGTCTGTCATCCTCCAGTTCGGCGTGAACCCAAACTTTACTTTGACAGCCCTTAATAAGATTTTCTTCAGTCTTGTATTTATCTTCAATTAGCGGAAGTGATTTTCCTAATTCGATCATGTGCTCATAACGCTGCATCCAGTCATCGAACATTTCGAATTCCTCTACAATGTCTTGCTGTATTTCTTTTATATTACTCACTTCGGTCAATTTTCGTTAATGTCAATAAGGCTTCATCACTTTCAGAAAAGATAATGATTTCTTTTCCGTTGTAGTTTATTCTGGCAACATCTTCAAAAGAGGAAAGGATCTTCCTCTCAATTTCCATCTTTCCCTCACAAAATTTTCTGGTACTCATGGGGGTGGAGAATTCCAGATCGTTCCCTTGTTGATTGTAATGAGCTGAAAACTGATTACAACCTGCGTTTCCGGATATCCTGTTGCCTAATGTTTCAAAATTGAAGATTATACTATCTGAAACCGGTTTATCTCCCTGTACCGCTATCACTTTATAACTTCCATCCAAACCTTCTTCTGAAACAGTATCAACAGTATTGGCACAGGAAATCAAGAGAACAGAAAATATCAGAAATAAAAAATTTCTCATTATCTGAAATTTATGATAGCATATTTTTTGCCCTTTTTACGCCCTCTACAAAGATATCGATCTCTTCTTTTGTATTGTAAAAAGCGAAGGAAGCTCTTACAGTTCCCGGGATGTTGTAGTAATCCATGACCGGTTGTGCACAATGATGCCCTGTTCGTACCGCAATCCCCAATTTGTCAATTATAGTTCCTATGTCATAAGGATGGATATCACCAATGTTAAAGGAAATAACTGCGGTTTTCTCTGTAGAAGTACCGTAGATCCTCAAGCCCTCGATTTGCATGAGCTTTTCTGTGGCATATTCGAGCAATTCATGCTCGTAAGCGGCAATGTTGTTGAATCCGATGGAATTCATGTAATCCAGGGCAGCGCCAAAAGCTATTCCGCCGCAGATATCGGGAGTACCTGCTTCAAACTTATGAGGAAGATCAGCGTAAGTTGTTTTTTCAAAAGTGACAGTTGCGATCATTTCGCCTCCTCCCTGATATGGTGGAAGTTTTTGAAGCCATTCCTCTTTTCCGTATAGAACGCCTACTCCGGTGGGGCCGCACATTTTATGAGCGGAAACGGCGTAAAAGTCGACATCCAGCTCCTGCACATCGGCCTTGATATGAGGTGCGGCCTGTGCTCCATCCAAAAGAACAGCTGCACCCACTGCATGTGCTTTTTCAATGATCTCCTTTACTGGATTTACTGTTCCAAGAGCATTAGAGACATGATTGACAAAGACAAGCTTTGTCTTTTCACTTAGCAGCTTATCGAACTCATCCATTTTGAGCATTCCGTTGTCATTCATGGGAATGACCTTTAGTTTCGCACCTGTTCTCTCGCACAGCATTTGCCAGGGCACGATATTGCTATGGTGCTCTAAAGTCGAAACGATGATCTCTTCGCCTTCCTTTAGTAAAGTGGTAAATCCACTTGCAACAAGGTTGATCGCATGCGTTGTCCCTGCTGTAAAAATGATCTCGTGTGGTTTTGCAGCATTGAAATGCTCCTGAATTTTTATCCTTGCCTGTTCGTAAGCATCTGTTGCTTCCTGGGACAAGGTGTGCACTCCGCGATGGATATTTGCATTATAGCGGCTGTAATAATCGACTATGACATCGATTACCTGCTGCGGAGTCTGTGAAGTTGCCGCATTGTCGAAATATACCAGGGGTTTACCATTTACTTGTCTTGAGAGAATAGGAAAATCCTTTCGAATAGATTCGACATCAATATTCAGTTTTGTTGAGGCAACTTTCATTAAGTATTTATTATTTACAGGCTGTAACCCACATTTACACCTAGCTTAAGGGCGATAATTTTGGTGATCCTGGCTTTGAGCTCAGGTATTTTTACGCTTTCCAGAACGTTATTGGCAAAGGCATACATTAGTAATGCTCTTGCTTCCTTAAGAGGAATTCCGCGGGAACGCAGGTAAAATAAAGCATCATCATCCAGCTGTCCAATTGTACAACCGTGGCTACATTTTACATCATCTGCAAATATCTCCAACTGCGGCTTTGAATTGATAGTTGCTTTGTCATCCAGAAGTATGTTATTGTTGGCCTGAAAAGCATTGGTTTTCTGAGCTTCTTTATTAACGATGATCTTTCCGTTAAAAACTCCTGTAGAAGATTCAGCAAATACTCCTTTATAATCCTGGTGGCTTTCGCAGTTAGGTTCAGTATGGTGAACCAGGGTGTTGTGATCTACATGCTGCTTCCCACCAATCACTGTAATTCCTTTTAATGTGGAATCAATACGCTCTCCTTTCTGATAAAAATTCAGGTTGTTACGCGTAAGATTTCCGCCGAAAGAGAAGGTGTGAACAGAGCAGTTGCTTTCCCTGTGCTGCTCAATAAATGTGTTATCTATTAAAGAAGCCTGGTGATTATCATTCTGGATCTTATAATAATCTACAATGGCTCGTTTATCGGCATAGATCTCGGTCACAGAATTCGTCAAAACTGGATGATCTGTAAGGCTTTGATGTCTTTCAATGATCTGAACGTGAGAGTTCTCTCCAACAACTATAAGGTTTCTTGGCTGCACCAACAAAGCCGATTCATTTCCGGTAGAGAAGTTGATGACCTGGATTGGCTTATCGGCCATTGTATTCTTGGGAATATGTATAAAAGCTCCTTCCCTTGAGAATGCAGTATTTAATGAAGTAAGGCTCTCTTTTGGCGCTACTGTATTAAAATAGTTATCGATGATTGGCTTGTACTTTGAGTTGTTCAAAGCCGAAGACATAAGGCAGGCATCGATCTTCTCGTGCGTAGTAGCCGAAAGATGTGAGGCATAGATCCCATCAATAAATACGATCTTATAGGTATCGATATCATCAATGAAATACTTCTCCACATCCCGGTAGTCAATGGTGTCCTCTTTTTTTGGAAACACAGTATAATCGTGCTTCAACACCTTGTTGAGGGAAGTATATTTCCAGGCTTCCTGCTTTTTGGTAGGAAAACCCATCTCTTCAAAATCCTTAATTGCCCGGCTGCGTACTTCGTGGATGTCACTATGCATGTCCACGTTCTCTTCGAAAGCCAGAAATGAGGATAATAATTTATCTTTTAACTCCATGTTTCTTTTTGTTGCTCCCCAAAAAGGGGAAAATTAAAAGGCATTTTTTTGGACCTCCTTATGCTCCTACTTCTTCCTTGATCCAGTCATATCCTTTTTCTTCCAACTCATAAGCCAGTTCTTTCCCTCCCGACTTAACAATCTTCCCGTCCAGCATCACATGTACAAAATCCGGAATGATGTAATCCAGAAGTCTCTGGTAGTGAGTGATCACCAAAGTTGCATTGTCTGGCTTTTTAAGTTTGTTCACCCCGTTGGCCACAATGCGAAGAGCATCAATATCCAAACCTGAATCGGTCTCATCAAGAATAGCCAGTTTAGGTTCCAGCATCGCCATTTGGAAAATCTCATTTCTCTTCTTTTCTCCTCCTGAAAAACCTTCATTCAGGGAACGGGAAAGGAATTTTCGGTCGATTTCCAACAGTTCCGACTTTTCCCGGATCATCTTCAGCATTTCATTGGCCGGCATATCTTCCATGCCTTTGGCTTTCCTGTTTGCATTGATCACAGTACGCATAAAGTTGGTCACAGTTACCCCCGGAATTTCCACAGGATATTGGAATGAAAGGAATACCCCTTTGTGTGCTCTTTCTTCAGCATCAAATTCAGTAAGTTCTTCTCCCTCAAAAACGATCTCTCCCCGGGTTACTTCATACTCTTCTTTTCCGGCAATAACAGAAGAAAGTGTACTCTTCCCCGATCCATTGGGTCCCATAATAGCATGTACTTCTCCGGCATTTATTTCAAGATCGATACCCTTTAAAATTTTAAGGCCTTCAACTTTAGCGTGTAAATTCTTTATCTTTAGCATAATTCCAATATTTCCTGAATTTTCAGGGTTTATTTATGTCTTTAGTAACTTTTGGAGCACTTAAAGAGTCTCCTTTTCTTTTGGGAATCTCGAGGATCTCCCTTATTTGTACAAGTTCATCCCAGCCGTTTTGTCCGGGGTTCTGTACCACTTTTGCTTTTACAGTAACTTCGACCATGTCAAATTCGTCTCTTTTCAAAGGCTCAACAGTATCGGCCAATCGCCGGCTAATCGAGTCGATCTGAACTCCATAGATGAAGTCTTTTCCCTTTAAAACTGCAGCATCTGCGAGAAAAATGAATTCCCCTTTGATGGTCGGGATGCTGTCTGTTGCCACTACAGCTTCAGGTTCAAACTCCTCGGTTGCCTGATCTTCGCCACAGCCGGACAACAGCAACGATATTACCAGTAAAGCAAAAGTTAAAATCTTCATATTCACTTATCCTACAGATCCTTCCAGGGAAATTTCAAGTAGTTTTTGAGCTTCCACTGCAAATTCCATTGGCAATTTGTTCAATACCTCTTTACTAAAACCATTAACAATAAGAGCAATAGCTTTTTCAGTGTCAATTCCTCGCTGGTTACAGTAAAAGATCTGGTCTTCCCCAATCTTACTTGTTGTTGCCTCGTGCTCAACTTTTGCAGTCTTGTTCTTGGTTTCTATGTAAGGGAAGGTATGTGCCCCGCATTTGTTACCCATTAACAGGGAATCACACTGGGAAAAATTCCGTGCATTTTCGGCTTTGCTGTTGATCTGTACCAGTCCGCGATAACTGTTCTGGCTCCGACCTGCAGAGATACCTTTTGATATGATCGTACTTTTGGTGTTTTTTCCAATGTGGATCATCTTGGTTCCGGTATCTGCCTGCTGAAAATCGTTGGTTACGGCGATAGAATAAAATTCTCCTACAGAGTTGTCTCCTTTCAGGATACAGCTGGGGTACTTCCAGGTCACAGCCGAACCAGTCTCTACCTGTGTCCAGCTAATTTTGGCGTTCTTCTCACAAATTCCGCGTTTGGTCACGAAATTGTAAACTCCACCTTTTCCTTCTTTATCACCGGGATACCAGTTCTGAACAGTAGAATATTTAATTTCGGCGTCGTCAAGAGCAATTAGCTCCACAACAGCTGCGTGTAGCTGATTCTCATCTCTGGATGGTGCCGTACAACCTTCAAGGTAACTTACGTAACTGCCTTCGTCGGCTACCACCAAAGTTCTCTCAAACTGACCTGTTCCTGCCTGATTAATTCTGAAGTAAGTCGACAGCTCCATTGGGCATCGCACTCCCTTCGGAATATAGCAGAAGGAACCATCGCTAAATACTGCTGAATTTAAAGCAGCATAAAAATTATCTTTTTGAGGCACTACAGTACCCAAATATTTTTTTACCAGCTCCGGGTGCTCCTGAATTGCTTCACTAATCGAGCAAAAAATAATGCCTTTTTCAGCCAGAGTCTTTTTAAAAGTAGTGGTTACAGAAACTGAATCCATTACCACATCAACGGCAACACCTGCAAGCTTTTTCTGCTCGTCTAGTGAAATGCCGAGTCTCTTGAAAGTATCCAGTAGCTCTGGATCGACCTCATCAAGGCTTTCGTATTTTGGCTTTTTTGAAGGGGCAGAATAATAGGAAATATTCTGAAAGTCGGGTTTTTCATAATGAACATTAGCCCATTCGGGTTCGATCATTTCCTGCCATGCTCTAAAAGCTTCAAGCCGCCAGTTGGTCATCCACTCCGGCTCGTTCTTCTTTTGGGAGATCGCCCTTACAATATCCTCATTAAGCCCCACAGGAAAAGTATCAGATTCAATATCGGTATAGAATCCATACTTATACTCTTTTGTGTCGAGCTCTTTCTTTAAATCATCTTCTGTATATGCCATCTTTTTTAATTCAAAATTTAAGGTTCAAGATTCAAAATTATTTGAACTTGCTGCCTTTAAAATCACTTTGCTGAAGGTATGTGCGAAATCCTCCAATTTGCTTGCCAAGAGTAGTTAATTTTTCATGCTGGATGTCAAATTCCTCTTTTGAAATATAATTTCTATCCAGCACTCTGTATAGCTGCGATCTTGTTTCGCCACAAGAAGCCTTGACTATAGAAAGAAATTGTGCAAATTCCTTGTTCCCATTCCTTTCAAAACCTTCGGCTATGTTGTCCATTATTGAACCTGAGGAGCCGTTAAGCTGATCATAAAGCCGGAAATCGGTCTTCAAATTACTTTTCTCTCTTATCAAAAACACTTCCTGACAGATTTCTCTAGCGAGCTTCCAAATTTCTAAATCTTCAAACTTTTTAATGCTACTCATTTAAATCCGGAATTTTGAATTCGGAATCTTGAATTCCTCTTCTCTATAGAGAAAAGGACTCTCCGCATCCACAGGTTCTTTGGGCATTGGGATTGTTGAAAACGAAACCTTTGCCGTTCAAGCCTCCCGAGTATTCCAGAATGGTTCCTGCCAGGTATAGCACGCTCTTTTTGTCTACGACAATCTTCACGTCATTATCTTCAAAAAGGCGATCCCCTTCAGCCTGTGAGTTGTCAAATTTCAACTCATACGAGAGTCCTGAACAACCACCGCTCTTCACGCCTACGCGAACAAAGTCCCTTGTTGCATCAAAACCATCGTCCTGCATGAGGGCCGCAATCCTCTTTTTGGCGCTTTCACTTACCTTTATCATTGCTTATAAAGATTAATTCTAAATTAAGTGCAAATATAATACAAACAATAGGTTTAACCATGGTAAAACCTATCAGAAAAAAGAATTAGCGCATTAGCTTCCGCTATTTGGCTTTCACCCCGGAATCCCGAAGGTTTACAGCCTAAGTGTCTAATTGTCAGTTTTTAGCCGGAATCGATTATTTCCTCACCTCACAAAAATGGGATTTTGCCGGCTTCTTTCTTTTAATGAACTAATTAGCCTTAATTTTGCAAAAAATTATCCACTAACATTATGTTTGAAAACAGTCGGGAAAGCAGAACAGACCTTTCAGAATTAGGAGAATTTGGATTGATAGATCATCTGACCAAAAATTTCGCTATCACCCCCGAAAATACCTTGAAAGGTATTGGTGATGATGCGGCAGTACTTGATTTCAAAGGGGAGAAGGTGGTGATCACTACAGATCTACTTGTCGAAGGCGTTCATTTCGATCTATCGTATATGCCTCTTAAGCATTTAGGTTATAAAGCTGTTATGGTGAACCTTTCCGATGTTTTTGCAATGAATGCCAAAGCCACGCAGATCACGGTTTCTGTTGCAGTTTCAAACAGGTTTCCTCTGGAAGCTCTGGAAGAGTTGTATTCCGGAATTGAGCTGGCTGCAAAACTTTATAAAGTGGACGTAGTTGGAGGGGATACCTCTTCCTCGACTTCTGGAATGATCATAAGTATTACTGCTTTAGGGGCTGCAACAGAAGAAGAAGTAGTGTATCGAAGCGGAGCTAAACCAAATGATCTACTGGTAGTAACGGGGGATCTGGGAGCAGCCTACATGGGATTGCAGGTTCTGGAAAGGGAAAAGCAGGTATTCAAAGTAAATCCCAATTCCCAGCCAGATCTGGATCAGTATACCTATCTCATTGAAAGGCAATTAAAACCTGAAGCGAGGAAAGATATTCCGCCGCTCTTCAAAGCTTTGGACGTGAAGCCCACATCTATGATCGATATAAGCGACGGACTTTCCTCTGAAACCATACATCTTTGTAAGAACTCTAAGACGGGAGTAAATCTTTTTGAGGAGAAAATTCCGCTGGATCCTGCTGTAATATCAGTATGTGAGGAATTTGAGCTGGATAGTACTACAATCGCGCTAAGCGGCGGAGAAGATTATGAGCTCCTCTTTACAATTGATCAAAAAGATTACGACAAGATAAAAGGAAATCCCAATTTTACGGTGATTGGGCATATGACGGAAGAAAGCGAGGGCATGCACCTGGTCACCAGAGCCAATCAGAAGATCGAATTGATCGCCCGTGGCTGGAACGCCATGAAAAAAGAAGATTAAGAGGCTTTCGAAAATCTTTTCGAGGAAAAGAGCTTTTTGGCGCACCTGCGCTGGTGTATCTTTGCTATGTACGCATTTGTTTCCCGAAATTTAGGGGTGAGCTTTGCCAGAAAACCTTGAGCAGTGTCTGTCATTTCTTCTCCGCAGCGGGTGCATTTATACTCTTTAATGTGGTCTGTGATCTTTTGGGACACGGTGAAGCGGTGATCGAAGATCGCACAGATCCAGGCTTTTGGAGAAAACAAAAGGGGCATTTTATTTTCCATTTTCGAAGAGTTTGAGTAGGGTTATAAGGTGGAAACTACAAAAATTTTTATAAAATCAGATAAAACACATTATTTTTTCGACGAAATACACAATTTTATAAACTGAACTTTGTTTTCGATGTAGGAAAGATGTCCTCCTGAAAAGCTGATAAAGCCGCATCCCGACTCTTCTGCCAACTGCTTAAGCTCCTTAATATTAACTAATGGGTCTTGCCTGCCTGCAACAAGAATTTTATTTCCGGAAAAACTTTTCAGGACTTCAGTTTTATTTGTACGAATTTTCATACCTTCTAGCGCGGCGGTAATTCCTCTGGTCGGGAATTTGAGGGCTCTCTCTTTCAGGATTTCAATTTCTTCGGAAAATTTCCCTGTGTTCTTGGGGGAGAGCAGGTTGTTGATTGCCATAGTAACATAAGCAGGTTTGTTTCTCTTTACCAGTTCTACAGATCTGTCCCGGATTTCTTTTTTCTCTTCAGAGTCGGCCTGAGGAGTGGAATTAAGCAACATGAAATCCTGCAGCATCCCGGGATGTTTTTCCAGAAAGGCAAGGCCTACATAGCCGCCCATAGAATGACCAATGAAATTGGCCTTTTTGACCCCTGTAGTCTTCATTACTTCAAGTACAACTTCAGCCATTAGATCCATGCTATGGATTTCATCAAGACATCCCGACCTGCCATGCCCCGGCAGATCTACGGTGATGATTTTTCCATAGCGGGAAAATTCCGGAAGGAACTCTTCCCATATTTCAGAAGATTCCAGGAACCCGTGAAGCATTACCGTTGCCTCTCCCTCTCCGGCTATGGAGTAATGAATTTCGGCTCCCTGGAAATTAATTTTCATTTTAGAAAAGCATTTGATTATGAACGGGGGTATGAATTGAAAAGGTGCCACGAATCCGCAAAATGACTGTGAATCCGTGGCTGTTGTATTACCTCAACAAAGAATCAAGGCTCAAGCTGTTCTATGAACTACTAACTATGAACCACTAACTATTCATAATTTCCTCGATCTCATCGGCCTCAATAGGAATGTTTCGCATCAGGTTGAATGGTTCTCCTTTTTCCTGGATCACCACGTCATCCTCAAGACGAATTCCAAAGCCTTCATCGGGGATATAAATTCCGGGTTCCACAGTGAAAACCATATTTGCCTGCATTGGCTCATAGAGGAGTCCGTAGTCATGAGTGTCCAGTCCAATGTTGTGGGAGGTTCCATGCATGAAATACTTTTTATACGCCGGCCATTCCGGATTCTCATTCTGAACATCTGCTTTGTCAAGAAGGCCTAACCCAAGCAATTCTGAAGTCATCAATTTCCCCACTTCCTTATGGTACTCTTCCCACATTGTTCCGGGAACCAGCATTTTTGTTGCGTCTTCTTTTACCCGGTTCACAGCATTATAAACTTCCTTCTGTCTCTTCGTATATTTTCCTGAAACGGGAATTGTCCTGGAAAGGTCACTGGCATAATTTGCGTATTCTGCACCTGTATCCAAAAGGATCAACTCTCCTTCCTTGCATTGCTGATTGTTCTCTATGTAGTGTAGCACATTGGCATTATTTCCACTGGCAATAATTGGAGTATATGCAAAACCTTTTGAGCGGTTCCTTATCATCTCATGCCAGTATTCAGCTTCGATCTCATACTCCCAAACTCCCGGCTTCACGAATTTTAATACTCTTCGAAAGGCTTTTTCGGTAATGTCACATGCTTTTTGCATAAGATCGAGTTCGATAGGATCTTTTACCGAACGAAGGCGCTGCAGGATAGGGTTGCTTTTCGCCACTTTATGAGCGGGAAACTGCTGCTTGCACCACTTTATAAATCTTGCTTCCCGCGTTTCAGTCTCAACGTTGGCTCTGTAATGTTCATTGGTGTTGAAATAAACTGTATCGCATTGGGTCATAACCTCAAAGAATACCTTCTCAAAATCCTTTAGCCAGAACACATTTTTGATACCCGAGACTTCAAAAGCCTTTTCTTTGGTAAGTTTTTCCCCTTCCCATACAGCTATGTGATCATTGGTTTCGGTAAGAAAAAGCATTTCCCTGTGCTTTTCTGAAGGAGCATCTGGAAATAAAACAAGTATGCTCTTATCTTGATCTACTCCGCTTAAATAAAAGAGATCACGAGCCTGCTGGAAGGGCATGGTACTGTCGGCTCCTATAGGATAAATGTCATTGGAATTAAAAACGGCCAGGCTGTTTGGCTGCATTTTTTCGGTGAAATTCTTCCTGTTCTTTATGAAAAGATTTCGGTCTATTTGATGATATTTCATGAGATTTATTTAGTGTGTGCCACAAATTTAAAAAATTAAAAGGGAGGAGCCTTGAGAAGACCCGGGTAATAAACAGGGGGGTGGCAGGTCTCAAAAATCTTCAAAAATTCATTGTACAGGTCTTTGGGAAAGTTCCTTGTTCTCTTGTAATTACCTGTCAAAAATGGGGATTTTGGATCTTCTTTAAACTTATTCTAAATAGAGATTAATTAAAGCAGCTTTATTTGTTAATGAAATGAAAGGGCGTATTTTTGTTTCCACTTTATTAAAACAATCATAAATTTTATGGCAAAATCTGCGCTATTAAAGTCATCACTTGCGAAGAAGTACTGGATGGCTTTCACCGGCCTGTTTCTATGTTTATTCCTGGTGGGGCACCTGGCGGGTAACCTGCAGTTGTTGGCATCGGGAGTTGGTGCAAGAGATCAATTCAACGAATATGCTCTTTTCATGACCACAAATCCTATTGTTCGCGTATTGTCTATTGTTACTTTCGCCAGTATTCTCTTTCACGTGATCGATGGAATTATTCTTACTGTAAATAACAGGAAAGCCCGGCCAAAAGGATATGTAAGTTTCAAGCCCGCTACAAACTCCAAATGGTCTTCCAGGAACATGGGTATCCTTGGTACCGTGATCCTTGCGTTTATCGTTATCCACCTCATCAACTTTTGGGGGGAAATGAAGTTTGGCGGATTAGATGACACTGTTTATGAAACTGCCAATGGTGAGACTGTAAAAGATCTTTACACGCTCACAATAATGACTTTCCAGGATTCTGAAATGGGTCTCGTCTGGGCTATTATTTACCTCATAGCAATGATCGCTATAGGTTTTCACCTGTATCACGGCTTTGGAAGCGGATTCCAATCTTTGGGAATCAACCATCCCAAGTACAACAACTTTGTTAGGAAGACCGGAGTGGCGTTTTCTATAATAGTGCCGCTATTATTCGCTATTATTCCGTTTTACATCTATTTCGTACTCGAAAAAATTTAAGCTATGGGAGTATTAGATTCAAAAATACCACAGGGGCCTTTGGCCGAAAAGTGGGTCAAGCATAAAAATGACATCAATCTTGTCAATCCCGCCAACAAACGGAATATTGACATAATTGTGGTCGGAACAGGGCTTGCAGGAGGTAGTGCTGCCGCTACTTTAGCAGAGCTTGGATATAACGTTAAGACTTTTTGCTACCAGGATTCTCCACGTCGTGCTCACTCCATTGCAGCACAGGGAGGGATCAATGCAGCCAAAAACTACCAGGGAGACGGAGATTCAGATTACCGTCTTTTCTACGATACCGTAAAAGGAGGTGATTACCGTGCGCGCGAAGCAAACGTTTACCGCCTTGCAGAAGTTTCAGGAAATATTATTGACCAGTGCGTGGCCCAGGGTGTTCCTTTTGCCCGCGAGTATGGTGGGTTACTTGACAACCGTTCTTTTGGAGGAGTGTTAGTTTCAAGAACCTTCTATGCTAAAGGTCAAACAGGACAGCAGCTGCTGTTAGGTTGCTATTCTGCTATGAACAGGCAGATCAACCGCGGAAAAATTAAATCTTACACCCGTCATGAAATGCTTGATGTGGTGCTTGTAGGAGGAAAGGCACGTGGAATCATCGCGCGTGATCTTGTCACCGGTAAGATCGAAAGACATAGTGCTCACGCTGTAGTGATCGCTTCAGGCGGATACGGGAACGTATTTTTCCTTTCAACTAATGCCATGGGAAGTAATGTGACTGCGGCCTGGAAAGTGCACAAGAAAGGAGCCTTTTTCGCCAATCCTTGTTTCACCCAAATTCACCCTACCTGTATTCCGGTTTCAGGAGAACATCAGTCCAAGCTGACTTTAATGTCTGAGTCCCTGCGGAATGACGGACGTATCTGGGTTCCGAAGAAGCTGGAGGATGCAAAGGCGATTAGGGAAGGAAGATTGAAGCCGACCGACCTGGCTGAAGAAGACAGAGATTATTATCTGGAAAGACGTTATCCTGCGTTTGGTAACCTGGTGCCACGTGATGTTGCTTCAAGAGCAGCCAAAGAGCGTTGCGATGCCGGATTTGGGGTAAACAAAACAGGAGAGGCAGTTTACCTCGATTTTAGCGCAGCATTTATGCGCTACGGAAGAGAGGCTGTTTCTACCCAAAAAATAGAAAATGCTTCCGAAGAGCAGATCCGCGAACTTGGAAAAGCTGTTGTGGAAGCAAAATATGGAAACCTCTTCCAGATGTACGAGAAGATCGTAGATGAAAATCCTTACGAGACTCCAATGAAGATCTATCCTGCAGTGCATTATACAATGGGAGGTCTTTGGGTTGATTATAACCTGCAAACTACCGTTCCGGGGCTTTATGCTGCCGGGGAGGCGAACTTCTCCGATCACGGTGCGAACCGTCTTGGAGCTTCAGCTTTGATGCAAGGCTTGGCCGACGGCTATTTCGTGCTGCCATACACCATGGGTGATTATCTAGCAGATGATATTAGAACCGGAAAGATCCCAACCGATTCACCCGAATTTGATGAAGCCGAAAAGAATATTCGTCAACAACTGGAGCGTTTTATCAACACCAAAGGAACAAAGTCTGTTGATTACTTCCACAAACGTCTCGGGAAGATCATGTGGGACAAAGTAGGAATGTCAAGAAACGCGACCGGGTTGAAGGAAGCTATTTCAGAAATTAAAGCTTTGAGAGAAGAGTTCTGGAAAGATGTACGTGTTCCGGGAACTGTAGACGGTATGAACCCTGAACTTGAAAAAGCAGGAAGAGTAGCCGATTTCCTTGAGCTTGGAGAACTTTTCGCAAAAGATGCACTTCACAGGGAAGAGTCTTGTGGAGGTCACTTTAGAGAGGAATACCAAACTGAAGAAGGAGAAGCTCTTCGTGATGATGAGAACTTTATGTACGTAGCTGCCTGGGAATACACAGGAGAGCCTGCAGATGCAATCTTACATAAAGAAGACCTGGTTTACGAGAATATCAAAGTAAAAACGCGTAGCTATAAATAATTTGAAAATTTGAAAATGAGGGAAATTGAAATTAACTCATCATCAAATCTTCAGATCTTCAAATTAAAAATATGAATCTTACACTTAAAATATGGCGTCAAAAAGATGCCGCTTCAAAAGGAGGAATCCAAACCTACCAGTTGGGAGGTGTGGAAGCCGATATGTCTTTTCTGGAGATGCTTGACGTTCTTAATCAAGAGCTCATAGACAAAGGAGAAGAGCCTGTAGTATTCGATCACGATTGTCGTGAGGGGATCTGCGGTACCTGTAGCTTACAGATCAACGGAGAGCCACATGGACCCGACCGCGGAATTACTACCTGCCAGTTGCACATGAGAATGTTCAAGGATGGAGATACCATTACTATTGAACCTTTCCGTGCTAAGGCATTTCCGGTGATCAAGGACCTGGTTGTGGATCGTTCATCTTTTGAAAGAATTCAGCAGGCGGGAGGATACATCTCTGTAAATACTTCCGGAAATACCCAGGATGCGAACTCAATTCCAATCGCTAAGGATAAGGCAGATGCAGCGTTTTATGCAGCAACCTGTATTGGTTGCGGAGCCTGTGTTGCAGCCTGTAAAAATGCCAGTGCGATGCTATTTACTTCAGCTAAGGTGAGTCAGATGGCTCTGTTGCCTCAGGGAGAGGTGGAAGCAGATCGCCGCGTACTTGCTATGGTGGAGCAAATGGACAAGGAAGGCTTTGGTAACTGTACCAATACAGGTGCCTGCGAGATCGAATGTCCTAAAGGAATATCCCTTGAGAACATTGCACGTATGAACAGGGAATACCTAAGAGCCAGCGTAAAATAGCATTTTTGACACCTTATATTTCAAAAGATCCCGGCCTTTGCAGTCCGGGATTTTTTTTGGACCTTAAAGAAAAAATCTATGACAGCAGTCAATAATATATCATCAAAACTTCCGAAGCACGAAACCAGCATATTTTCAGTAATGTCAAAAATGGCATATGAACACAATGCTGTAAATCTTTCTCAGGGGTATCCCAATTTCGAAACAGATATAAAATTAAAAGAGCTTGTCTACAAAGCCATGCTGGAGGGCTATAACCAATATGCACCTCTTGCGGGGATTGCGCCTTTAAGGGAACAGATCGTAGATAAGATCGAAAGTCTTCATGGGAAGAGGTATGATAAAAATACCGAGGTGACAGTTACTAACGGGGCTACCCAGGCTTTATTTCTGGCTATTACGGCCTTCGTCAAACCCGGAGATGAAGTAATTGTACTAAAACCGGCCTACGACTCATATGAGCCGGCTATAGAATTAGCAGGTGGTAAGCCTGTACTCCTTCAACTGGAAGGAAAGGATTACAAAATGAACTTTGAAGCTATAAAAGAAAAGATATCGCCTAAAACCAGGATGCTTATCATAAATACACCGCACAATCCCAGCGGAAATGTTTTCAGCAAGGAAGAAATGCAACAGCTGGAGGCTCTTTTAGAGGGTACAGACATTATTCTCCTTAGCGATGAGGTCTATGAGCATATCATCTTTGATGAGGTCAAACACTACAGTGCCTCTGCTTTTCCCGAGCTGTCAAAAAGGGCGATAGTATGTGCTTCTTTTGGAAAGACCTTTCACAACACCGGCTGGAAAATGGGCTACTGCGTTGCTCCCGAAGAACTTATAGCTGAAATCTGGAAGGTGATGGAGGTAAATGTCTTCTGTGTACATCATCCTACCCAGCGCGCTTTTGCTGAATATCTGAAGAACCCTAATCATTATCTGGAACTGGGAAAGTTTTACCAGGAAAAGAGGGACAAATTCCTCCACCTTATAAAAGATACAGCATTCAAAGCTGAACCTTCCAAAGGCACTTATTTCCAGCTGTTGAACTATTCTGAAATTACAAATGAGCCCGACCTGGATTTCTCCCGCAGGCTCATTACAGAATATGGAATTGCAAGTATCCCGGTCTCTGCTTTTAATAAAGATAATAAAGATCACCGGCAGCTTAGGTTCTGCTTTGCCAAGACAGATGAAACTCTCGAAAAGGCAGCAGCGATCCTTAAAAAAGTAAAATGATTTTATTCGGGATTGTCTCCGCCTCGTAAACGGCTATTGACATACCCGCGAACGACTTCAGTAGTTAGGCCAAAGACCACATGGGCCAGAAGTTCGGAGGCTTGCGTCTTAAGGGGGATCTTTTCAGGAGATTTTTCAAGACCTAGCAGTGGCAGGCTGGTTTCGTGAGTGGTGGCCCAGGTGGTGACGCCAAGCATAGCGCCATCGAACATGTTGGCATCTTTTTTGTCCCGTTTTCCGTACCCGTAGATGGCTCCCACAGTGCCTCCCAGGGGAACATTTACAAGTTGCTCTACAATGGCTTCATTCTCTAATTTTATAGGACTCCCAACCAGCTTCTTGGAGAAGCTATCCATGACCTTGATCTGTGCTGAGCGTTGATCGATCTTCCTTACGTGGAGAAATCGTTCTACTACAGATTTTACTGCGCTGCCCGCAAGTCCACCTATGAATCCCGAAATAATGCCACGGGAAGTGTTGGAAGGAAAAGAATCTTTTTCAAAAAAGGATTGTAAACTCATAGCTTTGTTTTTTTCTCTTTTAAAACTATTCAACTTCTCCTGCTAATGCAACCATTTAACAAGCATTTAGCAGCAAAACAGGGAATTTTAATACCTTTACGTATGGCACAAATTTTAAACACCGCACTCCTGCAGGCAAACCTGGAATGGGAAAATATCCAACATAATAAAGACCTTTTTGAGAAGAAGATCAAAGAACTTCCGCAGGAGACAGACCTTATCATTCTGCCGGAAATGTTCTCTACAGGCTTCTCTATGAATGCTGAAAATTTAGCTGAACCCGATAAGGGAGCTACCTTTAAATGGATGCAGAGAATGGCTTCAGTAAAAGATGCGGCTGTCACCGGAAGCCTTATAATTTCTGATGAAGGGAAATTTTATAACCGTCTGTATTTTGTTTTTCCAGACGGATCCTCTCAAAAATATGATAAACGCCACACCTTTACCCTGGCCAAAGAGGATGAGACCTACGCGTCTGGTAAAGAACGTTTAATAGTGACTTATAAAGGCTGGAGAATTTGTCCCCTGGTTTGTTATGACCTGCGTTTCCCTGTATGGGCCCGAAACACTGAAGATTACGACCTGTTGATCTACGTAGCCAACTGGCCGGCTGCCCGCATAAGAGCCTGGGATATACTATTGAAGGCCCGTGCAATAGAAAATATGAGCTACTGCATTGGACTCAACCGGGTTGGCCGGGATGGAAGTGATCTCAATTATGTAGGACATTCTGCAGTTTACGATTCCCTCGGGAAGCAAATCTCAAACAACCAGGAGGAAGGTGAATTTGTAGAGCTCGTGGCACTTGATAAGCAGCACCTGACTGACACCCGTTCTCAACTAAAGTTTCTCCAGGATCGCGACAGGTTTACGGTGCATCTGGAGTAGGAAGAGTAGCAGCAGGACTGGCGTTAAATTGGTAGGTGTCATCCCAGTTTGCCCTTACGGTGATAGGTTCGGGATAGTACACCACTAATTCAGGTTGTTTTCTGGCGAGAAAACTTCCGGTATCCCAAACCTCATTGTTGTTAGTGTCGTAGATCAACCTTAGCAGGTATTTCCCCGGTTTTAAATTGTTAAAGGTAATAGTGTTACTGCCGTCAGAAAATTTCTCGGTTATAACTTCTCCCTTCTCGGTAGCTACCTGGACGATGACTGGAAACTCCTTCACACCTGTAAGGTTCACTATGAGATTTCCCCGGTCAGCGAGGGCTGGAGTCCGTACCTGAGTCTTTAAAGTGTCATTTTGCCTGCCAAAAAAATCGGTAAAGGCTCCGGGTAATGCCGTGACCCGGTAATTTTGTTTCTCGGTCTTTTCAAAAGAAAGATTGTATGTGTTGTTCCACCTGTCGTAGGTTCCTGTAAATGGCATTGAAATAGAATCACTCCTGGTCAAGGTGATCAAGGAATCATTGATTTCCTCCAGTGGAACGGTAGGTCTTATTTTAAGATCTTCATGGAATCCCAGTGCCGAAGTGGGTTCAAAACTGAATTGTAGCGTATCTCTTTTTGCTTTCCTTAATCTGGCGATCAAAGTATCGGTAATTCGGGGCGTTTGAACAACAAATTTCAGAGTATCCCGCTCGGCAAAAGGCTTGTACCAGTAGTGCAGGGTATCTGTCGCAGCATCTTTTGTGACCCGGTCCTCAAAATCTGCCGGGACGTTTAGAGGCTTTATTGAAACGCTGTCGGCCTTGATAAGACCGGTATAACCAAAAATGAGATGTTGCTGGCCTTTTACTTGCGGTCTCTCGAACTTCCCTTCGAGAATTTCAGAAAAAAGCGTCAGGTCAAATTCCTCATCTGTGGGAATAGTGATGTACTCGTCTGAAAAAGCAACTTTATCTGTTCGGGGTTCAAAGGTGTAGTTGTTATTTACATCTCTCATAGCCACCAGCTGGTAAGTTCCCTGCTTTAGATTGTTCAGTTGAAAGGTAGTCGCGCTGTCAAGAGTATTCGTAACATAACGGGGAACCCTGGTGTAAATCACCGAATCATTGTATGTGGAATCTACCTCATAGAGCATTACAGAGATAAAGGGATCAGGAGATCGTAAAATGGCATCTTTGACGCTCCCTCTTAGAGAAAGGGAATCTATATAAGGACCTGTTGAAAAGGCATAGGTAAAAAAGCTAAGGGGATTGGCCTCATTATTATCTGTGATGCTCCTTCCAAAGTTGATAGTGTAGGTAGTGCGGGGCTCCAGGGTATCATTGATCCTGATTCGAATGGATTTACTGGCCGTTCCCAAAGGGGTTATCTCGGGCCTGGGATCCATAGGTGGAGAAATAATGATTTGGCGCTGTGGATCTGAAAGTTTAATGTATTCATTGAAATAGATCCTTATTTCCCTGGCGTCAAAGTTTGTTGTAAAATTTTCAGGTCTGGCTTTTACATAGACTGGAGGTTCCATATCAAGAGGTCCACCATCTGGCGTTCCTCTTTTTGCGCAGCTCGAAAAGACGAGGATCAAAGAGAAGATTAGCAGTATTTTGGCGCCGGCACGTTGCATAACTGAAAATTTGATACAAAGAAACAACTAATTCTTGTAATCCTGAAGAGGCTAATGGGTAACAGCCATGGTCGCAATGCTTATTTTGACTTGAGGAATTTTCAGGAATTTTTGAGCGCATGCCTCCAGTGTGGCTCCTGTTGTAACAAGATCATCTACCAACAGTACATGGGCATTTTCTAAAGCTGAGGTGTTCTTAAGGATAAATGTCTCATCAATACTACTCCATCTGGCCAATCTCTTTTTGAGGGTTTGAGTTTTAGTGGCGCTAACTTTTAAAAGAAGGTCATCCCGGTATGGAACTTCAAGAGCCTTTGCTAATTCCTTACCGAATTCCGATACCTGGTTATATCCTCTTATTCGTAATTTCTTCTTGTGTAAAGGCACCGGGACGACCAAGGTGATCTGCCGCCATTCGGCTATTTCCTTGAGCTCACTGCCCAGCCATGCCCCCAGAAAGGTTCCTATTTCTTCATGACCCCTATATTTCAGGTTGTGAATTAGCCTCTGGACCATTCCTTTTTTTTCGAACTGCAGTAGGGAAGTTGCATTTTCCACAGGGATCCTTCCGTAGAAAATCTTCTCTGTTGTGTTGCCTGTTTCCAAATGATGATCGGCAACGGGTAAGGCGTGAAGACAGGAGGTGCAAAGGATAGCCTCATTGCTGTTTAGAGATGACTCGCAAACATTGCAAAGCTTTGGATAAAGCAGATTGAGGAAATCGTGAAACATTTGTTAACAAATTAGCCTTGGGCTGATTAAAACTCCTAAATTTACAAAGTAAACCGTTAAAAATCATTTGTTATGACAGACAACAAGAGTAATAATGCCTTAAAGATCCTTACCGGAGTATTGGCAGTCGCTTTGGTTGCATTAGGAATATACACTATCAAATTCTATAATGAAGAAAAAGAAAATAAAGAATTACTGCAGCAGGAAAAGGCTGTAATAGAGGGCGAGCTAAATGACCTAATCGTAAAGTACGACGAGGCAATCGCCGAAAATGAAGGACTTGACAGCGAACTGACTGCTGCAAGGAGTAGAATTGTTGCCCTTAGGGATTCTGTACAGGATATGGAGGCCAACCTCGCTCTCATTGCAAGGTATCGCCGTGAGGTAAGTAATCTTAAGGCTGAAAAAGAGCAGCTCTTTAGAGTGGTTGACAGTCTAAGTTTCCAAAATCAACGTCTTATAACCGAAATTGACAGCACCAACAACATGCTTCTGGAAAGAACCCGAATCTCTGATTCCTTAAAGGTTCAAACCCAATCCATGGCGTCCAAGATCGATCGCGCTGCACAGCTCAAGGTGAGTAATCTAAGAGGGGAAGGAGTGATCGAGAGAAACAGTGGAAGACTCGTGGAAAATGACCGTACCAGAAGAGTCGATAAGATCAGGACCTGTTTTACCATCACACCAAATACCCTGGCAGAAGCGGGAGATAAGGATCTTTACGTCCAGGTTTATAACCCGAACAATGAGCTGGTAGGAGATCAAATTGCCGTACAACACGAAGGTGGGGTAATGGTGTACAGTGCCTCTACTCAGGTGTATTACGAAAATGATGAGCTGGATGTTTGTATCCTTGCAAATACGAATGAAAACAGACTAATTGAAGGGACCTATAAGGTGCTGGTTTATGAAGGTGCTAATTTAATAGGCGCTACCAGCTTTAGCCTTCGATAGAGACAAAAAAATAATTAATCGAACCGCCCTGCTTCAATCGGGGCGGTTTTTTTATTTTTGCGCTATGGCAAAACAAGAAGATCTTTTTAAAAATGTTATTTCCCATGCAAAAGAGTATGGGTATATTTTTGCTTCCTCTGAAATCTATGACGGACTCAGTGCTGTGTATGATTACGGGCAAAACGGGGCAGAGCTAAAGAAAAATATCAGGGATTACTGGTGGAAAAGTATGGTGCAGTTGCACCAGGAAATCGTGGGTATAGACGCCGCAATTCTCATGCACCCCACCACCTGGAAAGCATCGGGGCACGTTGATGCTTTTAATGATCCTCTAATTGACAATAAGGACTCCAAAAAGAGGTATAGGGCCGATGTTCTGGTTGAAGATCATGCCGAAAAGATCCTGCAGAAAGCACAAAAGGAGATAGAAAAAGCCCGCAAGCGCTTTGGGGATAAATTTGACGAGGAGCAATTTATCAATACCAATGACAGGGTTCAGCGGTATTTGACCGAAAGAAAAGAGATTCTGGAACGTCTTGGGCGGTCATTAACAAATGAAGATCTCAAAGATGTAAAGGCATTAATTGAAGAACTGGGAATTGCCGATCCCGAGACCGGCTCCAGGAACTGGACAGAAGTGAGGCAATTCAACCTCATGTTTGGCACCAAACTCGGTGCTTCATCAGAAACCGCATCCAATCTTTATCTAAGACCTGAGACTGCACAGGGGATCTTTGTGAACTTCTCTAATGTTCAGAAAACCGGAAGGATGAAGATCCCTTTTGGAATCGCGCAAACAGGAAAAGCATTTAGGAATGAGATTGTCGCCCGACAATTCATTTTCAGGATGCGGGAATTTGAGCAAATGGAGATGCAGTATTTCGTGCGCCCGGGTGAAGAACTCAAATGGTATGAGCACTGGAAAGAGGTGCGTCAAAAATGGCATTTTTCACTAGGCCTTGGGGAAGAGAATTACCGTTTCCACGATCACGAGAAACTTGCTCATTATGCCAATGCAGCTACAGATATTGAATTTAATTTCCCATTCGGGTTCAAAGAACTGGAAGGTATTCATTCCCGTACAGACTTTGATCTAAAAGCACATGAAGAATTCTCAGGTAGAAAACTTAGGTTCTATGATCCCGAACTTCAGGAGAATTATGTGCCTTATGTAATAGAAACCTCTATTGGTCTCGACAGGATGTTCCTGGCCGTACTTTCGGCTTCCCTTAAGGAAGAAGAGCTGGAAGATGGCAGTAGCCGAACTGTACTTAAATTGCCTGCCATTCTTGCCCCCAATAAAGCTGCAGTGCTGCCACTGGTGAAGAAAGACGGTTTGCCCGAGCTGGCTCAGGAAATCATTGAAGAGCTAAAGTGGGATTTCAATGTACAGTATGATGAGAAGGATGCCATTGGCCGCAGGTACCGCAGGCAGGACGCTGCCGGTACGCCGCTATGTATCACCGTTGACCATGATTCACTGGAGGATCGAACAGTGACCGTTCGGTACAGGGATACCATGGAGCAGAAGCGGATTCATATCTCTGAGATCTCTAAAGTTATAGCTGAAGAAACAGATTTTAAACGCTGGTTGAAGAAGTAGCTATTTTCTGTTTAAATTGAGTTAAAAAAGAACAATTCCAACCGAATTGTTCTTTTTTTTGTTTCTGCTCGTGTTAATTCTCTTAATTTTATAGGTTAAAGCTCCCTACATGTTGCGGAATTATTTACTTCTATTTCTTTTTCTATTTATCGGTCTTGGCTCAAACGCCCAGACAAAAGAAATTCTGGGACCTGTTTCCCAGGGTATAACTAAACCGGGAGTTGCTGAGGCTTTATCTACTAAGGAGATAAGACCGGCACAAAATGAAACGAAAGAAGTCAATCCCAAGAACAGAACAGCAAACCGGGTAGTTCCCGGTAAAGGCTTTCCAAAAGGTGTGGATGCTGCACTACAGGCGAAGCCGGGAAACATTCCCATGAAACAGGCTATTGTTTCCTTTGATGCAGTCAAGCGCAATGTCAACCCTACAGATCCTACGGGGGCAGCAGGACCAAATCATTATGTAAACGCCTTTAATTCCGGTTTTTCCATATATGATAAGCAAGGGAATCTACTTGTTCCGCCTACAGATTTATCTGCTCTTGGAGGAGAATTTACAGATGAAATGCTGGGTGATCCTGTCGTGCTTTACGATCAATATGCAGACCGGTTCCTCATAACACAATATGCCGGATGCCCTTTTAACCCAATTAAGGGATGTTTCTCTAAGCAGGATCCCTCGAACGCCTTACTGGTAGCCATCTCAAGGGGTCCCGATCCTGTGAATGACGGATGGTACACCTACAGATTTCCTACCGGCAGTTTTCCCGATTATCCAAAGTATTTTATCTGGAGCGACGGCTATTATGTAACGACCAATCAGGATCTTGATGATCCTGAAATCAGCGAAGTCGTCTTTGTCCTCGAAAGAGATAAGATGTTGGAAGGCGCACCTGCAAAACATGTGGGCTTTCCCTTACCGGGAGTCAGGAACAATGGTTTTTACAGTCCGGCAGCGTTGAATGCCACAGGGAACGAGATGCCTCCCCGGGGAAATATGCCAATTATTTATTTTCAGGATGACTCCTGGCAAGGTGTCAATGTGGATCATCTAAAACTATGGGAGGTGAATGTGGACTGGACCAATATTCAGAATTCTACTATCAGGGAAACTCAGGAAATAACTCCTTCAGAAGGTTTAACCCCGTTCAAAAGTACATTTGACGGTGGGGGTTTTTCTAATTTACCACAGCCATTTATCGATGTTGATCTTGATGCCTTGCAGGGAGCTTTAATGTATCCTACCTCTTACAGAAGATTCAGCACCCACAATTCCGTAGTTTTTAATTTCGTGGTAGACATTGATCCTACGACTGCCGAACATGCTGCAATAAGGTGGTATGAATTGAGACAGAATGGAGGAGGTCAACCCTGGTATATTTACCAGGAAGGAACCTATGCGCCAGATCAAAGCGACCGCTGGTGCGGAAGCATTAATATGGATAGACACGGGAACATAGGGCTGGGGTTCACGGTTATGAACGACAATCCTGAATCTCCGGTTTTACCAACTCTCAAATTCACGGGACGGTATTTCAATGATCCATTAAATACCATGACACTGCAGGAAACGACGATCATCGAGAGTCTTTCTCCAAGTGACAGTAACAGGTATGGAGATTACGCACATACCAGCATAGATCCCGTAGATGATGAAACCTTCTGGTACATAGGAGAATATTTTGAGACAGAGGATACGCGTGTAAACCGGGTATCGACCTTTAAGCTCGCTCCCCGGTTTCCAAAAGATGTGGGGGTAACGAAAATCGTATCTCCTTTTTCTTCTACGCTTACTGCAAATGAAGAAATAACCGTTCTTATAAGAAACTTCGGAAGTGAAGCCCAAACAAATTTTCCCGTCTCTTTTCAGCTGAATAATGGAGAAGTTATCACCGAAACCTTTACAGGCACTATACCCTCTACACAGCAAGAGGAATTCACCTTTTCTACCACAGCTAATCTTACAACTCTTAATGAAGTCTATACCCTAATGGCAACCACAGGGCTCCAGGGAGATATGAATACCGAAAATGACTCCATTGTTGCCGAGATCATCCACCTTCCTCCCAATGATATAGGGGTCACTCAAATTGTTAGTCCCATAACCGGATCCGATCTTGGGGTGGAGAATGTTGCAGTGACCATTCAGAATTTTGGAGGAGAGCCTCAATCTGACTTTAGAGTGGGTTATAGAGTAAATGGTGGAAACCTCGTCGAGGAAACAGTAGATGATGTCCTGGAAGTTGGAGAGCAGATCACCTATACCTTTGAAATTCCATTTGACTTTTCTCCTAAAGGAAAGTACTTCATTGAAGCTGCTACTTATCTGCAAAATGATAGTGACATAGAGAATGATGGGGTAGAAACTACCATAGCGAACCTTAATTGTATTCCCGAGGGATCTTCCTGTGTATTCGGTGATGGGATCAACAGCTTTTATCTGGAAGAAATTATCAATGAGAATATCTACTGTGACGACGGTTACAACAATTTCCTGCAGGTATCCACAAGGCTGGATGTAAATCGGGAGTCTTTCTTTGTGGGGGTAACCTCCAATGGCAGCAATGAATTTTCCATGTGGATCGACTTCAATGATAATGCCTTATTTGAACCCGAAGAACAGCTTATTAGATCTGGCGATATTCGCACATCTACTGGTCCAACATTTTTTGAATTTCAGCTTCCCGAAAATGCTCCCCTGGGAGAACATATGCTAAGGGCGAGAGCGGGGGATGTAGGCTCACAGTTTTCAGGTGATCTTAATGACCCCTGTAGTGTGATGGAATTTGGAACTACAGATGATTATACAGTTGTGCTGGTAGATGGCATAGAAGAATCTGAGATCCAGCAGGGCGAGCTGCTTATTGGCTCTACAGACCAGAACATTTTCAACCTTCAGTTCCAAACAACCTATCAGGGCCCTGTATGGCTCACTGTTCACGATATGCTAGGTCAAAAACTGGTGGAGAATATGGTGAGGAAAAGCGATCTAAGTTATTCCTACCTGCTCGACATGTCTTATGCCGCTCCCGGAGTCTATTTAGTTCGTATGGGAACACGGGAAGAAGGTAAGGTAAAGCGTATCATTGTTCATTAATTCGGGAAAAGTCTCGCTTCAATCCTTCTGAAACGCCTCCCAAAAATGCTATTTTTGGGCAGTAATAAAATCAGAAGCATGAAGATCATCTCCTATAACGTTAACGGAATAAGAGCAGCAATTAAGAAAGGCTTTATCGACTGGCTTGAAAAAACAAATGCCGATGTGGTTTGCCTTCAGGAAATAAAGGCAACCCCCGAACAATTTGATCAGGAACCTTTCGAAGATCTCGGCTATAAATACAATTCCTGGTTTCCGGCAGTCAAGAAAGGCTACAGTGGAGTGGCTATCCTGAGCAAAGTAGAACCAAAGAATGTGGTTTTTGGAACCGGGATAGATTATATGGATTTTGAAGGCCGAAATATCAGGGCCGATTTTGAAGATTTTTCGGTGATGAGCATGTATTTGCCATCGGGTACCAACATCGCCCGGCTGGATCACAAACTTCAGTACATGGCCGATTTCCAAAAATACGTGGATGTACTAAAGCAGGATATCCCCCGTCTGGTTATTTGCGGAGACTACAATATTTGTCATGAAGAGATCGATATCCACGATCCTGTGAGGCTTAAAAACACCTCCGGATTCCTTCCTGTTGAAAGGGAATGGATAGGTAATTTTATCAATAGCGGATTTGTTGATTCTTTCCGTCATCTAAACTCAGAGCCTCATAATTATTCCTGGTGGAGCTACCGTGCAGGGGCACGCGGGAACAATAAAGGCTGGAGGATCGATTACCACATGGTGAGTGAGCCATTGCGCGACAGGATAAAAAGAGCACTTATTTTGCCCGAAGCACAACATAGTGACCATTGTCCCGTTCTCCTCGAAATATCCTAACCCAATTTAATCACATTTATGAAATGTCATCTTTTTCTAACCTTTTTGAGCAGTACCATGCTGCTTACTTCATGTGTTTCTTCAAAAGTCTATAAGGATCTCGAAGGTCGCCATGCGCAACTGCAGGAGGAAAACCGGGAACTCCAGAGGGAATATGAGAGCCTCGAAGCAAAGAATCGTCAAAATGAAGCCGAACTTGCAGCCTTAAAAGCGGAATATGACAGGACGAAAACTGAAAGAGATCGTCTCCAGGAAGAATATACCAACACTAAAGCCGGCTATGAAAAATTAAAGAATTCCTATGACGCGCTGGAAGCCAACAGTTCCTCTGCACTTGCCGAGAATTCTAAAAGGAACAGGCAGCTCCTGGCAGAACTTGATGCCAAGGAAAAAGCTTTGCTAACAGAAAAGGAAAGACTTGAAAAACTTCAGCAGGATCTTGCAGCCAGGTCAAAACGGGTAGATGAGCTGGAGAGCATGATCGCTGCAAAAGACGCAAAAATGAATGCCCTTAAAAATGCCATTTCCAAGGCCCTTGTAAATTTTGAGGGTAAAGGTTTGACGGTAGAGCAGCGCGAAGGGAAGGTATATGTATCCATGGAGAACAAACTTCTTTTTAACTCCGGAAGTTGGGCAGTGGGACAAGAAGGCAAAAAGGCGGTACAGCAACTGGCTTCTGTTCTCGCACAAAATCCCGACATCGCAGTGCTCATTGAAGGGCACACAGACAATGTGCCTTACAACGGAAGTGGTCAACTTACCGATAACTGGGACCTCTCTACCAAGAGAGCAACTGCAATAGTGCATTTGCTAAAGGAAAATCCGGGGATTGATCCACAGAACCTAACTGCTGCCGGTAGAGGTGAATTCGCACCTGTTGCTTCCAACGATACTACCGAAGGTCGTGCGAAAAACCGCAGGATCGAAGTTATTCTCACCCCAAAACTCGACGAGATCAACCGACTTCTTCAGGAGCCGGAATATGAATAATTTTATATGGGATCGGCGAGGCTTTTGTGGATGAAAAAATTCTCATTCCTTAGCCTCGCATGATACCAATCCTTTGTCTCTCCAAGGAACCTAAGGGTATCATTTTTCTTAGCTTTACTGGCAATTTCAGATCTTGTAGAAGGGCCTTTTCTAAGGTTGGCAGCTCCCGTAGCCAGTAGGAATTCAGAGGTGTTTTCTAAAGTCAAGTGCTTTGGGACAGGAGTTCTGCGAACGTACGGAAAAGGATTTTGGGCTCCGCGATAGCCTTTGTAGATCCCAAAATGCAAATGCGGCGGAGTGGTCCGGGCGTTTCCGGTGTTTCCTACGAGGCCCAAAGTATCCCCCGGAAAAACTTTCATGCCCGGGCGGGCGATAATGCTGTCGAGATGCGCATAGTAAAGGGAAGTGCCCCTTTTTCGATCCCGCAGCCAAACCTGTTTTCCACCCAGTCCTTTATTTCCTGTGGAAGAAACTCTTCCTTCTGTTGCAGCAACTACGGGTGTACCTCTGGGGGCAAAAATGTCAATTCCTTCATGGCTTCTCCTTCCACCATCGCGGGCTGCTCCCCAAAAACTTTGAACAGCCGAATCATCCCTGTCGGCCACAGGAAAAGAATAGACCGGTTCTGTATATATCTTTAAAGTAAAAGCTGAAGTAGCACCGACTTCCGGCTGTACCAAAAGTTTGTACGTTCCGGGTTGTTCCGGTTCGTACTGGATCTTATATTCTTCAAGTCCGGCTGAAAGGAGGTGGTTGAAAAAAGACAACGAATCCTTTTTTTGCTCATACAGGTCGAGAAAAATCAGCGGTTTTACAGAATCACTTTCTACCTCAACAAGAAGACGTTCTCCGGGATTTAGATCAAGGTCGTAGGTGTAAACTTCGGAGTTTGTAGCAGTGAATCTGCCTGCCTCCGCATAGGGGAGAGAAACAGCTACACTGTCAAAAAGAGCATTTTTAAAAGCCATTTTCCATTCTGCAAAAGCTGCAGGATCTTTCTCAAAATCTCTTTCGTATTGTTCTCTTGCAGTTGGCTTGATAAAAAGATCTTTGGCTTTGTTTATCCCCGAACATGAAGGCAAAAGGATAACAGCCAGGATAAAACTGATAAAATAAAGGAATTTCTTCTTTTTCACGCTCGTTAAGAAGCAGAAACTGTGCCACTTGCGCCAGAAAATAATTAGCATGGACAGATCTGAGAAGCAGTTGATTCTTTATTTTTAGTCAGTATTTAAATGATAAAAAATTAGCGTTTTTACCAAAATTTCACTTTAAGTATTGTTAATTTAAAAGCTGGTGCAGCCTTATTCTCTAATTTTAATAACCTAACTAAAATCTAAAGTTATGATCAAGATCTTAGCAGTTATTATGTTAGTTGGTGGTGCAATCGCATTAGTGATGGGCGTATTAGGCGTTTTTGGTAGCCTTGCCTTAATGTTGAATCCCTGGGCTTTGGCCATTCTTGGGTTCATCTTCTTTATTGCAGGTATCTCCATGCTTAAATACAGGAAGGATACCGATGAGGTGGCCGCACAACACAGATAGAGCCACAAGAAAATAATTGATCTTTAATAGGGGGAATGCCAATTCCTCCTATTTAATTTGAGGATTGATCAAAAAAGTCATTTTTGGAAGCTAAGGCTTTTAAAGGAACAGCTTCATGATCTTGTCGGTCTGCCTGTCATTACCCACCATGTATGGGTGCGAACCTTCCAACTTAAAAAAATTTCGTTTATAGAATTCTATTGCGCGGCTATTCTTTTCCCAAACACCCAGCCACAGATAGCGCATTTTCCGCTGAATTGCCATCTCGATCACTGTATCCAGCATTTTCTGCCCGATCTTCTTATTCTGAAAATCTTTCCTCACATAGATCCTCTCCAGTTCCATGCCGTCCTCTTCCCGAAAATCAGTTTGTGCGTCCCCGAGGTTGATCTTGAAATATCCCACTGTTTCTCCATTGAGCTTTGCAAAATAAAATTCTGACAAAGGATTTAGGAGTTCCTGCCGAAGGTTCTCTTCTCCAAATGCAGTGTTGAGGTAAAGCTTCAGATCTTCCGGATTATTGTCGGCGCCAAAGGCATCGGTAAAGGTTTTTCGGCTTATCTCCTTCAGCTCCTGAAGATCTCCGGAAGAAAGCTTTTCAAAAATGACATTTTCAGCAGGCATTTTGTACAGTTAAAGAGGTTATCCAAACAAAAAGCTGACTACATCCTCGATTTTCGACACTTTCTGGACCTTGATGGCGAAGTTGTTCTTTGGAAATTTGTTTTGACTCGACACAACTATACTGCTAAAGCCAAGCTTTTCTGCCTCCAGAATTCGCTGTTCCACTCGCGTGACAGGACGAACTTCTCCGGCCAGTCCAATTTCCGCAGCAAAGCAGATGTCTTTGGGAATGGCAATGTCTTCATTGGAAGAGAGAATAGCTGCGACAACAGCCAGGTCCAGTGCAGGATCATCTACAGAAATTCCTCCCGTAATATTTAGGAACACATCTTTTGCGCCCAGTCTAAAACCGGCCCGTTTTTCCAGAACAGCCAGCAGCATATTCAGTCGTTTGGCATTGTAGCCCGTGGCCGAACGTTGAGGAGTTCCATAAACAGCCGAACTAACAAGAGCCTGTATTTCGATCATGAGCGGGCGCATGCCTTCCAGCGTGGCTGCAATTGCAGTTCCGCTAAGATCTTCTTCGTTCTTCGAGATCAAAATTTCTGAAGGATTGCTCACTTCCCGCAGTCCGTTGCCTTGCATCTCATAAATTCCCAGTTCATTCGTAGAACCAAATCTATTTTTATGAGCTCGCAAGATTCGGTAAACGTGGTTGCGATCCCCTTCGAACTGAAGGACAGTATCTACCATATGCTCCAGGATCTTTGGTCCTGCTATACTGCCTTCTTTTGTGATGTGACCTATTAGGATTACCGGAGTAGCTGTTTCTTTAGCGTATTTAATAAGTTCGGCGGTACATTCTCTTATCTGGGAGATACTGCCCGGACCGCTTTCTATGTAGTCACTGTGCAGGGTCTGGATCGAATCGATGATGACGATCTCGGGTTCCAGCTTCTCAATCTGTTGAAATATGTTCTGGGTCTTGGTTTCGGTTAAGATGAAACACTTATCTGAATTTGGATTGATACGCTGAGCGCGCATCTTTATTTGTTGCTGACTCTCTTCCCCCGAAACATAAAGGGTTCGTAAACTGAAGTTCAGGGAGATCTGGAGCAGCAGGGTGCTTTTTCCAATTCCGGGTTCGCCGCCTAAGAGTATAAGGGAGCCGGGAACAATTCCACCGCCCAGAACGCGATCAAGTTCCTGATTATTAGTTTTCAACCTTTCCTCCTTGGAGACCTCAATTTCAGAAATACGGAGTGGTTTTGCTACTTTTCGGGCAGCAGGAGAGGCTTCGCTCTTCCATGATTTTTTATCAGCTTTTTCTACTACCTCCTCTACAAGTGTGTTCCATTCACGGCAGGAGTTGCACTGTCCCTGCCACTTGCTGTGCTGTGCACCGCAGTTTTGACAAAAGTAAAAGGTCTTGGGTTTTGCCATTTTTCAGAAGCTACTGTTTGAGCTGCTAATAACCGAAATCTTGTTTAATTAGGTCTGCTTTTTCCAGCATAAAATCGATGGTAACGAAGGCTACTTCTTCTTTTCCGTAGGCACTTTGGTAGGTTTTCATGGCCTTCTTAGGTTGACCGTTAGCCTCGTAGGCACGAGCCAGGTAGTAATTGCCTAAGGTGAGATTTGGATACTGTTTCTGGGCCAGTTCCCCGAGTCTTTCAAGATCGTCCCATCTTTCACGGTATTCGATGGCTTTTCCTACAGCAAGAAAATCATTGATTCGAACCAACTTTTCAACTCCAAAACTATTATTAATGAGCTCGTATTTATCTGTAAGATATTCATAGGCAGAACCATCCATAACCACCAGCTCGTCATATTCCTTGAGGCCTATAGGCTTATAGGATTGGAAAATATGTTCTAAAGCCCTGGGTAATGCATTTCCAATAAGGGTGTAATGGGTGGCCGATTCCAGGTCATCGAATTTGTAGTGTAGCTTATTGTTTTCTATAGGGGCGATTTGCTTGTCCAGATCCCTGATATTCTTTTTGAGCTGAGGTATATCATTAGTGCCCGTAGCAAGGTAAAACCACCTGGGAGTTTCACAGGTGGAAAGGGTTTCAACCAGCCTGTTGTTCATTTCGGGAGCCAGGTCGGGGCTTAGATTTATGTACGCGTGGAACAGAGGCTGAGGCTTAAACAGATAATAATTAATAAAGTTCGCCGTAATATCATGCCCCGCAACTGCAACAAATTTTGAAGTGCGATAGGTATTGTCTAAAAAAGGTAAAAGCTCAAGTCCCAAAAATTCAAAAAACTGAGCGCCTTTTTTTTCGGGAAGAAAGCGTTGAGGGTCGTATGTGCTGTCATCATTTCTGCTGCTTGCCTGGTTTACCCCTACAACGATGGCTTCTGGAATCTCATCCCAATAGGAATAGTAGTCTACATTACCGGCCATAGGCTCAAAAAGATAATCCCCGTCTAAAACAATGATTAACGGGTACCTTTTTTTTGAGTTCTTTTCATAATTCCGTGGCAACTGAATTTTCAGCTCCCGCTCTTTTCCAAGTCTGGAGGAATTTATGGTCTTGTAAATAGTTTGTGCAAAACTCAGTTGAACACCTAAAAAAAGGAAGACAAAAAAGTATAATTTCTTCATACGCAGTAGGTTTATTTCCTAAAGCAATATAGAATTTTATTTCTTTTGATTATAAATGGGAAGAAATAAGAAGGAAAGTCCGCCAAGGATAAGCACCATGAGTGTTTGTGAACCCCACATTATCCAGCCGAATGCTTCGCCGGCCTGTTGATTCACTCCAAAAAGCAGAAGGACTGCACCCATAGCAATGGGATATACTCCAATGCCGCCATTTGTAGTAGTTATGGCAAAAGTTCCCACAATAAAGGCAGCCATAAACCCGGCTACAGAGAGGGAATTGGTCTCGGGAATTGCGAATTTTATTACGTAGAACATTAACAGATACATGGTCCAGATGAAAATGGTGTGAAAGATGAATTCCTTCTTCCTTTTCATTCTCACGATACTGCGCATGCCTTCCAGCAAACCACGGGCAAAGTCTTTTATCTTGATCATAAATGGGTGACTTGATCTTCTCACCAGGTTGAGTACAAACACCCCAAATATTATAAATACCAGAAATATTCCAATAGAGATAAAAGGGTTGATATCATTTTCTGCAAAGTAATTTACCAGCCCTTCAGTCTGAATGAGAAATCCAAAGGTGGTTATAAGGAGGACCATCGCCAGGTCGGCAATCCTTTCAGAAACTATGGTGCCAAAGGCTTTGTCAAAGGGGATCTTTTCATAAGTGGAGATGGTTGCTCCCCTAAGTACCTCCCCGGATCTGGGAACGCCAAGGTTGGCAAGATATCCGCCCATAACTGCCATAAAACTATTGGCCAAATGCGGCTTGTAACCAAGAGGCTCAAGTAAATACTTCCAGCGATAGGCCCGGGATAGGTGAGATAGTATTCCAAGAAAAACACTAAGATAAACCCATTTTAGGTCGGCAAGTTTGATATTATTCCACAATTCCTGGCGCTCGGCGGGAGTTGAACTGCTCAAAGAATACCAGATCAAAAATATTCCAAGCAACAGCGGGAGGAACGTCCTGGAAAATTTTATCAGCTTTTTCTTCAAGACCTAATTCAGGAGATTGGTTTCTTCGTTAGGGAAGACAAGTGATGGTTTGAATTCTTTAGCCTCTTCTATGTCCATAATCGCGTAGGTGATGAGGATTAAAATATCTCCCTTTGCCACCTTACGGGCAGCGGCTCCATTAAGAGTGATCTCCCCACTGTTACGGGGGCCGGGAATCGCGTAAGTCTCAAGTCTTTCGCCGTTATTATTGTTAACGATCTGCACTTTTTCACCTTCAATGATGTTGGCTGCGTCCATAAGATCTTCATCTATGGTGATACTGCCAATGTAATTTAGGTCTGCTCCTGTTACTTTTACGCGGTGGATCTTGGATTTTACAACGTGGATTTGCATGCTGCTAATTTAAAGCTATGTTATCAATTAACCTTATGTCGCCGGAATATGCGGCAATAAAGGCGCGATACTTCTGAATTCTATCCTCTTCTTCAATACTTACCAAACTGTCTGCATTTGCAATCTCAAAATACTCCAGGTTCAATGCAGGTTGGGATTCAAACTGAGCTAATACCCAGTCATTTATCTCTTTTGCACTTTTTGTGCCAAAATCTTCTTTAACCTGCTTCAGGATCTGGTAGATGAACGCGGCAGTTTGTCGTTCTAAAGGAGATAACCTTTCATTTCGGGAACTGCGGGCAAGGCCGTTGGCCTCTCTATGTATTGGGCAACCAATTACCTCTACATTAAGGTTTTGTTTTTCAACAAGCTTTTTGATGATCTGTAATTGCTGGTAATCTTTCTCTCCAAAAAAGGCTTTATCGGGCTCGACCATTTCAAACAGTTTTTTGACAATGGTTCCCACGCCGTTAAAATGGCCTTTCCGGAATTTTCCTTCCATTTGATGCTCCAGTCCGTCGAAGGAGAACTCTTCTGAAGTTACGCTATCGCCATACATCTCAGAAGCCGGGGGAGAAAAAATGATCACCTCCTCGCTTAGCTCTTTTATTTGCTCCACATCCTTCTCCAGGGTTCGCGGATATTTTTGAAGATCTTCAGGGTTATCAAATTGGGTGGGATTTACAAAGATACTGACAACAACTTTGTCACAGGTTTTAAGTGCCTGCTCAACAAGGGAAAGGTGGCCTTCATGTAATGCCCCCATGGTAGGAACAAAACCTATTGTTTTTTTGTCATTTTTTAAAGCCTTGATCTGCTTTTTTAGAGCTTCCTTCTCCTTAAAAATCTGCATCTTATTCCGAAATTTACGGCTTGCAAACTTAATATAATACTGGCAATCTGCATAAAATTTTGTATTTTTGCGTGTTTTTATTTCACAACAGCATTAAAGTGATCCTATGAAAGATAAGAGGATATTGTACGTATCATCTGAAGTTATTCCCTACTTGCCCGAAACCGAAATTTCATCTATGTCTTTTGAAGCTCCCCGAATGGTTAACAACCAGGGAGGTCAAATACGCATATTTATGCCGCGTTTTGGAAATATCAATGAGAGAAGACATCAGCTTCATGAGGTCATAAGGCTCTCCGGTATGAACCTGGTCATCAATGATCTGGATATGCCTCTTATTATTAAGGTGGCATCTATTCCGAAGGAGAGAATGCAGGTCTACTTTATCGACAATGAAGATTACTTTAAAAGAAAAGCGACCCTAACCGATGAAGAAGGTAATCTTTTTCCCGACAATGACGAAAGGGCAATATTCTTTGCTAAGGGCGTTATAGAGACTGTGAAAAAGCTCAACTGGTCTCCCGATATAATCCATGTAAATGGCTGGTTGTCTTCTTTACTGCCATTGTATTTGCGCAATTATTATGGAAACGAGCCGTTGTTTAGTGAGGCCAAAATTGTTACCTCTGTGTACAATCAGGACTTTGAAGGCACGTTAGATAACGATATGCATAAAAAAGTTTTATTCGACGGACTTGAGAATGAACAGGTGAAGCACTTGAAAAAGCCTTCGTATGTAAATCTTATGAAAACAGCTGTAGATAATTCTGATGCTGTTGTAATTGCAGGAGATAATATTCCTGAAGAACTTAAAAAATATTTGAGTAAACTTGCCAAGCCTGTTTTAGACTATAAGAACCGGGAAGAATTTGCCCAGGCTTATCAGGAATTCTATACCACGCAGGTACTGTCATAATTAGAAAAAATTCGAATGAATTTAAAGAATACGATGTTGAAAATAACAACAGTTGTAGCTGTTGTTATTTCTTTTATAGCTTGTGAAGATGACTTTGCAACAGTAGGAAGTAGTGTAATTGGAGAACCGGGTTTTAATGCGAGTCTTTATGATGACGCAATGATCTCTGCACATTCCTATGACTTGCCGGCAGTGCAAACAAACAACCTGCCTCTCAATTTGCTTGGGGTGTACCGGGATGAGGTGTTTGGAACACAGGAGGCAAGCATCTTGTCAAATCTTCTCCTCACTTCAGAAAACCCTTCTTTTGGAACTGAACCTGTAGTAGACAGTGTGGTTCTTGCCATACCTTACTTTTCTCGTGAGGTACTTGAAGATGATGAAGTGGTTTACGCACTTGATTCTATCTACGGAAGCTCTCCCTTTAAGTTGTCTGTTTATGAATCCAACTACTTTCTGAATACTTTTGATCCTGAAACAAATTTTGAGCAGGCACAACGTTACTACTCTAATCTGGAACCTCAGATCATGAGTAACATCAATCCTGATGTGCTGTATGAAACTGAAAGTTTTGAACCTTCAGCTGAAGAAAGAACAGAGTATATCGTAGATGGCTCGGGAGTGACTGATACTGTGACCATGGCCCCTGCTTTGAGACTGAAGCTCAACAATAACTTTTTTCAGAATAAGATATTAGATAAGGCCGGGACAGCTTCTCTTTTGAACCAATCAAATTTCAAGAATTACTTTAGAGGGCTTTATTTAAAAGCCGATGAGGTAAGCAACGGTGGCACTATGATGCTGCTTAATTTGCTGCATTCTGATGCCGGGATCACCATTTACTATAAAACGAAAGTTGTAGATGCCACCGACCTTGATGATGACGACGATTTTGAGGAACTAATTGAAGTTAGAAGATCATACACCTTAAAATTTGGCGGAGTAAGAGTAAATACTTTCGAGCAGGAAGTTCCTCAGTTTGAGGGAGAGAATCTTTTCCTTAAAGGAGGGGAAGGCTCCATGGCGGTTATTGAACTTTTTTCAGGTCCCGATGCCAATAACGATGGGATCTCAGATGAACTTGAATTCCTAAGGGATAATGACTGGCTAATTAATGAGGCCAATCTTGAGTTCTTTGTCAACAGGGATTATACCACCGGCACGAATCTCAATGAAGCCGAAAGACTTTACCTGTATGATCTTAATAACAACTCTATTTTAGCTGATTATATTCTGGAGAATGTAGGTCAGCCCAACTCTACATCCTCGGCTGCAAACCGTTTGCACCTGCAGCCATTGACAAGAGATGAGAACGGGAATGGAGTAAAATATAGAATTAGAGTAACAAACCATATAGATGAACTTCTAAACAGGGATTCTACAAATGTGAAATTAGGATTGGTGGTTACCCAAAATGTAAACCTGATCTCAACTTACCGTGTGCTCCCTTCGGCTAACCCGGAGGTGCAGAGAGTGCCGGGTGGAGCCTTGCTCACCCCGGAAGGTACCGTGCTTTACGGACCAAATGCAGAAGATGAAGATAAGCGTCTTAAGCTTAAGATTTATTATACAGAACCAAAGAATTAGAGTATGTGTGGAATTGTAGGGTATATTGGCCATAGAGAAGCCTACCCAATTGTATTGAAAGGTCTTCAAAGGCTGGAGTACAGAGGATACGACAGTGCGGGTATTGCGTTGTACGACGATAAAGAACTTAAAGTAAGTAAGACTAAAGGAAAGGTTGCCGATCTAAAGGAAAAAATGGAGAGCGAAGTTGAGACTTCGGGGACTTTAGGGATTGGACATACAAGGTGGGCAACTCATGGGGTGCCGAATGACGTGAATTCACATCCCCACATCTCCAACTCCGGGAATCTTGTGATCATCCATAACGGGATCATTGAGAATTATGAGAGTTTAAAAAAGGAATTGACTACGCGTGGATACAAATTTGAATCTGATACAGATACAGAAGTACTTGTAAATCTTATTGAAGATGTGATTAAGAAGGAAGATGTAAAGCTTGGAAAAGCAGTGCAAATTGCTCTTAATCAAACTGTAGGTGCTTACGCTATTGCTGTTTTTGATAAGACCAAGCCAAACGAAATAGTAGTTGCCCGCCTGGGTAGCCCTCTTGCTATTGGGGTTGGGGAGGATGAATACTTCATCGCTTCAGATGCTTCTCCTTTTATTGAATTCACCAACAATGCAATTTACCTGGAAGACGGGGAAATGGCTGTGGTGAGAAGGGATAAAGGAGTAAAGGTTAGAAAGATCAAGGATGACAGTCTGGTTGATCCTTATATTCAGGAATTACAGCTTAACCTTGAGCAGATCGAAAAGAATAGCTTCGATCATTTTATGCTGAAGGAGATCTATGAGCAACCAAGCGCTATTAAGGATACTTACCGCGGAAGGTTAAATGCTGAAGAGGGTATCATCAGGATGGCCGGAATTGACGATAACCTGGAGCGTTTTTTAAATGCAAAGAGGATCGTTATTGTGGCCTGCGGAACTTCATGGCATGCAGGACTTGTTGCTGAATACATTTTCGAAGACCTGGCACGTATCCCTGTTGAAGTTGAATATGCTTCAGAATTCCGTTACAGGAATCCTATAATCAATTCAGATGATATTGTGATCGCTATTTCCCAAAGTGGGGAAACAGCCGATACTATGGCGGCTATAAAGCTTGCCAAGGAAAAAGGAGCATTCGTTTTTGGAGTGTGTAATGTTGTGGGATCATCCATTTCAAGGGAGACCAACGCGGGAGCTTATACTCACGCCGGTCCAGAGATTGGAGTGGCTTCGACAAAGGCTTTTACAACGCAAATTACAGTACTTACCTTGATCGCCTTAAAACTTGCCAAGGCAAAAGGAAGTATTTCGAACACAGATTTCCACATGCACCTGCAGGAGCTGGAGACAATTCCGCAGAAAATAGAAGTGGCATTGGAAGCAAATGAGCATATCAAGGAAGTTGCGTTCAAATACAAGGATGCGCGAAACTGCCTCTACCTCGGCCGCGGATTCAATTTCCCGGTTGCCCTGGAAGGAGCACTTAAACTAAAGGAGATTTCCTATATCCATGCAGAAGGTTATCCTGCTGCAGAAATGAAACACGGGCCAATTGCGCTTATCGATGAAGAGATGCCTGTAGTGGTTATTGCTACCAGAAAAGGTCACTACGAAAAAGTAGTGAGCAACATTCAGGAGATCAAGTCCAGGCAGGGTAAGATCATTGGGATCGTCACCGAGGGTGATACCAGCGTTAGAGATCTTGCAGATTATGTGATCGAGGTGCCAGACACGATTGAATCTCTTACTCCGCTTTTGACCACTATTCCTTTACAGTTGCTTTCCTACCACATAGCAGTAATGCTCGGGAAGAACGTTGACCAGCCAAGGAACCTGGCGAAATCGGTTACAGTAGAATAACCTATATTCAAATATTTCAAGAAAAGTCCGCCATTGTTGCGGACTTTCCCTTTTTAAATGGTCCCAAAAATGACATTTTTGAGAGGTATTTCAGCTGCAATCTCTTTCTGCTTAAGCTTTGCTGAAAAAGTTATTATTTCTCTTATAGACTTTTATACAAAAAAACTATCTTTGCAGCCTGAAAAAGGCATGCGCTTTTTATCACCCGTAAAAAGTTGTTAGTGGTTCTTTTTTAGTTATTTATAAAATCACAATATTAAAGGAATAGATAATGTCTAAAGTTACAGGTAAAGTTGCACAGGTTATCGGTCCTGTTGTTGACGTAAAGTTCGACTCAGAGAATGCTGAATTGCCAAGAATTTACGATTCACTTGAGGTTACCAGGAAAGATGGATCAATATTAGTTCTTGAGGTTCAATCTCACATTGGAGAAGATACAGTAAGAACAGTTTCCATGGATTCTACCGATGGGTTGAGCCGCGGAGTTGAAGTGCTTGCAACTGGAGCTCCTATCCAGATGCCTATCGGAAAAGAGGTTTTTGGTCGCTTGTTCAATGTGGTAGGAGATTCCATTGATGGTCTTGGGGATCTTCCTAAAGCACATGAAAATGGTCTTCCAATCCACAGACAGGCTCCTAAATTTGAGGACTTATCTGTTTCTACCGAAGTACTTTTTACAGGAATTAAAGTTATTGACCTTATTGAGCCTTATGCAAAAGGAGGTAAAATTGGTCTTTTTGGAGGTGCCGGGGTTGGTAAAACCGTACTTATCCAGGAATTGATCAACAACATCGCTAAAGGTCACGGTGGACTTTCTGTATTCGCCGGGGTTGGTGAAAGAACCCGTGAAGGAAATGACCTTTTGAGAGAGATGCTTGAATCCGGAATTATTCGTTACGGCGAAGACTTCATGCATTCTATGGAAGAAGGAGGATGGGATCTTCAAAAAGTAGACAAAAGCGCGCTTTTAGATTCTAAAGCAACTTTCGTATTCGGACAGATGAACGAACCTCCCGGAGCACGTGCACGTGTGGCCCTTTCAGGACTAACCATTGCAGAGTACTTCCGAGATGGAGCCGGAGAAGGACAGGGGAAAGACGTACTTTTCTTTATCGATAACATTTTCCGATTCACACAGGCAGGATCTGAGGTATCTGCACTTCTAGGGCGTATGCCTTCTGCGGTAGGTTACCAGCCTACACTTGCAACAGAGATGGGTGCGATGCAGGAGCGTATTACTTCTACAAAGAATGGATCTATTACATCTGTACAGGCGGTTTACGTACCTGCAGATGACTTGACAGACCCTGCGCCTGCTACGACTTTCGCTCACCTTGATGCAACCACAGTACTTTCACGTAAGATCGCCGAGCTTGGTATCTATCCTGCGGTAGATCCACTAGATTCTACTTCGCGTATCCTTACTGCTGAAATTCTTGGTGCAGATCACTACAACTGTGCGCAAAGAGTAAAAGAGTTATTACAGAGATATAAAGAACTTCAGGACATCATCGCCATCCTTGGTATGGAAGAACTTTCTGAAGAAGATAAACTGGCTGTGTCACGCGCCAGAAGGGTACAACGTTTCCTTTCTCAGCCGTTCCACGTAGCCGAGCAGTTTACAGGTCTAAAAGGAGTACTTGTAGACATTAAAGACACCATCAAAGGATTCAACATGATCATGGATGGTGAACTTGATCACCTGCCGGAAGCTGCCTTCAACCTTAAAGGTACCATCGAAGAAGCTATCGAAGCCGGTGAGAAAATGTTAGCTGAAGCATAAGCGGAGAAATCCCAATACACAAATTCCAAATTCCAAAAGAACAAGCTCTTGGAATTGGGGATTTGAAATTTGTAATTTTAGAAAATTATGTATTTAGAAATAGTTACTCCTGAAGCCGTTTTGCTAAGCGCAGAAGTTGATTCTGTTAGTGTGCCGGGTGTGGAGGGGCAGTTCCAGATGTTGAACAATCACGCTCCCATAGTTTCGGTGCTTACAAAAGGAGAGATTAAAGTGTTTACTCACTCTCATCCTGTGAGTTCAGAAGACCTTGCCAAGAGCTTCAAAAGAGATTCAGCTGACAGTAAGATCCTTGTTCTTCCTGTTGAAGGAGGAGTGATAGAAATGAAGGACAATAAAGTTATTGTTCTGGCTGACTAAGCTGAAATAGATATTATTTAAAAACCCGTTGCGACAGCAACGGGTTTTTTGTTTTTAAAGATCCTTTAAAACCTGCTGAAGATATGCCGCTCCTCTGGAGCTCTTATTGCGGGGATGGTTCTATATCCTATAAATATGTCGCTCCTCCGGAGCTTGGGTGCAGCTTTCGGCTAAAGCCCTGGGAACAGGAAATAAAATAATCCTCCGGCTAAAGCCGGAGGCAATTCATGGTCGCATTTAATACCTAAGGCTTCATGAATTGCCAAGGGTTTCAGCCCGTGGTTTAAAAAATAGGCTTTAGCCCAATAGAGGGGAATCAAAGAGCCAGGCCTCCGGCTGAGACCCACGGTAACTCATTATTCTTTACTAATCCAGCCAAATTTTTTGGATAACATGAGCCTCAGAGAGGCGCCATGTTTGTAGTAAATGAGGAGATGAGAAGGCAGAGCTCCAGAGAGGCGCCAAATCTTTTTATTGAAGAATTCCCGTTTCCATCAATTGCCACGGGCTTCAGCCCGTGGTTTAAAATAGTAAAAGAAAAAGAGCTTTAGCCCAATAGAGGGGAATCAAATAGCCAGTCCTCCGGCTGAGACCCAAGGTAACTCATTGTTCTCTAATCCAGCCAAATTTTAAGGATAATATGAGCCTCAGAGAGGCGACATGTTTATAGTTAATGATGATATGAGGAGGCAGAGCTCCAGAGGAGCGACATATCTTTTTGTTGAAGAATTCCGGGGTCAGAAAAACAGAAGAAATATAGGCTTCAGCCCAGCGCGGAACAGGTATTCAAAATTTTAAACTTGAGGCATTCCGGCTGAAACCGCAGGCAATTCATGGCCTATTTATACCTGGGTCTCTCAAGTAGGGAATTTAAGCCTCAGAGAGGCGACATGTTTATAGTTAATGATGATATGAGGAGGCAGAGCTCCAGAGGAGCGACATATCTTTTTGTTGAAGAATTCCGGGGTCAGAAAAACAGAAGAAATATAGGCTTCAGCCCAGTGCGGAACAGGTATTCTAAATTTTAAGCTTAAGACATCCGGCTGAAACCGCAGGCAATTCATGGCCTATTTATACCTGGGCCCTTCAAGTAGGTAATTTGAGCCTCAGAGAGGCGCCATGTTTATAGTAAATGATGAGATGAGGAGGCAGAGCTCCAGAGGAGCGCCATATCTTTTTATTGAAGAATTTCCGGGGTTAGAAAAACAGAAGAAATATAGGCTTCAGCCCAGTTCGGAACAGGTCTTCTAAATTTTAAGCTTAAGACATCCGGCTGAAACCGCAGGCAATTCATGGCCTATTTATACCTGGGTCTCTCAAGTAGGGAATTTAAGCCTCAGAGAGGCGCCATGTTTATAGTTAATGATGATATGAGGAGGCAGAGCTTCAGAGGAGCGCCATATCTTTTTGTTGAAGAATTTCCGTTTCCATTAATGACCACGGGCTTCAACGCGTGGTTTAAAAGTAGATGAGAAGAGGGCTTTAGCCCAATAAAATTAATTTTCTCTGAATTCAAGAATATCTCCAGGTTGACATTCCAGCTCTCTGCAAATGGCATCCAGGGTAGAGAACCGCACAGCCTTTGCTTTACCGGTCTTGAGAATTGAAAGATTTGCTGTAGTTATACCAATTCTATCTGCCAGTTCATTGCTTTTCATATTTCGCTTTTCAAGCATGAGATCGAGGTTAATATATATTGGCATTTCTTAAACAGTTAATTCATTTTCCTCCTTCATGATTCTTGCATTCTCAAAAATTTTGCTCAAAAACAGGAAGAAGAGACCTATAGCTATTATAAACCAAAAGGAATCCGCGCTGGCAAGACCGTAATCCACTCGTCGTGGGCTTTGCTCAAAGAATGTTTGATATATGACTCCAGGAACAGTATCTAATAGGGCCACTATGATAATTAACTGACCAATAATTCTGGTTAATTTCACCTGCTCGACATTGAGAAATTTTCCTTTAAAAAATAAGCGAACCAGATATTTGAACTTATAAACTGTGTAAATGAAAAGAATGCGGCTCAACAGGACGAACCCCAACACAGTATAGGCTTCTGCATTTAACGAGGCTATCAAATTATCGTTCACTCGAAACGGAATAGATCCCTCGGAATTAAATATAAAGATCCCTACAAAAATTATAAATATAATGGTTCCAAAAATGACGAAAAGGAATAGAATATCCAAGATTGTTTTGAGGATTATTGGTGGCTTCACGATCAATAATTTATTGTTTTTCAATAACAAATCTATTCAAATTATTGAGAAACAATAATTTTTTTATATTTATTTTTAGTTTTGGGCTAAAGCCCTGAGGATTGGAAATACAATAGTCCTCCGGCTAAAGCCGGAGGCAATTCATGGCTCCATAAATTGCCACGGGCTTCAGCCCGTGGTTAAAAAATCAGAAGAAATATGGGCTTCAGCCCAATCCGGAAGAGGCTTTTTAAATCCTAAATTTTGAACCTTAAACCTTAAACCTTAAACCTCGAACCTTGAACCATTAATCATTTAGCCGACAACCATTGCTTCCTCGCCTTTACAGCCTCTGGACCAGCATCTTTATCAATTGAAATTTCGTAAGAAGGATCTGCTTCTAAGGTTACAGTCTTGTTCATCATTTTCCCATAACGGTTGATCTCAATTTCCAGAATATCTCCCGGTTTGTACTGCCCGAACTCATCCTTCCATGAGCTTTCAGCTCCTAAAGATTTCCCGTTGATAGAAATGATCCTGTCTCCCAGGTTAAGCCCGGCTCTATATGCCGGAGTGTTCTTCTGTGGATTTCCGCTGATGTATAATCCTTCTACGTCATTCCTTACTGAGGCTCCAAAAAAGGCATTTTTGGAATTTCTTTCTAGTTTTAGGCCCACCCTTGAGAGGAGACCGTCAAAATCGGGCATTTTGCTGTTGTAGATGTAGTTCTGGAAATAATCCCGCGCAAAACTATTTCCGGCGTATTTTGCCAATGTGGTTTCCAGGTCCTCAAGTTCATAAGGTAATTCAGGTTCGCCATATTTCTCCCAAACCAGCTTCATAAAGTCATCCAGATTTTGGCCTTTTTGACGCAGCTGTAGATCAAGAGCCAGTCCTAACATGCTTCCGTAGGAATAATAGGAGATAAAGGTATTTTCCCGATTTACCGGATCAATGGAAGCCGCCGCATCAACAAATGGCGCCTGATAGCTCATCTCTACCGGGTTAAAATATTCGCGGGCTGGAGAGTTCCACACGTAATTGAAAGTGCCGTTTAGACCTTCTGCATATTCTCCTGGAGTGATAATTCCTGCTCTTGCCAGGGTAAGGCCGGTGTAATAGCTGGTAAAACCTTCGGCGAACCAGAGGAGTCCGCTCATATTGGCTTCAGTAAAATCAAAAGGTTCAAGAGATTTTGGGCGTATCCTTTCCACATTCCAGGCGTGGAAGAATTCATGCGCGACTGTGCCTATATTCCCGTCCATCCCACCTTCTCCCAAAGGGCGTGTACTGGTCAATACTGTGCTGTTTCTGTGTTCCATCCCGTCACCGGAAACGTTGGGCATATAGCAGGCCAGAAAAGTATATTCTCCAAAGTCGAATTCCGGTAACTCTCCAAAAATGGTTTTTTGCTGCTTTACTATTTCTTTAGTCCTTTCCCAATATTCATCAAATTCCTGCTGCGTGCCTGGATGATGTAAAATGAATTTAATTGTTTCTCCTCCAAGCTGGAATTCCCTGCTGTCAAAGTTGCTGATCTCTGTGGGACTGTCCATGAAATAATAAAGATTAGGGGCAGAATATTTGTTGTCACCAAGCTCCTTCAGCTGGGTCGCGATCTTCCAGTCGGGGTGATGTTGGGTGTCAAAAGTGACTTCTACAGGGCGTTCTTTCAAAGATTCCGAATACATAAAAGTAGCAGGAATATTTAGATGGGCGTGGGTGAGATCGATTTGTGTATAGGTGCCATCGGCACGGTTTCCGAAGAGAATGTATTCCAGGTTCACCGTACCGTCATGGCCGGTGATAAGCCAGGAATATGGATCTGGTCTCTGGATCTTGAGTAGATTTCCCCTGGAATCTGTAGCTTTTACGCCATAGACGTTCTTGGCAAATTCATGCAGCGCGTAACGACCGGGGGAAGTGCGGCTCATTCTCACCGTCAAACTATCCTGTAGAAGGTCTGGAAAGGAAACTTTTACTTTAGCCTCGTGATGTTCGGCATTTTCAAAGGAGATATGATAGGAATTTGTTTGGGCAAAACAAAGACTTCCGGTTAACAGGAAAAGGACAAGAATACGCATGATCTAAAAAATTTAAGCGGTAAAATAGAAAATTTTGTGCACACTGCTGCTTTCACAATTTTGGTTGGCTGAGTGGGAGCAGCAACCTTCTTTTTTTCAGAAGTATCTGACTATCAGAAGTAAGATATTCTGCTGCAGAAGCTGTCTTATTTACAACCTCTTAAAAATGATAAAACCTGCACCTGTTTTTGGCTTCTATTTTTTTCAGATGAGCAGAGTATTCGAACGGTAAAAAGCTACTGCAGGTTTAAAATCCTCAGTTTTTCCTACTATATTTGTAATTCCGGTTTATTTGAACGTTCCCTATGCTTACAGCTATACTTTCAGGTTTTATCTTTTCTGTTTTCCTGGTCTTTGCAGGGAAATTTATTAAAGGAAAATTTGCTGTACTTTCTTCGCTCGTTCCACTGGGCTTGTTTATATATTTTCTCTCATTTCTTCCACAGGTCTCTGCGGGAGAGATGATCACAGAGAGTCATGAATGGGTGCCTTCCCTGGGTCTTAATCTCGATTTTTCCCTGGATGGTCTTTCTCTTCTCTTTTCTCTTTTAATAACCGGGATTGGATTCCTGGTCTTTGCTTACACTGCTGCCTATCTCAAAGGGCATGATTATCTGGACAGGTTTTATGGCTATCTGGGAATGTTCATGGGTGCCATGCTGGGGTTGGTGCTGAGTGATAACCTGTTGTCAATGTTCATTTTTTGGGAGCTCACCAGTATAAGTTCGTTCTTTCTAATTGGCTTCAATAATACCAGTGAAGCTTCACGGAAATCGGCGGTACTTGCACTGGCAATAACAGGATCGGGAGGATTCCTGTTGCTTGCTGGCGCCCTGTTATTAGGAGGGGTTGCTGGAACCTTCAGCATTAGTGAGATGGTGGGGTTAAGCGACAGCATCATCCAAAACGAATATTACCTGTGGATCGTCATCTTTATCTTTGGAGCTGCATTTACAAAATCGGCCCAATTTCCATTTCATTTCTGGCTTCCGGGGGCAATGAAAGCCCCAACCCCTGTTTCGACTTACCTGCATTCTGCAACTATGGTAAAAGCAGGAATATACCTGCTGCTAAGGTTCACACCGGTTTTGGGAGGTGAAGAAGTCTGGAATACTACCTTGATCACGGTTGGTGGAATTACCATGTTCTATGCTGCAGTACACACTCTCTTCAGGACAGATCTTAAAGGCGTACTGGCTTATTCGACGATTTCAGTTTTAGGTATTCTGGTCTTTTTGATCGGCCTGGGAACGCAATATGCTCTAACCGCCGCAGGCGTGTATATCATTGTTCATGCTCTTTATAAAGCTACTTTATTCCTTGTAACGGGTATCATTGACCATGAAACCGGAAGCCGGGATGTTACTCGCCTTGCCGGCTTGAGAAAGGTAATGTGGCCCGTGGCAGTTGCCGGATTACTGGCAGCATTATCCAGTGCCGGGCTGCCACCTTTTGTAGGTTTTGTTGGAAAAGATCTTGTTTACGAATCTACTTTGCACATGGGCTCCTGGTCCATTGTGCTGACAGTTATTGCAATCGCAACCAACATTCTTGTGCTGTATGCCGGTTTCGTTGCCGGAATAAAACCTTTTACCGGAAAGCTTCCTGAAGGTTTGTCCAAGGTACACCTGCCAAGTTTTCTAATGTGGCTTCCGCCGGTGATCCTGGCCGTGCTGGGACTAATAGTCGGAATTTTCCCGGCCTTAATTGACGGGCCGCTCATTAAACCTGTTGTTGATTCGGTAGGAATGAATGGCAGTGAGGTTCACCTTAAGTTGTGGCATGGATTCAATCTGGTCTTAGGATTGAGTGCACTTACCCTGGCTATAGGCTTTCTGTTATATTTTCTATTAAAGCCATCAAAAGATAAGGAAAGAGGCATTGCGAGGCTGGATTCTATTGCTCCGCTTAATCTTGTTATCGGTTTTGGAAATGCTTTTAAAATGTTTTCGAACTGGTGGACCAGGATCTTCCAAAATGGGTTTCTGCGGAATTATGTTTCCACGATCATACTCTTCCTGGTTGTGCTTGTAGGATATTCGCTCTTTAGTGATCATAATGGAATTCCTATAGATTTCTCCTCCTTTTCAAGAATGACCTACTATGAGATGATCATCATGGGAATCATGTTCCTTGCGATCTTATTTGTTGTAGGAGCAAGATCAAGGTTAACGGCTGTAGTAGCCATGGGAGTAGTTGGATATGCTATCTGTCTGTTGTTCGTGATCTACAGTGCGCCAGATTTGGCGATGACCCAGTTTTCCATTGACACCCTTACGGTTATTTTATTTGTGCTGGTGCTGTCGAGCTTACCGAAATATCTTTCTATTTCCGATATAAAGATGAAGGCTATTGATGGGGTGCTTTCCATTTCTTTCGGAGTTTTGATCACTCTTATTGCGCTAGAAGTGCTGAGTCAACCAGTCAACAAAGAGATCAGTAATTACTATGCCGACAATGCCTATATCCTGGCAAAAGGGAAAAATGTGGTGAACGTGATCCTGGTAGATTTCAGGGGAGTTGATACGCTCATGGAAATTTCGGTATTAACGATAGCTGCTATCGGAGTGTTTAGTCTGCTTAAGTTGAGGTTAAGGAGGGATGACAGAGAATTAAAAGATTAATTTATGAAGACAATAATCTTACGTACTGCTTCAAATTATATGTTACCGCTGCTACTGGTGTTTTCGGTATTCATATTGTTGAGGGGACATTACCTTCCCGGAGGAGGTTTTGTGGGAGGCCTTATTGCCTCGATCGCTTTTGTTCTTCACGCTTTTGCAAACGGCCTTGGAGATACACGTCAGCTTTTGAGATTCCACCCGGGGTTTCTAATGCCCGCAGGTTTGGCAGTTTCATTTCTAAGTGGGATTTCACCCATTCTTTTCGCTGGTAAACCTCTAATGACCGGGTTATGGTATCCGCATCACCTGCCCATAGTGGGGAATCTTGGATCGGCATTATTTTTCGATATTGGTGTTTATCTGGTAGTGCAGGGAGTGACCCTCACAATTATATTCACAATCTCTGAATCTTCTTAATCCATGGAAGTTCTATTAGCTATAATTATTGGAACTCTCTATGCGGCGGGCATTTATATGATCCTAAGGCGTAGCCTTGTCAAGCTTATCATTGGGATCATTCTGCTGGGAAATGGAGCTAATCTGCTCATTTTCTTGCTTGGTCGTATAGCCAAAGGATCGCCTCCAATCATTCCTGCAAATTCAAAAACATTTTTGGAAGCATACTCAGATCCACTTCCGCAGGCCCTTATTTTAACGGCTATAGTTATTAGTTTTGGGCTGCAATCCTTTGCCATTGTGCTTGTAAAAAGAGCTCATAAAGTGGTCAAGACAGATGATCTTGACGAAATGAACGCAACAGACGAATATTCATGATCCAACAATTAGTTATATATCCCCTTGTTGTACAAATGCTCCTGGCAATCGTGTTGATGTCTGTTTGGAGCAGAATTGGCTGGCAGAGAGTAATTAGTATTGTAGGTAGTGTCATAAATCTTGCAGTAGCTGTCTGGCTATTCACCGCGGTATGGCAGAACGGAACAATGTCTGTACAGGCGGGTAACTGGGAAGCGCCCTTCGGAATTACCTTTGTAGCCGATACTTTTGCCGCCACCCTGGTCCTTCTTACTGCCATTGCAGGCTTGGCTGTGTCGAGCTTTTCTGCAGGCTCGGTAATTACCGCTCGCTTAAAGTTCGGTTTCTTTCCCATATTCCATTTCCTTTTACTGGGACTTAACGGGGCTTTCCTAACAGGAGATATCTTTAACCTCTATGTATGGTTTGAGATCATTATTATTACATCCTTCGTCTTATTAACTATAGGAGGTGAAAAAGCCCAATTGGAGGGAGCAGTTAAATATTTTACCCTTAACATTCTTGCATCTATTGTTTTTCTTACCGCAATAGCTGTTTTATATGGACTTACCGGGAGTTTAAATATGGCCGATCTTGCCGGAAAGGTGGCTGCAGTAGAGAACCGCACTCTGGTGCAGGTAAATGCTTTGCTTTTCCTTGTGGGCTTCGGAATCAAATCGGCCCTGTTCCCACTTTATTTCTGGTTGCCGGCATCTTATCACACGCCACCTTCGGCTGTTTCGGCGATCTTTGGAGGGCTGTTGACCAAGGTCGGGGTTTATGCTCTTCTAAGGGTGTTCACGCTCATTTTTGAGGTGGATCCGTTCCTGGAGAATGTCTTGATTGCGGTTGCAGTACTTACCTTGTTCAGCGGAGCTGTTGGAGCGATTGTTCAGAACAACATCAGAAAAATATTTTCCTATCTGGTGATCTGTCATATTGGTTATATGGTTGCAGGTCTTGGCATGATGACCGAACTAGCCATCACAGGAGCTATCTTCTATCTCATTCACGACATCATGGTCAAGACGAATCTCTTCATGGTGAGTGGAGTCATTTACAAGATCAAGGCGAATCACAACATAAGGAAGCTCGGGGATTTTTATGCCGATAATCCCAGGCTTAGCTTGTTGTTTGCAATTCCTCTCTTCTCATTAGTGGGAATACCGCCGCTTTCAGGTTTCTGGCCTAAGCTTTCCCTTATTTCTGAAGGTTGGACGACACAGAATTTTACAGTTATTGCAGCCATACTTTTTGCGAGTTTCATCACTCTTTTCGTGATCGTCAAACTTTGGGGAGAAGTGTTTTGGAAGACTGGTGAAAAGTTGCCGGAAGTAAGGAATTTTCCGTACTTTAAGAAGTTATCAAAAGTAAAAAAGACACAAATGCTGGCTCCCATTGTAATGCTTTCAATAGTTAGTCTTTACCTCGGATTTGGAGCCGGGAACATTCAAAGTCTAGCCGAAAGGATAGCTTTTGAAATTCTGGATAATCAGGAATATATATATACCGTGCTAAGAAAATAAAAGACGATGAAAAACCGGTTTTTAGCAAACTTACTTCTCACTTTTATCTGGGTGGCTCTTACCGGAAGCTTTACTTTTCCGAATATTCTCTTCGGATTTGTGCTGAGTTATTTTCTTCTTTTCATAATAACGAGGGGAAGTGGCCGCGCGAGGTATTTTAGGCTGGTTCCCAAACTTATCAGCTTCTTTTTTTACTTCCTGTACCAGTTGATTAAAGCAAATGTTCAGGTAGCGTGGGAGGTTGGTACCCCCAGCTTTCATATGACCCCCGGGATCGTGGGAGTTCCCCTCGACGTAAAATCAGATGCACAGATCACACTGCTGGCAAACATGATCACACTTACTCCCGGAACTCTTAGTCTAGATGTTTCCGAAGACAAAAAGGTGCTTTATGTTTATTCGATGTATATCACTAACCGGGAGGAATTTATTCGGGAAATAAAGAACGGATTTGAAAAACGTATTTTAGAGATCTCTCCATGACATTAGACAATTATCTATATTATGTAATTCTGCCGGCGCTTTCCATTGCCATCCTGCTAGTGTTCTACAGGTTTTTCAAAGGGCCAACCATTTCCGACAGGGTAGTGGCAGTAGACCTTCTGGTGACCATAGGGATTGGAGTGATCGCAGTATATAGTATTCTGTCACATCAGCCTACTTTTCTGGATATAGCTCTAATCTTGGCTCTAATTGGCTTCCTGGCGACTGTGGCGTACTCTTTTTATATTCAGAAACGAAAGAACAGGAACGAATGATTGTAGATACCATTATAGGAGTGATAGCGACCTTAGGAACTTTATTCGTGCTGCTTGCAGGAGTAGGGATCCTGCGAATGCCCGATACTTACCTGAGAATGGCGGTGACCACTAAAGCTGCAACCTTAGGGATTGGACTTATTCTTGTCTCGGCTGCCATCTATTTCAATGACCTCTCTACAACAACAAGGGTTTTGGCAGTGATCATTTTTATCCTGTTAACTGCACCTGTTGGCGCACATCTTATTGGCAAGGCTTCCTATATCAAGGGAAATAAACTGTGGGAGAAAACTACCATGGATGACCTGGCGGGGAAGTACCGTAAAACAGGTAAAAATATCAGCCTTCCAAGAAACATGGATAAGCATAAGGAAAAGGATCAGGAAAAATCTTAGTCGTCCACCTTATCATCCCCTTTGTGGCCAAACAGCTTCGCTATAAATTTGTCCACGGGGTTAAAGACAACATTGACAAAAACGATCACTGCCACCAGCACCGAAAGCTCGGCGTATTGCCCAATTGCTGCAAGGCAACCTGCGCCGGCACTACACCAAACAGTGGCGGCTGTTGTGAGGCCACGGACAATAGTTCCTTTATGAAGAATCACCCCTGCACCAATAAAGCCTATTCCGGTAACCACTTGTCCTATAACCCGGGTGGTATCGACATAATCATCTCCGGCAAAAGCGAGGGAGGTGAGTACGAAAACGGCCGCACCAAGGGAAACCAATGCATTGGTCTTTAAACCGGCATTTTTGTTGTGGATCTCGCGTTCCATTCCAATGAAAAGTCCGGCAAGTAATGCCGCACCAATTCTAAATGCGAATTCCAGTAGCTCCATTTATTTCTTAATTTTGTTCCTTAATGTCCAAGATACCACTAAAAGTAGAGAAAAGCCTTGAGAAGAGAAAAAGCCAGGGCTCCTTTAGAGCGTTAAAATTCTCTAAGGATCTCATCGATTTTTCCTCAAATGACTATCTCGGATTCGCGAGAAATCCCGGCATTGGTAGTCGTGCAGAGAAACTGATTAAGGATTTCTCACCTCTCAAAAATGGGTCTGGCGGTTCCCGCCTGTTAACCGGGAACCATGAACTTTATGCACCGGCCGAAGAGATCATGGCCCGCTTCCATAAGGCTGAAGCTGCTTTGATCTTCAATTCGGGATATGATGCCAACCTTGGGTTCTTCTCGGCTGTACCCGGAAAAGGAGACCTGATTTTTTATGATGAGCTTATCCATGCTTCCATCCGCGACGGCATCCAGCTGAGTGCAGCTAAAGCACTAAAATTCAGTCATAATGATCTTCATGATCTGAAGAAAAAAATAAACAGGCTCAAAAATGACATTTTTGGAGAGGTGTATCTGGTAACCGAAAGCATCTTTTCCATGGACGGAGATTCTCCCGATCTTCATGCATTTGCCAATTTTGCTGAAGAGAATGGTCATTTCCTGGTGGTTGACGAAGCTCATGCCGTAGGCGCCAAAGGTGCAGGTTTAATAGCTGAAGGAGGATTGCAAGACAAAGTTTTTGCCCGTCTCGTTACCTTTGGAAAAGCTTTGGGCGCTCATGGGGCGGCAATAGTTGGCCCAACAGAACTGAAAGATTACCTGGTGAATTTCGCCCGTAGCCTTATCTACACCACGGCACTTCCGCCGCATTCTTTGGCAACAATTATTGGAGCTTATCTGGAGTTGGAAGCTAATGGAACAGCTGAGGTCAACAAGCTTCAGGAAAACATAGACTTCTTTAAAGCTGAGGTGTCAAAAATGGGATTTCAGGAGCATTTTCTGGAAAGTGAGTCGGCGGTTCATTGCTGCGTGGTTCCGGGAAATGAACAGGTCAGGAAAGCTTCAGAAGTAATAACAAAACATGGATTTGACGTGAGACCAATCCTTTCTCCCACAGTTCCGGCAGGAAGAGAACGGCTTCGCATTTGCCTGCACAGCTACAATTCTAAAGAAGAGATAACCGGACTAACAGAGGTGCTAAAAATGGTATTATGAAAGAGACTTTTTCAAGTGTAGCTGTATTTCAGTATTCAGCTGAAGCGCAGATCATCAAAGGCCGGTTTGAAGCCGAAGGAATAGAGACCTTTTTGGTCGACAACCATACTATAGACACAGATCCTTTAGTGAGTAACGCTATAGGCGGAGTGAAGCTGAAGGTGCGCTGTGAAGACAGGAACAGAGCTTTACAGGTTCTGGAGTCCATCAGCAAATATTCTGTTGATGATGAAGGAGCACAGATCACCTGTCCTAAATGTCACAGCTCTAAGGTGGAGCTTTTCACCAGTGTCAAAAGTGTCAAATCCTTCTTCTTTTTTTGCATCTCCTTTTTGGTAAATGCATTGCCTATGCACATCAAACGCGAATACCATTGCGCACACTGTAACAACAAATTTGAATTAAAATGAATCAAACATATTTTATAACGGGGATTGGGACCGAGGTTGGGAAAACCGTAGCCGCCGCAATTGTGACCGAGGCCCTTGAAGCCGATTACTGGAAACCAATACAGGCAGGGGATCTTGAGAATTCAGATACTCACAAGGTGAAAAAACTTATCTCCAATGAGAAAACGGTTTTTCATGATAATGCTTTTTCACTCAAGACCCCAATGAGTCCGCATGCTGCGGCAGAGATCGACGGGGTGAAAATATCGGCTAAGAAAATTAAGCAGCCAAAGATCAAAAATCATCTCGTAATTGAAGGTGCGGGAGGATTACTGGTCCCTATTAATGATCAAGAAACCATTGTAGATTTGATCAAGCCCCAACATAAGGTAATCCTGGTTTCACGCCATTACCTTGGCAGCATAAACCACACGCTTTTATCTGTAGAAGCCCTCAAAAGCCGAAATCTCACCTGCGCCGGAATCATCTTTAGCGGGGATGAAAATCCATCTACAGAAAGTATTATTAAAAAAATGACAGGTCTTCCGGTGATTGGAAGGATCGAGCAGGAACCTTATTTTGATCAAAATGTCGTCCTGGAATATGCCGGTGAATTTCGAAATAAACTAAAGAATCATGAAGACTAATCCTCTTTCGCAGCGGGATAAAGAACACCTTTGGCATCCTTTGACCCAGCACAAGCTTAGCGGTGACATGCTGGCTATTGTAAAAGCCAAGGGGGCGCTGTTGTATGACGAGCAGGGAAAGGAATACATCGATGGTATCTCTAGCTGGTATACAGCTGTATATGGCCATTGCAATGAGAAAATAACAGCTAAAGTTGCTGCACAGATGCAGGAGCTGGACCAGGTTGTCTTCAGCGGATTTACTCATGAACCTGCTGTGGCTTTGTCGGAAGCTCTAATTGACATTTTACCTGCTAATCAGCAAAAGTTATTTTTCAGTGATAACGGCTCTACCGCGACCGAAGTCGGGATCAAAATGGCGCTGCAGTATCACCACAACCTGGGAAATGACCGCAAGGTGCTTCTGGCTTTTGAGGAGGGTTTTCACGGCGACACCTTTGGAGCCATGTCGGTTTCGGGGCTTTCGGTATATAATGGGGCTTTTGAAGATCATTTTTTAAAGGTCTTACGACTGCCCGTGCCCGTGGGAGATAATAATGCTGAAGTGCTCGATCTCCTGAAAAAGCTTATTTCTGAAGAGAATATTGCGGGCTTCATCTATGAACCTCTCATCCAGGGCGCAGCCGGAATGAAATTAGTAGATCCTGAAGGCTTGGAAGAAATCCTGAATATTTGTAAACAAAACGGGATCCTCACTATTGCCGATGAGGTGATGACCGGCTTTGGAAAAACTGGAAAGAATTTCGCTTCAGATCATCTGCTCACAAAACCCGACATCATTTGTATGTCAAAGGCTTTGACTGCCGGGTTACTTCCAATGGCTATTACTTCCTGCACGATGGAGGTCTACGATGCCTTTTATTCCGAAGATCTTGCAAAAGGTCTTTTTCACGGGCACACTTACACGGCAAACCCATTGGCATGTACAGCTGCCTTGGCAGGGATCGGGCTCCTAAAGTCTGGTGAGATTCAGGACGATATTAGAAGAGTTATGGCATCTCATTCTGCTTTTAAGGAGAGAATAAAAGACCATCCCAAAGTGAGAAATTTGAGGCAGCTTGGAGTGATCCTCGCTTTTGAACTCAATGTCGAGATGGAGCGCTATGGTAGCTTGAGAAACCGTCTTTTTGAACATTTCATGAAGGAGGGAGTTTTTCTAAGGCCACTTGGAAGTACCATCTACATCGCAGCTCCTTACATCACTACAAATGAACAACTGGAGAAAATCTATACAAGTATAGAGGCCGCTCTGGAAAAATTCTAGAGCCTGAAAATTTTTTATTTCCGCATCTGCTTTTTCGTACTTTAGAAAGAAAATAGGCAGCTATGATGCACCCGGATACAGAAGTCCGTTTTATTAGTGAAGAGATAGGTTATGGAGTGGTGGCGAAGAAATTCATTCCTAAAGGGACAATCACCTGGGTGCAGGATCCGCTGGATCGGGTACTTACGGTAAATGAGGTCGGGCAGATGCATCCCTGGGTGCAGGAGCAGGTAGATAAGTATTCCTTCCGGAATAATAAGGGAGAACTGGTTTTGTGCTGGGACCTGGCCAAATATGTAAACCACAGTTTCAATTCCAACTGTCTTTCCTCGGCCTACGATTTTGAGGTGGCGGTTAAGGATATTAATCCGGGAGAACAACTGACAGATGATTACGGGTATCTCAATATATCAGAACCCTTTAAGGCTGCCGATGAAGGGACAGATCGCGACACAGTCTATCCCGATGACCTTTTGAATTATCATGAAGTTTGGGACCGCCAGCTGGGCGAGGCCTTTAAAGCCTTTGAGCAGGTAGAACAGCCATTGCTTCAGCTGGTTCCGGTGCCTGTTTTGGAAAAAATAAGAACCAGCCTGTCCAAAAATGAACCTCTGGATTCCATCTTGAATTTGTACTATCGGGAAAAATAGTATCCCAGGGAGGCAAAAATGTAGTTTTTACCTATTAGTTTTGTGCAAAAATTTGCTTTGAAGCATCCTGTTTCCATTACTTCTATAGCTTCTGTTTCGGCACTTGGATCCAAGCCCGAAGAGGTTTGGAAGGAATATCTTTCTCCGGCTCATTTCATTAGAAAGCACAATTTTAACGGAAAGGATTCCTTTGCTGCTTTTCTGCCTGCATCTTCTAAGGAAGAAATAGAAAAGTTACGTGCCGGGAATTCCAACTTCACTAATGTTGATGATTCTGTTCTCTACGCCGTGCTTGCCTCCCGACAGGCAGTAGAAAAAGCCGGGTGGAAAAGAGGGGAGGATATTGGGATCAACATTGGCAGCTCAAGGGGTGCCACTTCACTTTTTGAAAAATATCACGAGGGGTTTTTGAGATCGGGGAATGCAGAGACTTTAGCTTCTCCCGCTACCACGCTTGGAAATATTTCTTCCTGGGTAGCCCAGGATCTTAAAAGTTCAGGACCTGAGATCTCTCATTCGGTTACCTGTTCTACCGGGCTTCATGCCGTGCTGAATGGAGTGGCCTGGTTAACTTCTGGTATGGCCGATAAATTCCTTGCCGGTGGGAGTGAGGCTTCTCTAACTCCTTTTACTATTGCACAGGTGCAGGCCATGAAGATAAATGCGCGGGAGGATCTCGATTATCCCTGCCAGGCGCTTAACCTTCAAAAAGGGCAAAATTCGATGGTACTTGGGGAAGGGGCCGCAGCAGTTTGTATGGAAGCCGGGAATAAAGAAAATGCCCTGGCAGTGATAAACGGAGTTGGTTATGCCACGGAAACTTTAAAACATCCGGTTTCAATTTCGGCTAATGGTACAGCCTTTCAGAAGTCAATGAAAATGGCTTTGGGAGAATTACCTGCTAATGAAGTGGATGCTGTGGTCATGCACGCACCGGGCACTATTAAAGGAGATCTTTCAGAAGTAAATGCAATAAATGCCTTTTTTGGAAAGCAGGTTCCGGCATTGACCACCAATAAATGGAAACTGGGTCACACTTACGGGGCTTCAGGGGTACTGAGTCTGGAGCTGGCAATTATGATGTTGCAGCACCAACAATTCATCCCGGTGCCGTTTGTTTCTGAAGCAAAGAGATCTTCAGAATTAAGAAATATTATGGTGAATGCTGTAGGTTTTGGAGGTAACGCAGTTTCAGTACTGGTAAGCCTTCCGAAGCAATAGATATAAACTTTTTTAATTAAGCCCTTATAAACAGAGGCTTTTGATTATTTTTGAGATAAATAAATTTTCATGGCAACGACTAGACATAACTGGACCAAAGAAGAAATTCTTGAGATATATAACAAACCTTTTATGGACCTGCTTTATGAAGCAGCTACTGTTCACCGGCAAAATCACGACCCGAACACCGTCCAGGTTTCCACTTTGCTTTCAATTAAAACGGGAGGTTGCTCCGAAGATTGCGGCTACTGTCCCCAGGCTGCCCGTTATCACACCAATATTGAAGGTAATGACCTAATGAGTGTGAGCCAGGTGAAGGCACAGGCCTTGAGAGCTAAGGAAGCCGGAAGTTCCCGCGTTTGTATGGGTGCTGCCTGGCGTAATGTCAAGGACGGAAAAGAATTTGATGAGGTGCTCGAAATGGTTAGAACCATTAACAGGTTAGACCTGGAAGTTTGTTGTACGCTGGGAATGATCACCGAAAACCAGGCAAAAAGGCTGGCCGAAGCCGGACTCTATGCTTATAACCATAACCTGGATTCTTCGGAAGAATATTATAAGGAAGTTATTTCTACCCGTGGTTACCAGGATAGATTGGATACCATTGAAAATGTTAGGAAAACTGCCGTCACTGTATGTAGCGGGGGGATCATTGGAATGGGAGAAAGCGCAGAAGACCGTGCAGGAATGCTGGTTGCGCTGTCTACGCTAAATCCACAGCCCGAATCTGTGCCAATCAATGCTTTGGTAGCTGTTGAAGGAACTCCAATGGAAGAGCAGGAGCCGGTCTCCATCTGGGAAATGGTGAGAATGATCGCCACTACCCGAATTGTGATGCCAGAGACTCAGGTAAGGCTTTCTGCCGGAAGGACCCAAATGAGCAGGGAAGGACAGGCAATGTGCTTCTTTGCCGGTGCTAACTCCATCTTCGCAGGAGATAAACTTTTGACCACACCAAATCCTGATGTTAATGAGGATATGGAAATGTTCAGGCAGCTGGGGTTAAATCCTCAAAAACCTTTTGTGAAGAAGGCGCAGCCCGAAACTGTTGATGCTGAAAACTCTCAGTACCAGGCTTTGAATGAAAAACCACGATGGACCAGGCCGGGACATACCATAGAAAGGAACCTGGCGGCCCAGCAAAAGAAAGCGCCCAGGATATAGGCATTTTCAAATTAGAATTAAAAGGGAGAAATGAAAGAGAGACTCGAATTAGCTGAAATCCCGAGAGAAAAAACGATCTCCAAAAAAGACTTTTTAGAGAGGTATGTGAAGCCTCAAAAGCCGGTGGTCATTGAAAAACTGATCGAGGACTGGCCGGCTTACCACAAATGGAACCTGAACTATATAAAAGAGGTGGCCGGGGACAAGACGGTTCCTCTTTTTGACGGTAAAAAGACCATTTCTTCTAAATATAAATTCAATCAACCCCATCTTCACATGAAGATGGCCGAATACCTGGATCTGCTGGAGAAAGGGCCCAGCAGTTACAGGATATTTCTCTATCACTTACTGCGGGAGGCACCTGCACTTCAAAAGGATTTCGAATACCCCAAAGTCGGTCTACGTATCCTGAAGCAGATCCCAATGTTGTTCTTTGGGGGAGAGAACTCTAAAGTATTTATGCACTACGATATTGATCTTGCAAATATCCTGCATTTTCATTTCCACGGAAAGAAGAGGTGCATACTCTTTCCGCCTTCAGAAACAAAATATCTATACAAGGTTCCTCATGCGCTTATTACCCGGGAGGATATTGACTTCACCAATCCCGACTATGAGAAATTCCCTGCCTTGAAGCAAGCCAGAGGAATGATCACAGAACTTAAACATGGTGAAACTTTGTACATGCCCGAAGGTTACTGGCATCAAATGACTTATCTCACCCCCGGTTTTTCCATGAGCCTACGTGCTGCCCCAAGAAATCTCCCAAACCTTAGTAAAGCCCTTTACAATCTTTTTTTTATGAGGCATTTTGACAATGCCATGAGAAAATGGAAAGGACAGGAATGGATAGATTACAAGAATAATCAGGCAATTAAGAGGACTAATAAAAAGGTCAATATTTCCTAAATATATCGGGTTAAAGATTCCCTGAACTGTTAATCTCAGCCAATTGAGAATTTTTTAGCGTTTACTCTAATATAATTTCTTGATATTAAGAAAAGTAACCTAAAAACATTTGATGATGTCGAAAGAACAGAACAAGAAAGCACAGGAACAATTTGGAGAAGCAGTAAATACCGGAGATCTCGAGAAACTAAGGGATCTCGTGGCACAGGATGTAAAGGATCATGATCCTGCACCAGATCAGGGACCCGGACCCCAGGGATACATTGACTTCTTTAGCATGATGAGAAATGCTTTTCCAGATATGCATATAGAGGTAGAAAAGCTGGTTGCAGATGACGAAAATGTCGCCTTTGCCTACACCCTTACGGGAACTCATAAAGGGGAATTCATGGGAGTAAAAAGTACCGGTACACCTATAGAGGTGAGAGGACTACAAATAAGTCGGTTTAAAGGGGGTAAACTGGTTGAAAGATGGGGCAGTAGCGATGAATTGGGAATCCTGAAACAAATTGGGACAGAATTCAAAATAGAAAAACACTAGGAGATCACATCCTCAGAAACTTCATAGACAAGGGAAGCTTCATAGCCCTTTCTTAACAGGTGGTCGCTCAGTTTTTTCCTGAGCTTGTATTTGTCTCCTTCCGTAAGTAATGCGAGCTTTTTTTCTGCAAGAGCGTACAGGGTACTACGGTAGTCATTTTCCTTGATCTCGGTCATAGCAAGCTTAATAATGGGTGAAGAAATCTCCCTGAGCTTTAACTCCTGTTTGATCTTAAGCCGACCCCATTTCTTTATGCGGAATTTTCCTCTAACGAAACTGCGGGCAAAACGCTCTTCGTTCAGAAAATTCTCCTGCATGAGTTTAATAATTATCTCCTCGCGGGCAGCGGGGATCATTCGCATCTCAACGAGCCTATCTTCAACTTCCTTTTGTGATCGATCACGGTAGGCGCAGTATTGCATAAGCTTGAGAGTAGCTTCTTTTACTGTATATGATTTCCCGGATTCTTTGTTCAAGGTACTGGATTCAAAATTCAAGAATCAAAAATAGGTTTTTTTAAGGTGAAGTAGTCTTGGTTCTTGGTTCTTGGTTCTTGCAGGGAAGCGGTCTTGTTGTAAAAAAAAACGCCTCCCAAATTAATGAAAGGCGTCTTTAAATGTTATTGAATCAACTCCCCGTCATTGTCGTGGAAGTGGTATTCAAGATACGTGTAAGCGTCTCGAGGTACTATTTTTACCCAGCGCTTGTGGTCAAAGAACCACTTAGAGCGGGGAGATGGAAAACCTTTGGTTAAAAAGGCTGCTATAAAAGGATGTGCGCTAAGCGTGATCTTCTTATAGTCTTTTTTGATCATTTTTTCCAGGTCGGTAGTGATCTTGTTCACCAAAACAATAGGAGCTTCAATTTCTTCCCCATTCTTGTTGGGGTTCTCTTCCCTTGTTTTGATATTCATTTCTGGCCGAACCCTTTGTCTGGTAATTTGAACGAGTCCAAACTTACTCGGCGGCAAGATCTTGTGTTTTGCCCGGTCGTCACTCATCTCTTCTTTGAGATGGTCGTACAAAGCTTTTCTGTTGTCGGCTTTGTTCATGTCTATGAAATCTACTACGATGATTCCTCCCATATCGCGGAGGCGCAGCTGTCGGGCAATTTCGGTAGCACTAATGAGATTAACCTCGAGTGCCGTATCTTCCTGGTTCTTGGATTTATTGGAGCGGTTTCCGCTGTTCACGTCGATGACGTGCATAGCTTCTGTGTGCTCAATGACCAGGTATGCCCCTTTGCTCATAGATACTGTGCGGCCAAAAGTAGTTTTGATCTGTCGTTCGATCCCAAATTTTTCAAAAATGGGAATGTTTGAGTTGTACAATTTTACAATGGATTCTTTCTTTGGAGCGATCTCGCTCACATAATCTTTGATTTGTGTGTACAAGGTCTCATCATCAACACATATAGAGGTAAATGAATCGTTGAAGACATCTCTAAGAATAGAAGATGCACGATTTAATTCGCCCAGGACTTTTGAGGGATGAGGTGCTTTGTACAGCTTTTTACACATTCCTGTCCAACGACTCATTAAATTCTGAAGGTCGTTGTCCAGTTCTGCTACTTTTCTGCCTTCTGCTACGGTACGAACAATAATTCCAAAGCCCTTTGGTTTGATACTTTTTACCAGTCGTTTAAGCCGGTCTTTTTCTTCCTTACTTTCTATTTTTTGAGAAACAGAAACCCGGTTAGAGAAAGGAACCAAAACGATGTAACGGCCCGGGAGGGAAAGTTCTGAACTTATTCGGGGGCCTTTGGTGGATATAGGCTCTTTTACTACCTGTACCAGTAGCGATTGATTTGATTTTAAGACGTCGGCAATGCTTCCGTCTTTATCAATATCTTTTTCAAAAGGAAAATCCTTAAGGGAATAATCCTTCAATTTACCTGTGCTTACACGTTTTATGAACTTTAGCAAGGAAAGTACCTGCGGGCCAAGATCGTGATAGTGCAAAAATGCATCTTTGGTATAGCCTACATTTACAAAGCCGGCATTTAAGCCGGGGACAGTTTTTCTCACTTTTGCGAGGAATATATCCCCTACAGCAAAATTACTGTCGTCTTCTTCCTTGTTGAGTTCTACTAGTTTTCCATCTTTTAATAAGGCAAAATCTACAGCAGAGGAACCGGTTCTAATAATTAACTCTTTGTTCACTCTAAATTGATTTTTATCCCGTTGATTCGGGATGGATTAAACAATAAAATTCACAGGGTTTTTAAAAATCCTGAAGAAATCTAAGCTCAGATCCTGCTGAATTTAAATTTCGATTTCAAAGAACGTTTTTAAACAAAAAAAGTAGTGTGAAAACTACTTTTTCTTATGACGGTTAGCTCTTCTTCTTTTCTTACGCTTGTGCGTAGCTACCTTATGTCTTTTTCTCTTTTTACCACTTGGCATAGTGTGACTTTTTAATTAATGATTTATTTTTAATTCTGCCCCGGTGGGGCAGAAAGTTCTATTTTACCTCAACGTTAGACTTAACGCCTTCTACAAATACTTTGGCTGGTTTGAAAGCCGGTATATTGTGTGCAGGAATCTTTATAGTGGTGTTCTTGGAAATATTTCTTCCGGTTTTTTCTGCTCTTGTCTTGATGATAAAGCTTCCAAATCCTCTTAGGTAAACGTTGTCACCAGCCTCCAGAGAAGTTTTTACTTCTTCCATAAAGGTTTCCACAGTAGCCTGAACATCTCCTTTTTCCATTCCTAGTTTCTCGGAGATTTTTGCCACGATATCTGCTTTCGTCATTTTCGTATAATTTATTAAATGGGGTTTGTAAATTTTCGAGGGGCAAATATATGAATTAAATCGGCAACTTTTTAATCCTAACCCATTAAATAGTAAGAGAATAAAGAATTATCATTGCACTAAAGAAATTTGATTAATGCCTTTTGATAAAGAACTGATAAACTGGTACTTAGAAAATAAAAGAGATTTACCCTGGAGGGCCACAAAAGACCCTTACCGTATATGGCTAAGTGAAATTATTCTTCAGCAAACCCGTGTTGAACAGGGAAAACCGTACTATTTCAAGTTTCTCGATGCCTTTCCCGATGTCTTTTCTTTGGCAAATGCTTCCGAAGAAGAGGTGCTAAAACTGTGGCAGGGACTGGGCTACTATTCTAGGGCGCGCAACCTGCTTTTTACCGCCAGGCATATAGCTTTCGAGCTTGGCGGAAAATTTCCAGCGTCCTATAGGGAACTGGTAAAACTAAAAGGAGTAGGGGATTATACTGCTGCGGCCATTTCATCTATATGTTATGAGGAGGCACAGGCAGCTGTAGATGGTAATGTTTACCGCGTTCTCGCCCGTATCTTCGGAATAGATACCCCAACCAATTCCAGCCTGGGAATAAAACAGTTCAGGAATCTGGCACAGGATCTTATTAGTAAGAAGGATCCTGCAAATTTTAATCAGGCGTTGATAGAATTTGGATCCGAACAATGTAAGCCACGAAATCCTCTGTGCAGCAGCTGTCCTTTTGCTGCAAAATGTGTAGCCTTTAATCAGAACAGGATTTCCGAATTACCTGTAAAGCTAAAAAAGTTGAAGGTTAGAAAAAGGCATTTTAATTATCTGGTCTATATTTCTACAGAAGGAAAAACAATTATGAACCGGCGTCGCGGAAAGGGAATATGGGAAGGACTCTACGAATTTCCGCTGGTGGAAACAACTTCCGAAGCAAAGCTTGAGAACCTCATAGCCGAAGCTCCTGCCGATTATTCTGTTATGGAGAAGGAACCGGTTTTGTTCAATGATTCCCCTATTGTTCATAAACTCACTCACCAACATATCTTTACAAAATTCTGGATTGTTGAGTGCAGCAAGCTACCTGAAGAAGCACTTCCCATCACCGAAATAAATAAATTACCCGTCCCGGTTTTAATAGAAAATTTTATTGATACCTTTGATTTTTAAGATTTTGAAAAATGCCTGTTCAAAAATGAATTTTTTGAGAGGTGTTTGAAGAGCAATTTTCCTTATTTTTAAAATCTAACAAAAGTAACACGAGATGACCGGAACCTTAAATAAAGTAATGCTAATTGGCCACACGGGAGATGATGTGAAAATGCACTATTTTGAAGGAGGTGGTTCTATAGGACGTTTTCCCTTGGCGACAAACGAAGTCTACACCAACAAAACTACTGGTCAAAGAGTAGAGAATACCGAATGGCATAGTATTGTGGTTCGAAATAAAGCTGCAGAAATTTGTGAAAAGTACCTCAAGAAAGGAGATAAGGTCTACATTGAGGGAAGGATCAAGACCAGGAAATGGCAGGATGACAAAGGGGTGGAGAGATATTCCACAGAAATACAATGCACAGATTTCACCTTTTTGACACCTAAAGAAACAGCCGGTTCTGGAGACAGTTCAGGTGCCGGTTATGGTCAATCCCAGGGCCAGGGCCAGGGACAGCAGCAGCCAAGTCAAACCCGTTCCAATACGGCGTCAAATCAGCCTCAGAGTTTCGCACAGGAGGAAGATGATGACCTTCCGTTCTAAGTTTAATTAAAAACTACACATTTGGATCCCGATCCTGCCAGTTTTATACCTCTTTTTGTCGATAACCTTCCGCAACTCATAGGAGTAGTTGCAGCGCTGCTTTTGCTGGTTTCCTCTGCCCTCATCTCGGGTGCCGAGGTTGCCCTGTTTTCTCTTACTCCGGCCGATTTTGAGCCCGAAGAGTCTAAAAGAACAGTTAAGGAGCAGATTGTTATTAATCTCCTCGATAAGCCTAAAAAGCTGTTGGCTACTATACTTGTGGCCAATAACATGATCAATATTGCCATTATTCTTCTGTTCGACAATCTCACCGATAAGGCTTTTGAAAATATTGATACTGTGGTCATGGGCGTTGACCTTCAGTTTGTGCTGGAGGTGGTGGTGGTAACCTTCCTCATCCTGCTTTTTGGGGAAATACTCCCTAAAGTCTATGCCAGCCGAAACAAAGTGTTCTTCTCACATTTTATGGCTTACCCATTAAACGTTCTGGACAGGCTGTTTTCTCCTTTAAGTATTCCCATGCGTGCAATGACCCTTCAGATCCATGAGCGACTGGGAAATCAAAAAGCGGGTCTAAGTGTGGATCAACTTTCGCAGGCTCTTGAATTAACCAGTCAGCACGATACTACCAAAGAGGAGCACAAGATCCTTAAAGGGATAGTTTCCTTTGGGAACACAGATACCAAACAGGTTATGCGCCCCCGAATGGATATTTTTGCCCTTAATGAGAATCAGCCTTACAATGAGATAATTTCAGAAGTAATTGATAATGGATACTCGCGGATTCCGGTGTACAGGGAAAACATAGACAACGTCACAGGGATCCTGTATATAAAAGATCTACTGCCCTTCCTGGAAGAAGAAGACTATGAATGGAACTCTCTTTTAAGAGAGCCATATTTCGTACCCGAGAATAAAAAGCTGGATGACCTTCTGAATGATTTTAAAAATAAGAAGAACCACCTGGCAATAGTAGTGGATGAGTATGGTGGTACCAGCGGACTTATTTCCCTGGAAGATATTATCGAAGAGATCGTGGGTGATATTAGTGACGAATTTGATGATGAAGATCTCATCTTTTCAAAACTAGATGAGAATAATTACGTTTTTGAGGGTAAAACACCTTTAAAGGATTTTTATCGCGTTATCAAACTTGAGGATCCAACCATTTTTGAGGAGAATAAAGGAGAGGCTGAAACTCTGGCAGGTTTTCTTCTGGAGATCTCCGGAAGTTTTCCCCGAAAGAATGATGTTATCCTGTTTGAGAGGTATAGTTTTACCATAGAGGCTGTGGATAAGAAAAGGATCAAGCAAATAAAGGTGAGTATTAATAAGGTATGAAAAAGTTGATTTTTACTGCTCTTTTTGGAAGCTTGATCTCCTGTGGAGATGAAGTACAGCCCAAGCCTGATGCTTACCTGGCGCTGGAATACCCAGGTGCGGTATATTCCGATTTTTCAAATGAAAATTGTCCCTATAGCTTCGAGATGAACGAGATTGCCACTGTAAAACCATCACGGGCGGGAAATAACTGCTGGATAAATATTGAATACAGCGATCTAAAAGGAACTATATTCATTACCTACCAACCTGTTAAAAAAAATCTGGATTCTTTACTGACCGATGCGCAAAAATTGCCTTTGCAGCACACAATAAAAGCAGATGCTATTAAAGAATCTGTTTACACAAATGATTTTAACCGTACCTACGGCATATTTTACGAGGTGATGGGTGATGCTGCATCCCAGGCTCAATTTTATTTGACAGATAGTACAGATCACTTTCTAACCGGGTCTGTCTATTTTGAAGCGCAGCCTAATTTTGATTCTATTTTACCTGCCGCAGCTTACCTGAAAGAGGATATACGACACCTCATGGAAACAGTGGAATGGAAAGAAAGAGACGGGAATTAGAGGCAGTTTCTTACTTTTGGGGGCTTAATTTCCCATTATGCCCAATTCTACTCTAAAGTGGATCTATTTATTCCTGCTTGCCCTGGTATGGGGTAGTTCCTTTATCCTTATAAAAAAAGGTCTCGTAGGGCTCACCGCGTTGCAGGTAGGCTCCCTTCGCACGGTATTTGCTGCAATATTCCTTCTGTTCATTGGGGTGAGGTCATTAAGGCACATCAAAGGGAAACAATGGATGTGGATCACTTTCTCAGGTTTCTTTGGGACGTTCTTTCCGGCTTATCTTTTTTCTTTTGCTGAAACAGAAATAGATAGCGCTATTGTTTCCATACTTAATTCCACCACACCATTACTTTCAATGCTGGTTGGAATTGTCCTTTTTGGAGCTGCATTTATCAGAAAGAAATTTGTGGGGGTTATGGTCGGTTTGGCCGGCACAACTGCTCTGATCTGGAGCGGAGCAAGTGTAAATCCGGACCAGAATTACTGGTATTCCCTCCTGGTGATCCTGGCTTCCCTTTTCTACGGATTCAATGCAAATGTTATCAAGAAGCACCTTCAAACCTTACCGGCCCTGGCTATTACTACCGGAAACTTCATGGTGATTGCAGTACCTGCTTTAATTGTTTTAGCATCAACAGGCTTCTTTTCAGTTGAAACGTTTTCGGCACCCCATGCACCTTTAAGTTTGTTATACATCGGGATTTTAGGAGTGGTTGGAACCGGTGCGGCATTAATAGTTTTCAACAAATTAATACAGATCTCAGATCCTGTGTTCTCAACCTCAGTTACTTACCTCGTGCCAATCGTAGCGCTGGGTTGGGGAATTCTGGATGGGGAAAAATTCACTCTAATTCAGCTTTTGTCGGGTGTAATTATAATCGTTGGAGTGTTAATTGTGAATAGTAAACCAAAAAAGCGCTGAAATCTATTTTGAGTCCTTTTAACTTTTAATTAACTTTACATTCCTTTTGAATTAGAAATCCCTATACTATGAAAAAGAGATTGTTTTTTGGTTTTGCATTTTTTGTCGGATTTACTCTTTTGATCGCCTGGCAAGTGGCGGCCGCCGAACTGGCTGATCTTCAAAAAGAAAGAGATTCGGCTATAGATAAAAGAAGTTCAGAAGTGGTCTCCTCTAAAGTGCAGTCACCACTTTTTATCTGAAAATCTTCCACCAGGAATTTAGAAAAGCTTTAACTGAATTACCTTTTTTAAAAGGTTTAATTCTAGTCTTTGTGCATAAAAAAACCGACACCTTTAAGTGCCGGTTTCATTTTTCAGGAATCTCTATTACCCTTCGAAATCTGTATCGGTAACCTGTTCATTTACCATAACATCACTCACCTGGAAGTTAAGGGTCATTGGCCCCATACTTTGAGAGATTGTAAATGGAAATTTAACGCCTTCAACTTCTCTATAGTCACTAAAGGACATTGGGATAGTCATGGTTTGAGGTCCCTGCTGTACAGTCTTTACCTGCTTGATCTTCAAACCTGATTCTGTACTATAGTAGTTAATAGTACTTTCATCCATTTTCACAGCGTAGGCTTCCTGGCCATCTACATCTTCAATACCCTGTAAAGTGGCATTTTTAGCAATTAATTCTGGAAAAGGGTGCGCTTCTGCTTTTGCTGCAATCACCTGCTCCTCGGTAAATGGGATCTTTTGCCCTTGTGCAGCAACAAATCCTGTAGCTCCATTAAAGATCTGCTTTTGCATAACATTTCCGGCCATTGAAACAATGGTAGAAGATTTACCTGAAGAGGTAACCTTTGTCTCCAGGTCCATTTTCTGTCCCTGAAGTTCTGCCTGTGCGATCATATAAACAGATTCTACATCCTTTACTGCCTCTTCTCCTCCAATTGCTTTGATGTAGTCGTTAAAAACCTTGGAAACACTTACTGAAGGATCAACTGTCTTGTTGTAGTTTGGCTTTTCGATTGCGTTAGCGTACTTGTCAAAATACTTCACGGGAATATCCTTTCCATTATAGGTAAGGTTTTCCAGATCTTCAGCTACTTCGCTTCCTTTTCCAACAACCACTATTCTCGCATTATCTGCCAGGTAGTATTTTTTAGCTACTCTCTGGATATCTTCCGCCGTTACAGCATTGATCTTCTTCAGGTAAGTCTGGTAGAAATCCTGCGGAAGGTTGTCTGTCTCGATGTTTAAAGCATATTGTGCTATAGTTGAAGGACGCTCAAGAGCTAGAACGAAATCTCCGGTATATTTGGCTTTTGCATTTGCCAATTCTTCAGCCGAAACTTTTTCATTTCTAATTCTGTGCAGTTCATCAAGGAAAGCAACAACAGCCGAGTCTGTCACGGCGTTACGAACGCTGGCACTAGCCACAAACCGTGCAACATATTTATCGTCTCCTGTGCTGGAGTAAGCTCCGTACGTATAACCTTTGTCCTCTCTAAGGTTGAGGAATAATCTGGCTTCTCCACCACCACCAAGGATCTTGTTAGCGATCAAAACCGGGAAATAATCGGGATCGCCTTTTTTAAGCTGAATGGTGTTGGTGACCTGCACCTCACTCTGCACAGCGTTAGGGAAATCTACAAAGTTTACCTGGGTTTGGGGCACGTTCTTAACTTCGGGTAAAGTAGTTTTTGGAAGCTCACTTTTCTTCCATGAACCAAAATTCTTTTCTACAAGCTTCTTTACTTCTGAAGTTTTTACATCTCCAATCACCACCAGGTAAGCATTCTGTGGCACATAGAAATTGTTGTAATACTTCTTTACATCTTCAAGAGTGATACCTTCAATAGTTTCCTTAGTAGAGAATTCCCCATACGGGTGATTCTTTCCATAGCTAAGTGCAGAGCTAATTCTTCGGGCATTGGAAGCAACATCTTTTTCTGAAGCTTTTAAGTTCTCAAGAGCTCTTTCTTTTTCAGTTTCGAATTGCTCCTGAGTAAAGTTTGGATTTAAAGCTCCCTTAGACATCAATTCCAATACTCTTGGGAAATATTTGGACAGCGTGTTGGCCGAAGCGCCACGTGAAAAGAAGTTCACGTTAGCTCCGAGGTAGTCGATCTCTTCGTTGAACTTATCTTTAGGAATGTCCTTCGTGCCTTCTCCCAATACTGCGCCCATTATACCTGCAACCCCCGCTTTTTTGCCTTCGGCGTGAGGGGGATTATCCATGGTAAGGGTCATAGAAACCCGGGGAAGTTTGTGATTTTCAACAACCAAGACTTTAAGTCCGTTTTTAAGGCTAAAGGTTTCAGGTTTACCCAGGTTGATCTCCGGTGCGGGACCTGCCTTTGGCTGTTGACTTCTGTCAATTTGTTGAGCCTGTATTCCCGTAGTAGCGAGAAATAAAAGTGCTAAGGCTAATATTTTGTTCTTCATCTTATGATTTAATTTTATTGTTCAGATTCCTTCGGAAGGTATTCCAATACCAATCTCTGGTTTTCGTTGAGGTATTTTTTGGAAACCTCTCTTATTTCCTCACGGGTAATCGATCTGTAGATATCGATCTCCTCGTTGATAAGGTCGGTGTTGCCATATAACTGCTGGTAAGTTGCCAATGAGCTTGCAATTCCTGCAACACTGCTGTTGGAGTTTATATACCTGTTCTCAAATTTATTCTGAAGTTTCTCGTATTCTCTCTGGCTTATAAGTTCTGTCTGAAGTTTTTCAATTTCTTCATCAACTTCAGCAACAAGAGTATCGAGTTCAGTTTCTCCAAGAGGAAGTCCGAAAACTACGTATTGTCCATAATCTTCCTGAGCGATGTTAAAAGCTCCTATTTGAAGGGCTTGTTTTTGATCATCTACCAGTTTCTTGTAGAGACGGGAAGATTTTCCATCAGAAAGGACTGAAGAGATCATATCAAGCACATAAGCATCACGTTCTTTCATCGAAGGCGTTCTCCAAGCAAGAACGATGGCCGGGATCTGAATGTTTGGATCGTGATAAGTAGCTTCAATTGGCTCGGTGATTGGCTCCTCCACAAATTTTTGCTTGACCACAGGATCTCCTTTTTCAATAGGACCAAAATAGTCCTGGATCATTTTTTTGGTCTTTTCAATTTCTATGTCTCCTGCAACTACAAGAGTGGCATTGTTAGGAACGTAAAATTTGTCATTAAATGCGCGGAACTCTTCAAGAGTAGCGGCATCAAGATGTTCCATGGAACCAATAGTAGCCCATCTGTACGGGTGATTCTTGAAAAGGTTCTTTTTTACAGCGGCAAGGATATTACCGTATGGGGCATTATCTACACGTAGTCTCTTCTCTTCCTTTACGACTTCATTTTGAGTGTCTACTCCCTGCTGGTCAATGACCGGGTGCATCATTCTTTCAGATTCCATCCAAAGTCCCAACTCTAGCTGGTTTGAAGGAAAGATCTCATAGTAATAAGTGCGGTCATCGGAAGTATTGGCGTTGTTCGACCCTCCATTCGAGCTTACAATCTTGAACCATTCCCCTTTTGGGATATTTTCTGTGCCTTCAAATAGCAAGTGTTCAAAAAAGTGAGCAAATCCTGTTCTTTCAGGGTTTTCATCTTTTGCACCCACGTGGTACATTACTGAGGTGGTAACTACCGGTGCCGAATTATCCTTGTGAAGGATGACATCAAGCCCGTTATCGAGCGTGTACTCGACAAATTCAACTTCCTGAGCTGTTCCTGTTACTCCCAGGAACAGACCAAAGGCAGCTAACTTAAGTTTGTTGATCATTATATTACGGTTTAAATTAAATACAATTAATAAGTAGGAGATGAGGCGGTTTTGTTACAAAAATTTTTAAAAGTTGCACAAATGGAAAGTTAGGGAAAGTTCTAAATTAACATGCTGTTAAGGCATATTTCCTCTTATTTTTTGGAAATTTATCAGGAATCACAAATATAGAACCATGAAAAGATCATCTGTTCCATTGGTATATGGAATATATATAGCCATTGCGCTAATAGCATATTTTCTCTTGTTAGCCATTTTTGAACTACATAAAAATCCGGCTTACAGTGTTTTTAATATGGTAATTACTGCAGTGGGGATCTTCTTTGCTATTAAAAAGTATCGGGACAAGAAGGCTGGAAAATTCAAATATCAAAAAGGATTTTTGGCAGGTCTCACTGCCGGTTTTATCGCAACCGTGATTTTTACCGGTTTCTTCGCTATCTATGCCAGTGAACTGAATCCTGATTTTTCTCAGGAATTGATCACCATGTGGGAAACCGATTGGTTCGTTAATATTGGGATGCTCGTCTTCACAGTTGCCCTAATGGGTTTTGCTACGTCTTTTGTAGTTGCCCTTGCCGTTATGCAGCTCTATAAGCCTAGCTGGAATACTGCTGAGGGAAAGAAACATACATATTAATTAAAGCCTTTGCAAATTAATTAATTAGGAGTATATTTGCACCCGCCTTGAAAAATCTCGGGGCGAGAACGTAAAACCTTAATTAAAGACGCTATGTACGCAATTGTAGAGATAGCAGGGCAGCAATTTAAAGTTGCGAAAGACCAAAAGGTATTTGTTCACAGACTTGCAGGAGAAGAAGGAGACAGTGTTTCTTTCGACAGAGTTCTTCTTACAGGTGATGGTGACAATATCAATCTTGGCGCCCCAGCTATAGAAGGAGCATCGGTTGACGCAAAGATCACCAGGCACCTAAAAGGAGACAAAGTAATTGTTTTCAAAAAGAAAAGAAGAAAAGGTTACCGGGTTAAGAACGGTCACCGCCAGGCACTAACCGAGATCACTATTGAAGGAATTTCTGTGAACGGTGCTAAAAAAGCAACTTCGGCTAAGAAAGAGGAAAAATCTTCGAATAAAGAAGAAGCATCAAAGAACGATCTTAGTTCCAATACAGTTGCCGAACTTAGAGAAATGGCTAAGGAAAAAGGAGTTGAAGGATATTCTTCAATGAAAAAAGCCGAATTAATAGCTGCTTTAAGCTAAAAGTTTAACAGTAAAAACGAAACAAAATGGCTCACAAAAAAGGAGTTGGTAGTTCCAAGAACGGTAGAGAATCAGAATCGAAACGCTTAGGTGTGAAGATCTTTGGTGGACAAGCTGCCATTGCCGGAAATATCATCGTTAGACAAAGAGGTACTGCTCACAATCCCGGAGAGAATGTGTACGCAGGAAAAGACCATACTTTACATGCCAAAGTTGACGGTATAGTAAAATTCACTAAAAAGAAAGACAACAAGTCTTACGTTTCAATCGAACCGTTCCAGGCTTAGTACTCTTTCTTTATTAGATATAAAAACCCTTCTGAAGTAATTCAGAAGGGTTTTTTTTATCTTTATAGTAAACCAATACCCTGAATGTCATGGATTATGTAACTATTTATTCCACAAAGGACGGGAATGAGATCGCCGTCCTTAAAAGAGTCTATAATGAAGAAGGGATTGATTACAGGATCGAGGATGCAGACCATACAGGAGAGGTGAAAAGGTTGCAGGTAGCTGAAAAAGACAAATCCAAAGCAAGGGAGCTACTCGATCAAACGGGATTCTTAACTGCGAGTCAGGCACATGTTCCGGTGCGGCGGCGAATGGCGGGGAAGAGATGGATCTTTGTTTTTTTGGCTGCATTCCTTCTTATCATAGTGGTAGTGGTGATCTTGATGTTCATGAATGTAGAGTAGAAAATCTGACTTTTAAACTAATAAAATGATGAGCTATACCACCGTTTTTGAAACCTCAGCACAAAATCAGATCATTCTGCTTAAGAATATCTTCGATCAGAACAATGTGAGATACAAAGTTCTGGATGAATCAATGAACACTAATTTTCCTCTTGGAGTAAGAGTGCAGGTTCATAATAATGACATGAAGAGAGCTGAAGCATTAATGCGTGAAAATGGCTTTTTAGAAGATCCTGCTCCCGGAGAAGGCTCTGTTTCAATGGCCAAATTCTGGTTATGGTTGGTGATTGCGCTCGTATGCCTAATCTTTGCCGCTTTCCTCATCAACTTATTGATGCAGGATTAGTAGACACGGAATTTGATTGTCTCCCCGAGCGGAGTCGAGGGGTCTCTTGCGAAGATTGAGTTTACTTTGGAACAATGAACCTTTATTGCGTCTACATCCTGAAATGCTCAGATAAACTACTTTACACTGGCATAACAAATAATATTTCCAGACGATTAGATGAGCACAATGTAGGTGCTGATAAAAACAGCTTTACTTTTAAGAGGAGACCGGTAGAAGTTATTTTTCATCAGGAGTTTAATGATGTTAATCAGGCTATCTGGTTTGAGAAAAAAGTTAAGAAGTGGAGCGCCCAAAAAAAGAGGGCTTTAGCTAATGGTAATGAAAAACTTCTTAAGCTACTAAGCGAGTGCAGGAACGAAAGTCATTTCAAAAATAAGGAAAGGAAGAATTAAATAAGAAGTCTATCTTGAACGATAGTTGAAAGGCTCGACCTGACAATACTATATTTCAGGTAAGAACAAAAATAATACCCTTCAAAAAAGTCATTTTTGAAGGGTATTTCTATTTATAGCTTTTAATCTACAGACTATCGTCTAAAGACTACCGCCCAATTTAATATCTGTAATACTCCGGCTTAAATGGACCGTCAACAGTCACGCCGATGTATTTAGCCTGTTCTTCGGTAAGTTCAGTAAGTTCTACACCAATCTTTTCGAGGTGCAAAGCAGCTACTTTTTCATCCAGATGCTTCGGAAGCATATAAACCTTGTTCTCGTACTCTCCGTTGTTGTTCCAAAGTTCAATTTGCGCCAGAGTCTGGTTCGTAAAGGAGTTACTCATCACAAAGCTCGGATGTCCTGTTGCACAACCAAGATTCACCAGGCGACCTTCAGCAAGAAGAATAATATCCTTTCCGTCGATGGTATATTTATCCACCTGTGGCTTGATCTCAGATTTCGTATTTCCGTAGTTTTCGTTTAACCAGGCTACCTGAATTTCGTTATCGAAGTGCCCAATGTTAGCAACGATTGTTTTGTCTTTCATGGCCTTAAAGTGCTCTCCACGAACGATGTCCTTGTTTCCGGTAGTGGTGATCACGATATCGGCTTTTGGAAGTACTGTTTCAAGTTTCTTCACTTCAAATCCGTCCATGGCAGCCTGTAGCGCACAAATTGGATCGATCTCGGTAACAGTCACAATAGAACCTGCACCTCTAAAGGAAGCCGCGGTACCTTTACCTACATCTCCATATCCACAAACCACAACTCTTTTCCCGGCGAGCATCACATCTGTAGCACGACGAATTGCGTCTACCGCACTTTCTCTACATCCGTATTTGTTATCGAATTTCGACTTGGTAACCGAATCGTTAACGTTGATCGCAGGCATAGGAAGGGTTCCGTTCTTCATGCGTTCATAAAGTCTGTGAACACCGGTAGTGGTCTCTTCAGAAAGACCCTTAATACCCTCAGCAAGTTCAGGATAATTGTCCAGGACCATGTTGGTAAGGTCTCCACCATCATCCAGGATCATGTTAAGCGGCTTACGATCTTCTCCGAAGAAAAGCGTTTGCTCGATACACCAGTCAAATTCTTCAGCAGTCATTCCTTTCCATGCATAGACGGGAATACCGGCAGCAGCGATCGCAGCAGCAGCCTGGTCCTGGGTAGAGAAAATATTACAAGAGCTCCAGGTCACTTCGGCACCAAGGGCTACAAGAGTTTCAATTAGAACAGCGGTTTGAATGGTCATGTGAAGACAACCTGCAATACGCGCACCCTTTAATGGCTGCTCTTTTCCATACTCTTCACGAAGAGACATGAGCCCGGGCATTTCTGCTTCGGCCAGTTCGATCTCTTTTCTTCCCCATTCTGCCAGGGAAATATCTTTTACTTTATACTTGGTATAAGGCACTGTTTTCGTTGACATATTATTATATTTGATTTAGCATTTTCAGAAATGCAAAAGTACAGAATATCTAAGAGTTATATATGCCCCTTTACAAAAGAATAACAATAAATCCTACCACTAAGGTGCTCATTTGGAAGATCGAAGAGCCTCTTGATGAACTGCGTAAAGGCATTGATCTTACCCCGTATTGCAGCGAGAGGGTGGAGGGGATGAAAAGTGAACTTCATCAAAGGGGGTTTATGAGTGTAAGGCATCTTTTGGCGGCTGCGGGTTACACAGATTTCGACCTTTTCTACGATGACGAAGGCAAGCCTCACCTGCGCGACGGTAAGTTCATCTCCATCACGCACTCCTTCAATTTCTCAGGGATCATCGTGAGTGACCGGGAAGTGGGAATAGATATTGAAAAGCAACGGGACAAGATCCTGTTGATCGCACAAAAGTTCACGCCACTTGAAGAATATCGTACAGTTGCAAATACAGAGGCCCTTATTCGAAAGCTCACCATTGTTTGGGGCGCAAAGGAGGCGGTTTATAAGCTTTATGCGCAGCCAAAAGTGAGTTTTTTGCAGCACATCAATATTATCGACTTCGATTTTGATGATCTCAGGACTACCGGAAAAATCACCTTTAACGGGGAAACCAGCTGGTATGAATTCGAATTTTTGGAATTTGAAGGCTTTACCTGTGTTTACACTCTTAGAAAAGTTTCCTGATGCCGCAGGTGCTGGAGGGAATCATTGCTTCTGAAAAAGCCGGAAATAAACTTCTGGCAGTATTGATCGATCCCGAAAAGTTCATCCCTTCAACCGCGAAGGAATTCCTTAAGAAAATCCCTTTTTTGACCACCCATATCTTTATAGGTGGCAGCACGGTTATTCCTGAAGATCTGGAGAATTGTACCAAAGCTATTAAAGCTGAAACCAGTCTTCCCGTGATCTTGTTCCCGGGAGATCACCGGCAGATTTCGAATAAAGCGGATGCGCTGCTTTTTCTGAGCCTGCTCTCAGGTAGAAACCCCGATTATCTCATAGAGCAGCAGGTTCGCGCTGTTCCTTTGATCAGGAAAACCCAGCTGGAAGTGATTCCCACCGCCTATCTACTTATCGACGGGGGCAAAGAATGTGCTGTAGAAAGAGTTAGTAAAACTCGGCCGCTATCTCAGAACGATATTTCAGAAATTGTGGACACCGCACTGGCAGGTTATTACGCCGGAAAAAAACTCATCTACCTCGAAGCCGGAAGCGGAGCCTTAAATCCTGTTTCTCCCGAAATCATTTCCGCAGTAAAAGAGGCTGTAGACCTGCCCCTTATCGTGGGTGGCGGAATTCGTACTTCAGAACAGCTGGAGGAAGCTTATAATGCAGGTGCCGACCTGGTGGTGATAGGAACAGCTTTTGAGAACGGCAGCTTTCAATGTTCAGAAAATACGGCTTTTAAAAATTGAAAATCAGTTGCTTAGTTGTGTAGAATTGGAGAATCTGTTATAAATTTAGAACAGTAAATCCAACAAATCATAATTATGAAAACTGAAAACCCTGTTGTTTGGTTTGAGATCTATGTCAATGATCTTAAACGTGCCCGGTCCTTCTACGAGAAGGTGTTTCAGGTCCAACTTTCTGAACTCGGTAATCCTACAGAGGATGACTTAAAAATGATGGCTTTTCCTTCAGATATGGATTCAAAAGGTAAAGCCTCCGGAGCGATTGTCTACATGAAGGACATGAAAGCGGGAGGTAATAGCACAATAGTGTATTTTGGGAGTGAGGACTGTAGTATAGAGGAGGAAAGAGTTGAAGAGGCAGGAGGAGAAATCCTGAGGTCTAAAATGTCCATTGGGGAATACGGCTTTGTAAGTATCATCAAAGATCCTGATGGCAATACGGTAGGAATACATTCGATGAAATAGCCACGGCTTCACAGCAAAAGACCATCTTTAATAAGATGGTCATGTTGCCGGTGCAGTAATTCAGGAGGCTTCAAAAAGGGAAGTTCTTCAGCTAATTCCTGGGAGTGAGTGCAAAAAAATCCCAAAAGAGGTAATAACTGCCTTAATCTTTCTAATTTTGAAAGAAAGAAACAAAAGACATGCAAATATCAGTAGAACTTGCACTTACTCCGCTGCAGGATGATTATGAAGCACCTATAAAAGAATTTATCAGGAAGCTGCGCAGTTCGGGATTAACCGTGATCGAGAATCCTCTTAGCACCCAGGTCTACGGAGAGTACGACAAAGTAATGGAGTATTTGACCGAAGAGATAAAAGAGACTTTTCAGGCTTCAGAGCATGTGCTGCTAACCATGAAAATTGTGAAGGGAAACAGAAGCGACTATGCAGCCGATTTTTGATTTTCTCTTTCAGCAGTATTCAGATTATCCCACCCTTTATATTGTTCTTGAGATCATTGCGGTGATCTTTGGGTTCCTTTCTGTTTGGTATTCCAAGCAGGAAAACATCCTGGTCTATCCCACCGGGATCATTAGCACAGTTATATTCGTGTATCTGCTCTGGCAATGGGAACTGCTGGGAGATATGATGATCAATTTCTATTATTCCACCATGAGTATCTATGGCTGGTATGTATGGACCCGAAAAGTTGATGCTGTACATTTTATTCCAATTACAAAGACCACTCAAAAAGAGCATTTTTGGAGCCTCTTAATTTTTATTGCTACCTGGTTGTTCACCTTTGGGATCTATGAATATTTCGATAAGTGGAACAATTGGACGGCCTACGTAGATACGATCACCACGGCTATTTTCTTTGTAGGCATGTGGCTAATGGCCCGCAAAAAACTGGAGAACTGGATCTACTGGATCGTGGGGGATATCATATCGGTTCCTCTGTACTTCTACAAGGGCCTTACATTTACCAGTTTTCAATATCTTTTATTCACAATAATAGCCTTTTACGGATATAAAACATGGAAGAAGAGCTTGAGCAGCGGCGGACACGTGGTGTCCTAAAGATCGTTCTTTTTGGACCCGAATCTACAGGAAAGACAACCCTGGCGCGGCAGCTGGCTTCTCACTATAACACCTCCTGGGTGCCCGAATACATGCGCGATTACCTTCAAAAAAAATGGGATGAGCAGCAAATGACCTGTGAACCTCATGATCTTGTGCCAATTGCAAAGGGACAAATGCTCCTGGAGAATGAAGCTGCAGCTAAAGCCAATGACCTGCTCTTTTGTGATACGAACCTGCTTGAACTGGTCGTCTACTCCCGTGCCTACTATGAGGAAACAGTAGATCCAGACCTTCTTAAACATGCGTTAAAGGCGCAATACGATCTCTATTTTTTAACGTATATTGATGTTCCATGGGTCCAGGATGATCTGCGCGACCGGCCCAAAGACCGGGAGCAAATGTTCGCCAGGTTTAAAAAAGCCCTTGATGAGAACAATTTGCCTTATCACATCTTGCAGGGCAATTTGCAGGAGCGTCTTGAGAAGGCAATAAAAATTATTGACCAACTAAAAACTCGACAAATTGAACTTTAGCGAAAAGGACATCTCTCAGTTTAGAGAAAAAGGGATCTCTCCTCAAAAAGTAGAACAGCAAATAGAAATTTTTAAAAGAGGGAACATTGTAGTCAATGTTCGCGAAGCAGCAACAGTAAGAAACGGAATTCTTGCCATTTCTGAAGAAAATCAAGAGGAACTGATTAATTTCTATGAATCCAGAAAGGATAATCTTGATCTGTTAAAATTCGTTCCGGCATCGGGTGCGGCCACCAGGATGTTTAAAGCTTTTTACAACCTGCTCAAGGAATTTGATCCTGAAAAAGATGATCTTGACGAATACATAGATCGAAAGAATGACAGAAGCCTTGAAACCTTCTTTAGCCGGATAAAAGATCTTCCTTTCTTCGACAAGGTGCGGGAAAAGGCAGCTCATTCCGAACCCGGTTTTGAAGACATGCCTGAAGCCCGACAGCATTACCTTTTTGTAAAGTACATGCTGCAGGAGGATGGACTCGATCTGGGAGATCAGCCAAAAGGCCTGGTGCCTTTCCATAAATATGAGGACCATTTAGCCACGGCATTTGAGGAACATCTGGTGGAAGCCATAGATTATGCGGCTTCAGGAAAAAAAGTGCGTATACATTTCACTGTAGCCGAAGAGCACCGGGAGAAATTCGAGGAGGAGGCACAGAAAGTGGTGCCGAGACTCGAGCGGGAAACCGGCTATAGTTTTGATGTTAGTTACTCCTATCAGGACCCGAAGACCGATACTGTGGCGGTGACTATGGATAACGAGCCTTTTAGGGATGAGAATGGAGATATTTTCTTCAGGCCCGGTGGCCACGGAGCGTTGATCGAGAACCTAAATGAGCAGGATGCCGATTTGATCTTTATTAAGAACATCGACAATGTAGTGATCCCCAAGAACAGGGAATTACTTGCCTCTTATAAAAAGATGCTGGGAGGAAAGCTGCTGCAGCTCCAGGAAAGGATCTTTGATTATCTCAGGAAACTGGAAAATGGTGCAGAAAAAGAGCAACTGGAAGAAATGGGAAATTTTCTTCAGAATGAACTTAATGCCGGACTTAGTGTGAACTTTAAGGATCTTCATGAACAGGAAAAGCCCGAAGTAATTAAGAACTTACTCAACAGACCTCTTCGCATCTGCGGAATGGTCAAAAATGAAGGGGAACCCGGAGGAGGTCCGTTTTGGGTAACCCATAAAAATGGAGAGATCTCCCTGCAAATTGTAGAAAGTGCCCAGATAGATCACGACAATTACCAGCAAAGTAAGATCGCCCAGGAGGCGACTCATTTTAATCCGGTTGATGTGGTTTGTTCAACAAAAGATTACCGTGGGGGTAAATTCGATCTCAACAAATTTGTAGATGAGGAAACAAGTTTTATTGCAAACAAGACCAAAGACGGAAAAGAACTGAAGGCTCTTGAATTACCCGGCCTATGGAACGGAGGAATGGCACATTGGAATACCATTTTTATTGAGGTTCCTGTAGAGACCTTTAATCCCGTAAAAACTGTAGCCGATCTCCTTAAACCCTCACACCAGGCACAATAGGTGGATGAACAACAACTCATAAGGGAAGCCGAGTATAAGGCTGTAAGAAGCTCGGGTGCCGGTGGCCAGAATGTAAATAAGGTCTCTTCTAAAGTAGAGCTTCATTTTTTCCTGGAACAATCAGAGGGTTTAACCGATGAAGAAAAGCAGCGGGCGCTGGATAAATTATCTTCAAGACTCACCAATTCCGGGGAGTTGATCCTACAGTGCGAGGAATCGCGGAGTCAGCACAAGAATAAGGAGATCGTCACCCAGAGATTCCTGGAGCTCCTAAAGCAGGCTCTCGTAAAACCAAAAAAGCGCAAGAAAACAAAGATTCCAAAAGCTGCAAAACTTAAACGGCTCCGGGAAAAGAAGAAACTTTCAGAAAAGAAGTCGGCGAGAAAGGATCCTTTAAAAGAGTAAATCTGAGGAATTTTTCCACAGAAAATTGGGGAAAAAATTTCGATTCCCGCAATTCCACATAATCTTAAATTTTAGCGAAAGCCCTTGTTTTACGGGGGCTTTCCTGTTGTTATACCATCTTGGCGCGATTTTGCTATTACTAAAGATCAATCAAAGATGGTAACAGAACCACAACAAGAAAACCTAAAACTAAAAACTTAGAACTATGAAAAAGTTATGTCTTACAGTAGTAGCCGCATCTGCATTATTGTTTTCGGCTCAAAATTTATCAGCTCAGGAAGTGGCACAAGTGGAAGTAGAAGAAACAGTTGTACAAAGAGCTCAGGACGATTTTAGACAGATTGAAATACAGGAATTGCCTGCCGAAGTCCAGCAAGCCGTTGAACGTGATTTTGCCGGAGCTACAATATCTGAGGCTTATGTAAAAGAACATGAGGGGGAGCAAAAATTCAAACTTAAGGTAAGCACAGCCGAAGGTGAGGATTTGGAACTTTATGCTGATGCGAAAGGTAACTGGATTGATAAAGACAAGAAAAAGGAAGATAAAGACGATTGGGAAAAGTAATCTGATCGCGACCATCGCAAAAGGAGAAACCGACTCCTGATGGCAGATCTCTCACGGCACATGTATGTTAGATTAATTGTTTCTTTCTTAATTACTATCCCCTACAGTAGTAGCTAAGGAAGTCAATAGGGAGAATCTGAAGAAACGGAGTTATTTACCCTAACGGGGAAAATTTCAGAGAGGGAGCTAATAAAATAGCTCCCTTTTTTATGCTTATTTTTGGTTTTAAGGGACTTAAAAATTCTAATTTTGTTAATATTCAAAAGTACCCATGACCAAAATTCTTTTAGTTGAAGATGACGTAGCGTTTTGCACTATGCTCAAGACTTTCCTGGTAAAGAAGGAATGCGATGTAGATGCTGTATATACTGCTACCGAGGCTCTCAATCTTATTGCGAAGAATAAATATGATGTGGTGATCTCAGACGTTCGCCTTCCCGATAAAGAGGGATTGGAGATCCTGCAGGCTGTCAATCAAAAAGCTGAAAAAACCGGAGTGATCATGATGACCAGCTATGCCGAAATAAGCATGGCTGTGAATGCCATTAAGGAGGGGGCACTCGACTATATCGCCAAGCCATTTCATCCCGAGGTAATACTAAAGGCCATTAATGATGCTTTGGAAAATCCTGTTTCCTCAAACACTCCGCCACCTAAGAAAAAGCCGACGTCACCTTCCAGAGATACCTATATCAAGGGTGGAAGTGAAGCCTCCTCGAAACTTAATAATTACATTGAACTTGTCGCTCCCACGAATATGTCTGTTTTGATCATGGGTGAAAGTGGTACGGGAAAAGAACAGATTGCAAAGAGTATTCATCAAAAAAGTAAGCGCAGCACAGCAGCATTTGTGGCTGTAGATTGTGGTGCCATTCCGCGGGAGCTGGCATCCAGTGAATTCTTCGGGCATGTAAAAGGTTCGTTTACTGGTGCCGTGAACAATAAGACCGGACACTTTGAAGCTGCAAATGGCGGAACTCTATTTCTGGATGAAATAGGAAATCTCAACTATGAATTACAGGTGCAATTGCTTCGGGCCTTGCAGGAACGAAAGATCAAACCTGTGGGCAGTAATGAGGAGATACGTGTTGACATACGGGTAGTTGCGGCGACAAACGAAGATCTTTTTGAAGCTGTCAAAAAAGGGGATTTTAGAGAAGATCTTTATCACCGTCTCAACGAATTTTCTATAAAGGTTCCTGCGCTTAAAGAGCGAAAGGAAGATTTGATGATCTTCGCGAATTACTTCCTTGACAGCGCCAATGAAGAACTGGAAAAGGATATTTCAGGTTTTTCTGAAAAGACAGTTATTGCATTTAAGAATTACAACTGGCCCGGAAATCTTAGGGAGCTTAAAAATGTAGTAAAAAGAGCAGTTCTTTTATCTGAAGGAGAATACATTTCCTCCTCCTGTTTGCCGTCTGAAGTTCTTCAGGCAAAAGATAAACCTAAAGAAGAGCAGGACTACAGCCTTTTCAAAAACCGCAATGAACAGGAAATGATCCTGGAAGCTTTGGAAAAGACCCACGGAAACAAAAGTAAAGCTGCAAAACTTCTCTCCATAGATCGCAAAACGCTCTACAATAAGCTGAAGCAGTACGGGATCAATTTGTAATCTCTTCCCGCAGGCTTTCCAGCAGATCGTTCACTTCCTTTACCAGCAGCGGAATATCTACTGCCCGTCGTTCCTTGCCTTGAGGATCTTCAAGAATAGCTAATTTTTCGATGAGATGAGGTACCTGTAGCTGTCTGAACATAGGGAGCATCTTATGAGCTACCGCAGAGACCTTCTTTTTTTGCCCTTTTTGAGAGGCCAGTTCCAGTGCCAGTAAATTTGACTGGGTACTTTCAATAAATGCAGTTAATATCGCATCCATGGCTTCGGGATCCTCTCCTGCAAAATTTCTGATCTCTGTTAGGGTATAATTCTTTTCTGAATTTGAGGGAGCAGGGGCGGGAGGAGAATCTGTTTCCAGTTGAAGGTTTAACAGGTCACTGATGATCTCGAGTAAGTTCTGGGAGGAATAGGGTTTTAGAAGGCTGCCGTTAAATCCCTTTTCAAGATAGTCGGCCGCACTAACATCGGGCTGTCCCGATAACGCAACAACCGGAAGCTCCTTAAGAGCAGGATCTTTCCTGATCTTCTTAAGCAACTCAAAGCCATTCATTTTTGGCATCTGTATATCGGTAAGCACAAGGTCTGGCCGGGAAGTCCGAATCTTTTTTAGTGCTTCTTTTCCGTTTTGTGCTGTGCGATATGACATGCCCGCATTCCTGATCAATTCTTTTAGTAGCCCCAGTTGTGCCGGTTCATCGTCAACTATCAGGACAGAGATTTTTTCAGGATCTTTAACTACAGGGTTTTTGTTGATGGTTGGCTGCTCATTGGTAGCAGCGTACTCCACTGGGATCTCGATAAGAAAGGTACTGCCTTTTCCCGCTTCACTCTCAAGACTTATCTTCCCTTCCAGAAGATCTGTGAGTTTCTTACTTATGGACAATCCCAGGCCTGTTCCTCCGTAACGCTTTTCAATGCTGCTATCCTCCTGTGAAAATTCTTCAAATACCTTTTCTTTTTGTTCTTTGGAGATGCCAATGCCGGTATCTTTTACTTCTATACACAGAACCGGATTGTTTCTCGCCAGTCGCAACCATGCCCTGACTTCCACGCTCCCTTCGGGCGTGAACTTGCAGGCATTGTTCACCAGGTTTATAAGGATTTGTTTGATCCTAAAAGGATCTGTGATCACAGGCCGGTCCAGTTCGGGAGCTATGTTAACCCGTACCTCCACATCACGCGGCTTCTCGGGAGGGACGGCATTCTCCACGGTTTCTTCGATCAGGTTTTTTGGATTGAATGCCAGTTCCTCTATGGACATCTTACCTGCTTCCAGCCTCGAAAGGTCCAGCAGGTCATTTACCAGGCGCAGGAGATAATCTGATGATCTTTTGAGCTGGGTCAAATAACGATTCTGAGATTTATTGAGAGGGCTTTTTTCCAGCAGTCCTGTGTAACCTATCATGGTATTGAGAGGGGAGCGCAGATCATGGGTCACAGTATTCATAAATTGCTCCCGGCTGGAAAGAAGGGATTCGGCATAAGTCTTCGCTGCTTCAAGTTCCTGCCTGTACTGCTGACTTCTGGAGACATCTTTTACTACGAGAAAAACAAAAGTAAGGATCACGAATAGACTCGCAATTCCAAGGAACATAATGATCTGCGAAGTTTCTTCTACCGTCTCCTGCCAGGCCTCGACTTGGTCCATTGAGGCCATTCTTTCTTCAGATTCCAGGGTGGTCAATAATGTTCTAAGCCGGTTGTTCAGCTGAATTTCATTCGCCAGCAACTGGTCTTCCTGCTTCTTTAATTCCTGCCTGTACCGCCTTTCCTGTGATTCTAATTGACTTAATACTGTTTTTACTGAATTGACCAGGGAATCTATAGTTATAGCCGGGGGATTTGGACTGGGGTTTTGCTCGTTGGCGTACTCCAGTAATTTTATGAGCAGTTGCCTTTGATGAGGTTGAAGATCCTTGAATCGCTGGTCATAGTTTCGGGTTTCAAAATTCTCATCTACTCTTTGTAACTCTGAAAGGACGCGTGAGTAGTAGCTATCAATTTCTCCACGAGCCCGCAATAATAACAGTTCTTCCAGGTTTTGGCTCTTGCGGCTAAGGAGGGTGTTGATGCTGTCAATTTCCTGGTCAAGAGAACTGTCGGTTCTATAGTTTTGAAGAGAAGCCAGAGTGGATTTGATGGAATCTATTTTCGCGTTATAGGTTTCCAGCCCGTCAATATTTCCGGTTTGGATAAGTTTGCGGCTCAGGCTCTCTGCTTCGTATAACTTTGCTGCAGCTTCGCTTACCAACAGGAGCTTTTGATTGCCTGTGTAGCTTCTGCTGGTCATGCTGGTATAGCTTGTCACCTGATTATAAATAAACCACACCGCCATGCCCATGAGAGCGGCAAGAATAATGTAACCGGCAAAGACCGTGAATGTTATGGAAGCCTTTTTCTTAGCCATATTTCATCTGAAATTATAAAGTTAAAAGCTTTCTCATCCAAACGGTGAAAAATTAGGTTAAATCAAAAAAAAGCAATTACCTTTGCGGCGTCTCAAAGGGGTGCTAGTTCCTGTGAAAGCAGGAGGAAGCTGAGATCATACCCAAGGAACCTGGGCAGGTAATGCTGCCAAGGGATAGGTGCTCAAAGAAGCACTGCGCAAGTATAGCACTCCTGTTAACCATATTGTGGTTTTCAGGATTTTTTATTTTATAACAACAGGAATAATTGCCCCTTTTATTCGTAACCATTAAATTACGAATGAAAAACATTTTTTTCTTTTTCAGTTTTTTTCTCGCCGCACTCGGTGGATTTTCACAGGAATTTCAGGTAACAGGAACAGTAACCAGAGGAGAGATCCCCATTGAGGGTGCTCTTGTTCAGGTTGAAGGCCGGTCCCGCTACACTCAGACTTCGGCAGAAGGAAGATACAGCCTTAGCCTTGAAAAAGGGACTTATAACCTGATCTTCTCCTACGGAAACAAAAAGCGCCTTCGCGTTGATCTTTCAGAAGATATGGTTCTCAATGTGGATATGAATGACGCCGAAGAGGTTCTCGATGAGGTATTTCTTTCCGCAGTGAGAGTAACAGCCAGCTCTCCAATTACCTATAGCAACCTTTCTAACGAGGAGATCGAGGACCGCAATTTGGGACAGGATATCCCCAGCTTAATGCAATACATGCCCAGTGTGGTGACTACCAGCGATGCCGGTGCCGGAATTGGCTATAGCAGCATTCGCGTAAGAGGTACAGAAGCCCGGGGAATCAATGTCACTATTAATGGAATACCCTATAACGATGCAGAGAGCCAGGGAACGTTCTGGGTCAACCTTGGGGATTTCGCTTCTTCTGTAGAAGATCTTCAGCTACAAAGAGGGGTTGGTACATCCACAAACGGAGCAGGTGCTTTTGGTGCCAGCCTTAACATCCTTACAGACAGGTACAACTACGAGCCTTCCGCCGAGATCGCCAATAGCTTTGGATCTTATAACACCCGAAAACACACAGTTAAATTCAGTACGGGATTATTTGATGATCACTGGGAATTCAATGGAAGAGCTTCAGTTATAAAAAGCGACGGATATATTGATCGGGCATCAACCGACCTGAAATCTTACTTTTTCCAGGGGTCTTACGTGGGAGAAACCACTCTCATCAAGGCGTTGACCTTTGGAGGTAGTGAAGTTACATACCAGGCCTGGGATGGAATAGATGCAGATCAGCTAGAGGAGGATCGCAGGTTTAATCCTGCAGGTGCTTATGAAGATGATGAAGGGAATCTTCAATTTTACGACAATCATGTGGATGACTATAAACAGGATCACTTTCAGCTGCTTTGGAATGAGCGTTATGGCAACGGCTGGTCTTCTAATATAGCTTTACACTACACCTACGGAAGAGGTTTCTACGAGTCATATCGTGCAGGAGAGGACCTTGCCGAATACAACCTGCCTGCTTTTACTGCCAATGGAGAAGAGGTTACAGAGAGTGACCTGGTCACACAAAAATGGCTGGTGAATGATTTCTACGGTACTACCTTTAACCTGGAGTATGAGAATGAAAAGCTGGAAATCATCACGGGAGGTGCCTGGAACAACTACGAAGGAGATCATTTTGGAGAGGTGATTTTCACTCGGTTTGCACCAAGCCTGCCAATGCACAGGTATTACCATAACCAGGCCAGTAAAAGTGACTTTAGTCTTTTTGGGAAAGCTACCTATGCTGTAAGCAAAGATCTTAGCCTTTATGGAGACCTTCAGTTAAGGACAATTAATTATGAAGTAAATGGTTTTGAAGAAGAGAATGTGCCATTTATTATTGATGACGCCCATACCTTCTTCAATCCTAAAGCAGGATTTACTTATTCATTTTCTGAAGCCAGTCGCCTTTACTTTTCATTTGCCCGGGCTCACAGGGAGCCTAACCGAAGCGACTACGAAGCAGGAAATCCTGAACCTGAAGAATTGAACGATTATGAATTGGGGTGGAGATTGAGATCTGGAATTCTTCAGCTCAACTCAAACCTTTATTTTATGGACTACCACAATCAATTGGTTTTGACCGGGGAATTAAATGACGTTGGCGCCCCGATTAGAAGGAATAGTGGAAATTCTTACCGCCTGGGTCTTGAGCTTGATGCTGTTGTAAGATTTCATCAAAAGTTCAGCTGGAGACCAAATGTGGCTATAAGCCGAAACAAGAATGACGAGTGGTTTGCAACCTGGGACGGGGAGTTGCGCAGCTTCGGAAAAACTGACATTTCCTATTCCCCCGAAATCATCGCCGGTAACATCTTTGAATACCGACCTGTTGAAGGACTCGAAATCAAATTCCTTACAAAATATGTCGGAGAGCAGTATATGAGTAATCTTGAGAATGAGGCTTCCTTGCTGGAGAGCTACTTCGTAAATGACCTGAATTTTCAGTACACCTGGAGGAAAGCTCCTCTGTTTGAAGAAGTGGTATTTACCGGGTTGATCAATAATATCTTCAGCGAGGAGTATGTGTCAAACGGTTACTACTACACCTATGACTGGGATGGGGTGACCTATGACGGTGCGGGATATTATCCCCAGGCTACCCGTAATTTCCTGGTAGGAATGACTTTAAGATTCTAAGAAAAAAAGAACTTCCAAAAAAAGGCATTTTTGAGACCCCTCAATAATGTCTTTTTTTATTCCCTTTAGTTCGAGATCTGCAAGACACTTCCTGTTCTTACTGCCCGGTAAGGTTTTAGTGTATATTCTCCGGTTCCTGCTATTTGTTCTCCGGTAATAATGGTATATTTATTACCGTCACCGCAGCCACAGGTGGCTTCTGTGCCAGTTACAGTTAAGGAGGAACAAGCCTGGGGCACATGGTTGGGATCTGTAAGCTCATAGGCAAGATATTGATCATTGTTGAGGTTGTAGATCACGATGCCGTTGATGCCATAGTTACGAGTAATAAATTTATTCCCTGGAAAATTCAGCTGATTATACTCCGGTAGGCTCAAATCGAATTGAACCGAAAAGTTGAGGTGGGGCAGGTAAGGATTTCTTCTAATCTCATTATCTGTAGAACAACCTAAAAAAGTGAAAAAGAGAGGTAAAAGCAGGAAAAATCGCTTCATAAAAGGTTTTTTTGGAGCCGCAGACTTATAATTGTGCTGGATATTTTTATTTAGTATATTTGTTTAAAATCCCGTCGGCGAATGGGATTTTTTCTATTTATATAAACGACGAAGTTATGAGTAAAGTATCATATTATACAGCAGATGGCCTTAAAAAATTAAGAGATGAACTCAATCAATTAAAGGATGTTGAGCGGCCCAGAGCTTCTCAGGCAATTGCCGAAGCCCGGGACAAAGGAGATCTTAGTGAGAACGCCGAGTATGATGCTGCGAAGGAGGCCCAGGGCCTGCTTGAAATGAAAATTGCAAAGCTGGAGGAGATCTATGCGAATGCAAGGTTAATAGACGAGTCGCAGCTGGATACTTCCAAGGCATTGGTTCATTCAACAGTTAAGATCAAAAACCTTACTAACGGTGCAGAAGTAAAATACAAACTGGTTGCCCAGAGTGAAGCCGATCTAAAGTCTGGTAAGATCTCTGTAGACAGCCCCATAGGAAAAGGCTTACTTGGAAAGAAAGTGGGAGAGATCGCCGAAGTACAGGTGCCGTCTGGAATAATGAAATTCGAGATCCTCGAGATCACCCGTGATTAAAAGCCGGTAAAAATGACATTTTTTAGATCCTTTCTTCAGAAGGGATTTTTTTTGTGCCGAAAATCTTAACTTGTTGTTCTAAACTTCAGAATTATGCCAAGCATCTTTACGAAAATTGTCAATGGAGAGTTACCCGCCTATAAGGTCGCAGAAACGGATAAATTTCTGGCCTTTTTGGATGTAAGACCAAATGCCAAAGGGCACACCCTCTGTATTCCCAAGGAAGAGGTCAATAAATTATTCGATCTGGATGAGGAGACCTATATGGAGCTCATGGCTTTTTCCCGAAAAGTGGCAAAAGGTCTGGAGAAAGCTGTTTCCTGCAAAAGGATTGGTATGGCTGTAGTGGGTCTCGAAGTACCTCATGTGCATGTACACCTTATTCCGCTGAACAGTATGGGAGACATGAATTTTGCCAATAGCGTATCCTTGACCGAGGACGAGTTGAGGCAAATTGCAGATGATATTAAAGCAAATATCTAGTGGAGCTTTCAGAGTATAAACTGTCGCTTGATCTTCGTATTGATTTTAGCGACCTCGACATGTACCGGCATGTGAATAATCTAACCTTTATCAGATTCCTTCAATCGGGCAGAGTGAATTTCTGGGAAGCTACAGGATTGGCCACTTTGTTTTCAGAATCCAACAAAGGAGCTATCCTCGTCTCCACGCATTGTGATTTTAAGAAATCTCTTTTTTACCCGGGAACAGCCACAGTGAAGACAAAATTGGCTTATATCAAGAACAGTAGTTTTGGGCTGGATCAATTGATCCTCAATGAAAAAGGAGAAGTATGCGCAGAAGGCAGGGACATAGCCGTTTTCTTTGACTTTAATGAAGATAAAGCGTTACCTATCCCGCCAGAACTGAAGAAGGTTATGCAACAGTTCTAGCTTTTTCAAGCAGGATCTCTATAGTGGTGCCTTTATTGATCTCACTGCGCAGCACTCTTATTCTTCCCCTGTGATATTTCTCAATGATCCTTTTGGAGAGAGATAATCCCAGCCCCCATCCCCTTTTTTTGGTAGTGAAACCAGGTTCAAAGATCCTTTTGAATTTACTTTTGGGAATGCCTTTCCCGGTATCGGATACCAGGATATGAACTTTTTTGGAGTCCTGTTTCAGCTTTATTTCAAGGGTACCTTTCCCCTTCATAGCATCAATGGCATTTCGCACCAGGTTTTCGATGGTCCAGCTGTAGAGCTGGGCGTTCATGTTCACCAGGATCTTTTCGTCCGGAAGCTCGAGGCGGAAATTGATAAGCTTTGAACTCCGCGCCTTCAGGTAATCGAAGGAATCCCGGGTCTTCTCAACTATGTCCTCCAGCTCTAAGGTTGGAGCAGATCCAATCTTTGAAAATCTTTCGGTAATGGTCTTCAGCCGGTCAACATCTTTTTCAATCTCGACTATATAGGTAGAATTCACCTTCTCTTCTTTCAGGATTTCAGTCCAGCCGATCAATGATGAAAGCGGGGTGCCAATCTGGTGTGCAGTCTCTTTAGCCATTCCCGCCCACAGCTTATTTTGCTCGCTGCTCTTCGTGGTCCTGTAGAAAAAGAAAACTACGGCAATAAAGAGGATGATAATGAGAATAAGCGCCAGAGGATAGTATTTTAGCTTGTTCAGCATGGGTGAATTTCCGTAGTAAACCTGATTTACCCGCCCTTCACCAAGATCCATTTGTATAGGTTCGTTGGTGCTCTTCAAGGATACCAGATACTCCTGAAGCTTTTCTTCGCTGGACATGATCTCGTCCTGAATATTCATGGCATCAACAATTTTCCCGTTCTCATCCACGAGAATTGTTGGGATGCTGGAATTGCTGTTAATGATCTCCAGGTACAGGTCGAGGCCGGTATCTGTATCCACCTGGTCCAGGTAGACCTGCGCCGAAGTCCAGATGTTCATTTTTATTCGTTCCTCCTCCTTGATGCGCTGAAAAAAAGAGACAGCATTCCAAACAATGAGGCTAACAATGATGAGAGAAGTAATTATAATGAACCAGCGGCGAAAGTTTCGTTTGTCTGAAAACCTCATGAAGGCAGGGCTTTAATTGCGATTAAATATAAGCGTTTTGAGCAAATTAATATTGTGCAGGTGGTTTTTCATCTGTTGGGCTGTTTCGTTACCTTTGCCAAAATCTTGAGCATGCTAAGCATAAATCCCAAAGAAATTCCTGTACCAAAACTTCATCAGTACCTGTTAGGAGCTGTAGGACCGCGCCCTATAGCCTTTGCCAGCACAATAGATGAAGAAGGCAGGCCGAATTTATCGCCATTCAGCTTTTTTAATGTTTTTGGGGCAAATCCGCCTATTCTTATTTTCTCTCCTGCACGACGTGGAAGGGACAATACGGTGAAGCATACCTATAACAACTCCAAGGCTACGGGAGAGGTGGTGATTAACGTTGTCAATTATGATCTTGTGCAACAGGTTTCGCTATCGAGCACAGAATATGCTGAAGGTGTAAATGAATTCCTGAAGGCGGGGCTTACCATGTTAGAATCCGAAGTTGTCAAGCCTTTTAGGGTGAAAGAATCGCCGGTACAATTCGAATGCCGTATCAACGAAATTGTCGAAACCGGAAGTGAAGGCGGTGCCGGAAATCTTGTTATTTGTGAGGTGCTAAAAATGCATATTCGGGAAGATATTTTAGATGAAAAAGGTTATATTGACCAGCATAAAATCGACCTGGTAGCGAGGATGGGTGGCAACTGGTATACCCGCGCCACGCCTGGAATGTTTGAAGTTCCAAAGCCATTGCAGACCCTTGGAATTGGAGTGGATGAAATAGCTGAAGAGGTTCGCAACAGCAGGTACCTTACCGGAAACGATCTGGGTAAACTCGGGAATGTAGAAAAGCTGCCAGCCGCTGAAGAAATTGAGGAGTTCTTGAATGGAAATTCCCAACTTTCGGCCCTGGTCAGGGAAGGAAGTGAGGAGCAGGTGCATTTAAGGGCAAAAGAATATTTAGAACAAAACGATCCGGCGACGGCCTGGAAAATATTATTAGCAAAAAACGTGTGATATGGAAGTACAAGGAAAAATCAAAATGATTGGTGATACCCAAACCTTCGGGAGCAATGGGTTTAGAAAGAGAGAAGTAGTGGTAACAACAGAGGAACAATATCCACAACATATACTTGTTGAATTTGTGCAGGATAAATGTGAGCTTTTGAACAACTATTCTGTAGGGCAACCTGTAAAGATAGGGGTGAACCTTCGCGGGCGCGAATGGGTGAATCCACAGGGAGAGACCAAATACTTCAATTCTATCCAGGGGTGGAGGATTGAAAACCTAGCAGCTCAAAGTCAGCAGGGTGGTGCTCCGGTACCTCCGGCAGATCAGTTTGAGCCTGCCAACAATCTTAACGACGAGGATTATGATGATCTGCCTTTCTAGGGTGATCATACATTCTTACAAAAGCCCCGGTTCTGGAGAATTGGGGCTTTTTATTGACCTTTTGTTGCTAATAGTCTTTACCTCATGAAGTATCTGGGACCACAGGATGAATTTCCGCCGGTTGAAGAAGCCACAGAAGAAGGTCTTCTGGCTTTTGGAGGTGATCTTTCTCCTAAACGTCTCATAGATGCCTATTCCCGCGGAATATTTCCGTGGTATGACAGTGAACATCCTATTCTGTGGTGGAGTCCCGATCCTCGGATGGTTCTGTTTCCGGAAAACCTGAAGGTTTCCAAAAGCATGAGACAACTTCTCAAAAAGCAGGTTTTTGAAGTTAGTTTTAATAAAGCTTTTTCAGAAGTAATGGAGAATTGTGCAATTATGAAAAGGCCGGGGCAGGAGGGAACCTGGATCACGCCCGAGATGAAGCAGGCTTATCTTTCCCTTCATCAACAAAATATTGCCACATCTGTAGAAGTCTGGAAAGAAGGCCAGCTGGTTGGCGGACTGTATGGAATTTACCTTCGGGAAAAAAAGATCTTTTGCGGGGAGAGCATGTTTTCCAAATTAAGCAATGCTTCCAAATATGGATTAGTACATTTGGTACAGGAACTGCAGAAGGATGGGCTGCTGCTGGTGGATTGCCAAATCTATACTCCACATCTTGCCACACTTGGTGCCGCGGAGATCCCACGCAGTGTATTTTTGGAATATCTTGACTAGTTACAATTGGAGAACTGCTCCTGTAATAAGAAAGATCTCGGTTCCGGGGAAGCCGGTAAGATCATCTCTCCGGTATTCTACTCCCAGACTTAATTCCAGGTTTCTCACAGAACTATTCTCCAGTTCCAGGCCAAATCGCTGCTCGATCTTCGGCCGATTATCGTTTGCCATGCTGTAAAGGAATTCGGTGGAAAGGCCGAGGGAAGAATCAGGACTTAAAGGTTGGGAAACTCCGAATTGATACCGCAACCTGAAGATCGTTGCTTCCCGGAATCTTTGTTCAAACCTAATTCTGTGTTCAGGTGATAAAAAGGCGTTTAGATGGGAATATTCTAATTGCTCGATGATCCTTATCTCATCCTGCAAAGCCTCCTCAAAAACTTCCCTAAAGCGGTAGCGTAAACCAAGGCTTATTGTAAGGCTTTCACTGCTGTTATAGGCAGTAAAGTGGTTGAGTTCAAGATGTTGTTGAATATTTTCCTTAACAGTTTCCCCTTCCACTTCGGCTGCAAACAGATAGCGGCTGCCAGCGCCAAATGTGAAACCCCAGTTGCCCCGGGATGGCAACTCCAAATCAAACTCGGTTTCCCATAGATAAGCCTTCGGAGTTTGAGCATTGGCTGAAGAGCCCAAAAGAAGGCAGGTTAAAATGAGGATCGAAAAATGCCATTTTTGGATCATATTTCTGTCTTGTTCATTTGTTTTACTTCTTCATGTCTAAAACAGCTGGTGATGTGATCATTGACCATTCCCGTTGCCTGCATGTGCGCATAGACAACTGTGGAACCCACGAATTTAAATCCGCGCTTTTTTAGATCCTTACTCAGGGCGTCGCTTATGGCTGTAGTGGCAGGAACCTGTTTAAGATCCTTCCAGTCATTTTGAACCGGGCTGTTATCCACGAAATTCCAGATATAACTTGAAAAGGAGCCAAATTCTTCCTGCACTTTTATGAAAGCCTGTGCATTGGAGACAGTTGCCTTGATCTTTAACCGGTTCCTAATGATCCCGCTATCCTGCATTAGGTTTTCCAGCTTATTTTCTGAATAATCTGCTATTTTCCTGTAATCGAAATCATCAAATGCCCTTCTGAAGTTTTCCCTTTTCCGAAGAATAGTGATCCAGCTCAATCCCGCCTGAAAAGTCTCCAGGATCAAAAATTCGAAAATAGCGGCATCATCTTTCAAAGGCACTCCCCATTCCAGGTCGTGATAGGCCTCGTACAGCGGATCACCCACGCACCAGCCGCAACGGATCTTTTCTTCCATTAATTCTGAAAATTATAAGTTATGGTTCCGGGTTGAGAATCTCTGCCCGCCAGCCGGGAGAATCTTGCATCTGCGGCATATTCCAGGGCCTGATCTGTCAAACATTCATTAGAAGTCGTGGAAGCCGATTTATTCACCGCGGTTCTCACAACATCCCCGTTGGCATTGACAGTGATATTCACAACTACTTTCCCCGAAGAGTCGCAGGTGTAGATGGGATTGGGTATAAAGACAGCTGTACGGCCTCTAAGAGAAAAAGAAATCGAACTGTTGCGCAGACTGCCTTCTTTAACAGAAGTTTTCGCGCTGCTGTTATCTCCCTGGGAAGCTTGCTTTTTTTGTTCCCTTTTGTTGGAGTTCAGATTCACATCACCGCGGGATGCTTTTGAGGCTTCTTCTTCGGCTGCTTCCTGTTGTGCGGCGTTCTTTTGGAAGATCTCGTCCAGGCGGGACTCGAGGTTCTTCTGGCTTTCCTCCCTGTTTTGGTTAAAGGCCTGGTGGGTTTGTACGGTAGGATTGGGACGCTGAGGTTCTTGTGGCTGCTGTTCTTCGGGTTCGGGCTCTTCCTCGGGAGGAGGAGGTGGCAGGATGTTGTTCAGTTCAATAAGAGTTTCCCTTATTTTCTTTGACTCGTTAGAAATTTTGATGTTGTACATAAGAAGGATCAATATCGAAAAGATAAGAACGGTAATGATCAAAGCCTTATGTCGGTCGAAAAAATCCATTTACAAAGTATCTTCCTCAGGGGAAAGATACTCATTTACAAAAGAATCTACTGTTAAGGCATTTTCAACTTTGTAATTCCCAATGCGGATGCGGCGCAGGGATGAGAGATAGGCACCGGTATTGAGTTCCTTCCCAAAATCATGAGCAAGGCTTCGAATATAGGTGCCTTTGCTGCATACTACTCTAAAATGTACATTTAAGAGCTCTATTTTGGTGATCTCAAATTCTGAAATATTTACCGTTCTGGTAGGAATTTCCACTTCTTCTCCGCTTCGGGCGTATTCGTACAGTCTCTTTCCGTCCTTTTTCAAAGCTGAAAAAACCGGTGGCCGCTGCTGAATATCTCCTAAAAATGCTTTTGTCGCCTCTTTTATTTTTTCAGAAGTAAGATGCTCTGTAGGATAGGTTTCATCCACTTCAGTTTCCATGTCGTAAGAAGGAGTGGTTGCGCCTAGGGTGATGGTGCCGGTATATTCCTTTTCCTGCCCCTGCAGCTCTTCGATTTGCTTAGTGGCTTTCCCGGTACACAGAATAAGCAAGCCTGAAGCTAACGGGTCTAGTGTTCCTGCATGGCCGACCTTGATCTTTTTGATCCTAAAGTTCTTCTTTATAAGCCATCTCACTTTATTCACCAGCTGAAAAGAGGTCCATTCCAATGGCTTGTCGAATAACAGGATCTGTCCGGATTTAAATTCTTCTTCAGTCATGATCAGGAAGTGAAGAAATATTCATAGCTAATTGCAATTGTTCCTACCACGAAACAGTAGATTGCAAAGTAGGATAGTTTGCTATTGCGCACCAAAGATATCATCCAGGTACAGGCCGCAAAGCCTGCAATGAAAGCAGCAATGAATCCCGCGAGAAGGGGCATAGGTTCATTAGTGGTACTGGTGAGATCTCCGCTTAAGAGATCTTTGGCAATTTTCCCAAGGATCAACGGGACTACCATTAAAAATGAGAAACGGGCAGCCTTTCCTTTATCATTTCCAAGGAGAACAGAGGTGGAAATGGTAGCACCACTTCGTGAAATTCCCGGTAAAATAGCGATTGCCTGCGCTATTCCTATCACAATGCTGTCTTTGTAGCTCACGGGCTTTCCTGTGTGTTTGGCCTTGTCGGCAAGCCAAAGTAGCAAAGAGGTGATCAATAACATGAAACCAACAAAGGTGAGATTGCCGCCAAAAAGAGCTTCCAGTTCTTCCTCGAACATCAATCCAACAAAAACTGCCGGGATCATGGAAAGAATGATCTTTAATGAGAAGCGGGTTTCCTCATTCCATTTAAAAGAGAATAAGCCGCGAAGGATCTCTGCAACATCTTTTCTAAAAACCACTATGGTGCTCAATGCGGTGGCGAAATGCAGCACCACAGTCACCATTAAAGATTCTTCAGGAATACTTTGATCCCCCAGCAGGGCTTTGCCAATTTCGAGGTGTCCACTGGAGGAAACGGGTAAAAATTCAGTAAGTCCCTGGATGATTCCAAGGAAAATGGCATCAATAACTTCCATTGATTACTTTCGGGGGTTAAGTAGGATAGCGTACACTTCAATAGCAAAACCGAGGAGTACAAGGGCAGGCGCGAGTCTAATCCTTCTGGGACTGTAGATCTCGGGATTAAAAACATTCGGGTCATCACTACCGCCACCGGCCATGAGAATAAAGCCCAGTGCAATTACAGCAAGACCTATTCCCATTACGATGAAGTTCTTCTTTTCAAAGACAAAGTTGAGATCTTGTTTGTGTAAAGGCTTTTTATTCTTGTTCATGTCTTTCTGTTTTCTACTCATGTCGCGAGTGTCTGTTTTTGACTACGACTGCACGAATTATCTAAGGTGTCAAAAATAGCATTTTTAATGGTCTTTCTTAGTAATAAAGTTCGTCTGTCTTGAGGTTGAGAAAACGCTGGGTTGCAAAAAAGGTGCTTAACCAGGTAATAATTGCGCCCATTAAAAAGATTCCAATGAAAAGTGCAGCTAGTAAACTCACATCGCTTAAAAGTTCAAGTTCAGGAAAGCTTTTGTTCATATAATAAAGTACGATTGCCATCCCTATTATGGCGATCAAAGCTCCTATCATTCCCAATTTTACACTCTTTAAAATGAACGGCCTTCTAATAAACCTCTTTGTGGCCCCAACCATCTGCATGGTTTTAATGATGAACCTTTTTGAATAGACAGAAAGTCTAATCGAACTATTGATAAGCAAAACAGCAATGAAAGTGAAGATGGCGCTAATTGCCAGCACCCAAAAACTTATTTTGGTGACATTCTCGTTAAGTAAGGAAATAAGGGGTTTATCATAAACCACTTCGTCTACAAAACTTTTTGCAGTGAGTTCCTCTGCTATTTCGTCGATCTCCCCAGAGCTTATATAATCGGCTTTAAAGTAGACGTCAATGGAATTCTGCAGCGGATTATATCCCAGGAACTCCATGAAATCCTCTCCAATCTCTTTGCTGTGAGCCTCGGCAGCTTCCTCCTTGGTCACATAGGTAGTAGATTTGGTATATTCGGCTAAAGCAAGGGTTTTGTTGAGCTGGGTAATCTCAACCTCTTTGGCAGTATCCTTCAGGTAGATGGTAAGAGCGATCTGCTCTTTAAAATGATCGGCTATCTTTTTAGTGTTTAGCACCAAAAGACCCAGGAGTCCCAGCAAAAACAGAACCAGGGCAATACTGATAACGACCGAAAAATAAGAGGAAATAAGACGTCTTTTTTGATACTTTTCAAAAGATGAGCTCATGGGCGGCTGCGTAAATTTGTGTAAAAATAAGAAAGTAAATCAATCCCTTTCTTTAAAACGCCCAAACTTTTCACTTTCGTACATTAACCGTATTTTTGCGCTTCCCCGAAGGTCTTGGGGAGCTGTAATAACGTGACGCTGAATCATTAAAATGAGGTACGACTTCAATCAAATTGAAAAAAAGTGGCAGGAGTACTGGGCCAAGAACCAGACTTTCAAAGCTGAGAATAATTCTGATAAACCAAAATACTACGTGCTCGACATGTTCCCTTATCCATCGGGAGCAGGATTGCATGTAGGCCACCCTCTGGGTTACATTGCCAGTGACATCTACGCCCGCTTTAAAAGGCACAAAGGGTTTAATGTACTACATCCACAGGGATATGATAGCTTCGGACTTCCGGCTGAGCAGTATGCCATTCAAACAGGGCAGCATCCCGCGATAACTACCGAAGCCAATATCAACAGGTACAGGGAACAACTAGATCAAATAGGTTTTTCTTTTGACTGGAGCAGGGAAGTTCGCACCAGTGAACCCGATTATTACAGGTGGACGCAGTGGATATTTATTCAGCTGTACGATTCCTGGTATGATTATGATGCCGAAAAGGCCAGACCAATAATCGAGCTGGAGGAGATCTTTGCTGCGGAAGGAAACAGCGGTGTAAATGCGGCCTGTGATGATGATGTGGAGCCATTTACAGTTACAGATTGGAACAATTTTTCTTCGGAAGAAAAGCAAAAACAACTCCTGAAATACAGGCTCACCTATTTAGCCGAAACTGAAGTGAACTGGTGCCCACAGCTGGGAACAGTCTTGGCGAACGATGAAATTGTCAATGGAGTTTCTGAAAGAGGAGGTTATCCTGTTATACGCAAAAAAATGACCCAATGGAGCATGAGGATTTCAGCTTATGCCGAGAGACTGCTTCAGGGATTATACGATATAGAGTGGACAGAGAGTTTAAAGGAGAGTCAGAGGAACTGGATTGGAAAGTCGGTGGGAGCTCTGGTAGAATTCAAAGTTCAAAATTCAGAATTTAAAATTCCCGTTTTCACTACCAGACCGGACACTATTTTCGGTGTTACCTTTATGACATTGGCGCCGGAACATGAGCTGGTGGAGAAGATCACTACTCCTGAGCATAAGGAAGAGGTAGAGGCTTATATCGAAGCTACTTCGAAAAGGAGCGAGCGGGATCGTATGGCCGATGTCAAGAGCATAAGTGGAGTCTTTACCGGGGCATATGCCGAACATCCCTTTACAAAAGAGCCGGTGCCTATCTGGATCGGGGATTATGTATTGGCTGGGTATGGCACAGGAGCGGTGATGGCTGTACCATGTGGAGATCAAAGGGATTATGACTTTGCAAAACATTTCGATCTTCCGATAAGGAATATTTTTAAAGATGTCGATATTTCTGAAGAAGCTTATTCCGGTAAGGAAGGGACAGTAATTGCAAATTCAGATTTTCTGGACGGACTTGAATATAAAGCAGCTCTTCAAAAAGCCATTTTAGAGCTGGAAAAAATTGGGCAGGGCAAAGGAAAAACGAACTATAGGCTAAGAGACGCTGTTTTTAGCCGACAAAGATATTGGGGGGAACCTTTTCCGGTTTATTATGTGGAAGGGCTTCCGCAGATGATAGAAGAGGAACATTTGCCGTTGCGTCTTCCCGAAGTAGAGAAGTATCTGCCAACCGAGACCGGCGAACCGCCCTTAGGAAATGCCACTTTTTGGGCCTGGGATACCGTGAACAATGAGGTGGTAGAAAATTCAAAGATCGATCACAAGGCAGTTTTCCCACTGGAGCTGAATACTATGCCCGGCTGGGCGGGAAGCTCCTGGTATCTCTTCAGGTATATGGATCCTCACAATGAGGAGCGCTTTGTTTCTAAAGAAGCACAGCAGTACTGGGAAAACGTGGACCTTTATATTGGTGGAAGCGAACACGCTACCGGGCACCTGCTTTACTCAAGGTTCTGGACAAAGTTCCTTACCGATAGAGGCTTTCTTAATGTTGAGGAACCTTTCAAAAAACTCATCAACCAGGGAATGATCCTGGGAACCAGTGCCTTTGTTTACAGGTTGGAAGGGGAGAACAAGTTTGTTTCTAAAAAATTATCAGAAGCTCATAATGTGCAACCCATACATGCCGATGTATCTCTTGTAAATGCATCTGATGAATTGGACATAGAAGGCTTTAAGAAGTGGAGACCTGAATTTGCAGATGCAGAATTCCTTACGGAAGACGGCAAATATATCGTAGGCCGGGAGGTCGAAAAAATGTCAAAATCCAAGTACAATGTGGTAAATCCAGATGATATTTGTGAGGACTACGGAGCCGATACGTTGAGGATGTACGAGATGTTCCTGGGTCCGCTGGAACAGGCCAAACCCTGGAATACCGCCGGAATCACGGGAGTACATAACTTTCTTAAGAAACTCTGGAATCTTTACCACGACCAGGAAAATAATTTTACTGTAAGTGACGGTAAAGCTTCAGCCGATTCCCTGAAGACACTTCACAAGACAATCAAGAAAGTGACAGAGGATATTGAGAATTTCAGTTTTAATACCTCAGTAAGTACTTTCATGATATGTGTCAATGAACTATCCTCCCAAAAATGCCATTTTAGAGAGGTATTAGAACCACTTGCTGTGCTTATTGCGCCTTATGCACCGCATATTGCCGAAGAACTCTGGCATAAACTGGGACATGACAGCTCTGTTACTACGGCAGCCTACCCTGTTTACGAGGAGAAATATCTGGTGGAAAGCACAAAGGAGTATCCAATTTCCTTTAATGGGAAAATGCGTTTTACCCTTGAACTACCACTGGATATGAGCAAGGAAGAAATTGAGAAGACAGTGTTGGAGCACGAGAGAACCAGGCAGCAACTGGATGGAAGGCAGCCTAAAAAGGTGATCGTGGTACCGGGGAAGATCGTTAATATTGTAGGTTAGTTAGTTTCTGCAATCCTGGAGCAGCAGTGGAACACGACAAAAATTCAGGTGGCAGGAAAAAACCAAATTGGCCGAATTTTTGTTATTAAGATTTCAACAAAATAACTTTTAAAACTATGATGGGATATTATATCATCGCGGGACTCATATTTGTGGTGAGTCTCTATGTTAGTAATAAATTGAAGAGCAAATTCAAGCATTACTCCAAGGTGCATCTTCAGAACGGGATGAGTGGCCGGGAGATCGCTGAAAAAATGCTTCGCGATAACGGCATTACCGATGTCAAGGTGATCTCTACGCCGGGACAATTGACAGATCATTACAATCCGGCTAAGAAGACAGTGAATTTAAGTGAAGCAGTATATACACAGCGCAATGCCGCTGCGGCGGCTGTTGCTGCACACGAATGTGGACACGCGATACAGCATGCTAGTGCCTATAGCTGGTTACAGATGAGAAGTAAACTGGTTCCTGTGGTACAGGTGGCCTCGCAATTCTCCCAATGGGCGATCTTTGGTGGCTTGATCCTTATGTCCATGGTGTCTGTAGGAGTGGGGCAAACTGTTTTACTTGGAGGAATTATTCTTTATGCCATGGGTACCCTGTTTAGCTTTATAACCTTACCCGTAGAATATGATGCAAGTAAAAGAGCATTGGTATGGCTGGAAACCGGAAATATGCTAAACGCACAGGAGCACAAAGCTGCAGAAGATTCGCTTAAATGGGCTGCCCGTACTTACGTTGTAGCTGCCATTGGTTCTCTTGCCACCTTACTTTACTTTCTTAGTATTTACTTAGGAAGGGATTAAGCAGAGCATATATAAAAGCAAAAAAAAGGACGCCGGCGGCGTCCTTTTTTATTTGATATATTATGTGTTCTATTCGCCATGTTTGATTCGCTCATCGATGAGCTTTAGTGCAATCCCGTCTGTGCCCATAAGATCGAACATTTCCAGGATTCTGCGGAATTGATTCTCCTCCTCCATTTGTTCATGAACAAACCATTGCAGGAAATTCTCTGAACCAAAATCCTGAACTTTACGGCATTTGGCTACGATATTGTTGATGGATTTAGTGATCTGTATCTCCTGATCGAGTGCTGTTTCGAAGATCTCCTGCAGGGAATTGAAATCGTGATTTATACTACTTACTTCAGGGGAATAAGCAGTGCCTCCATTGTCGTTGATGAACTTGAAGATCCTTAGCATATGCTCTCTTTCTTCGGTGGACTGCTTATAGAAGAATTCGGCGCTATTGATCAATCCGTTATGGTCACACCAGGATGCCATAGCAAGGTATGCTGCAGAGGAATGTGCTTCTTTCGCTATCTGCTCATTAAGCAAATCCATTACATCTACATTAATTCCTATCTTCTGTCTAACAATATCTTTCATAATTTTAATCTTTTTCTAAAATTACATAAAAGAATGTAGTCTTCTTGGGGAGAAGGTGAATTTATACTTAATCTAAATTCAAAGGATTAGTGTGTTACCAGGGAATTGAGTTCCAAAACTCCGAAGGTGGCTTTTAAGAGCTGCTTAAGGTCAATGATCTGTAAGGTATCAAAAACAAAAAGATGTTCCCTGTTGCAGAGCGTAAGGATCTCGATCCCGCTATAGTTTAGATCCTTGTCGAAATGGGAAGAGATATCTATTGCCTGAACCTTTTGCCTGATAGAAAGTAATTGACAAAAGCTCAATTTCACCTGCTTATGGCCAAAATCAATGTAAAAGCTGCGGCTTTTATCACACTGGTATGAAGCAAAATAATATGACTTGTAAAGTAGGTTCATTGTGGCAACAAATCTACATCTTATTGAGAATTGTTCCAAATAAAAATAAGCTAATCCTGCGGAAGCTGATCAAAATCAGATCTTACCCTCACGTTAACTACCTACTTCTCCAAAAGGATTATATCCCATATACTCTTTTTCTTCTTCGGAAAAGACAATTCCGTTTTCTGCCAATTCCTTTAGAATGGGAGTATAAACTTCTTTAGTGATAGGCAACTGAACCCCCGGAGTGGATATTGTTCCGTTAAGGATCTTGAGGGCAGCAATTGCGACAGGAAGTCCCACGGTGCGAGCCATAGCTGTTCTACTTTGGTCCTGACCAATATTGACCATAGTCGCATCTATCTGTTTCTTTTCACCATTGATCTCATAACCAAACTTATGGTACATGACGATCATATCTTTATCATCTTTTGAAAGGGTCCATTTGTCCATCAGGATCTTTTGCAGGATCTGTGCCGGGGTAGCATTTTTTAATCCTACCTTCTTCTTTGGATTGAAAATATCCAGTTCCAGAAGCTTGTCCCACATGATATCATCCTGATCGATCTTTAAATTATGGCGGAATTTCAACTCTACAGAATCTGTTGGGGAATAGGGTAAAAAGGAGTTGACAAAATCCCGGTAAGTCATTGTTTCAGAATTTTCCATGACATAGCTGTCATCGGTCATTCCCAGCTGCACAAACATATTCCATGCACGGCTAAAGCCCACTCTTCTAATGGTGCCCCTGTAAAGGGTTAGAGCGTCATCAAGGCCGTAAATGCTGGTGTATTTAAGTGAATTCCGGTTGGCATAGACCTCAAATTTGCCATATCCTTTAACTTCGATGAATTCGGTCCTTCTGAATAGCCTGTTGTAAGGAATGTACTTGAATTGTCCTTCCTGAATGAATTTAGCAACCCCACCCTGTCCTGCGACCACTACGTTTCTGGGATTCCAGGTAAACTTGTAGTTCCATAGGTTTGTATCACTTTCGGGAGCGACGAGTCCGCCGGTAAAGGATTCGAAAAGAATAACTTTTCCACCCTCTTCCCGAATACGATCGATTACCTGCATGGCGCTCATATGATCGATCCCCGGATCCACTCCAATTTCATTCATAAAGATTAGCCCCTTTTCCTTTACAGCTTCATCCAGCTCCTGCATTTCTTCACTTATATAGGAGGCAGTGACCATGTTCTTTCTAAATCTTAGGCAATCCCTGGCCACCTCAATATGGAAACGGGCCGGTAACATAGAGATTACAATATCTGCCTGTTCCACTGCCTTTTCCCTTTCTGCTTTGTTAAAAATGTCCAGTGAAATGGCTTTTGCCGCAGGATGTCCGCCTGTCATTTTTTCGGCGTTGATAATATCAAGATCACCAACGGTGATTTCCAGGTTTTCAGATTGTGATTTTTTGAGGAGGTATTCAATGAGAACAGAGGTAGATTTACCCGCCCCAATTATAAGAATCTTGCGCATATGGCTTAACTTTGGCTTAGTTTGTTGTTTGTTTGGACAACGAATGTACTTAATTGGCGGCGGCTTTAAAAATATTGTATGAATAGAAATGTATTGATCTGGGGAGCAGTTTTAGGAGTAATTGCAATTATTCTGGGCGCGTTTGCTGCCCATGGTTTAAAGCCCCATTTGAGCATAGAAAACCTTCAAACCTTTGAGACTGGTGTGAAATATCAAATGTATCATGCTTTATTCCTTTTGTTTCTAGGCAGTTTGCCTGTAGCTTCGGAAAAAGTTAAAAGAATTTGCTTCTACTTAACACTTTTTGGCGTAGTCTTTTTTTCGGGTTCTATCTACCTTCTCGCGACCAATAGTCTCACTTCTTATGATTTTAATGTTTTAGGACCTGTTACCCCTGTAGGGGGGAGTTTGATGATATCCGCATGGATAGTGTTACTAATCAGCTTTTTTAAGTTAAAAAAGAAATAAAAGAAAATAGCTCCCGCTGATTCTTTCTAAAGTTTTCTACTTTTGTTCCCCTAAAGAAACACACAACTTAAACTTTTATGTTGGCTAAAAAACGACTTACGAAAACGATTGCGCTGGAAAGGTATGGTATTGATAATGCCGAAGTAAACTATCAGCTTTCTCCCAAAGAACTTCATGAGATCACTATTGAAAAAGGACAGGGAGTGGAAGCTTCAAACGGAGCTTTGGCAGTAAACACAGGGGAATTTACTGGTCGCTCTCCTAAAGACCGTTTTATTGTGAAAGATGACATCACCAAAGATAAAGTGTGGTGGGGGGATATAAATATTCCTTTTGATCCGGAAAAATTTGATGCTCTTTATGAGAAGGTGACAAATTACCTTTCGGGGAAAGAAGTATTTGCAAGAGACTCTTATGCCTGTGCAGATGAAGACTATCGTCTAAACATAAGAGTGATCAATGAGTACCCTTGGTCTAATCTTTTTGCGTATAACATGTTCCTGCGTCCAGATGAGAGTGAGCTGGAGAACTTCCAGGAAGACTGGTTGGTGATCAATGCCCCGGGCTTTATGGCCGATCCTGAAGTCGATGGTACGAGACAACATAATTTTGCAATTCTCAATTTCACAAAAAAGATCGCTCTTATTGGAGGAACCGGGTATACAGGGGAAATTAAAAAAGGGATCTTTTCTGCCCTCAACTTTATCCTTCCGGTAGATAAAAATACCTTGCCAATGCATTGCTCTGCCAACGTTGGGGAAGATGGAGATACAGCAATATTCTTTGGTCTATCGGGTACCGGAAAGACCACTCTTTCTGCAGACCCCGAAAGAAAACTCATTGGAGATGACGAACACGGTTGGACAAAGGAGAACCGGGTCTTCAATTTCGAGGGAGGCTGCTATGCTAAAGTCATAAATTTAACAGAGGAGAATGAACCGGATATCTACCGCGCTATTAAGCCAGGAGCTATACTTGAAAATGTGATCCTGGATGAGAATGGTGATGTTGATTTTGAAAATACAGAAATCACACAGAACACCAGGGTGAGTTATCCAATTCACCACATTGATAATATCAAGGAACCTTCAATTGGCAAGAACCCTAAAAACATTTTCTTTCTTACGGCAGATGCTTTTGGAGTACTGCCTCCTATCAGTAAATTAACTCCCGGCCAGGCGGCATATCACTTCATTAGCGGGTATACAGCCAAGGTGGCGGGTACCGAGGCTGGTGTTGATGAACCGGTACCAAGCTTCTCAGCTTGTTTTGGTGCCCCATTTATGCCATTACACCCTACAAAATATGCCGAAATGTTAAGCGCCAAGATGAAGGAGAACAATGTGAATGTCTGGCTCGTCAATACCGGATGGACAGGAGGCCCGTTTGGAGTAGGTTCCAGAATGAAATTGCGATACACACGGGAAATGATCTCTTCGGCTCTTGAAGGAAAACTTGAAAATGTTGAATTTACTGAACATCCGGTATTTGGTCTGCAAATGCCTGTAGAGTGTGAGAACGTACCGTCTGAAGTCCTTAATCCACGCAACACCTGGAAGGACAAGGAAGCTTACGATAAGAAAGCTATGACCCTTGCCCATTCATTCCAGAAGAATTTTGCCAAGTTTGAGAAGCAGGCGAATGAGGAAATAATGTCTGGTGCTCCAAAGGTTCTTTAAAATCTTTTCAGCAGAAGACATAAAAAAACCGGCAAGCGCCGGTTTTTTTGTTTCAAAGATTTTTTATTGAGCCTTTTTATTTTGTTCCTTGATGTACTTTTCAAGGGCCATTGTCATAGAAGGAGTCTCTGGAGTTGGAGCCTGAATGTTCACCACCAATCCGTGTTCTTTGGCTGCTTTCACAGTAGTATTCCCAAAAACAGCTATTTTAGTATCGTTTTGTTTAAAATCAGGAAAATTCTCAAAGAGAGACTTGATTCCGCTGGGGCTAAAGAAAACCAGAATATCATAAAATACCTCCCTTAGGTGAGAAAGATCGCTCACCACAGTCTTGTAAAAAACCGCTTTTTTCCAATCCACTCCCAATTTATTTAAGGTCTTGGGAACATCCGGCTTCAGCATGTCTGAAGATGGAAGAAGGAACTTTTCGTTTTTGTACTTTTTGATCAGTGGGGACAGTTCAGCAAAAGTTCTTTTGCCTACATAGATCTTTCTTTTTCTATACACCACATACTTCTGTAGGTAATAAGCTACGGCTTCACTTTGGCAGAAATACTTAAGAGTATCCGGAACCTTAAACCTCATTTCTTCAGCAATTCTAAAAAAATGGTCAACCGAGTTACGGCTGGTAAGGATAATGGCTGTGTATTTTGAAAGGTCAACTTTTTGTTGTCTTACATCCTTTGAAGAAACCCCTTCCACATGGATAAAGGGGATAAAGTCAATTTTTACTTTTTGCTTTTCTTCAAGATCAAAATAAGGAGAATTTTCAACCTTCGGCTCTGGTTGAGAAACCAAAATTGTTTTCACTTTCATATACATTTTTTTTATTCACCCTGGAAGTTGGTAACCAGCTTATATAAAATATAATAGGGCCCAATTTCAAGAGCGCAAAGATACAAAATAAAATAAAACCAATTGTTCAAAATGTACTGCTGGTTTTTGACAAAAGCGCTTAACAGGGTGATCAAATTCATTAATAAAATCAGTCCCAGCACAATGTACAGCACCAATGGGCTTGGCTCCCACACATAAATAAAAACCATACAAACCGGAAGGAGGAAAAGAGCAATGAAATTACGATAACTAAGCTTGTGAAAAAGATAATAGTTCATCTTATCATAGACCGAAACTATATCGGCCAGTATCTTTTCCAGAGAAAACTTGAGGAGTACGAATGCTGTATAGGCAGTAATGATCCTTAGAAAAAAGATCTTGGGCTTTTCGGGAGTATCCTCCATAAAAGTTAAGAAGAAGATGTAAATAAAAAGAGCAACCGATATTGCATTGACAACGAAGAGCAAAATATTAAAGGGGTGGAATATGTTGGGATCTTTCCCCTTAAGCAAGAGATATTTATCTGTCGCAAAGAGCATGCTGAAGTGAGCAAAGCGCTGACTAAAAGCATATTTTGCGATCACCAGCAAGACAAAAGCAAGAACCAGTAACAGAGTTATCCAGTCTTGTGAAACAGCATGTCTTTCTATAGCTTCCAATAAAGAAATTTTCTACAAAGGTAGAATATATACGATTAAAAGAAGCCTTAAATCCCGATCCTAAACTTTAAAAATAGTTACATTTGTCCAAAAGAATTTTATGCCAGATGGGATTGTTATAATACCCACCTATAATGAAAAAGAGAATATTGAGCGGATCATAAGAAATGTATTTTCTCTCCAGCGCAATTTCCACGTTTTGGTTGTAGATGATAACTCTCCCGATAAGACTGCAGGTATAGTAAAGTCTTTACAGCCGATCTATGAGGATCAACTTTTTTTAATTGAAAGGGAAGGTAAGTCTGGCTTGGGAACGGCCTATATAAAAGGCTTTGAATGGGTTCTGGAAAGAGGCTACAAATACATTTTTCAAATGGATGCCGATTTCTCCCATAATCCCAATGATCTTATCCGCCTTTTCAATGCCTGTAAACGTGGAGGGGCCGATGTGGCAATTGGCTCCAGGTATAAAACAGGTGTTAATGTCGTGAATTGGCCCATGAGCAGAGTCCTTCTATCGTGGTTGGCGTCAAAGTATGTAAGGCTTATCACTGCAATGCCTGTAGAAGATACTACTGCAGGATTCGTGTGCTACAGGAGAGAGGTGCTTGAGAGAATACACCTGGATAAAATAAAGTTCGTGGGTTATGCTTTTCAAATTGAAATGAAATTCAAAGCTTATCTGGCGAAATTCCAGATTGTTGAGGTGCCGGTAATTTTTACCGACAGAACAAGGGGAACTTCTAAAATGAGTGGCTCGATAATATGGGAAGCCGTTTTTGGTGTTATAAAAATGAAGGTAAACAGCCTGTTTAATAAGATGACGATATAATGAAGAAGGTACTAATAAAGAATGCAAAGATTGTTAATGAAGGTGCTATTTTTGAAGGAGATGTATTCATTGAGGATGGCTTTATTTCTGAAATTGCATCCAGTATAAGTGCTAAATCCCCCAATCTTACCATTGTTGATGCAGAGGGAAATTACCTCTTCCCGGGAGTAATAGATGATCAGGTACATTTTAGGGAGCCGGGTCTTACGCATAAAGAAACCATAGAAACTGGGTCCAGAGCGGCAGTGGCAGGAGGTATTACCTCATTCATAGAGATGCCTAATACGCAGCCTCAAACTACCACTATCGATCTTTTGGAGGAGAAGTATAAAATGGCAGAAGAATCATCTTATGCCAACTATGCTTTTATGTTTGGAGGTACCAACGATAACCTGGAGGAGATCAAAAAGATCGATCCCAGGACTGTACCTGCTCTCAAGCTTTTCCTTGGTTCCTCTACAGGGAATATGCTTGTGGATGATGAGAAGGTCCTTGAAAAGATCTTTCGGGAATCACCGGTGATCATAGCTGCTCACTGCGAAGATGAAGCTACTATTAAAAAGAATTTGCAGGAGTGTGTGGAAAGATATGGAGACGATATTCCTATTGAACTACATCCTAAAATAAGAAGTGAGGAAGCCTGTTATCTTTCCTCATCCAAAGCTGTAGCTTTGGCAAAAAAGACCGGGGCAAGACTTCATGTTTTTCACTTGTCCACTGCAAAAGAGTTGAAATTGTTCGACAACAAAAAGGCTTTGAAGGACAAGAAGATAACTGCAGAGGTGTGCGTTCACCATCTTTGGTTTAATGACAGTGATTACCAGAAAAAGGGAACCTTTATAAAGTGGAATCCTGCAGTAAAAACAGAAAAGGATCAGGAAGCCCTCTTAAAGGCCCTTATAGAAGATAAAATTGATGTGATCGCTACAGATCATGCTCCGCATACCCGGGAAGAGAAAAAGAATGTCTACACTAAAGCGCCCAGTGGAGGACCTTTAGTACAACACGCTTTGCCGGCTATGCTGCAAATGCATCACCAGGGCAAGATCTCTCTTGAGAAGATCGTAGAAAAAATGTGTCATAATCCGGCCATTCTTTTTGATATAGAGAAAAGAGGATTTATTAGAGAGGGATACAAGGCAGATATAGTACTGGTAGATCTTAATGCACCCTGGGCGGTACAGCCGGGCAATACCCTTTACAAATGCGGATGGTCTCCCTTTGAAGGCACCACATTTAAATCCCGTGTCACCCATACCTTTGTAAATGGCAATCTGGTGTACAAAAATTTCAATTTTACTCCTTTTGTAAAAGCTGAAAGATTAAAGTTTGACCGCTAATATGTACAGGTTCCTGATATTATTTTCTGCACTTTTTTTGCTGATATCCTGTCAGGACATCAATCGCACCCCAAAACCTGATAACCTTATTCCCGAGGAAAAGATGGTAGATGTGCTTACCGAAATTTCCCTGTTGCACGGAGCCAAGAGCTATAATAAATCCCAGATGGAAGAAAAAGGTATAGACCCTTATCCCTATCTCACTGAAAAATATGGGATTGATAGTCTGCAACTCGTCCAAAGCAATGATTATTATGCGCAGAATTACAAGCAGTATAAACGAATCTATGATAGTGTAAAGGTTAGGTTGGAAACTTTGGTTGAAGAATACGATTCCATACGGGAAATGGAGCAAAGAAAACGTGACTCCCTGCGGGAAAAACCCGGAAAGGATTCACTGCCTATCCCGAGAAGAAGATTTGATTCTCTCATCCCGCTGCGCATGGAAAAGCCTTTACCTGCTCCGGTTTCAAGACAGCAATGACCTATTGCTGTTGATCTTTTTTGAAAGCTTCGGCTGTTGTTTCAATCACCCCGGCAATTGGCTGGAATTCAAAACTGAGTTCTCTCTTTAATTTGTTGGAAGAATAGAACGAATGCTCATAAAGACTTTTTTGCAACCTGCTGTCCAGTTGTCTTTGCCTGTGAGTAAACAAGGCAGAAATTTCCTGCCAAACCCATCCCGCAAAGATCATCCACTTTTTTAGCTTTTTTGAAGGTGCAGGTTTGTTGAGGTTCCGGGCAGTGAGATTGAAAACTTCCCTGAAGGAAAGGTTTTCGGAAACAAGTATAAACTCTTCATTTTTGACAGAAGAGTTCATAAGCTTTACCATGGCTTTGACTACATCCCACACTCCAACAAACCCGGTAGTTTTCGGAAAATGGTAATTAAGTCCGGAATTCACCTTTTTAAAGATCTTGCCGCTGCCATCATTCCAAAAGCCGGGACCCAGGATCACACCTGGATTGACAATTACAACAGGAATGCCTTCCTGGCTTGCACGCCACACCTCCATTTCTGCCCCGTACTTTGTGATGGCATACATATTATGATCCAGTTCTTTGTTCCAGAAAGACAATTCAGATATCTCTTTTTCGCCGGGTTTTTTGTCAAAGGTTGCTATTGAGCTCACATGCACAAGTTTCTCAATTTTGTTCTTGATACAATAGTTCACGATATTCGCAGTGCCTTCGATATTTACCTTCCGCAGTTGAGCGTCTTTGGAACTGTCGAAGTTCACCATTGCTGCGCAATGATATACGTAGCGCACCCCTTCAAATGCTTTAGCCAATGAAGGAATGTCTGTGATATCTGCTCTTATCCACTCAATGAGATTAAAAAGCCGCAGTACTTCTTCCTGAGAATTTGTGTAGGAAAAGACCTTTTTGACACCTTCAAGACTTTTTTCAGTTCGGTAAATAGCCTTCAGCTTTTTCCCTGTTTGTGCAAGGTCGAGCAACAAATGTGAACCCACTAAACCGGTGCCTCCCGTTACTAATATCATGGGGTAAATATAACCAAAAGCACTTAGGAAAAATGCAGGTAAATGGTATCTTTACGGCTGTTTTACGTCAAAAAAATAATCATGAACAAGAATTTTGTAGAAGAATTGAGCTGGAGAGGGATGATACATGATGTGATGCCCGGCACTGAAGAGCACCTGCTCGAAGGTCTTCGATCTGCTTACGTGGGCATCGATCCCACCGCCGATTCTTTACATATTGGTCACCTGGTAGGAGTTATGATGCTGAAGCATTTTCAAGAGGCAGGTCATCGTCCTGTAGCCCTTGTCGGGGGTGCCACCGGGATGATTGGGGATCCTTCAGGAAAGTCCAATGAGCGCAATTTACTTACAGAAGCCACTCTTTTACATAACCAAAATGCTCTTAAGGCTCAGCTTTCGAAGTTTTTGGATTTTGAAAGTGATGCAGACAATGCAGCGATCCTGGTGAACAACTATGACTGGATGAAGAATTTCTCATTTCTGGAGTTCATCAGGGATGTAGGAAAACACATTACCGTCAACTACATGATGTCTAAAGACAGCGTAAAGAAGCGATTGTCTTCAGATGCTTCCGAAGGTATGTCTTTTACCGAATTTACTTATCAGCTTGTGCAGGGTTACGATTTTCTGCATTTGTACAGAGAACTCGACTGCACCCTCCAAATGGGTGGTAGTGACCAGTGGGGAAATATCACTACCGGGACCGAATTAATTCGTAGAATAGGAGATGGGAAAGGTTATGCACTTACCTGTCCCTTGATCACCAAAGCAGATGGCACCAAATTTGGAAAAACAGAGTCAGGAAATATCTGGCTCGATCCTGAGCGTACCTCTCCTTACAAGTTTTATCAGTACTGGCTAAACACCAGTGACGAGGATGCTGAGAGGTTTATCAAGATCTTTACTTTCCTCTCAAAAAAGGAAATTGAGGAGCTTGTTTCCCAGCATAAGGAGGCCCCTCATTTGAGACAGCTGCAGCGCAAGCTTGCCGAGGAAATCACAACCATGGTTCATTCGAGGGAGGAGTACGATAATGCTGTTAAAGCTTCGGAAGTTCTATTTGGAAAGAGTACTGCTCAGGATCTTAAGAACCTTAATGAAGCTACATTTCTGGATGTCTTTGAAGGAGTGCCTCAGGCCACAGTTGCCCGCGAAGATGTGGAAGCAGGACTGGATATGATCGCGGCACTTTCAGCAAAGACCGACTTTTTGAAATCTAATGGCGAGGCCCGAAGGGCATTAAAAGAAAATTCTATTTCTGTAAATAAGGAAAAAGTCTCAGAAGATTATACAATAACTAAAGATGATCTTTTGAACAACAAATATGTGATCATCAATAAAGGTAAGAGAAACACCTATATTATAAGAGTTGAGTAGAAAAGAAAACCCCCTTGCCTTAGAGGGCGAAGGGGGCATCTAACTAACCAACCAATTATGAAAACATAATCTAACCGTACAGTAAGTCGGCAGAAAATCAATTCCTTACAGGAGTAGAAAATATTTTTTGTTAAAAAACCATCAGGTTGCATCCCCTGATGTCACTGTTGTCGAAACGGCCCAGAATTTCTGTTTTTCCGGCACTTACATTTTTTCCCAGGTCCTGTGTAGCGATAAACGAGCAGGAATTTATGTTTGCAAGATCGATGACATTTATTCCTCCCGATTTTCCTTCCGGCACAAGTGTCAATGCATCTTCGGGATCACGAATGAGAAGCCTCATCCAGGGAGGGCATTCAAAAATGCCATTTTTAAGAGCATATGCCTGGGACAATAATTCGGTCATTCCATATTCACTGTGGATGTTATCCACTCCAAGTCCTTTTTTTAGCACATCATGAAGTTCTGCCCGTATCATTTCTTTACGTCGGCCTTTCATGCCCCCGGTTTCCATAACGACCGTGTGCTGGAGGTTTAGCTGGTAATTTTCTGCCAGATCAAGAAGTGCAAATGAAACCCCAATTAGAAGCACTTTTTGGCCTCTCTTTTCCAGGCTCCGCAAATTCTCTACCAGAGTATCCAGGTCGTTGAGGTAAAAACCGCTTTCAGGGTTGTTACTGCGGTCAATAAGATCTTTCACCATATAAATTAAGGAAGAACCCTCTCGCTCCAAATAGGAAGGAAGTAATGCCAGGACAGCATAATTATCCACACTTCCGTAGAAATGTGTGAAGCCTCTGCGGAAACTTTCCTCATATATGGACAGATCTGTAACAAAATGTTTGCTCGTCTGGGCCCCTGTAGTGCCACTGCTGGTAAAAATAATTTCCGCCGGAGCTTCAGAAGAAAGTATGCTGTGCGTTTTGAAGAACTCGATGGGCAAAAAAGGGATCTTTTCTATGCTGTCTACTCGTGCGGGGTCGCAGTGAAGGAAGTCACAGAATCTCCTGTAAATCTTATTGTTTAAGTACTGGTATTGAAAGACCTGCAGTGTCTTTTGTTCAAAGTCCCGGGAATTGCAAATAGAAAATATATCCTTTGGCTCTTGCATAATATTATGAGGGCACAAAGGTAAAGAATAAAATAATCGGAACAGGAATGTCTATCTCACCACGAGCTTACGGGTAGCAGTGCTCTTACCCTCCTGTATCCTCATGATATAAACTCCTGGATCAAGATTGGAAATATTAAGCTCATTTCCTGTTAGTTGGGCAGAAAGTACATTGTTGCCCAAAACGTTATAGATCTCTACTTTTTTGGATTTTCCTGCTTTTGTATTGATATACACCTTTTGGCCCGAAGCGGGATTAGGGAATATCGAAAGGCCCTCAATAGGAACTTCTTTGGCAGAAACAGAAGTTTCTGGAGGGGATACCTGTGCAGAGGCCGGATTTGCAAAGAGCAAAAGGCCAATGATCATAAGGGGGTACAAGTAGAGTTGTTTCATTATCAATACGGTATCATTTCAAAATTACAATAAAAATTCAAAAACCGCACCAAATTTTTCTTTTAGAAACGTTAAAGTTGATTTTTATACAATAAAATAGAGAAGGCTACCGTTCGGGGCAGCCTTTTCTTTGGTAATCAGCTATTTCGAACAAATCTCATTAGGATTAAAGTTCTGCGTCTATCCAGGTCCATGTAGAGATATCTACCTTACTTCCCAGGTTGTATAGAGCATCCAGTGCAGCACTGGCTCCGTCTATCTCTACATTAGTAAGTGCGCCGCCATCCCTCATGTCCACATTAGTATCATAACCTTCCAGGTAAAGGTTAGTGAGAGTTGCACCCGATTCTTTTTTGAATTGCAGGGCAGTACCGCCGGTGGTCGATATTGCCGTAAAATTGATCAGCTTAGGGTTCTCGTTAGCACCATCGGCTTCAAGTGCAGTGGAGAAGTTGCTTATCGTGTGATTGACGTAAACGTTGGTCACCGTTCCATTCCAGCCTTCGGTCCAGTCTACGGCATCATCTTCGAAGTTTTCAAGATAAATATTGGTAGCAGACACCGTTCCTCCAAAGAATTCTACACCATCATCTGCTCCGCTTAGGACAGCAACATTTTCTACGGTGGTACCAGAACCAACAGCATAAAAGGATATTCCGTTGTATTGTGATTCAGAATTGATCTGAGCTCCTGTTCCGGAGATCACAAGGTATTTTATGCTTCCGGAGTTATCTTCATCGTTATTACCTCCATAGACGAATCCTCCAACTTCGGCTACTGCATCAACCCCTTCTGTGGTAGTGGCGTCACCCACTATAGTTAATCCTCCCCAATCTCCCGGATTTCCTTCAGCAGAAGAGATCACTACAGGATTAGCCTCAGTTCCCTGGATGTCGATCATTCCCCCTTTAAGAACGGCGATGTAAACATCTGTACCACCATCTCGGGCAATGATCTTTGTTCCGGCAGGAATAACCAGTTTTCCTCCATTCTGAACTATATAAGAAGAATTTAGATTATAAGTTACAGCAGGATCCAGAGTCACTGTTCCTTCAACTGTTCCCTGGAGTATATTTGAGTTGACGCTCCCCCTGTTATTGATCCAGGTAAAGGAATTTGCAGAAACTGTTGCGGGGACAGTATAATTCACCTCGGGGTTAGCTATGTTCTTTTCAATAACCACATTCGCTAGAGGGCCGTTGTCTCTCATCTCGACAGACATGTCGTATCCCGTGAGGGAAAGACCTTCAAAGGTAGCTCCCGATTCTTTTTTGAACTGTAGTGCCGTTCCTCCTGTTGTGGAAACAGCGGTGAAGTTCACTATTTTTGGATCATTGTTTACCCCGTCGGCTTCGATTGCGGTTGAGAACCCTTCTATTGTGTGAAGGACATAAACATTGGTAATTGTTCCATTCCAACCTTCTGTCCAGTCAACAGAGTCATCTTCATTGTTTTCAAGATACAGTTCTGTAGCCGATACAGCCCCTCCAAAGAATTCCACTCCGTCGTCAGCCCCGTTAAGAATAGCAACATTGCGAATTGTAGTTCCGCTTCCAACTGCATAAAGGCTTAAACCGTTATACTGGGAATCAGCATTGATCTGGGCGCCGGCTCCTTCAATAACAAGATATTCAATGGTTCCTGAATTATCGGTATTGTCTGTTCCCCCATATTTGAATCCGCCTACTTCGGCAGTTACATCAACACCTTCGGTAGTGACGCCATTTCCCAGGATAACAAGTCCGCCCCAGTCTCCGGCCTTTCCATTAGCAGAAGTCATTACTGCCGGATTACTTTCAGTACCGGTAATTACAATATCGGCATTTTGGTGAACAGCAATATATACATCTGTTCCCTTTTCGGCCACGATCCTTGTTCCTGCGGGAATTGTCAACGTGCTACCGGCAAGTACCTCAAAAGATCCGGTAAGTTTGTATTCAACAGCCGGGTCCAGTGTCAAATTTTTGTCCAGTTCTCCCTTAAGTTCATGGTTCTCAACTTGCGGGTTATCAATTATTGGATCATCATTCTCACTACAACCTGTAAATAGCGGGCCGCTACATAGTAAGAAAAGAACAGCAAGGTGTTTGGTCATTTTTTTCATTGTTTCTGGTTTAATTGATTAATTTTAAAAAAGTGGTTTTATGATTAAAAGTTATAGTTGATTCCCAGCGATAGAACTGCTCCCCTGCTATAGGATCTAACGGTTTCTGTAGTTTCTATTCCTGTGGTAGAGGGCTTCACATCCTGCACTCTTTCTATAAGTGGGTTTAGAAGATTCTTTCCGGTAAACTTGATTTCCCAATTTTCTCCCAGGTCCTGCCTAAGCATGGCATTGAGAGTTACAAAACCTTTTTCAACAATAGCATCATTGTAAAAGGTTTCACTTTCGGTCTGTCTTTCGGGAGCACCAAGAGCATAGATCTTGTCTGATGCATAATTTGCAATGAGACTGACCATAAATGGATTTTCTATTCCCACTACCAGGTTAAGAGAACCATTAAAGATCCAGTCCGATGCGCCTTGTAAGCCGGTCTCGGTTAAACCTTTATATCTAAAGGTGCGTAACAGCTGGCCGTCGTCATTTCTCAATTCCTTCAGGTCTTGTGAATGCCACATACGGGAAGCATTAAAATCAAGGTTGAAATCATAGGCCGCACCGTCTTCCATTCTAATTACTTCAAGGCGACTTTCAAGCTCAAATCCTAAAATCTCTGCTTGTTCCCCTGCATTGAAATAAGAGAAGACTCCTGCAGAACCCCGGTCCTGAACTTTATTTATAGGATCTTCTATTTTTTTGTAAAAACCGGTAAGGGATAATAATTCTCCTGCCGAAGGGAAAAATTCATACTTGATGTCTAGGTTGTAGTTGGTAGATGCCAGAAGAGATGGGTTACCTCTGGTGACCTGACCCGTCTGAGAAACATATTCAAAGGGAGCTACCTCCTTAAACTCGGGTAAAGTGAGGGTTTTGCTGGCAGCTATCCTTAGGTTTGACCTGTCGCTTAAAGCGTAACGCAGATTTATTGCAGGATAAAGATTGTCATAGGACAAAGCTGAAGTTCCGGTTCTTCCGGGGATATTCCCCACATTATACACCACGTCCAGTTGATCCTTTTGATAACGCATCCCGGCGTTGATATTCAATTTGTTCCAGCCAATATTCAGACTTGCAAAACCTGCTGCCGATTCCAGATTACCCCTGTACCTGTCGGGCTGGAGGGTATTATTTATTTCGAGGGATCCGTTGTTAATGTTTTCTTCAGTAAAAACTTCAGTAAGATTTTCTATTGAAGATGGAGTAAGGCTTCGGTTTGAAAACTCCTCCAGCCCGAGAAATCGGGAAATAAAGTCTCTTTCTTTATACCTGTAGGTACCTCCCAAATCAATTTGAAGCTGTCTTTCTTCGGCTGTAAAAATTTCCAGTTGATCCTGAATCCTGGCGTTGAATTCATAATCATCGATCTCCTGATAGCTTTTTCTCTGCTGGTAGCCACCGGTGTCTCCCAAATAAACTACATCATCATTGAAGTTGACCTCATTTCTTATACGATTAGGTTCATCGGCATTTACAAGGTTTAAGCCGGCCGCCCATTCAAGAACATTTCTGTCACCGAGCCTATGCTCACCCATTAATTGATTTACCCAAAGTCGGGTTTGCCTGGTGTTTTGATCCCTCACAAATTGTGAAAGGCCGTCGTTGGGATCTGTTTCTTCAAAAATAAAACCCTCCTGATTCCTTCCGCCTTCATAAACATTGTCTGAAAGTTTATTGATCAAAAGGCTGTTTGCTCTAAGATTGTTGTTCGCATTGAATTCATAAGCAACAGTGGCGAGACCGGTAGTATTGATGGTCCTGGAATAAACCGAAGCATCTGTGATAGTATCTGTAATGAAGTTGGCACGAAACTCCCGGAAAACTCCTTCGGTATATTGATAATCTACATCCTGAGAGGCAGTAAACAGGACTTCAAAGTTTTGGCCGAACCTTTTTCCGGCCGTAAGGTTGTACTTGTAATTCATCGGGAGCTCTGCAGTACCCGGTTTCCAGTCCTGGAAGATCAATTTATATTCTGAAGCCTTTCCTCCGGTGTAAAAACCGAGATCCACATTTTGCATGTTTGGAGAGACTTTGAAGTTGTCAAAGATACCCTCCCGGGCAACGTTGGTGTTTATTCCTGCACCTGCTCCGAAACTCAGTTCATTAGCTCCTGCCAGTTCTCGTGTAGAAATATTAATATTTCCTGAAGCCTGATCAGCCGAAATACTGGAAGAGTAGGTTTTACTTATGGCAACACTCTGAATTATTCCTGTAGAAAACAGCTCCAGATCAATGTTCTTTCGTTCAACATCGTCTGAAGGAATAGGAAGACCGTTAAGAGTAGTATATAAATACCGGTCTCCAAGGCCCCTGACGAAAATATCACCCGATGCTTCACTGCTGGTTACCCCCGGGAGTCGGGTGGTAGCTTTGGCAGCATCGGAGATCCCCAGTTTAGCTAATTCCCTGGCTCCAATGCTTTCCTTAATTTCTATTGCCCTTTTCTGTTCCAGTAATAATGCTACTTCAGAATCTTTTCGGGAAACGGTTGAAATTACTACTTCATCTAAGCTGGCGGCACTGGCACCAAGCTCTGCATGTATTTCTGTTACTCTTCCTGGCTCAACACTTACCGGTATCTCTACCTGTTCGTATCCTACAAAGCTTAAAATTAGGAAATATGAGCCGGGGCGTAAATCGTCAATTTGAAACAATCCTTCCAGATTAGTTGTAGTGCCTTTATCACTTCCTTTAATCAAGACATTAGCAAAAGGGAGAGGTGCTCCCCGCATTTCTTTGTCGGCAATTTTACCTGCTATGGTGCCGGTTTCTGTTTCCTGGGAGTGAACAGCCATGGTTAAAAGAGCTGTTATAGCAAAAGTCAATAGATATCTCATTTTGTCGAGTTTGAATGCGGCAAAGAAAACGGAGCAATGTAAATGCACCGTTAAGCTGAGATTAAAGAACTATCACTACTAGGTTAGCTTAATATTAAGAGTAGATGACGACCTTATTATATGAACTTTCAGGGAAGAAACTTGTTCTATTTAAGCTGGCGGTAAGCGACTAGTTCCGTTTTTGGCAGGCTACTAATCAGGATCATGAAAGGCCCGGCAACAGAAGCTACCGTATGGTGGTCCTTGAGGAAAAGTGAAAAGAGAAGATTTGTTATGTCAGCTCGTTTGAGTTGCTGAAGAAATTGAAAAGGAAGGAATGAAATTAGTCTGGATTGGTGACATCTAAACCGCATTCTCCTTTTATGTCGTTTAATTTAAAAGTTTAGTAATCTTAGCTTTACATACCGAACCGCCAAAAATGCCATTTTTGAACTTCTTAATGTGCATTGAGAAATTCATATTATCTTAGTTTTTGTCGATTTAGATGTATGAAGGGTTGCCTTGGCCAGGCAACCTTTTTTTGTCCCTGTTTTAGCTGTGCCTTTCCTTACTATTTCCTCTTCGTGTTCAAAAATATTCTCCTGGTATTCTTTTATAATCTTCTTTTAGCATTCAAAAAGCTGGTATGTAACCTTAAGGTTAGCTTAAGGTTACTAAAAGTTTAGAGCAATTGGCACTTCATTATAATCTATATTTTTACAGTAAATTTACTGAAACAGCTATAGTAGCATGAGAAAAAATGACATCTGCATCCTATTGGTAGACGATGAACCCGACATTATAGAGATCATCAGATACAACTTAACAGCTGAAGGCTACAAAGTAGCCACTGCCGAAAACGGTCTTAAAGCATTAAAGGCTGCCAAAAAACACAATCCCCATCTTATTATCCTGGATGTTATGATGCCCGAAATGGATGGGATAGAGACCTGTATCCAAATGCGGAAGGATCCTGACCTCGCTGATACCTTGATCACCTTTTTGACGGCAAGGGGAGAAGATTATTCTCAAATGGCAGGTTTTGATGCAGGTGCAGATGATTATATTACCAAACCTATCAAGCCGAAGGTGCTCATCAGTAAAGTAAAGGCTCTATTGAGACGTCTTAATGATGATTCCACGAGGCGATCTGAAGTGATCACAGCAGGGAATCTCGAGATAAATCGGGAGGAGTATAAAGTAACGAGGGGAGAAGATCTGATCTCTTTACCCCGAAAGGAATTTGAGCTCCTGTATCTATTGGCTTCTCAGCCCGGCCGTGTCTTTCAGCGTGATGAGATCCTGGAAAGGGTATGGGGAAATGAAGTTGTGGTAGGAGGTAGAACGATAGATGTTCACATCAGGAAATTAAGGGAAAAAATAGGTGATGAAAGTATTCAGACAATAAAAGGAGTAGGCTATAAGTTTGTAGAGTAATGGCAAAAACGTTTAGGCGCTCATACAAATTTGCGATAAAGACTTCCATCTATATCAGTCTCTTCCTTACCGGAGTTTCGGCTGTTTTTCTTGTTATTCATGATGCGTATTCAGAGTGGGCACTGTTGATCTACGCGATATGCTGTTTTGTTTTTGCTTTCTTGATCATTCAATACAGGGTAGAGGTCTTCATTTACAAAAAGATCAAGAAGATCTATGAAAATGTGAGTATGCTGAGTGCTTCTCCTTTAAATCCTGAACAGGTTACTACAGACATGGCTACCTTGTCCCAGGAAGTGCAAAAGTTTGCTGAGGGGAAGAAACTTGAAATAGAGGCTCTAAAGGTTCGGGACTCCTATCGCAAGGAATTCATGGGTAATATTTCCCACGAATTAAAAACTCCGCTTTTTACAGTACAGGGCTATATAGAAACTTTGCTGGATGGGGCTATGAAAGACAAGGCGGTGAGAAAACAATATCTTACCCGTGCAGCAAAAGGTGTAGAGAGACTGGTGTATATAGTGCAGGACCTGGATATGATCACCAAACTGGAAACGGGAGATCTACGGCTCAACCGGGAGGTTTTTGATATTGTTGAGTTGGTCCAGAATGTTTTCGATCTTTTGGAAATGAAAGCAGCAAAGAAAAATATTAGCCTGCTTTTTGAAACTACGTATGCTCCTATTTATGTAAAGGCCGATAAAGAAAGAATTCAGCAAGTAGTGACCAACCTGCTGGTGAATTCCATCAAGTATGGAAAGAATGACGGTACGACAGAAGTATCTATTGAAGAACATTCTAAGAGGAAGATCATCATTAGGGTGAGCGATAATGGAGAAGGTATTCAAAAACAGCATATTCCCAGACTGTTTGAGAGGTTCTACAGGGTCGACAAGAGTGGATCGCGAAAAGAAGGAGGTTCAGGTTTGGGGTTGGCTATAGTCAAACATTTACTGGAAGCTCACAAAGAGAAAATTTTCGTTGAAAGCACTTTTGGAGTTGGCAGTGAGTTTTCATTTACTTTGAAAAAGGCTAAAAAGTCGAGAGTAGTCACAAACGAAACCAGGGTCTCTTAATCCTGAATAATTTTCCCCTGTTTCCAGTTTTTTTAAACTGAAATATCTTTGATCACAGTAAGGTGCAAATCCCAATTTCATCATTCTTTCTGCGAGATATTCCTGCTCAAATTGCCCAGGAGTGGGTATAAAAAAAGCCTTTTTTTCGAGCTTTGCAAGATCCATAAGGGTGGTATAGCCCGAACGTGCAATGATGATTTCACTGCTGTTTAATGCGTGCTCAAGCTCTTTTCCAAAAAGGTAATTTTTAACCTCAATATTAGGAGTCGATTGTTCAAATGGTTGGTCATCGATAACACCACGCACGAACAGGATCTTTTTCGTGGAGCTTTTTAACCGGGAAAGGAGGATCTTCTCCAGTAGTCCCCTTTGTGGCTCGGGACCCGAAAGTAAAACCATATAATGATATTTCCTCTCCAGGTCATTCTTTTCAAAGCGACTCAAAATTCCGAGATATTGAACGTTCTCCCCAGCCTTCTTCAGGTGTCCTAAAAATCCGCTGAGGTTGGGTCTTTTGGGAGCATCGGGCACCCAGCATTCATCATATTTCCTAATGTACTCCTGGTGTATCCTGCTGCTTAAAAAAGTAGTGTTACCCGAAAGTACATTAAGTTGATGAGTTATAAAGACATTGGGAAGATGCTTGTACCGCACCCCAAACCGACTATCAGAAATTATTCCGTGAAGATTCAGTTTCTCCACAAGGGCGCGGGTAGCTTTCTTTTCCTTTTTGATGTTCTTTAAAATGTGCGGACTGTCAAGTAGAAGTTTCCATTTGAGCAAACTTCCGCGGCTGGTATACGTGATATTGTAGGAAGGAAGTTCGAATGCTTTAAGATGTGGAAATTCCTTCTTTAGAAGTTCAAGTGCTGCTCCATCTGAAGCTATGATAGGAGTAAAACCCTTTTCTTCCAGCTTTTTTATCAGTGGAATACAGCGCGTGGCATGTCCTAACCCCCAGTTGATCGGGGCAACCAGAATCCTTCTACTTCGCATTAAACAAATATAATTGAAAAGGCTGTGGGGGATTTTATTTATTTTTACCAAAATATTATTTTTTCAGGTGGGAAGTAAGAATAAGTTAAAGAGGTTTAGAGAAAATGAAACTTTTTCCAATGTGATTCAGCCGCAAAGGGAAGAGATCCTGGAAGGGAACTTTGAGTACAGGGGCAAATGGGGAAGTCACTTCTTTAAGAATGAAAAACCTCTCGTCCTGGAACTCGGCTGTGGTAAAGGAGAATACAGTGTAGGCCTTGCCGAGGCCTATCCCGAAAAGAACTTTATTGGAATTGACATAAAAGGTGCGCGCTTTTGGAGAGGAGCAAAAACAGCTTTGGAAGAAGGGCTTCAAAATGTGGCTTTTTTGAGAAGTCAGATAGAGCTTATAGATCTTCTGTTTGCAGAGCAAGAAGTTGACGAGATCTGGATCACGTTTCCCGATCCTCAGATTAAATACAAAAGGACCAAACATCGCATGACCAATTCTGAATTCCTGCAGAAATACAAAAAGATCCTGAAACCTCAGGGATTGGTCAATCTCAAGACCGACAGTGAGTTCATGCACGGTTACACTCTGGGACTCCTCCACGGCGAAGGTCATGAGGTTATACAGGCCAATCACAATGTCTACAAAAATGACTATTCTCCAAAAGAAGTGACCGGCATACAGACTTTTTACGAAAAACAGTATCTTGAACAGGGAAAACCTATAACTTACGTACAGTTTAGGATAAAATAATCGCCTTTGGAGGAAACTAAAATTTTCCTTATTACCTATTTTGCAGCTTTACTGGGTGTGGTTCCCCCGGGTCTCGTGAACATGAGTGTGGCCAAAACCTGTGTTAAAAGAGGTAAGAAGAATGGGATTTATATGGCCTTTGGGGCTTCCTTTATCGTACTACTCCAGGCTGCCCTGGCGATCATGCTCGCCAGGTATATCTTTGACAATACTTATATCAATAATGTGCTTCTACGCGCAGGGCTGGTGATCTTTTTGATCATGATGTTCTATTTTCTGTTGATGGCCCAGCGCAAGAGAAAGGAGGTAGAAGTCACCCCGACTTCCGGCTTTAGAAGTATTCTAAAAGGTATGATGATAGGAGTGCTTAATATTTTTCCCATTCCTTTTTTTGTCGCCCTTGCTGCTGCCTTGAACGTTCATGGCGATATTGAGTACCACCTCCTGAACAATACCGCCTTCGTCCTTGCAGCTTCTCTTGGTACTTTCACTACCCTATATTTATATGCTCTTTTCTTCGCAAAAATTGAAGCTGAAGGAACCTATTTTGCCAGGTACTCGAACTACTTTATGGCGGCCCTTATGCTTATCCTCGTTGTTATCACTTTTATTAGGATCTTTTCTCAATAATGGCTAAAGATTCCTTTTTTGCACGGGTATATGAGGTGGTGAGGCAAATACCGCCGGGAAGAGTGACCAGTTACGGGGCTATAGCACGTTTTCTCGGTGCTGCCGGAAGTTCAAGAATGGTAGGTTGGGCAATGAACAATGCTTCCAAGATGGAGGATATTCCTGCACAGAGAGTGGTTAACAGGAATGGCTTGTTAACCGGTAAACATCATTTTCCCGGTACCCGCGTAATGGAGCAAATGCTCCAGGCCGAAGGAGTGGAAGTAAAGGATGATAAGGTGGTACATTTCAAAGAATTATTCTGGGATCCAAATAAAGAACTCTAGCTTATCTCAGCATTGTTTTTATCAATCATCAAAATTGGGTAATAACTTCGTTATCTTAGGTTTTCGCTTTATATTTGCGTTTAGAATGAATCTACATAAGGTTCTAAATTATCGATGATAACAGCATGAAACTTAACAGAAAAGATATATTGAATGCTCTTGAGACCATTTCGGTTTCAGGAGAGGGAAAGAACATGGTAGAGAGTGGCGCCGTGCAGAACATTATGACCTTTGGAGATGAGGTTGTGGTGGATCTTTTGCTCACCACGCCTGCGCTGCACATCAAGAAACGGGCAGAGGTTGACGTGATGAAGGCGATCCATGAACACGTCCACCAGAAGATAAAAGTAAAGGTGAACATTAAAGTTCAGGCGCCCGAGAAAACCGAGATCAAAGGAAAAGCAATACCGGGCATTAAGAATATAGTGGCTGTTGCCTCCGGAAAAGGTGGGGTAGGAAAGTCTACTGTGACTGCCAATCTTGCTGTTAGTCTCGCAAAAATGGGATTTAAGGTTGGTCTTCTGGATTCAGATATTTACGGGCCTTCTATGCCAATGATGTTTGATGTGCAGGCAGAAAAACCTCTTTCTGTCAATGTCGACGGGAAATCCAAGATGAAACCTATTGAAAATCACGGAGTGAAATTACTTTCGATCGGTTTCTTTACTCAGCCAAACCAGGCGGTGATCTGGAGAGGACCTATGGCTGCAAAGGCTTTGAATCAAATGATCTTTGATGCTGCCTGGGGAGAACTTGATTTTCTTTTGGTAGATCTTCCACCCGGAACCGGTGATATTCACCTTTCGATCATGCAGTCTCTGCCTTTGACAGGAGCTGTAGTGGTAAGTACGCCTCAAAATGTAGCGCTTGCCGATGCACGCAAGGGAGTGGCAATGTTCCAGCAGGAGAGTATCAATGTACCTGTACTGGGGATCATAGAGAACATGGCATATTTTACTCCCGAAGAATTACCCGATAATAAATATTACATTTTTGGAAGGGAAGGCGCAAAGATGCTGGCCGAAGACCTACAGGTGCCATTTTTAGGGCAAATTCCACTGGTGCAGAGTATCAGGGAAGCGGGAGATATTGGACATCCGGCAGCATTGCAGGAAAACACGCCGCTCTCCAGGGCCTTTGAAACTCTCACGCAGAATGTGGTTCAGGAAACTGTAAACCGAAACAGCAGTTTACCACCAACAGAGGCAATAAAAATCACCACTATGGCTGGCTGTAGTGCAGTTAATAAATAGTCATGACAAGCGAAGAAGTTAGATTAAACGTAGAGAGGGCTCTGGAAGAAATAAGGCCTTTCTTAAAGAACGATGGGGGAGATATTTCCCTCATTAGCATTGAAGATGACGATAGGCTGGTAAAGGTACAGTTGCAGGGAGCCTGTGTAGGTTGTAGCGTCAACACCATGACTTTAAAGTCGGGCGTTGAAATGACCATAAAAAGATATGTGCCTCAAATCGAAAAAGTGCTGAACATCGAAAAATAGCATTTTCGGCACTTCACAAAACGAGACGAAATGATTAAAACAGATATGTTGATCATCGGCGCTGGGCCTACGGGCCTTTTTGCCGTATTTGAAGCAGGATTATTAAAGTTAAAATGTCATTTGATAGATGCTTTGCCGCAGCCGGGAGGTCAGTGCTCAGAGATCTATCCTAAAAAACCCATCTATGATATCCCCGCGTTCCCCGAGATTCTTGCCGGCGATCTGGTCGATAATCTCATGGAGCAGATAAGACCCTTTGAACCCGGTTTCACCTTGGGGGAAAGGGCAGAGACCATTGAAAAACTGGATGATGGATCCTTTATCGTTACAACCAGTGAAGGAACCCAACACCACGCACCGGTGGTAGTGATTGCCGGCGGACTCGGTAGTTTCGAACCTCGTAAACCACCTATTCCTAATATTTCGAAGTATGAGAATAATGGCGTGGCTTACATGATCAAGGAGCCCGAAGATTACCGTGGCAAACGCGTGGTGATTGCCGGGGGAGGAGATTCAGCTCTTGACTGGGCTATTTATCTTTCTGAAGTTGCTTCGGAAGTATCTCTTGTTCACAGGAGAAACGAATTCCGGGGCGCACTGGATTCCGTAGAGAAAGTTTCAGAACTTTCAAAAATCGGAAAGATCAATCTTATTACCGAAGCAGAAGTAGTAGGCCTGAAAGGGGAAGGAGCACTGGAATCTGTAGTGATCCGTCACAAAGGTGAAGCTTCCGAAGAAGAAGTTAAGGATACAGATTATTTTATTCCGCTCTTCGGACTTTCCCCAAAGCTTGGACCTATTGCCAACTGGGGGTTAGAGATCGAAAAGAATGCGATCAAGGTCGATAACAGCTATGACTATCAAACAAACGTTCCCGGGATCTACGCTATTGGTGACGTCAATACTTATCCCGGAAAGCTAAAGTTGATCCTTTGTGGCTTCCACGAGGCAGCGATCATGTGCCAAAGTGCATACCAACGCATCTTCCCCGATAAGAAATATGTCATGAAATACACGACTGTAAGCGGAGTGAATGGTTTTGATGGCAGTAAGAAGGAAGCGAAAAGAGAAGTAGTAAAAAGTATAAATTAGTTTCAAACTAATCCAAACCTCACAGGTTTCAAAAACCTGTGAGGTTTAATTTTTGAAAGAAATGTCAGATATAAAGATCACCATTATTGACCGCGAAGGAGAGGCGCATCTTGTAGATGCACCTACAGATATGAACATGAACCTTATGGAGGTGATCCGCACCCACGAACTTGCTCCCGAAGGTACTATTGGTATTTGTGGCGGAATGGCCATGTGTGCTTCCTGCCAGTGTTATATGCTCAATAAAGATCATTTGCTTCCCGAGAAATCGTATGAGGAGGAAGATATGCTGGACCAGGCATTCTTTGTGCAGGAAAACAGTCGCTTAAGCTGCCAGATTCCTATCGTAAAAGAACTTGAAGGCCTGGAAATTAAAATTGCTCCCTATAACGCCGACTGATCTTCAAAAAAGGTTCAGTTTTTGCCCTTTTTGGGGGAAAAGTAAACAAAACGCAGAATGAACCTCAATGTGATCGTTTTTTATTCAAACAAGTCAAAAGACTATCTTAAGCTGGACGGAGTGATCTCCAAAAAGCCGGTTGAGCTTAAAAGCGTATGCTGTGAAAAATATAAAAAGGGCAAACGCTGTAAACGCTGCCCTTGTTTTGACTTAGATATTTAAATTTTATTAGATCTCAGAGAAACCTGAGAGGTTATATGCTTTTTATTGAAAAGCCGGTATCCCTGTAATATCCAAGCCGGTGATCAACAAGTGAATATCATGAGTCCCTTCATAAGTGATCACGCTCTCGAGATTCATGGAATGACGCATAATGCTGTATTCGCCGGTAATTCCCATACCTCCTAATATTTGCCTGGCTTCCCGGGCGATGTTTATAGCCATGGCTACGTTGTTTCTTTTCGCCATGGAGATCTGCGCAGAGGTGGCAGTGCCTTCATTTCTCATCACTCCCAATCTCCAGGCAAGCAGCTGCGCCTTAGTGATCTCGGTAATCATTTCGGCGAGTTTCTTTTGCTGCAGCTGGAAACTAGCTATGGGCTTCCCGAATTGTTCGCGTTCTTTAGCATAGCGTAAGGCAGTGTCATAGCAGTCCATCGCAGCACCAATTGCGCCCCAGGCGATGCCGTAACGGGCTGAGTCAAGACAGCCAAGAGGAGCTCCCAATCCGCTTTTTTCGGGCATGAGGTTTTCCTTGGGAACTTTGACGTTATTAAATACAAGTTCCCCGGTTGCACTTGCCCGCAGCGACCATTTGTTGTGGGTTTCAGGAGTGGTAAAACCCTCCATTCCACGTTCCACTATGAGGCCGTGAATGCGACCTTCTTCGTTCTTTGCCCATACAATTGCAATATCGGCAAAAGGGGCATTAGAGATCCACATTTTTGCGCCGTTAAGCAGGTAATGATCTCCCTTATCTTTAAAGTTAGTGGTCATTCCCCCGGGATTGGAACCGTGATCGGGTTCAGTCAATCCAAAGCAACCCATCATTTCTCCTGAAGCCAGCTTCGGAAGGAATTTCTTCTTTTGGTCTTCAGTACCATACTTATAAATAGGATACATCACTAATGATGACTGGACAGATGCTGTAGAACGTACACCGCTGTCACCACGCTCAATTTCCTGCATGATGAGTCCGTAAGAGATCTGGTCCAGTCCGGCGCCGCCGTATTCTTCCGGAATGTATGGGCCAAAAGCACCAATCTCTGCGAGACCATTTATTAATTGCTTTGGAAATTCGGCTTTTTGAGCCGCTTCTTCTATTATAGGAGATACTTCACGTTTCACCCATTCCCGGGAAGCATCCCGTACCATTTTATGTTCGTCACTGAGTAAGTCGTCAAGATTGTAATAATCTGGAGCCTGAAATTGGTCTGCTTTCATTGTTGGTTTATTTGTTTGTCTGGAAGAGTAAATTTAAGTAAACAGATCTTAGGGGCAAGTGGGAAAGCTAATGAGTTTTACTACAGAAAATCCACGGGGGGGGGAATAAAGAGTTAAATGCCCGGGAAATAACGGTTTAGTTTTTCTCCTATTATATTAAACCCTTTTAAAAAGATATTCCTGCTTATATGGCACGTCATATTTCTTCAAAAACTCAACGTATTCTTCTTGAAATGTTTTTTTCATATGATGCTCCTTTTGCCTGCCGATATACTTTATTACGTCGTCTAATGATGAATGCCCATAAGAAAAGGCCCCATATCCTTCCTGCCATTCAAATTTGTACTTGCTAAAGTCTTTCTCATTAATCCAGGCATTGGAGGATTTTTTAATTTCTCTTACCAGATCTGATAAACGACAGGAAGGTCTTAGTCCTACCAGGAGATGTACATGATCAGGCATACCGTTTATTGCCAAAAGTTTTTGATCCTTATTTCTTATAATACCTGCGATGTATTGATAAAGCTTTACTTCCCAGTCGGGATGAATCAGGCTTTGGCGGTTTTTAACTGCAAAGACAACTTGAATATAGATCTGAGAAAATGTTCCAGCTCCCATTTTAGGTTTGTTGTTCTAAAGATATTATAATCTAAAATAAAACATTTGAAATCCTGGGAATTCATCCCGAAGGGATGACATGTTTATAGATCATTTAAATAGATAGAATTCGTTCGACCCCGTCAGGGTCGTATGTTTAACTGGAATTTTTTCTATAAAGATTTGAACCCTTCGGGTTCTGGAATTGATCTACATCTTCAAATAAAAATCCTTTACGAGCTCAATGTATTCAGGAGTATATTGATGTCGTGCAGTCTCGATCACCAGTTCATCTTCGATTAACTGAGATTCCAAAAATGACATTTCCAGCAGAGATCTTTTTACGGGAGAACTCGGAGTTCCTTTTACCCGTGTGATTCGCTGGGGCAGAAGAGCATATTGTTTCCCGATCTTTAAGAAATGCTCCTCTTCGGAAGCCGGAATAACAACTGCGAATTTTCCTCTTTTTGACAGGAGTAGGGAAACTCCTTGTAAAAGCTCCTCGAAAGGAAGGGCTTCTGCAAATCGCGCCTGATCCCGCTTCGCATCCCCCGAAGAATAATCGGCAGAATAAAACGGCGGATTGGAAATAATCAGCTCATATTTCTCCTCTTCTTCCATTCCTTCTTCCTGCATCTCTTCGACAAACTCGTCAAAAGCTGCATGATAGCAAAAGAGCCTGTCGCCCCAATCGCTGTTCTCAAAGTTTTCTACCGCCTGCTCATAAGCATCTTCGTCTATTTCAAGAGCATCAATAAGTTCTGCAGTGCTTCGTTGTGCAAGCATCAAAGCAATTAGTCCGGTGCCGGTGCCAATGTCCAGAATAGAGAATGGTTCGTGATCAAGAGAAGCCCACGCTCCCAATAATACCCCGTCGGTGCCGATTTTCATGGCGGTGCGGTCTTGCTCTACTGAAAAATATTTAAAATTAAAAGGAGAACCCATTTTTAGATTTTCTGGCGTTCAAAAATAGTAAACCCTTTAATTTAAAACTGTTTTGATTTCAAAATTACCTCTGGCAATCACTCTTCCAGCAGTACTTTAAATTCTCCCACAACGTGTACATAAGATTCATCATCATAATTATAAGCGTTGAATTCAAAAGTACCCTCTACAAACTTTTCAGTATGTTCAGTGACAATCACAGTTCCTGGATCTTCAAGAGTGTAATCATTATACCAGGCATCCAAATTGTGGTAATAATCTGCCCAGCTAACAGATGAAGTAGTTCCCGTATAATATGTTCCGGGTCCATCAAAGTAACAGATCTTAAAGTCCAGGGCTTCAAAATTTTCCTCATCTTCGATGCCTCCGTAGAAGTCTAAGGTGATAATTCCAGATTGCGGGCTCGGATAAATTCTACCTCCCATAGTTTCAGGATCTTTAACTTCAAAAGAACGGCCATCAATCGTAGCGCGAAAATATTCCGATGATGCTAATAGATCTTCCGGTTCCAGCAGTTCCTCCGGATTTTCTTTTTCGCACGATGCCACTCCTACACATGCAATAAAAATAATGCAAATCCATTTTTTCATATCTCTAGATTTTGGTTTAACCAATAGAAATGGAGGGACTGTGTAGGGATAGATACAAATATAGAGAATCTATTTAATATAACAAACTGGGAATCAGCCGAGTGAAGTGAATTGAAATTTTTGTAAGGATAAAATAAAGCCTGGATATCAGATCCCTGGACTTTGAATTTTAGAGATATAGATCGATCAGCCCTTCGGGCGTCTTTACGTAAATGACTTTATTTTTCTTATCCACTTTTTCCAGGAACTGGTCGTTCATGGGGATAAGTACCTCTTTACCGTCTTTTTCGATCTCAAAAAGCGCTTGTGAAGTAGTGTCGTTGATGCCGGTGAGGGTGCCAACTGTGCCGTAATTTGCATCTTCAACGGTAAAACCAATGATTTCGTGGAAGTAGAACTGATCTTCATTGAGCTCGGGCAGCAGATTGAGCGGCAGATAAAGATCGCATTTCATAAGATCTTCTGCATCTTCTTCAGAATCTACCTCTTCAAATTTCACCCGAAGCAGATTACTTTTTTGAAGGGAGCTTCTTTCAATAAAAAATGGAACCAGATTATTGTCGTATTCGACAAAAACTGATTCCATTTCTAAATAACTTTCGGGTTCGTCGGTATCGAGTTTGATCAATACCTCTCCCTTAAAACTGAATTTACTAACGATCCTGCCAAGATAGAAACACTCTTCCTTTGTCATTGCTCGTTAGAATGAAAATTTAAGACCCGCTCTGGTCTTGTTTTTCTTCAGCGTTTGCTTCAGCCGCAGTTGCGTCATCCACTTCGTTTGCAGCAGCAGCTTCCTGGTCTTCGGTAGTTTCCTCAACTTCAGGTTGTGCAGCGGCAGCAGCTTCAGCTTCGCGCTTTGCGTTGACTTCTTTTTCAGCTTCAAGAGCTTTCGCTTTAGCAGCTTCCTGCTCTTTGCTTAAGTTCTCTTTTTTAGCTTCTACTTTACCTTCTTTTTCCGATACCCATGCGTTGAATTTCTCCTCTGCTTGCTCCTCGGTCAAAGCGCCTTTTCTAACACCACCGACAAGGTGATTCTTTAGAAGTACACCTTTGTAAGAAAGGATTGCCCTTGCAGTATCTGTTGGCTGTGCACCGTTCTGTAACCATTTTACAGAACTGTCAACATCAATCTCGATAGTAGCAGGGTTTGTGGTTGGATTGTAGATCCCTAATTTCTCTAGAAATTTACCATCTCTTTTTGCGCGTGAATCCGCAGCAACGATCCAGAAAAAAGGCTTTCCTTTTTTACCGTGTCTTTGTAATCTAATCTTTACAGGCATAAAAATTAATTTGTGGGGTTCCCGACCCCGGTTATTAATGAGGGGGCAAAGATACTATTATTTTCGATTGTATATTAGGTAGTTAGTGAAAAAACTTCAGGGTTGGCTAATCCTTTAAGATTATCTGTTTTTAAACAAAGTTAATGAGTGCTAAACCCTGTTAAACATTGGGTTAGCCTCATTCTTGTCCTTATCTTTAGAAGTAAAAAAAAATTGCTAACTATAAAAAATTGAAATATGAACACTACAAAAGATCTTGCTGCAAAGCTAAATGAGCTTCTGGAAAAGAACTATGACTCTGAAAAAGGATTTCAAAATGCTGCCGATGATGTGAAAAATCCGCGGTTAAAAGAATTTTTTCAAGCCAAAGCCAAAGAGCGCTATGATTTTGGCCACGAATTAAAGACAGAAATAAAGAACCTCGGCGAGTCACCCGACAAGGGAACCAGCGTTGCCGGAGATGCTCACCGGGCCTGGATGGATCTTAAGAGTGCGTTTTCTTCAGACAATGAGGAGGCGATACTGGAAGAAGCGGTGCGAGGTGAAAAAACAGCTGTAGAAGATTACAACAAGATCATCGAGGAAAATGGATTTGCACCTTCTACTGCAAACCTGCTTATTAAGCAGCGAAATGCAATTGAGCGCACTTTCAAACAGGTAAAAGACCTGGAAGATGCTTTTGATTAGTAAAAGTTTAGAATGGAAATATGTACCCGGATTAAAACTCCGGGTTTTTTTATGTTCAAAAAAGGCCCCTTTTGAGAGGTTTTATCGTTAATAATTCCTGAAAACTTTCCCTGCGGGTACGTCAAATTATACTTATTTTTACCCTTTCAATTTTGCCTCAAAATTTTTGGTTGGTGCTAAGAATCAGCTAAAAAGCCTCTAAAAATCGCATTTTATGTACCTTATTTTTGATACTGAAACCACCGGTCTTCCCAAGCGCTGGGATGCTCCTCTCACAGATAGTGATAACTGGCCAAGATGTATACAGATCGCCTGGCAGTTACACGATGAATTGGGCCGGGTGGTTGAGCATCAGGATTATTTGGTGCAGCCCGAAGGTTTCAACATACCTTATGACGCCGAGAAGGTGCACGGCATCTCGACAGAACTGGCGCAGGAAGACGGCGTAAGCTTAAAGGAAGTTCTGGAAAAATTCAATATAGCACTTTCCCGCTCCAAATTTGTGGTGGGACAGAATGTTGGGTTTGATGTTAATATCATGGGAGCCGAATTCCACAGGCTCCAAATGGAGAACAAGTTGCTGGAGCTCCCTGTGCTTGATACCTGTACCGAAGTAACGGCACAATTATGCTGCATTCCCGGCGGAAGGGGAGGAAAATTCAAACTTCCTACTCTCACTGAGTTGCACGAATTCCTGTTTCACGAACCTTTTGCTGAAGCTCACAACGCAACAGCCGATGTGGAAGCTACTACCCGTTGTTTCCTGGAGCTCATCAGGAAAAGAGTATTCACTTCGGAAGAACTGGATGTTGAGCCAGGTTATTTCGAGAATTTTTCAGAAGCAAATCCGCAGCCTATTCAGCTTATAGGTTTAAAGCACATTAACCTGAAGAAAGCTTCAGAAGAAATAAGGAAAAGACTTCAGAAGAAAGAAGATAAAGGGATCTCATCTTCAGAGATAAAGGAAAACCTGGAGAAACTCGATGAAGTTGCTTTTTCACACCTTCATAATCACAGCCAGTTTTCGATTTTACAGTCAACTATAAGTATAAAGGATCTTGTGAATGCTGCTGCTAGCCAAAATATGCCGGCAGTAGCTTTGACCGATCATGCCAATATGATGGGTGCTTTTCACTTTGTAAAAGAAGTAGGTGCTTTTAACAAAGGTGTAAAAGCAAAAAATACGGCTGCAGCCGAAAATGGGGAACCTGCCACTGCGCGTGAACTTAAAGCTATTGTAGGTTGTGAGTTCTTCGTTTGTGAAAACCGGAAAGACAAGAGCAGGAAAGATAACGGCTACCAGATTGTTCTTCTAGCCAAGAACAAAAAAGGGTACCACAACCTCGCAAAAATGTCTTCCATCGCTTACACTGAAGGATTTTATTATGTTCCAAGGATAGATCGGGAGGTGATACAGCAGTATAAGGAAGATATCATTGTGCTTACCGGAAATCTCTATGGGGAAGTGCCGGGGAAGATCCTGAATGTTGGTGAAAACCAGGCCGAAGAAGCCCTTTTATGGTGGAAAGAACAGTTTGGGGAGGATCTGTATGTAGAGATCATGCGCCATAACCAGGAAGATGAGAACCGGGTTAATCCTGTGCTGGTGGAATTGGCCAAAAAACATGAGGTCAAGTTAGTTGCTACCAATAACACCTATTACTGCGCTCAGGAAGATGCCAATGCGCATGATATTCTCCTGTGTGTTAAGGACGGGGAGAAGCAGGCCACGCCAATTGGTAGAGGTCGTGGTTACAGGTATGGATTGCCTAACAATGAATACTACTTCAAGAGCGGCGAGGAGATGAAAGCGCTGTTCAAGGACCTGCCGGAAGCTATTTCAAATGTGCAGGAAGTAGTTGATAAGATCGAACCTTATGAGCTGGCCCGTGATGTATTACTTCCCGCTTTTACTATTCCTGAAGAATTCATTGTGCCCGAAGATGCTGAAGACGGCGGGAAACGTGGAGAAAATGCTTATCTCAAACATATCACCTATGTTGGTGCCGAAAAGCGCTATGGCGAGATCACTCCGGCCATTAAGGAGCGTCTTGACTTTGAACTCTCTGTTATTGAGAATACGGGATATCCGGGATATTTCCTTATTGTGGAAGATTTCATTCGGGAAGCACGAAACATGGATGTTTCTGTAGGTCCCGGAAGGGGGTCGGCGGCAGGAAGTGCGGTGGCCTACTGTCTCGGAATTACAAACATTGATCCTATCAAGTACGATCTGCTTTTTGAGAGATTCCTGAATCCGGACAGGGTGAGTATGCCCGATATTGATATCGACTTTGATGATGAAGGCCGAAGCCGGGTCATGGATTATGTTATCGAGAAGTACGGAGCCAGCCAGGTTGCCCAGATCATTACCTATGGCACCATGGCTGCCAAGTCTTCCATTCGGGACACGGCACGTGTGCTGGACCTGCCGTTAAATGAAGCTGATAGAATTGCGAAGCTTATACCAAATACCAAGTTGGGCAAGATCTTCGGAATGGATGAGAAGGCCATCAGGAGCAATTTCCGAAGTGAGGAAGTTGATAAGATCAATGAGCTTTTGAATATTGCTGAAGGAGATGACCTGGAAGCGCAAACGGTCAACCAGGCGCGTATTCTTGAGGGATCAGTGAGAAACACCGGGATTCATGCCTGTGGGGTGATCATTACTCCCAGTGATATCACCAACTTCGTTCCGGTGGCAGTAGCCAAAGACTCAGATCTCTATGTTACCCAATTTGATAACTCTGTTGTTGAAAGTGCCGGTCTCCTAAAAATGGATTTCCTGGGGTTGAAGACCCTTACGCTAATCAAGGATACTGTTAAGATCGTAAAAGGACGTCACAACATTGATCTGGATCCCGATAACTTTCCGCTGGATGATGAAGAAACCTATAAGTTATTCCAACGTGGAGAAACGGTAGGGATATTCCAATACGAATCCCCCGGAATGCAAAAGCATATGAAAGACCTCAAACCTACGGTCTTTGATGATCTTATTGCGATGAATGCGTTGTACAGACCGGGGCCAATGGAATATATCCCAAGTTTCATTGCACGTAAGCATGGGGATGAGGAGATCGTCTATGACCTTCCGGCAATGGAGGAATATCTTAAAGAGACCTACGGAATTACAGTTTACCAGGAGCAGGTGATGCTGCTTTCCCAGAAACTTGCCAGCTTTACCAAAGGTGAAGCCGATGTACTGCGAAAGGCTATGGGTAAAAAGATCTTCTCGCTGCTGGAAGAATTAAAACCTAAATTCCTTGATGGAGGAGAAGCAAACGGTCATCCAAGGGAAGTTCTGGAAAAGATATGGAAAGACTGGGAAGCTTTTGCTTCTTATGCCTTCAACAAATCCCACTCTACCTGTTACGCCTGGATCGCGTACCAAACAGCCTATTTAAAGGCGCACTATCCAGCTGAATATATGGCGGCGGTGCTTTCCAATAACATGAATGACATTAAGCAGGTGACCTTCTTTATGGAGGAATGTAAGCGAATGAAGCTAAATGTACTTGGGCCCGATGTCAATGAATCCTATTACAAGTTCTCGGTAAACAAGGAGAATGCGGTACGGTTTGGAATGGGAGCCATTAAAGGAGTTGGTGCAGGAGCTGTTGCAACCATTGTGGAGAACAGGAAAGAAAAAGGTCCTTACAGATCCATTTTTGACATGGCTAAAAGGATCGACTTGAGAGCTGCTAATAAAAAGGCCTTTGAAAATCTGGCGCTGGCAGGTGGTTTTGACAGTTTTGGAGATACCCATCGGGCGCAGTATTTCCATGATGAAGGCGACGGAATTACTTTCCTTGAGAAGGTAGTGAAGTATGCTGCTAAGTTTCAGGAGAATGAAAATTCTGCCCAGGTGAGCCTGTTTGGAGATGCCAGTGAGGTTCAGATACCCGAGCCTGTAGTTCCACCATGTGAAGAGTGGGGAACAATGGAAAAACTGAAGCGGGAACGCGAGGTTGTAGGGATCTATATTTCGGGACACCCACTGGACGATTTCAAGACTGAACTAAAGTGTTTCTGTAATGCAATCCTGGCCGATTTCCAGAACCTGGAAGAAGCTGTGAACAAAGAACTCACTTTTGGAGGGGTAATAAGTGATGTGCAACACAGAGTGAATAAACAAGGACAAGGTTGGGCTACTTTTATAGTTGAAGATTACTCCGATTCCTACGAATTCAGGATGTTTAAGGAGGAGTACCTCAAATACAGGCATTTCCTGGTTCCCAATTCCTTTATTCATGCCAAGGTCTTTATAAGAGAAGGTTATCCTAACAGGGAGACAGGAAAGAAGGGAGATCCCCGGCTACAGTTCAACAACATTCAGTTGTTACACGATGTAATGGAGGCCTATGCCAAGAAACTTACCATTCAGCTAAACATTGATGAACTTCAGGAGGATAAAATAAATGTACTTCAGGATATTTTCAGCAGCCACAAAGGCGATAATAAGCTGAATTTTGTAGTGTATGAAATGAAGGAAAGGATAAAGTTGCATATGCCCAGCAGGAAGCAAAAGGTGAGGATATCCCAGGAGTTGCTCAACGCACTTGAAGAACAACAGGTTTTGTACAAGCTCAACTAAAAAAAAAGACCCTTCAAAAAAGACGTTTTTGAAGGGTCTTATAAACATTCGCCAGAAAAGGCGGATATTTCAAACTGTTATCCGGGCTACTTTGTTAGTTCCATGTAAACCAGGAACAAGGCAAAAACTGCTGTAAAAAGGATAAAGGAAAGGATTATTCCTATTACAGCCTTTTGTACCATTGAGAAACCCGAAGTTTGGTCTTTCCAGAGTTGAGCTAGTGCTGTCATTGTAATTTTTTTAGGGGTAAAATTGTTTGAAACTTTAGTGATTTTGAATTACTTACGCTAATAAAGTTAAGAATAAAAAGCGAGCTATTTTGGCTTTTCCTTAACAAAACGCTGAAGCTGCAAATAGGATCGATAAGTGACAAATCTATTAAATCAATTGAGGGAAATTTCCTACATTAAAGAGTTGTGAGTCTTTTATTTTTATAGGTGCTGGTAATATGCAGATAGCCAAATGTGATGTGGAGCTTGTAAGGATATCTGATTATTTTGACTAATTTCGTATAACAAAAAATGAACTAAAAAAAAGATTATGGCTTTAGAGATAACTGATGCAACTTTTGAAGAAAAAGTATTGAAAAGTGACAAACCTGTAATGGTTGACTTTTGGGCAGCCTGGTGTGGACCATGTAGAATGGTTGGACCTATCATAGATGACATTAGCAAGGAATATGAAGGGAAAGCGGTTGTTGGAAAACTAGATGTAGATGCTAACCAGGAATACGCTGCAAAATATGGTGTTCGTAATATTCCTACTGTTTTGATCTTCCAGAATGGAGAAGTAGTTGGAAGACAGGTAGGAGTTGCTCCAAAGAATACCTATGCTGAAGCACTCGATCAACTATTGTAGTATCTGGTGTAAATAGATATAAAAGATCCGGAGGTAATGCTCCGGATTTTTTTATACATATAATTCAGTAACTTGTTGGGACCAAAATGGTCATATGGAACTAGAACAGGAGATACATAAGGCAGGAGGATTCCTCAATCTTGATCTTTTGGCAAGACAGGTGGTAGAGGGATTCATATCTGGCTTACACAAGAGTCCCTTTCATGGCTTCTCTGCCGAATTTGCAGAGCATAAAGTCTACAATCAGGGAGAGAGCACCAGGCATATAGACTGGAAGTTATTTGCAAAGACAGATAAGCTCTATACGAAGCGTTATGAGGAGGAAACAAATCTGCGGTGTCATTTGATCCTGGACAATTCAGCTTCCATGCATTTTCCAGAGAAAAGAAGGCAGAGTCTCGTTGATCTTAATAAGATAGGCTTTTCTGTGCTGGCCTCTGCCTGCCTGATGCAAATTTTAAAGAAACAGCGGGATGCCGTGGGACTTAGCATCTATAGCGATAGCTATGAATATTACGCTCCCGAAAAGGGCAGCGAAAGGCACCGCAGGATGCTTTTGAATGTGCTGGAAGAGACCCTTGACCGGAGGAAAAAAGGCACAGAGACGGCAACCTACACCTATTTACATCAGATCGCAGAGAAAATGAAGCGTCGGTCCCTCATTTTTTTCTTTACAGATATGTTTCAGGATGAGGTGGAGGAAGAGAAGCTTTTTGAGGCACTGAGGCATTTAAAGTACAATAAACATGAGTTGGTGTTATTCCATGTACTAGATAAAACAAAGGAATTCAATTTTGAATTTGGAAAAGAACCGAGGCGCTTTACAGATGTTGAAACGGGAGAAAAGATCGACCTCTATGCTGATAATGTGAAGGATAACTACCGCCAGCAGGTCGATGCTTATTTTGCCCAACTCAAACTGAAGTGTGCACAGTACGGGATAAAATATGTGCCGGCCGACATCAATGAAAGTTTCAATAAAATTTTGTCTACCTATCTGGTTGAGCGCCAGAAGTTTGTTTAGGAGAAAAAAAATACTTTTAAATAATTTTAAAAAAGGTTTGTGGAATTTAAAATGTGCTGTATATTTGCCCTCGCAATTGAGAAACGGTAACGATTTAAAGATTGCAAGTTCTTAAAATATTGGTCTGGTAGTTCAGTTGGTTAGAATACCTGCCTGTCACGCAGGGGGTCGCGAGTTCGAGTCTCGTCCAGACCGCTAGGAGAAATCCAAAATCACGCTAAAAGCCTCTAAATCAATGATTTAGAGGCTTTTTCTTTTTAAATTATTTCATTTAATGGCAAATAAATGCAATTAATTGGTGCTCAATTCGGTGCGTCTTTTTGCTCTTAAAAAAGACGCACCGAATTATTTGTAAAGTATTGTTAACAAAGCCTTTGCGAGGTTCCTTTAACATTTTCTAGTTCTCTAATTTAGTACCTTTCAGGGGAGCATTTTAAAAGACGCACCTATGTCAAAGTTACTAAGCATCCTATTCTTTCCTAAAAAAGGGAGATCTTCAACTAGTGATTTCGCCGTGTTGTACTCCAGGATTACCTATCATGGCCGTCGGGTTGAGTTCAGTACGGGCCGAAAAGTTCATTTAAAAAACTGGAACAGTAAAAGTGGAAAGGCAAAAGGGAACTTGGCGGAATCACAATCTATTTCCAGATTTATGGAGTCTATCCGAGCAGCCTTATATGATATTCATGATCGTCTTTTGAGAGAGAATAGGCCAATTTCTGCTGCAATTATTAAAGATATTTATTCAGGCAAAAAGGAAAAACAGTATATGCTGTTGGAGATTTTCCAGGATCATAATGATCAGATGGAACTATTAATTGGAAAAGGATTCACAAAGGGCACATTACAACGATACAATGCTTGCAAACAACACATTGAAGATTATTTGGCCGCCAGAGGAAAAAGAAGAGATATACCTGTGGAAGATGTGGATCATAAATTCATAACCGGATTTGATCACTTTTTAAGATCGAAAAAAGATTGCGCCCACAATACTGCTCAAAAATATATTGTCAACTTTAAAAAGATCATTCGAATTGCACTCGCAAATCAATGGATAGAAAAAGATCCATTCTTTCACTGGAAAGGGAGCTGGAAAACCTCAGATCGCCAATATTTAACTGATTCCGAGCTCCAGGAAATTGCTGATAAAGAATTTGATATTCCACGTTTGGAACTGGTGAGGGATATATTTCTTTTTTGCTGTTATACCGGCTTAGCCTTTGCCGACGTAAAAAAACTTTCTTCAGATGATATAGTGGTTAACATTAGCGGCAAAAAATGGATTAAAACCAAGCGACAAAAAACAAAATCATTGAGTAGTATTCCTCTACTTGATATTCCGAAAGCTATTCTGGAGAAGTATGCGGAACATCCCTATGTTCAAACGGGGGAAGGGGTCCTGCCGGTGTTGACAAATCAAAAATCCAATGCATATTTAAAGGAGATAGCTGACCTCTGCGGAATAAAAAAGAACCTGACTACCCATTTAGCCCGTCATACTTTTGCAACCACTGTAACTCTTTCTAAAGGTGTGCCAATAGAGTCCGTGGGCAAGATGTTAGGGCATAGATCTTTAAAAACGACGCAGATTTATGCCAAAGTTCTGGATGAAAAAGTGGAAAGAGATATGGAAATTCTAGAACAAAAGACGCAGTTAGCTACTGGCAGAATTTCTAATTAAAAACTTTATGGAAATGCCCCCAGCAACTAAAGTATGGGGGCATTCATATAACAGGTACTTCTATTTTTTTGATTCTGCTACGGAAACTTTGCGAAACTCCTTTAAGAGTTTTTCTAATTCCAAGGAAGATTTTCTTGCCCTGGTTCCTGCACTTTTATTTCCGTCTTCTAGTTGTGCAGTAGCTTCTTTTTGAAAAGTTTCATAGGTTGTCTGGATATTTTCAACAAGTTTTTTCATGAAAAAATTTTTAGTTAGTCTGCTAAAATAAACAATAATTTATATCTCCTATTCAGGATAACTATAGAAGCCTTTTACTGAATTACTAATTAATTCCTATGTTCCTCAGCACATTCCCCTCCGCTGTGCTGCGGGAAAAGAGCTTCGGAAATAATCTTGAACACATGGCAGCAGAACTCTCTTCATTTCACTCCTGGAAAATCCCAGTCGGTCCACTCCGTTCGCCACTGCTACCACGAGTTCGCTTAATTGAATTTCAGTTGATATTTGTAAATGATAGATGCCTCTTCACTTATTCTTTCACCTTCTCCCATCGCTGTTACCATTTATACTAATGCAAAACAACGGAATTTAGAAGTTAGCCGGCCTGAATAAAATTCCAGCTCTTTCCACTAAAATATCAATACGGCCTATCCTAATTCTAAATTCCCTAATGGGGCAACGGAAAATGGTAACAGCGACGGCTCTACGGGAAGTAAATGAAAAGAGAAAGGAGAACTTGTTCAGATGCAGAAACTCGTTTCTGGGAAAATGGAAAACGCTCGAGATACAAAAAGTAAATCATGAAAAAGATGAAATTCAAGAATTAGATTTTACCGTAATTTTTGCTCTTCCTGCTTTTTTCTTCCTGAAATCTCTAAAAATAAAAATTTCGCCCTTTTTTCAAGAAGCTTTATCTGTCGTCATTTGACCATTTTTTAAATAGGATCAACTTAAAAACAACTTCATTCTAAATGATTCGTATCTAAATCTTATTTTTGTATAAATACCTAAAAAACAATAGGTTGTAATTATATTTAAGTGAATAATTGTCACTACAAAAAGAGTCCAACAATTCAAAGGTGGAGAAAAGAAAGTCATACATCCGGGTTGGCACCCAGTATTACAAACTGGTAAATGCTCCAAGTATTTCCGGTGTGGAGAATGAAGCCCTGGTGCCATGGAATATTGAAACGATCCGGCAGGACCACGGAAAAAATTTTCTTGCAGCCATTCCGAAATATGATGGCTTCACCTGTATCCCAGACCATCTGAATTTTAGATCCTCCTTCCATGATTTTTACAATACCTATGCGCCGCTCAGCCACATAATAAAAGAGGGAGATTGTGGTGTATCGTTTAAATTTGTAAAGCACATCTTTGGGGCTCATTATGAGCTTGGGCTGGATTACCTGCAGCTATTATTTACTAAACCCACTCAAATCCTTCCTATTCTCTGCCTGGTGTCCCGGGAACGTTCCACAGGTAAGAGTACATTCCTAAAATGGCTTAAGCTCATCTTCGAGAACAACCTCACCTATCTTACTAACGATAGTTTTACAAGTCAGTTCAACTCAGATTGGGCAAACAAACTCCTGATCTGTATCGATGAAGTACTGTTCAACAAAGAGGAACTCACAGAAAGGATAAAATACCTTAGTACTACTAACATCAATAAACTTGAGGCAAAAGGAAAAGACAAGCGGGAAGTGGAATTCTTTGGCAAATTTATCCTTTGCAGTAACAATGAAGAGAACTTTATCAAGATAGACCACCACGAAACCCGCTTCTGGGTTTTGCAGGTACCGGTAATAAAAAAAGAACAAATCGGGTTTTTGGAAGCCCTGGCCAAAGAAATCCCGGCTTTTCTGTACTTCCTGAAAAACAGAAAGTTCTATTCCAAACACCAAACAAGGATGTGGTTTACATCGGATCAAATAGAAACTCCTGCCTTGAAAAGACTGGTGCAGAATAACCGGAACCGGGTGGAAAGGGAATTGGCCGGTATTCTTCTTATGATCATGGAAGACCATGATTTAGAAACCTTGGATCTTTGCCCAATGGATGCCTACAACGCCATAAATAAATCAAGGCTCCGCTTCGATCTTACCCAAATTCGAAATATCCTCAAAAAGGAGTGGAAACTGGAGAACCAAAGCAACTCAAACCGCTATCAGAAGTTCCTGCTCTGGGGAGATGGCACTACTACCTTCAGAGAAGCTAAAGGACGCTATTTCACTATAAATAAAAATTTCCTGTTGGAGAATTTTGAGGATCTTAAAAGTGCCTGAGTTCCTGCCTCTGATGTAAAAATGATGAAATGATGACAAAACGATGACAGGGAAACTCCAGTGTTTGCGGGAGGTTTCAGCTGCTGTCATCGTTTCATCAAAATGAAGACTGCTTTTGAAAGAAAAACTTTGGAACTTCTTTATTTTTTGATGAATTGATGACAAAGTAAGATAAGACCAGTAATAGCAAGGGTTCTGGCTGTCATCATTTTGTCATCAAAGTGTCATCAAAAATAAAAATGATGACAAAAAAGAACACAACAAGCTTTCTTCTATTAAGAGCTACAATTTGATTTAAATAATATGCTGATGAAAACAAAAAAGATGAACTGCGAGGAAGCACGGAGCATTGGCATCTTCGAAACGCTGATAAAGATGGGCCACATTCCCACTCGAAAATCAGAAAGAGAAGCTTGGTTCCTGAGTCCCCTGCGATCAGAAACAGAAGCCTCATTTAAAGTCTCTTTCAAACTGAACAGGTGGTACGACTTCGGTATAGGAAAAGGAGGAAATGTGATCGACCTGGTATGTCTCATATTGAATTGTTCCGTAGCAGAAGCACTTACTTATTTATCAGATGGAATACCTGTCTCTAATTCTTCTCTGAATCGCCAAATCGGAAGTAGTGGAATCGAACCTGCAAATAAAGTTCTGAAGATCTTACCCATAGAACATAAAATCCTCAAGAAATATCTTCACACTCGCAATATCCCCCTCGAAATAGCAAAGATCTACTGCAAGGAAATCCAGTATAAGTGTAATGGCAGGAATTTCTTTGCCCTGGGCCTTCAGAACTATTTAGGAGGCTGGGAGCTGCGGAATCTTTACTTCAAAACCTCCACTCCTCCTAAAAGTTATTCATATCTGAATCAGGGAAATGAACATATCATCGTACTTGAAGGAATGTTTGATCTTCTGTCTTTAGCAGTTTTAGCACCGGAAGAAGTTGATTATTCAGATCTACTGATTCTGAATTCCCTGTCTTTTTTACCTGAGGTCCTTGAGATTTTGAACCACTACTCAATTGTCACTTTATACCTGGACCGCGACTCCGCTGGAATTAAAGCAACCGAATATGTTCTAAGAACCGTGCATCATTGTAAGGATGGAAGTTCGTTGTTTAAAGGACATAAAGACGTGAATGAAAAACTTGTTCATGGCACCCATGACAGGAAGTTTAAACCTTTAAAAACCACAACAGGATAATGACTTACTTCTAGTTTTTTGAGTAGCAAAGCAAGATGTGTCATTGTCATGACAATCTTGCTTTGCGCCCGGAGGTTGCAAAGACTGAAAACGAAATAATGAAACGAGAATTCATCCAAATTCGCTGCTCGATTTACGAGAAGAAGCTACTCAAAAAAAGAGCGGCCAGGGCAGGAATTTCTCTTTCAGAATATCTCCGTTCCACCGCTTTTGAAAGAAATATTGTTGAAAGAATTACTCCCGAACAACTGGAATTTTACCGCCTACTAGTACAATACAAAACAAACTTTTCCAGAATCAGCAGCATGTTTAAAAATCGTGATCCTCAGCTAGCTGCGACTGTAAAAAATCTGGCTGAAGAAATAAGAGCTCATCTTAAAAACTTTCGAAAATGATTGGGAAAGGACACTCCATATCGCGGACAAGAGAATCTTTAGCATATGGCTGGAACCAGGAGAAAGATGCCGAAGTTGTTTATAAAGAATTTTTGGCAGGAGATACTCCGCAGGAGATTGCGGAAGAATTTAAGATCATACAATCGCAAAATAACAGGTGCATCAATAATACCTTAAGCTTTGTAGTGAGTCCCACGATAAAAGATGGAAATAATATGTCCCGAAAAGATCTTGGAGAAATAGCCAAGCGATTCTTGACGGAGATGAATTTAAAAAACCACCAGGCAATTTCTTTTGTTCATAGAGATAAGAAACACACCCATATTCATATCTATGTGAATCGCATAAGTATGACTGGAGAGACGTATAAGGACAACTTTATTGGAAAACGAAGTCAAATTGCTGCAGATAACGTGGCCAGGGAGATGGGACTCACAAGGGTAAGAGAAGTGCAACAGGATAATCTTCAGGAGCTAAAACAACATCGAAGGGAGGTTCAGAATATTCATGAAAAGGTTTTGCTCTCCAAACCCAGGTCCCTCGGTGAGTACATTAAAAGAATGCAGGAGCACCGGGTAAGGGTGATCCCTTCCATTAATAAATCGAATCAGCTTCAGGGTTTCCGGTTCGAATTTAGAGGAATAAACCTAAAGGGAAGCGAGATAAACCGGTCTATGAGTGGTAGTAAAATTGTCCTTGGAATTAGCCAGAATAATAGCTTCACCAAACTAAGAGAAGCGCCCAAGTCTTTACAGTTGGCCAGTAATACTATTCAGTTAAGTACCGGCTTCATAAACAAAATGATGAAGGATCTGGTAAAGCAAACTATAAAAAGGGCAATGGACACGGGAATAGGATTTTAAAAATAAATCAAGATGAAGAAGCTGGATGAAATCATGGAGCTTATGGCGGATGAAATGCAGGACTTTCAAAATGGTCTTTTGCAGATGAAAAAAATGACTGATGAACTCAACACCCGGAGCATTCCAATTAGTACTGAGGTAATGGAAAAACAGTTAAAGTTTTTCTTTCAAAAGCAACAGGAAAAAGAAGCGTTGGCCGCGGAAAGGTTACAATCCATAGATAATAAACTAAAAAATGCCTACATACTCCCGAAGAGTTTAGGCATGATCTTCGGGAGTCTTGTGATCCTTCTCCTCACCTTGATTGGATATCTTAGTTTTGAAGTAATAGAATTAAAAGATGAAGAAATTGAGGAGAGGCTAACGAGGTCGTATAGCACCTATCTACAGAAAAATCCTGAACAGAAAAAAGCTTATGAGAACTGGCTGTCAAACCAGGATATTCCATAATACCGCCAATACTGTTTTTTTGCGAAAAAGATTTTGTAGCTTCTATGTCAGACAAAGAATAAAGTGATGAGTGGATTACCACTAATAATCAAAAGAGATTATATTTCAAGAAAATTTCGAGTTAAATGAATTTAGAACCTTTATCCATAACGGAAGAACTACAGAAATTTGCTAAGCATCTACACCCTGAGAAGAATAAACACATCATTTTTTCTGGCATTTTCGGAATAGGTAAAACATACTTCATTAAGGAGTTTTTTGAGCAACAAAAAGAAAGATATCTGGGAATTAGACTTAACCCGGTCAACTATTCAGTAGCGAACAATGAAGATATTTTTGAATACATTAAATATGATGTAGCCTTTGAACTATTCAAAAAGTTCCCATTAGAAGAGTATTCGAAATCAGAAAAAATATTGAATAGAGAAGTCTTTGTTAAGAAAAACTTTAAAACAATACTTTGGGATCTCGCGAAAAATGGAGCAAAGGTTCATCAAAGCATTGAGGCTATTTTCTCCATTGTTGAAACACTTTATAATAAGATGGAAGAAGCAGACAAACTCACTCCTCAGTCGCATATTGAGAATTTTTTTGCCGATTTGAAGAAGAAGACAGGTCCTTACGAAAGTGATAATATTTCACTTTTAATTCGAGAATTAATTTCAGAAGCCAAAGCGAATGAAGGAATGAAGTCGGTTTTAATTATAGACGATTTAGACCGTATAGATCCTGAACATATTTTCAGAATATTGAATGTTTTTTCAGCACAAGTAGACAAGGAGAACAGCGGAAAGCACAAACTCGGTTTTGATAAGATTATTCTCATCTGTGATATCCAAAACATTAGAAATATTTTCCATCATCGATATGGTTCAGACACAGATTTTTCAGGATATATTGATAAATTCTACTCTACAGAAATATTCGAGTACAACTTTAAACGTATAATATCCAGGAAGCTGCATAAAATTTTTGACAAAATAGAATATGGAAACGATAGAGCGAGCCACACTTTTACAAATTTTCAGGACATAACTTATTTTCTGCATTTTACCATTATCAAATTCTTTGAAGTGGGTGCCCTCAGTACACGAAGCTTTGTAAATTTTTTATCAAAACCTTTTGAATTAGAAGATTATTATGTTCAAATACAGCATAAAACTCACCCGCCTTTGCAGAGTTTTTTCATTTTTGATTTTTTAGAGAAGTTATGTGGCGGAGAAACAGAATTAAAATTGGCATTAAAAAAGAGTGCACAAAGATATCCAAGAGTTGAAGTTCATAAATTCGGTATTAGGTCTTTTCAAGACTTAGTAGTACTCATTGATATAGAAGAAAATCAAATGACCGCTCGTTCAGAGAATTACGTATACAAGAATAAAGAGCAAGATTTTTCCTTGATTTACAGGGTAAAGCAGTATGGGCATGGCATCCAGGGAGAGTATGTCGCATTGACACCTTTTTTAGAGCACCTGGATGTTGACAATCCTGAAGTGGCATCTACTTATGTAAAACATTATATTCCCATTTTTGATGTGATGTTAAAAGGATACCATGTCAAATGTAACCAGGACATCAAATTTTTTGATTGATTCATATGCCTCACCAAATAGCGTTAGTTCTGTAGATAGGGGCTTAAATCTGAACTCTATAACTACTGCAAATTAGCGTGGCCACAAAAATTAGTTATTATTAGGTGTTGGTATAAGATAATTGAGTCCAAGAATGTAAATTTGGATATCTACTTTTATTTTGGTCATGATGAATCCAAATCAATACAGCCATAGAATTAGCATCCTGTTTAATGATTACCTGCAAGGCCAGTTGGACCTCAAAGATCTTATTCAGAAACTTCGCGCTATTGAAGCCCTGCATAAGCAGAACCAAAAAGGCATAAAATCAGAAAATACCTTATGGTTTAAATTCTCTAAAGATGATAGCCTGGTAACCACCATTGATGACCTTCAAAAGGATCTTTCCAATCACAATAGAGAATTTACTCTGGAACGAATTAGGGAAGCTTTGAATGTCGACCAAGAGCTATCAATTCATTATTCGTAATCTCAGGGGCAAGTTCTTTTCCTTCAATATAGAAATTCCTTTGCTGCGACCTTTTTTTCTTCTCATAAAGAATCGGCCATGATGAAGTTATCCGTAGCTATTTATATTGAACAGTAAAATTTTTCTTTAGAAAGATGGGGGAGATAGCTGGGTACATATATTTTCTTTTGGAGGAGCAAGAGGAGCAAGTGGGTGAAAATATATGTACCCAGCAAAGTTAAGGTTTTTTTTGTTTTGAATCAAGGGGGTGTAGAGGATAATAACTGCAACAAGAGTCAAGTATTTTGCGCAATATACTTGACAAATAATTTATTTATTTACCTTTGATTCTATCATAGGACTACTAATGAAGGTAACAGAAAAAATAGAACGCCGAATAAAGAAAATGGAGGAGGGGACAACTTTCAAGTACCAGCAGTTAGGCATCAATAAGGAGGAATACATTGCAGCCACCAAAGCTGTTCAACGACTATTAAGGAAAGGGATAATTAAAAGAATCTCTACGGGAGTTTTCTATAAACCTAAACAATCTGCTTTTGGAGAGTTAAAACCAAGAGAAGAAGAATTACTCAAGCCCTACTTATTCCAGGATGGAAAACGGGTTGCTTACATAACTGGAAACGCATTGTATAACCGGATGGGATTAACAACCCAAGTACCCAAGAACATCAAAGTAGCAAGTAAAATAAAACGAGTGGTCACTAAAATTGGGAAAACCCAGGTGAAACCTGTTAAAAGCTATATTGAGGTTTCTAATGAAAATTTTTATTTGCTTGAAATATTAGATGCTCTCAAAGATTTTAAAAGTATATCAGATATTGACAAGAAAAATGCTATTAGCTTGCTAAAAAACAAAATCCAGAATCTGGCTGCAGAGGATCTCTCAAAGTTGATAAAATATGCTTTAAAATATCCTCCACGGGCAACTGCATTACTTGGAGCTATACTGGAGTCTTCTTCGCAAAAAGATCAAATCGACAAGTTGAGGGGTAACTTAAACCCCCTTACTTCCTATGATATTGGAGTAGGCAAAAATATCTTACCAACTGCACCAAAATGGAATATAAATTAGGATGAAACTTCATAAAAACAAAGAACTATTACAAGATGCTATTCTTGCCACAGCAGAACATCTCGAAATGAGAGAGATTTATGTCGAAAAGGATTATTGGGTGACTTTAGCTCTACATGAAATATTTAATTCAGATGTTGCCAGTCAAGCAGTATTCAAGGGCGGTACAGCGCTTTCTAAGTGCCATAAATTAATAGAAAGATTTTCAGAAGATATTGACATGGTTGTACTTCGTGAAGAGGGAGAGAATGATAACCAGTTAAAGAGGAAAATCCGGAAAATTAGTAAGGTGGTGGAAAAAGAAATTCCCGAAATAGAGGTTGAAGGATTAACAAATAAAAGAGGGAATATCCGGAAAACTGTGCACCAATATTCAAAACTTTTTGATGGAGACTTTGGTCAGGTAAGAGAGCATGTGGTATTGGAAGCTACATGGTTAGGAAATTTTGAACCTTATTCTGAAATGCAAGTTAGCTCCTATATCTATGAAATGATGACAGCCAGAGGGCAGGAAGACATGATAAAACAATATGCGATGACACCTTTTACTATTCAGGTATTGAGCACGTTGAGAACATTTTGTGAAAAAATTATGAGCCTGGTAAGATTTTCAAGATCAGAAGATCCGGTTAAAGATTTGAGGAATAAAATCCGGCATGTCTACGATCTTCATCAAATGCTCCAAGATGCTAAGATACAGAGGTTTTTCGAAGGCCAGGAATTTGACGAAATGCTGGTTAAGGTGGGTAATGATGATATGATTGGATATAAGAATAATAATGAGTGGCTAAAAGAACATCCCGCTACAGCTTTGATTTTTAAGCAACCAAAAGATGTTTGGGAAAAATTGAGTCCAGAGTACAACGGAAATTTCAAAGATTTGGTGACCGGTAAACTTCCCGAGGAGAAGGCGCTAATAGGAACCTTAGAAAAAATAGAGGACCGGCTAAAGAAAGTAGAATGGGGATTGAAGGAAATATGACATAGGTACGGGGGTTTTATTTTTTCTGAGGAGAATTTTTGCTGAAGACACGAGAAAATATTAGTACTATAGAAAGATGTTGAACCTTGATCAAACAAAAATCTTTATAAATGTTCGAATTTGAGGAAGTTGGTAACCAGATAATTTTCATCTACCACTATGGGGATAATGTAGCGCCTAATTGGATGAGGGATAAGTTGAAAGAGGACGGTGAGCTAACTTATAAGAGTACCTTCAATTTTAAAACTCAGCATCTTTACGGAGAGGATAAGCTCAAGTTCGAACAAGAGGATTATGATCTGCTTAAAGAAGTATATGGACCAGATGAAACTTACTCTTTTTTATTTGCAGAATTAACAGGTGAGTATTATAAAATTTTAGAAGGTGTCATAACAAAAACAATTAATGTTTTCTTTCACAAATCAATTTACCTTGTTCCAGATTATTTCTACGCCGAAAGTAATCTTTCCATTTTTGCGCAAATTGAAGCACTGGTAAATGAAGATATTTATATAGGTGGAGACCATCAAAGTTCAATTCCAGAAGAGGAATTTGATTATTTAATAAATAACTTCCCTAATTCTTACGAAAAGAGGCTGTATGCGAAATCACGGATTAGTTCAATATTGAGAAATTACTTCGACAGCACTTCAGATGAGGAATTCAAATTCAAAAAATATCTAAAAAAGAAGCCATCGAAAAAAGGAAAGAACCTGATAAAAAAATTTCAGGAATATGAGACTACAAAATTCCAATTTTTACTAAGTAAGCTGGAAGGTATGCTCAATGATGTGAATTCCTATAATGAAGATTCCTGGCAGAACGAAATTTTACAAATAATTCTCTTATTGTATCCGAAGTATATTTTAAGTTTTAAGAGTGTGTTTGTAAAGGCTGACATAGGGAAGAAAAAATATCTGGATTTCATGTTAGTCGACAGTAATGGAAATATAGATGTTATAGAAATTAAACAACCCTTTGAAGATTCTATCATGACCAAGGGAGTCTACAGAAATAACTTTATCCCCAAGAGGGAACTTTCTGGAACAGTCATGCAATTAGAAAAATATATCTTTTATTTAAATAGATGGGGTGAGAGGGGTGAAAAGGCCATTACCACAAAGCTTAAAGATAAACTGCCGGAAAGTTTCGAAATTAAAATAACTAATCCCAAAGGATTCATTATAATGGGCAGAGATAACAATTTATCCAACGAACAAAAAGAAGATTTTGAGGTCATAAAGAGAAAGTATAGTAATGTATTAGACATTATAACCTACGACGATCTGTTACAGCGGTTGCGTTCTACAATACATCAATTAAAAAATAATGAAGCCATTATAAGCTAGGCTTTTATTCCATTTTTTAATCTTCATTTTTTTCTGCAAAACCTTTGTGCTCCGAAATAGTTTGTAGCCGGAGAGAGTGGCTTTTTAAGATAATTTTATAGATTTATTATTCAAGCGGCAGCATCTACTTTCCCTACTAGTTGGTCTACAGCTAACTAACACTCAACTATTTCAAATGACCATACACCAGTATCTCGAAATTCTCAGTGATAGCTATAAATCGGGAATTTCAAGAGAACATTCATATCAAGGAGATCTTGAAAATTAATTACGAGTCTTGTTCCGGAGATTAATGTCACCAACGAACCTACGGATGTTACCGACTGTGGGAATCCTGATTATTTTTTTGACAAAAGGATCTGTCTAGTCTCAACAGGGAATTCACCTTAGAAAAAATTAGAGAAGCTTTAAATGTTGATCAAGAGCTATCCGTTCATTACTTATAATTCAGAGGGCGCTGAAAAACCAATATTCTACCTTGATTATGTGATTGTCCTTGATTACCTGTTTACTTACATAGTAATTGGATCAGCTTATGGAAACTAGAGGAGGCATTATAGATGAAATTCTGATTAGTTGTTCATTAATTTTACATGTTCAGTGACAATGAACATATAAAATTAATGAACATTTACATATTGTGAATCATTATATCTGCTTCAAATTCTCAAGAAGCAGGTTTAATTTTTTACTAATAGTTTGAACTTACTTGAAAATATTTGAATCTAAATACTCCAGAAAGAGTTAGAGGCTCGAAATGAATTCTGTGAATTTTTTGATTGACCGAGATTTTTTAAACTCTGCAGTGACATCAGGCAGATCCTCACTACCTATCAATCTATAGGGAAAATCCTCTTCATCTTGTTCTTTTAGGACTTCATATAGATCGTGATAGGAACCTTTAGAACCTTTATAGGGATTGATTAGCAGAAAATGCTTATTCTCATTTGCTTTCAAGCCGTTCTTTTCCCCAAATAGATCCAAGCGATAATTCAGACTTTCTAATTCAGAGATATCTCTTCTATAATTATCAATAGGTTTTTCTGAATTGAGATCAATAGATTTAAGGGTATAAATACTTCCATTAACTCCTATACCATCTACTGTATAATCAAAGAACAGATTTGGAACACTTTCTTTTTTTATTCTATAATCGAGATTAATTTTATCCTTTAAAGGTTCTTTAAAAACTTGTTTTATAGTTCTGTTGAATGATCTATCGATGATCTTTTTCTTCTGAACCGGAATTATTACCTCAACATACTTTTTAAAGAAATCTTCAAACCCGGATTTATCAAAGCCCATATTTAATGCTGAAGGTTTATCGAACTGCAGGAAGCCATTGTTATAAATGGAAAGTCTGTTCAAATACTCCACATTTACAGCATTCTCACCAGGAAACAGATCTATTTCGTTCTTTAGGTCATTCTTGATGAATGCGAGTATTTTTTCAACAGTGTAGTCTAAGAGATCCCCGTTTTGGTGATTAATCTTATGGGCAAGTTTAATTTTGTTATTGGAAAACCTGTAGAAGATAGATTTTCCTGAAATTAAAATCATACCAATTGCCAGGTTTTCCTTACTTAGAGGATTGTTGACATATCTTATTATGCTGTAGTATGACTTCATTTCGCAAAGGTATGATAAACTTTAGATATTCGTTTGTTTCTCTCATCATCAGAGAGTATTTCCCTGATTTTTAATTTTGCTTTTTTACTTAATCCAAATTCTCCCGGCACCTGGTCAAAAATGTAATCAAGATTATCTAAAACTACTTCAAAACCACTCAGGATTTCCTTATGAAAGTTATATAATTTTTCTGAATCTGTAAATCTGAGAATGTTTCTCGAAATTGGACTATCGAGAATCGTGCCTCGGGGAGGGGTATTCATCAATGCGATCTTTAAATTCTTATAGGAGGTTTGATTGGCGAATAACTGGGTATGATCTATGGGCAAAAATTCAAATAATCCTGCCTCATTTTGATTGATCAAAATATTCGGATTTTTAATTCGCCTATCCATGTTGGACAACCAATAGTCAAAAATACCAATCTTTATAAAAGTTAATGGCGCATCATACTTTTTATATTCAAATTTATTTTTTAAGTTGAAGTTGAATTGTTCCAGTTCTACAGTAGTGTCCCTCATCAGAGAACCAAAGAAAAAAGTCTTGTCAAGGACTAATTTATCATAACGAGTATCATATTCTTTGCCACCTGTTTTAAAATCATCAAAAACTTCTTGGGGAATTTTTAATATGCAAGCGGGGATAGTTTTTACTCCAAAAAGATTCAGACCATATTTTCCCAAGATTTCATTTATCAGATCGTTGTAAGGTGGATGTTTCTGGAAAATAGTTTTTGCTATATATAATTCTCCATCATCACATAGTACCAGAAAGGGAACACTATTGGTGCCCCTTTGTTCTATAATCTGAACAGCAGTTCTATGTGAGATCTCTTCCAGGTTTCGTTAATTTAAATTTTTAATTCAAAGATTTGTTCAAATTATCCCTCAACAGGGAGAAAAAATTCCAGTTTCTTTTCTACTGTTATCAATTCATAGATACTTCATGTAAGGCATAATTTATTTATTTAGCAGAGAAAGAATACTCACTCATTACTTCATTTATAAATAGTTTCAAATCCTCTTGTATTTCTTTAATTCTATTTCTAGAAAGATGATTTCCCAGTTTAGGGTGATAGATTATACATAGCACTTTGTAGAAATGCCGACAGCGATGCCAGGCTTCTTTTACCTCGAAGAATTCCGATTCTCCTATTACATCCTTAGGCACTAAAAGTTGATCTCTATAATTCACATACAAGCCATTATTTTTATAATCATTGAATTTCGCCAGTCTTTTGACTCGTTCATTTGAACCGTATGCAATCAAGAAAACCTTCAATAATTTCCCTGCCTTCTGAAGTGGACCTTTTCTTCCTTTTTTCTCCCATTCCTCGATTACTTCATAAAAGGCATAGCCTACCTCCATCAACTGAGCAACTTGATGACGAATTTTATGTTGGCCGAAAAAATTTTTAGCACCTTCTAAATTATAAACTTGTAAGGATTCGCTGTGCATCTTTATCAGCACCGCCTTTATCATTTCTTCCAGGCTTAGGACCAGAAGGGAGGTTGCTCTATTATATGAGCTGTTCTTATTAGCCAGGAGTGCAGCATCGTTATAAAGATGGCGGGCATTAAGATAAAGTGGTATATCAAGATCTTTGGACTGTTTGGAGCTAAGAGTGAAAAATGTTTGCATTAATTCCCGTAATTTTCTTCCTTCTCCGCCACCATCCTCATTTCTTCCTCAGCCTCACCAACACTTACCTGGCCGCTCATTAGCATAGGAAGGAGCCAGTCGCGGATGTTTTCAAGTTTATTTATTTCTACCAGATTCTTTTGCTTTTTAGCCTGAAGAGGTTGCATAAAATTATAGAATTTCTCGGCAAGATTCTCAGGAGGTACAGGGACATAATAATTTGAAGTGAAATTATCGAATAATAAATTCTTTATTCCACTGGTTTTCCCTTCCCACCCAAAAAGTACATCGTTTTCATATAGCCGATTCCATTGATAGACAAAATTGTAGAGGTACTTTTCGTTCTTTAAAGTCAATGCTTTACAGAAATTAGAACAGATCAATGGGTTCTCAAATCTTTCCAAAGTTTCTTCAGTAATAAATGCAAGTCTGCCTGTAGATTGGGTTGGGCTTCCTCCGGAAATCTCGACTACTAAATCGTGCGGATCTAATATTTTGTGAGAGTTCTTTTCAAGAATAAAACGTATAGGCGTCTTAACTTCTCCATTCCCATTTAAGCCATTAATATCAGCACCTCTTACACAGGAAACCTTTTCAGTATAATTTCCTTGCTCTGTTTCTTTTCCCCAATCTCCACTTTTATCATTTTTAATCCAGTTAGCAACCGTTGTCACTTCCCACCCCTCAGGAATCTCCCGTTTCAATTGCTCATTATAAACCATTTTACCGCCGGAAGATTTAAAAGGCTTCCCATTTTCATCTGGGAAATCGAATTGAACAAACCAATACTCGTAAATGGTTTTAGCCATTGTTTCCAGCTCTGCATTGATCTTGTTGTTGAGTTCGATCTTGGCGTCTAAATCGGAGAGAATTCTGGCGACTTTTTGTTGGTCTTTTACATTCTTAGGAATTTCTAATTCCATCAAATCAAAGGATGCTAAATTTATAGTATTAAATACTGATCCTTGACTCCGTTTTATAATATGCTTTACATAGTTCTTTAAAGCGTAATACAAAAAATTCGTATCTACAATATCTTTTTTGCCTCTCAAACCAAAACAAGACTGATTAAAACACATAGGTTTGCCAATTTGCGCTAACGCCCCAACTGTACCCCTTGCAGAAATAATAATATCTCCTTTTTCTAAGTATTTCGTATTACTTTTAGCAACACCGAGTTCCGTAATTTTTTTTTCACTTTCATAAACATATCTCAGGTCATTATTGAAATCATTAACTGAGAGCCAACCAACAGTACCATTTTCCCAATATTCCTTTACTGATGTATTGGGGGTTCCTCCACTTATTAGATTGATAATATCACTTAAAACTACTTTAATCATACCTCAATTCTTTAAAAATTTTCTGAATTTCGGCTTCCAAATTTTTGTTATCTGCAAACAGGGAATTCAAATTTTTCTCAAAAGAATTCATTTTGGTTTCAAATTCTTCCGCAGTTATATCTACAAATTCAATCTTCACCTCAAAATATTGTCCGGCACTGAGGGAATGGTTTTTCGTCTTGATATCTTCATAGCTCACTACCACAGAGAAATCATCTACGGGCACTTTACCATTGAAAGTGTCTATAATTTTTTGTTCTTCGGCTTCGCTTAAAACCGTTTTTTGATTCTTGCCATCTTTAATTTTAGTGCCCAAATTGGAGGCATCGATTAGCACTACGTCTTCTTTATTGCTTTTATCCAGGAAGACTATAGAAACATTTGTCCCTGTGGTAGCAAAAATATTGGAGGGCATAGATACTACCCCGGCAAGCATTTTTCGTTTTACCAGTTCCTGGCGTATCTTTTTATCAATACCGGATTGAGCCGTTATAAATCCTGTAGGAACGACCACTGCAGCTTTACCACCTTCCTTTAGACTAAATATGATATGCTGCAGAAAAAGGCTGTAAATAGCCATACTGCTCTTTTTGCTCTTAGGAACATTTGGAATCCCGGCAAAAAAACGGTCTCGGTTTTTCTTGGTATCTAAATCATCCCGGTATTCGCTAAAATCAAGCTTAAACGGAGGGTTGGAAACGATATAATCGAATTGCTGCAGTTCCCCGTTTTCTTTTTCATGAAAGGGCGCCAAAATGGTATTCCCGCGTACAATATTCTGGAGGGAATGCACCAAATTGTTTAGAATAAGGTTCAGCCTTAAGAGCTTCGAAGATTTCTTGGAAACATCCTGGGAATAAATAGTACACTTATCTTCGCCAATGGCGTGGGCCAGATTCATCAATAAGGTTCCAGAGCCTGCACTGGGATCGTAGCAAGTAACATCCTGTACCTCTTCAGTCACCAGGATGGAAGCCATAATCTTAGCTACCGCGTGGGGCGTATAATATTCAGCATAGGTACCCCCGCTGTCGTTGTTATAATCTTTAATTAAATATTCAAAAATGGCGGCGTAGAAATCGTATTTCTCATGGAAAATATGTTCGAAGCTGAATTCTACCAATTTGTTTAAAATAGCCTTGCAAAAGGAATTTCTTTCAGAAGCTTCTACAATCTCACTGATCCTTTCAAATAAGGGTTCTTTGGAGCCCCCTACAGTGCGCACTGAGAAGATTTCATTATTAGTAATGGCGATATCCATAAGGGTATCGTCAAAGGTTTTGGCGAAATCGTCTTTATTCTGTAACGCAAAAAGATGAGCGATAAGGTGCCTGGGATAAAACACTGCGGTATCCGCTTCCAGCTGCATTGTGAGCAATTCATACTCATCATCTGAAATTTTTTCTATCTCTTCCTGCCAGTTTTCACTTTGGGCGAGTGCAGGCTTAAGTTGCTTGAGCTCGCGGGTGAATTTATCGTTTAAAAATTTATAGAGAAATGCCTGGGTGATCACTTTGTATTCATCACCATCATTACCCAAACCATAATTGGAACAGATGCCTTTAAGGCCATCAATTAATTCTTTTGTTTTGTTTTGAAAATCTACTGTGGTTGTCATTTATGCAGTATGTCCTTGAAATTCGTTTATATATTCCTGTACAACCAGGTTATTGATAAACCTGGAGGTTTCCGCATTCAGCGGGATGTTGTTTTCTTTTACAAATTTGTTCACGACCAATTTAATCATCATTTTATCTAAATAGCTCTCGTTCTGTAGGAGTCGGCTATTTTGAATGATTTGCAGGTCGGCTCCGTCTTTTATTTGCTGAAGCACATCAAAGAGCTTTCTTTCAGATTGTAATAAGCCGTTGTTTTCCAACAGGCGTTTATGAATCCTGCAATATTTAGGATCATTATCGTATTTCTGTTTCAGCAAATCGTTTTGGCGGTTCAGCTCCTTAATCTTAGCATGGATTTCCCGCAGAGATTCGATGTTTTCCCGCATATCTTCCTGGCTAACTTCGTTTAGTTTTTTCTTTTTGAAGAGTCGTTCCAGTTCCTCATAAAGGCTGACAAATTTAGGGTCTTTTTTATCGAAATTATCAGCTAAAGCTTCCCGGGTTTGGCGAAGTGTATTTTTAAGTTTATCGGCCAGAATTAACTCTTCTTCCCCAGTTTTATGGAATTTGAATACCACATCTTCAAGAGCGATATTCAGCAGATTGGTGGTGTCTATATCATTTTCCAGGGCTTCCTTCTGGTTAAGCAGCATCAAATGATTATTGGCCTCGCGGTAAAGCTCGTTCATTTTCTTGAAATCCAGTTTTTCCTGAAGGTCTTTGTGCCCCAGTAATCTGATAAGGTTGTGCAAACTCTTGGCATTGGCCAGGGCCTTTACCATATCGACCATCGTTTTTCTATCGGTAATTTCTGAAATTTGCTGAGAAAAGATTTCAGAATTCCTGGTATTGAAATGGAAAAGCGTATCCTCGATCTTATCGATATCCTGAAGAATTTCTTCTTTAGATTTGAAGATGTTGGAGTAATGCTGCATTTCATCTCCTAATTCCTCCTGTAGCTCGTCGTAATAATCTTTATTGGTACGGGCGAATTCAGCCCGGATATCGGCAAAATCCACAATATATCCATACCTGAAGTCTTTGTAACGACGGTTCACACGGGTGAGGGTTTGCAAAAGATTATGCCTTTTGATCACCCTGCCGAGATATAACTTTTTCAGCCGTTTAGCATCAAAGCCGGTAAGCAGCATATTATAAACGAACAGGAAATCTATTTTCCCGTCTTTGAAATCTTCTACTAATTCCTTGCGTTCATCTTTGGTGCCGATATCGTGGAGGATAAGCGCCGCAGTTTTGACTTTGGCAGTATTCTGCATTTTGGTTTTATAGGTAGTTACCGGTTCAGCTGCTTCCCTTAACTCCATATTATTTTCTTCGGAAACATATTTGGACTGAAAGATTTCAAACAGCATTTTAGCCTGGTCTGAACTGTCACAAACCACCATTCCGCCAACATCGGGATCATTGAGCTTTCTGAATTTCTCAAAATCAGCAATAATATAATCCAGAAAAGGTTCTACATAAGCCGGGTGTGCGAATATTTTTTTTCTTTCCACATCGCCTTCCTGGACTTCAATCTCGCGTAGGATCCTCTCAAGTTCAATTTTGTAGTTACTGTCAATTTCTTCTCTTATCAGCCTTAGCGTATAACCGTCGGCAATGGAGGCGTTGTAGTAATATTTATGGATATAATCTCCAAAGAGGCTTTTAGAGTTATAATCGGAACCCAATAACGGAGTTCCAGTCAGTCCAATTTTAATGGCATTTTTATCGGAATTTTCTAGATTAGCCAGGAAACTACCTTCCGGATTATAACTTCGATGTACTTCATCAAGGAAATAAACACGTTGCACATTAACGTCGTAATCCTGTGCCTGCACAACCTGGGAATCCTCAGAAAATTTCTGGATGTTTACAACGGTAATTTCTAATTCCCCTCGATCGTTATGAACGGCGGCTTTGGTTTTTATATCCTTTACAAAATCATCCTTAGAATTTACAATATGCACCACCAAACCACGGCTGCTGAATTCAGCTTTGGCCTGAAGTAGAAGATCCAGTCTATCTACTATAAAATAGAATTTCGGAATGATGTTTTTTCGCTGAAAATATTCTGTCAAAAAGCGGGTATTGTAATAAGCTAACGCAGTTTTCCCACTGCCCTGGGTATGCCAGATGATCCCTTTTCTAATGCCATCATTTAGTTTTTTCTCAATAGCCTTAGTCGCGAATAATTGCGGATAACGCATTACATGTTTTTGCATTCCGCTTGATTCTTCCACATAAGCAATGGCATATTTCAGAATGAATTTCAGCCTCTCCATGGAAAATAGGGAAGTAGAAACTCGGTTGGTGGGGCTATCGGGATTTTTATTAGTAATGAACTCCGGGGAGTGCTTAATAATGACCAGGTTGTTATCCTTTAAAATTTCATCTTCTATTTTATCGTCCGGGTCTTTAAGTAGGTTTTTAATATCCAGATTTTCTTCTTCCCGGAAATAATTAAAAACAGGTCTGGAATAGGAAGGAGAAGCATAAAAGGCACCCTGGATGGGTTCCATATCTTCGGGATCATACTCCATATTGTTGGAGAAAACCATCAATTGGGTAATATTTACAAACCTTCTGAACTTTTTATTTTGAAAACGGGTGGCAATTCGATTGCGCTCGGCGATCACCCCTTCCCGATTATTAGGTTTTTTTACTTCAATAAAAACTAAAGGCAGCCCATTTATCAATAGAATGATATCCGGTCTAAAACCATCTTCTCCATTTTTGTAGGGAAGCTCGGTTACTACGTTGAATTGATTTTCTTCGAATTTTTCCAGGTCTAACATTCTAATCCCGGACTGGGAAGTAAGCTTTTCGTAAAATTCTTTACCCAAATCCTCATTAGCCAGACTGAGCTTCACTTCTTCAATAAAACGGGTAATCTCGTCTTCTTCTAAAGTAGGGTTTAGATCAGCTAATTTTTTCCGGAAGATATTGGTAAAAATGTTGGTTTCCAGATCCCATTTCTCATTCTTTAGGGAGAGGTATTTGTAACCCAATCGGGTAAAGTGCAGAATGGAAGGGATCTTCACCCTCGAGTCTTCGTTGTGAATCATAATTAGGTCGGTTAGATCGTATAAGACGAATCAATAACCTGTAGGTGGCTATTTGGGCCTAATTTAAGAAAAAGATGTTAACAAGATGAAGGTGTAGTTAAACGAAGCCTTTTTAGTAGTGAAAAAGTAGAAACTAGGGAAAAACACTTCCTAAGTGTAATAAACTACTGATAATTCTTTTCCATTCTCCTCAACTCATCCAACAAATCACCCTCTTCAATAGGAATCATTCTCGAAATAAGCTCCAACACATCCTGAACATTATTCTTAGGATTTCGATCTGCAGAGTAAGTCTCAAAATCTCCATTTTCCAAGGAATTAATGCAAAGGTAGAGCAGGGAACGAATGGTGAACAATAATTCACCATAACCTTCTACGTAAAGCAGATCAACCTTATATTTTCCCTTGTAGGTGTCGTGCGGCTTTAGTATTACAAACCTATCCTTCAGCTTCTCACTTAGGCCTTGTCTTTCGTTTTTCTCAGTTTTCATTGCTTTGGTTTTTGAGTTCAGCCTCCAGCTCTTCAATTCTATTTTTTGCAATAGTTGCCATTGCCTCCACAAAATTTTCACTCCTGGAGTAGAGGATGTCAACATCCACAGGACTGCGCCTATCGCTCGTTCTGAATCTTACCTCATTTGGTGAATTTATCAGCTTCTTAAATAGCTCCTGGTCTTCCTGACTCCAACGGGGAAAACAATTATCCGAAACATTAGAGAAGTTGCTGCACAAGTTTAATAGATGTTCCAGTTTTAAACAATCTGGTCGCAATCCTAACAATACATAAATTGCACCGAGACAAATCTGTTGAAGCGCCATATATTGTAAACTAATTTCTGTTGCATCATCATCTCCGGAAACTATGTCTGCAGCAGTAAGAAAGCATTTGGCTCTATGGTTTCGCTTAAAAAAATCTCTTCTTTTTTGGGATATACTTTCAGCAGTGATTTTAAAAGGAGCCGAAACATCAAGTGAAGGCCCCGATTCAGTAAAAATAACTGTACCTGAATTCAGAACTCTTTGCATAAATTCATTTCCTTTTTGAAGAGCTTGTTCTACTTTTTTTGAAGAAGTGAGAATAATGGTGGTGCTAATTCCTCCATTGCTTTTCTCGGTAATCAGCTGAGAAATTTTAATTGGAAAGATACCGCCTGTATCATTGGCTACCACTAAAAGATCGTAATGTGTAAAAGACGTAGTTTCATTAAATCCTGCTATGGTTTGCCTCTCCCTAAAACCTTTCCTTTTCCCAAATGAAATGACCAGTAATGGATTTACTATTTCAGCAACCGTCTCCTTTAGAAGTTCAAATACCTTTTCCTCATCATCACCTATTGAGGGGTCCACCTCGACTTGAGAAGATTCTTCCTGTATTTTTTCTTTTTCTTTTGCAAGGAGCTTTTGACAGCTCTGGAATCGAAAACTGAAAATTTCCCTTACCTGATTTTCCATCATTTCTGCTCTTTCAGCAAGTAACTTTATTTCCCTTTTGGTAACATCAAAGACTGAATGGTATCGGCTTTCTGTGTATGCTCTATCCAAAACTTCTAGTAACTGAAGATCATCTCGCCGGGCTGTGTTGAAAATAGGACCGGCACCATAGATAAATGGGCAGGCATAAGCCAGGTGATTTGCAATTTTATGGCAGATTAGCGGTTTTCCCATAGCAAAAGTTTCCAGGCATCGGTACAACCATTCAATTTTTTGATGAATCAGGAAAGCTGCTCCTGCCCATTCTTTTCTTTTCCTGTAAAATTTGATTCCTTCTGTAAAGGAATTGATTCGGTCTATTTCGCTTTCCAGGTAGGAAGTTGCCACTTCCAGAAGTCGTTTAATTTCTCCTTTTTGTCTCAATAGGGTCATCTTGGAGGTTGAATTATTGTAGATTAAATCTCCTAAGCCGCAGTTCTTTATGAAATACAGATTTCCCTTCTCAAGTTCTTCCTGAGCATAGAAAAATGAATATATTCTATAGCGTTTGATGGACAAATTTTCTAGGGTTCTTCCGATCCTGGAAGAGAGTTCGATTGAATTTGCCACGTGCTCTTCTTTTACCATAAAGGTGATTATGATTCCCTCTATAGGGTCTTCTAAGAGATATACTTGTTCGACCTCTTGTACTTCTTTTATTCTCTCTTTAAACTCCTTCAAAGTGGCAGGATTGTCATTCAAGAATTTTTCAACAGCATGTTCCATAATTTTTCTAAATTGGCGTTAATATTCCGACTCTTTAACTTCCCTACAAGCTATATCGAGTTGGTACGGTACAGAACCAGAAGCATTGGTACTTTACTAAGGAAGGATTGTTTCTTACCAATTTTGGGAAACAGCTAATTATTAAAAGAAGAAATTTTATCTTTAAGCATGGAGACAGCAACAAAATCTAACCACCTAGGTCGAAAGATCAGCCGCATCCGGGAACTGCGGGGCATGAAGCAGGAAGCTCTTGCCGCAGAACTGGGGATAAGTCAGCAGAGTGTTTCACATCTTGAACAGAGCGAATCCATAGAGGATGAAAAACTGGAGAAAGTGGCAAGAGCTCTTGGGGTAACAAAGGAAGCGATAGAGAATTTTTCTGAAGAATCGATCTTTCACAATATTAATAACTTCAATGACAACAGTGTCAATAATGGTCCGTTGAACAATTTTTACTGCACCTTTAATCCTTTGGACAAACTTGTTGAAGCCTATGATGAAAATAAAAAACTTTATGAGCGGCTGGTAGAGGCGGAGAAGGAAAAGGTGAAGTACCTAGAGGAGTTGTTGAAGAGGAGGTAGGAGTTACCACTGAAATTATGACTGATAAATGTGCTATAAAGATTATTACTTATAAATCTATGACGCTTTATTAAAAAACATTGGGATAATAGTATTTGAATGGACGAATCTACTAAGGCCGATTTAGCTACTGGAATTGGAAAATCTGCTGAGAAAGCATTGGATTTTATTGAAAAGTTAATAGCAGGGCCATTTATGGAAGGAACGGCCATATTCACGGACAAAGTGAAATTCTGGAGGTTCAAAAATCAAATAAATATCATTACTAAAGCCCGAGAATTCTTGAAAGAGAAAGGAATAGAGACTCCTAAAAAAATTCCAATAAAGGATTTAACGACGCTTCTTGAATATGCTTCTTTTGAACAAGAGGATGAAATGCAAGATAACTGGTCAAGGTTGCTAGCGAATACCTTAGATCCAAAAAATGAATTTGATGTTTCACATATTTTTAGTCAAGTTCTCAATCAACTGTCCGTTAATGAAATATGGATACTACAATATATCTTTTCCAATAGCTTTATAATGTCCAGTGATGACAGACAATATTTTGAAAGGCATCTCTTGATTAAAGTTAGTAAAGTTCCTTATTCCACTGGAGATATATTGATGGATAATCTCATAAGGTTAAAGCTCATTGAAGAAGAACCTCCAAAATTCAAAGAATACGAAAAGGAGCAAAAATCTTACTATGGCTATGAAGAGGAACCAAGATTTATTATTGTTCAAGAAACTGTTTCTACAGACAAATTTAGACTCTCGAATTTTGGAGTTGAACTAGTAAGGCAGATTAAACAATAAAACTATACCCAGTATTTATTTAAAATCATGGTAAAATCTATAACAATTAAAAGTCCGCGCTCACGGAAATTCTGGTAAAACAATTACGAATATTCAAAATTTTGAAGAAGGAACCTTTAACTTCTAATAACCAACCGATGGAATATGGAGCCAAATGTTTTGAACTTTGTCGAGAATTAAAAATCGGAAAAAGGAATTATTATTCAGAACCTCCTTTGGAATTTACTATGGAAGAATTTCACATTTTGATAGATAAAGACTTAGTTTTTGACGGAACAAAAGGTGGATTAATCTTAGGCAACTCTCATCTAAATGGAGGAATTCATCTAGTAAATTTCACTAATAACCAAACTATTAAATACTTTGGAGAAGTAGAAGGTTGGGAATATTTAACTTCACCTTACAATGGTTTTAATATCGAGAATTTTGAGAAATTCAAGTATATAAATGAAGGAACTCGAAATACAAATAGACATATAAAAACTGAATTTCGAATACCTGAAAATTGTAAAGTTTTAGATTTAAGGAATATTAAAGTTCCGTTTTTACTAATTGACAATGACGAACAACAAGCAATTATAAATAGATTTGCTACAAAAAAACATATTAATAAACTAATTGAAATAGACAAAATAAACTACAGCTAGCATTGAAGATAAATAATTGCGGTTTAGTACTTAATCAAAAATAGTTGCGTGTTTTTAACGTCTGATTTTCCTTCAAAAAATCCTCGCATAAAAACTCCGTGCGCGCTTGCAACGCCTGAATGTCTTGTGGACAATCACGCTCGCCCGCTCGCTCTTTTTTATAGAAGAAGCTGGTTTATAATCCTCATTATTAATCCAAAATAACATGGAAGTTCCTGTAAAAAATATCGTAGAACAAGTTGATTTGACTCAAGAAGATGTTTTACTACCACTAATGGAATGTATCGTTAATTCAATTGTTAGTCTACAACAATCAGAACTTCCGGAGCATGAAAAGAAAATTCAAATCCAAATTTTTAGAGGAGATTTACCACAAAATCCAACATTAAACAGCATTAGAACTATTTCGTCTTTTAAAGTAATTGATAACGGAATTGGATTTAATTCAAGAAATTATTTATCATTTGAAACTCCCTTTTCTCAGATAAATCAGGAATACGGATGCAAAGGAGTGGGTAGATTTACAGTTTTAGCAGCTTTTGAAAGGTATTTAGTAGAAAGTAATTTTAAAGAATATCAAAAATGGTTTCGAAGAAAATTTTCATTCACCGTTAAGGATGAAATTGAGCATCTGGAATTAGTAGAATCAGATGTTGAAAAGTTCAAAACGGTTGTAAATTTAGAAAATTGTAATAATCCTACTGTTTTAGAAAAATCGGCAATTCCACTTGAATCGATTTCAGAAGCGATTATGCGACATTGCCTTATTTATTATTTAAGTGACAAATTACCATTTATAGAAATTTGGGACAAGACATATGACCAGACTGAAGTTATTAATCATCGTTTTGCCCAAGTTTCGAAGGATAAAGAGAGGGAATTTAAATTAAATAAGAAAAAATTTAGATTATACATTACAAAGACCTTAAAGGAAGGTAATCGGAAGAATAACTATTTGTACTATTGTGCTAATTCAAGGGCTGTAGGGGATGGTAGAAATTTAAAATATATTAATAATATTTTCAATCACCCCATTTACCTCAACGGTAAAAATTACTTTTTTGATATCTATCTTGTCTCTGAATATTTAGACCAGAATGTTTATAAAACAAGGAACGGCTTCAAAATTCCAAAAGAAAGAGAAAATCTTCTTTTTAATAACCAAAATATTTTAACCCTTCAGGAAATTGAAGAAAAAGTCTCTGAAATAATAGAAGAAGAATATGAAGCCTATGTAAAAGAGGCAAAAGAAAGAAGTTTGAAAAAAGTAGAATCTTACATTCTTGAGAAAGCGCCGAGATATAATTCCTTTCTCAAAAATCCCCAGGTGTTAAAGTCCGTTCCGCCAAACTTATCGGAGGACAAGCTAGAGGAATATCTTTATAGTGTATCTTTTAGCGCAAGAAAAAATGTGGAGCAAAACATAGAGAAATTTATTAGCAATAAGTCGGTAAATGAAGAAGCAATTAAACAAATCGTAGATGATATCAAGGAAAAAACCTCCTATGACGTAGATAGCTTGGCAGATTACATGATGAGAAGAAGAGCAATAATTGATCTTTTTGATAAATTTTTAGATGCAGATGAAAATAACGAATATAAACTGGAAGAGGATATTCATAACCTCATTTTCCCGATGGGATTCACTAACAAAGAATTAGATTTTGAAAATCATAACCTGTGGCTTTTAGATGAGCGTTTCATTACATATAAATTTATTGCCTCGGATAAGCCTATAACCTCCTATTCACAAGTAAAAAGTCGAAAAGAAGCTGATTTATTGATGGTCGATAGACCACAAATGTTTGACAATCCCATCAGTTTTGGTAACAGAAGTAGCGGGGAGGTCAGTTCAATGGTAATTTTCGAATTCAAGCGTCCTGGAGATATCGCACACCAAAAAAGAAAAACGGATTACCGGTGGGAGTTCTCAGATCTAATTGAGCCATATTTTGATGATTTCCTTTATACTCCTGTGAAAAAAAACTACAAAGGAAATCAAGTAATAATTAGAGAAACAACTCCCAAATTTGGATTTGTAATTTTAGATATAATTCCTGAAGCATTAGCTAAATACAATAAAAATAAAGGCTGGAAAACCACACCCTTTGGTACTTACTTCAAGATCGAATCAGAAATTAATATGCACATAGAAGTCATGACTTTTAGAAAACTCCTGGAATTTTCTAGAAATAGACATAATCCTTTCTTTGACAAGTTATTTCTTTAAATACTGTAGCCAAGGTTTAAGATAATTTGAAAATTGATTTAATTTCTCAACATCCCGTTACTACTTAAAGTTTGATTAGTCTGCGGACAATCAAGCTCGCCCGCTCGCACTGTTTTTATACAAGATGTTAGCCAAAAGCTGGAAAAAACATTACATACCCCAATGGAATCAATGTCTGAAATAAAAGAAAGATATTTAAAAGCTCAAATAGAAGAGCGGAAAAAGCAACTTGAAAACCATTCAAAAACTATTGATGATTTTATCAAGCGGTGTTCTAAAATCGGATTGAAGTTGACAGGGGAAAATTTCAATTACATACAAACAATCGGTATAGTAGCAACTTATCCTGACTTACTCTTCCATCTCAAACCTGAATTAGAAAAAGTGGATGAAGATTTAATCGAGTGCAAATCTCTGGAACAACATTTCGAGAAAAAAGTTTTCAATAGTGGAATGCTTTATTCAGATAAATTCATTGCTATGGCTCATCCTTACTTTAGAAGAGGAATGAGTGAATTTGCAAATTTCGCACCTCGATTTATCGACCTCTATTGGAAATTTAAAGATGATAAAGTGAAAGCATATATTGCTTTAGACGCAAACCGAGTAAGAATTGACGTGGATGACTCGGCATATTTGGAACTTGATACTTGGTATGGAGCATCTTTTAAAAAGCGGATTGAGGAAATACCAAACGGTGTTGTAAAAATTCGACCACCAGCTGAATTAGACGAAATGGATATTTCTCTATTTTTTAATGAAGCTTATTCCTTGGATATAAAATGGACTGAAAAGAATGGAATAAAAACTTTTCAAGCCGAGGAATTTAAAACTGACAAAGTAACCATTAATATTGATGAAATAGAGTACTTTCCAGTCAGATATATTCACGCTGAATACGATATCAAAAATAAAATTTTTAGACATTTCGACGGAGCAATTCATTTGTATGAAAAAGATGAATATTACCAAAGAAGAGATTCCGACCTAAATTTTAATGAAAAAATTAAAATTCATTTAAAGGCCAAAACCTATAAGTTGTTTAAGATGAATGAAAATATCAGTGTGGAAACTTGGATAACTTATACAAGCCATTTTTGCACTGGAAATCCATTGGTATTTGAATATTTCGAAGGCAAATATCCTGAACGAATTCAAAAAATTATAGATAATATTGGAAATAAAACTAGTATCTAACATTGTACAATAACAAAGATAAAACCAGTCTTAAATCGAAAGTTGGTGTCTGCTTGCAGGCCTGATAGTGCCGGATGTAGATAACTCGCCCCATTCTGTTTTTACAGACGTTGCAGAACAACCATGCAAAAACCCAGTAATTGTAGTTATGTTGGAAATAAATTTGATGATTATATTCGGTCAGGTCAAAACTTCCTATTATATTTGCCAGCCCAATTTACGGATGAAAGTCTACAAATTGGAAAGTTCTTTAAATTTCGAATGACACCATTTCATTGCATCCTGTAGGGAAGTGAATGAGGAGAGTTAAACTTTTCTTAAAGGTGAGCAATTCGGTGAGTATAAAAAGGAGGCCTCTGGAGTGGCCTATATATAAAGGAATTGGCCGAGCCGTTCGAGTCTCGTCCAGACCGCATCCGAGGAATCGGAAGCAAAGAAGCTCCTCAAATTGGGGAGCTTTTTTTCGCTTAAACGTTAGTTGTGTTGTTTGTGGTAAGTCCTTGACTTACCTGGGTTTAGAAGTAAACCAATGAGAAGCTTTTCCCTTTTTTGGGAAGGGCTTTTTTGTTTTAAGGCACTTTCTGTAATTCTCTCTGGATCTACAGCTTGATGACTTTTCCTTTTCCTTCAGACCTTTAAAGATTAATTTTTTTTCTATTGCTAAACATCACGGTTCAAAGAATACCCATTTTAGGGTATTGGCAAAAATTTAAGAAACGTTTAGCTTGCCTTCCATTAAAATCAACAAAATGAAATATTTTCAGGTTTTTTCTTTCTTATTTCTGAGCTGTTTAAGTTTAAATGCCCAGAACCTTCAATATCCCACAAAGGATTGTGAAGGTGCAGCCGCCCGACCGGAAGGTTTGCATTCCTGGTGTAATGATGATGTTGATGAGTATTATAATGCATGTGAATGTAGCTTTGAAACTGCTATTAAGGAATACAATGCCAAAAAGGAAAGGCTGGAAAACGAGTTGTCTGCTTTATACAATGAGAAACAAGGTTTGACAGACCGGAGTAGCTCTTTAAGTAATAAAGCCCAGGAGTATCAAAATAGATTGATTGATGAAGACAATTCAAACTTTTCTTCTGATAAAGATAATGCCTTGCAGAATTTGCGTCAGGCGAAAGCTGCATTGGAGCAGGCAATGGTCGTGGAGAAGAAAATTCAATCTTTGCGTTCGGTTTTAAGTGTTAATGGTACAATAGATCAAGGTGGTCTCGCCAGGCTTGAGCAGATGATCGGCTATCTGGAATCTGACATTGAGCGGGTGCAAGAAATGGAGCCGCGAAGAACCTTAACCTTAACTTCCGGCAATCCTGGCGGATCTTCGGAGCAGGGGATATCGGGCAATTCTAATACTGGTTTAGAAGATAAAAGCAATGTCAATGAAGAAGGAATTGAAAGCAGCGAGGCTTCAAAAAATGTCTCGTCTTATCAAAGTGAAGAACAAAAGCGTCAACAGGAATTAGTAGCCGAACAGATACGCGCTCAAAAGGCGGAAGCAGAACGACTTCAGGCCAGGAACGAGGCCTATGCACAAGCTGCTTCAGTGGCGGCAAATGCTATGGGACAAGGAATTTCAGAAGGCTTGATTACCGGCATGACATTGAGTTACGCTATGAGGCTTGATGAATCGGAGGCCGATGGTGTGGTAACCACCGTTATAGGCGTTCCCACTTATGAACTCGGTATACAAATGGGAGAAAATGCCAATAGTGGTTTTACTGTAGGTTATGGCCCGGGTGGAGCAGGTATTATTTATGATTCCGGTAGCAGCTACACCTATGTCACAGGTCTTGACATTGGGATTCTTAACTTTGGCGAACTTGGAGGAAGCCATGCTTTTCAAATCAGCATTGGAGGGGAGTATGGAATGGGATCTGGGGAATATTCTGATAGTAGATATTTTAGTAGTGATGAAATCAATGAGATAACTGACGATGTCTCATTTTATGGTGGCCACGTCAATGCCAAATTGATGAAGTTTATCTTTGCCGGATATGGTTTAGGTTTAGCAAATGGAACTTACACCAAAAATGGAGAATCCACCGAATATGAAATCAGCTATTCAAAGGTCACTTTTGGTCTTAGAATTCCGTTCTAAAGATCTTTCTGTCTACTTTTTGTGAAGACCTACTTGGGGACCCACGACTATTCGTTAATTGATCTTATGAAATTAGCTAATGCTCCTCAATTTGGGGAGCTTTTTTTGCCTAAGCATTAATTGATTGATTGCTGTATTTAATTTGATCTAAACGATTTTAGAAGTAAACCGTTGAGAAACTTTTCTTTTTTGGGTAGCGCTTTTCTGTTTTTCTTTCAAGATTTTCAAAACGACCCCCACTTATTAGAGCCACAACATTTTACAGTCTCGCCGGTAAAATAAAAGATCCGTAAAAAAAAGCACCCGGGACCCGAATGCTTTTACTAAAAAAAGTATTTAAAGCCTATTAGTTTCTTCCCTGCGCAGGCATAATTTGTCCGCAGGCCACCGGTAAGGTTGCGATGTATTCACCATCTACAGTCATACCGTGAAGTACTATTGTCCTGTTTTGAAGAGGGGAAAGATCAGATTCAGAAATTAATTCTCCTTCTTCAGTAAATTCTGTTTCTCCTAAAGTGAAGGTGCGTTCGTAGGTTAATGCCCCATTAGCATCGGCAACGGGAAACTCATCTACAGGGACATAAAGCTCCAGTAGTACTCCTCCGTAAGAAGGTAATCCCTCTACAAGGTCTATTAATCCATCATCATTAGTATCGGCTGCAGAGGTGGGACACTGGGAATTTCCCTTATTTTCGGTGAACCCGTGAATATGTTGTGGGTGAACCATGTTCGGCTCCAAACCGGTAGCATTTACTGTAACTGTGAGTTGATCTCCCATAAGGTAAAGTTCAGCTGAACCTGAAACTCCAGACCCATTTAAAGCTGTAAAATCAACTGAATACATTTTAGTCTTTGCCTTTTGGTTTTTGGCATAGTGTTCGGCTTCCAGGGAAGCCTCAAGTTCTACGTTTTCCATAACTTCTTCATCTGGATCTGAGCAGGAGGCTGCGAATATTACAAAAGAGGCAATAAACATTGACCGAATAATTGAATTTAAATTTTTCATAACTATAAAAGTTTTAGATTGTTATATACTATACTTACGAAGCATAGAAGCGGCCGGTTTTTGATTCTTGTGACTTTATGAGATTTTTAATGGTTTTTAACCTTTTCTTTTAACTCCCTTTTAGTCCATTCAAATTCAAAAAGGTCAAGTATACGATCGCCCGAACAAGTGAAAAGATGGTTAGAATAAGATGCTTTTAGTCTTTGCTTCTACTTTACAATCTAAAGCACTAAAAAAATACCACTAAAAGGGTATTTTAATTATGACGGGGGTAGAATATCTTTGAAAATAAGATCATTTTCAATGAAAGAACTGGCTAAAGAAGATAAAGATTTTAGAAAGGAGTACTTGGCCGCTAAGGAAAGTATCCTCACCTTGAGCCTGGTCATCATAGCTGCTTCTATACTTCTCATAATCTTAATTATTACCGCCTAAATTTGTTCCCTGCCTTTTATGGCAAATATTCCCACTTTTATTTCGTCGTATGGACCTAAAAAAGGGACTGCTGACATAAGTTTTAATTTTTTTAGGCTAATTGGATTCCGTATCGGGAAAGGCTATCCGTCGGGTTATAGATGAAAAAAATTGTTCTATATTCGAAAAACCTTTATTCTATGTACAAGTTCCTGCTCATCTTCTTGCTATTCATTCCCCGTGCGGGAGCGCAAATTCTTTCTGAAAAAGAGCAGGCTGCCCTCGTCGATAAAATTCTGGATGAGAGATTCACTACCATACTTCCGGAATTAATGGACCGAACCAACATAGATATGTGGGTGCTCATCTCCCGGGAATACAATGAAGATCCTGTTTTGAGGACAATGCTCCCGGCTACCTGGCTAAATGCCCGCAGAAGAACAATTCTGGTTTTCCATCGGGATCAAGAAAAGGACACCCTGGAGCGTCTGGCAATCGCGAGGTATGATGTAGGAGATAATATTTCCTCGGCCTGGGATCCTGAAGCTGAGCCGGACCAGTGGAAGGCGCTAGTTGAAATAATTACCACAAGAGATCCTCAAAAGATCGGACTCAATTATTCAGGTGATTTTAATATTGCTGATGGTATAGTCAAAACAGATCACGATTTATTCATGAAAATCCTTCCGCAGGAGTACCGGGAAAGGGTAGTTTCAGCCGAGGATCTTGCCGTGGGATGGATCGAGACCCGTTCAGAAATGGAGATGGAGCTTTATGAAGAACTGGTGGAAATAACCAAAGGGATCATTGAAGAGGCTTTTAGCTCAAAAGTGATTGTACCGGGAGTTACTACTACAAATGATGTGGTGTGGTGGATGAGACAAAAGGTCACAGATATGGGGTTGGAGACCTGGTTTCACCCTACTGTTGATATACAGCGGAAAGAGGAGGGGCTAAAGGATCATATTGAAGCTTTTTCTGCAGGTTATGGTGATAAGGTTATTTTGCCGGGGGATCTATTGCATTGCGATTTCGGTATCACTTATTTGAGGCTCAATACAGATTGTCAGCAACACGCCTATGTGCTCCAAAAAGGAGAAATTGCAGCTCCTTTGTTCCTGCAAGAGGCCTTGGAAAAAGGAAATTGGTTGCAGGATTTTCTTACCCAAAACTTCAAGACCGGAAGAAATGGAAATGAGATTCTAAGGTTGTCTCTAAAGGAGGCAAAGGAGGAAGGTCTTCGGCCATCGATCTACACACATCCTTTAGGACTTTATGGACACTCGGCAGGGCCTACAATAGGAATGTGGGATGCTCAGGAAGGTATTCCGGGTGCGGGAGAATATCCGTTATTTCCAAGAACAGTATATGCTGTAGAGCTCAATACTACTGTTGCTGTACCTGAATGGAATAAAGATGTTCGCATCATGCTGGAGGAGGCAGGCTATTGGGGAGAAAAAGGGTTTAGCTATATCAACGGCAGACAAACAAAACTTATTCTTGTGCCTTCCCATTAGAGCATTTAATCACTGTAGATTTGCTTTAGAAAATTTCAGATTTATGTAGTCCCGCTGCAGCCCATAGGACCGGCAACCAGGAAGATAATAGAAAGAATTATTAGAGAGCCCATAACTAAAGTATAGAGTTTAGATCGCTGCCGGGGTTTTGGTGCGGGAACATTTAGAGACTCATCCTCCTTCCTTTTCTGGCCCATGAACTTTTCGAACCCAAGCATCCTGGCTTCTTCACCCTTCGGAGTTAAAACTACCTTATCTTCTACGATATCTATAAGACCATATTTTAAAAGTTCATTGAAATTTTCCTGAAGAGAATTTTCAGCGAGGATGGAAAGACAATCCTCTTTTTCAATAAGTTCTAGGATCTTTTCCGTAGATGCCATCTCTAATGATTAAGTGTAATTTTTACCTATAAAATTAAATGACTAATGGTCGCGGAAATATGACGACAGTCATACTTCTGATAATGAACCTTTTGTAGGAAAAAAGACTGAGATTAAAATAGATTTGACTATTAGATCTCAATATTATATGATTTTAAAGATTTGTATGATTAAAATGTAATTTTATAGTTAAAGTATTGATACATTTGTCAATAAAGGTTAAAATTTTTGCCTTTTAGCTCCTCCCATAATTCTATACTAATAATAAAAATCTTCAGGTTATGAAAAAAGTCATTCTTTTACTTTTTGTTTTCTCCTCCTTTATGATGACATCTCAGGAAGGGCAAAGTTTTTTATTGAACGTGTCGGAGTTAACTATAAAACCCGGTCATGACGAGCAGTTCAACGAAGGAGTGAAGCGCTATAAATCCTGCTATCAGGAGAACAATGGGGAGGAAACCTGGAATATCTGGAAAAGGATCCAGGGTGCCGGAAATGTCTACGTTCTTACTTCTACCATGGAAAACTGGGCAGAAATGGACGATGAAAGTGAAGAGCAGGCAGACCGGCAATGCCGCGACATTGTGCGGGAATTTATCTGGCCACATATAGAGAGCAGTAACTATAGTATAGCGCGGTCTATGCCAGAGATAAGTGCTTCACCCGGTGAAAATATGCAGCTTGTATGGGTGACCTTTTTTGACGTAGAGAACACGAGCGATTTTCGGGAGGTGGTAGATGCAGTTTCTTCAGCTTTCAAAGATGCAGAAGGGGAGCCAAGAGGTTATTGGTATGCTTATATGGGAGGTGCTGCAGATGCTCCCAACTATATGGTTTCAGTGCCTTTTGAAAATTTTGCCGAACTGGATGTAGAAAGAGACGGACCCTGGGATGTGCTAACCAAAAAACACGGAGAAGCCAGGGCAGGTGAAATGCGGAACAAACTGCGCAATTCTGTTGATGATATCTGGTCTTACCTTTATCAACTTAAAGAAGATCTTAGTATGAGCGAATAGCTGCTGAATTTCCTTTAATAAAGCTCCTTCAATCGGGAGCTTTTTTTTTGATCAGGAAGGCAGCTAGTGTATTTGCAAAAATTCTTCAGGAATATTATTGATCTATACGGGTAGAGATGGGAATTTTGAAGATTATTTTTCGGCTTTAACTATGCAATCAGCTTAAATAATTGGCAATTAGTATATTTTTGGAGCTGTGAACAAACATTCAGATTCCGAAGAGATTAAGAGGCTGCAAACCCTTTTGTCTTATGATGTACTCGACTCTGCACCCGAAGAAGAATTCGACGGGCTGGTGCAGTTGATCGCTGCTATTTGCGATGTCCCTGTAGCTATTATTTCTATGCTCGATGAAAGGAGACAATGGTATAAAGCGAAGGTAGGCATAGAACAAAGCGAGCTTCCCAGGAATGAAACGATTTGCCAGTATACGCTGCTGCAAAATGAAATACTGGAGATTACAAATGCCCTTGAAGATGACAGGGTGAAAGATAATCCTCATGTGAAGGCAGAAAACGGGATTAGGTATTACGCAGGTATATCCCTGCAAGCGCCCGATGGCCATAATATTGGAACTCTCTGCGTAGCCGATGTAAAGCCACGGAAGCTTTCTGAATCTCAAAGGGAATCTTTAAAGCTCTTGTCCCGGCAGGTCATGTCCCTCCTTGAGGTCAGGAGAAAGAATAGAAACCTGGCAGAAGAGCTTGAGCATATCCTGAATGAGAAAATAAAGGAAGCCGAAGAAAAGCTCTTTTTGAAGGAAAATGAGTATCAACACCTCCTTGAATCAATAAAAAGATCAAACAGTGTCGTGGAGTTTACTCCCGATGGTCATATTCTTTCCACTAATGCCATCTTTAGAAGTTTTATTGGATATACTGAGGAAGAACTCACGGGAATGCACCACTCCAGGCTGATCGATCCTGAAGGAGGTGTCAAAAATGACAAATTTTGGCAGGCTCTCGAGAATGGGGAGTACAAAGCCGGTAGATTTAGGAGAGTGAGGAAAAATGGTCAGGAGGTTTGGATGCAGGCCACATACAATCCTGTAAAATCTCCCAACGGAAATATTGACAGGATCATCAAAATTGCTCAGGATATAACTATTGAGATCGAGGCCGAAAAGGCCATGCAGAAAGCCAAAGAGGCTGCAGAATCACTGAACCGCCAGAAGGATAGTTTTATCGCGAATGTCAGCCATGAAATTAGAACACCTATTCATGCCGTTCTGGGATTCACCGAACTCTTGCTGGAACAGGAATCTAACCCTCAAAAGATCGGTTATCTGAAATCGGTCAAAACGGCCGGGGATAACCTGATGTTTATTATCAATGATATTCTTGACCTCTCAAAAATTGAAGCTGGAATTATTCAGATGCATGCCACCACCTTTAAGTTGCAGCAGGTTATTCAGAATATATTCTCTATTCTTCATCTCAAAGCAAAGCAAAAGCAGCTAAAGCTGACATATTCGATTTCTCCCGGGGTGCCGGAGTATTTGGTGGGAGACAGCAACAGGCTTTCCCAGGTGTTGTTGAATCTCCTGGGGAATGCATTAAAATTCACCTATGAGGGAGGTGTTGAACTCAGGGTGGAAAATAGCGGGGAACGAGATGATGCTGTCATGGTAAGGTTCACAGTTACAGATAGCGGAATGGGAATTCCCGGGAACAAACTGGAGAAGATCTTTGAAAGATTCTCCCAGGCAGATGACAGTATCTCCAGGAAATTTGGGGGTACAGGCCTGGGCCTGAACATATCCAGGCAGCTGGTGGAAAGGCAAAATGGCAGCATAAGCGTGGAGAGCAAAGAGGGAGAAGGTTCCAGGTTCAGCTTTTCCATACCCTATCCCGCCGGGGAAGCACCCCGGGAACAGGTGTCAGATGCAGCGGAAAAGGTCCCACTAGCTTTAACTACGGGAAGGATTCTCCTATGCGAGGACAATGAACTCAATCAAAGATTAATTGAAGCAATTCTGAAGGAGAACAAGTATACTGTAGATGTGGCTGGCAACGGCAAAAAAGGAATAGAGCTGTTTTCGGAAAACGACTATGATCTTGTACTTATGGATCTCCAAATGCCGGAACTGGATGGGAGAGAAACTACAAGAATTATTAGGCAGGAACTTCATTCGCAGGTTCCAATAGTTGCCCTTACCGCAAACTTCATGAATATCGAACGGGAGAAATGTCTCAGGGATGGTATGAACGACTATCTTTCCAAACCTTTTAAAAAGGAGGAGCTTTTTGAAATGATCAACCGTTGGATCGCTCCAGGACCCCGGAAAGCTTCAGAGGGAGAAACAGATGGATCACCCACAGTAGTATCTTTAGAGAATCTGGAAGAAATGTCTGGTGGTAACCTGGAGTTTCAGCTGGAGATGGTTGAACTGTTCATCAGGAATTCAGGAAAATCCCTTCAGGAAATGCAGGTACACCTGGAAAAGCAGGAATTGGCAGAAATAAGGGCTGTGGCTCATCAGCTAAAAGGTTCTTTTGGAGTGATTGGAGCAAATATCGAAGTGCTGCAACAACTGGAGGAAGGATTGAGCTTTGAAAAGACTGAACAACAGCTAATGGCTTTAAAAAAGCAATTAAACGAGATTTTTATTATCTTAAAAAATAAATACCCCCAGAATGAATATCCTACTTGTGGAAGATGATGAGATGCTTCGAAGATCTCTCGTATTTTATCTTAAATCCAATCAATTTACAGTTGAAGCTTTTGATAATGGAAGTGACGCTATAGATTTCATCAAAACAGCGACAAATTCAATAGACCTTGTGATCACCGATCTTAACCTCCCTTTTGCCGGCGGTAAACAGGTGTTGCAGGCAGTAAAAGAAGTTAAGGGTATGGAAATTCCTGTGATCGTTCTAACCTCTTCGGGAGTGGAGGCGACAGAACTTGAGGTATTTGATTTGGGTGCAGATGAATTTGTGACCAAACCATTTAGTCCGCCGGTACTGCTTAAAAGGATTAATAAGTTAATTGTTAAGCAGTAAAGTGTTGAGGTATGCTGCAGCAATGGGAGATCCGCTTTCTCCGGTGATGGAGAGACTGGTGCTATTCATTGTAATAGCTACCTTCCTGACTGCACTGTTATTTTTTGCATTGACCCTGTACAAAGGGATTAAACACCTTCGGGAGGATCGCAAAAAGGCAAAATTTCAGGCTGCTTTAGAGAATGTACTCTTTCATTACCTTTTTGAAGAGAAAAGTCTTGAAGAGGTTTTAGGCGACCCAATTTTCAGGGCGATGAAAAGGGACGTGCTTTTCCAAAGAGTCGCTATCAAGGCGATCATTTCGCTGCACGACAATTACAGCGGGATTTACAGTAAAAAACTGGAGCAGTTCTTTGAAGTCAGTGGTCTGGTTAATTATTCCATAGCCCGGCTGGAATCTTCAAAATGGCCTTTTATAGTAGAAGGAGTGAGGGATCTTTCCACTCTTAACCACGACGCCTCCTATAGCCGCATTGCTTCCCGTATCACCCATCCGCACGAGCTTGTAAAAATGGAGGTTCTGCTCGCCCTGATCAAGATGCGCGGAATTGGGGAGATCACTAAATTTCAGAAGACAGGATTGTTGCTCAATGACTGGGTTCAGAGTAACATACTTTACACAGTAAAAAAGCATAAAATTGCGGCACCTGCCAATCTCGGAATCATGTTGAGTAGTCCTAACAAAACCGTTGTGCTCCTTGGGGTGCGGCTTATAAGATACTATCAGGTGGCAGAGCACGATGAAACTTTGTCCGGGTTAATTTCTGAGACCGCGGACGCTAAGCTGAAAAGGGAGATCAGCGAAGTTCTCGCAAAAAACACATTGGTCAATTAAAATGACAGGAATAGGGATCTTAGACACGGGAATCATTGTATTTAATTATCTCATTTTGTTGTTCGCAGCAACGGTCATGCTTTCTTATGTCATTCTGGCCGCCATATCCGGCTTCTCTCTAAAGACTTATTTGCGGCAAAACCGTTTTGTGAATTACAAGGCTTTGCTCGCCCTGGACAGCGCCCCAAAAGTATCACTTATTGCCCCTGCCTATAACGAAGCAAAGACCATAGTTGAAAATGTAAAGTCCCTGCTGGCCATTAATTACAATAATTACGACGTAATCGTTGTAAATGACGGGAGTAAGGATAATTCCATAGATGTGCTCACTGAAGCTTTTAGTCTTGTTCCTTCAGATAAAGTGTACAATCCCCAGATACCCACTAAGGAAGTTAAAGCCATCTATCGCTCTTCAAATAAAGCTTTTTCCCGGCTTATCGTAGTGGATAAACTTAATGGGGGCAAGGCAGATGCCCTTAATACAGGGATGAATGTCTCTTCCAATCCTTACCTGGTTTGTATAGACGTGGATTGTATCATGGATAAGGATGTGCTGTTAAAACTTGCGAAACCCTATATGGAAGCTTCAGGTAAAAGGATCATTGCTACCGGTGGAGTCGTGAGAATAGCCAACAGCTGTATCATAAAATCGGGTAAGCTGGTGGAGGTAAGAGCACCGGGGAACCTTCTGGCACGCATACAGGTAATAGAATATTTAAGAGCTTTTATCCTGGGTAGAATGGCCTGGAGTAAGCTGGACGGGCTGCTCATTATTAGCGGGGCCTTTGGGATGTTCGACAAGGAGATCGCCCTGCGCTGTGGCGGCTATGATACAAAAACTGTGGGAGAAGATATGGAATTGATCGTGAGAATGCGGCGGTTCATGATCGAACACAAAGAACCATATACAGTGCAGTACATTCCCGACCCCCTTTGCTGGACCGAGGCACCGGAATCTTATTCAATTCTTCGGAAACAACGCAGCAGGTGGATGAGAGGTACAATTGAAACATTATACACCCACCGCAAGATGCTTTTCAATCCCAAATATAACATCCTGGGCATGTTGAGCTATCCCTACTGGCTTTTCTTTGAATATTATGCACCTATAATAGAATTGACCGGAATAGTGATCACTTTGATCATGGCGTTGCTTGGAGTGATTAGCTGGGGATATTTTTTCCTGTTCCTGTTCTTTGTGTATTTCTTTGCAGTAATGTTCTCTATGATTGCCCTTTATACCGAAGAAGCCACTTTCAAGAAATACCAGAGCCTGGCCGACCTCAGGAAACTAGCCTTTGTTGCCCTGCTTGAACCCATCATTTTTCATCCTTTTACAGTGCTTGCAGCAATAAGAGGAAACTGGGAGAAATTGACAGGCAATAAGGGATGGGGAGAGATGACGCGGAAAGGCTTTGAAAAACCAACAGGCTAGGCATCCTTTTTGACTTTTTAAAATTCTTTTGTATTGTTGTTAAAGCTATTATAAGATTTGTTTTTGAAAGATTATTTCTGCCTTGAAAACTTATCTTTAGCTTTTGCTACCGGTTTTAAGTATCCCGTGGCATTACCTTTACCGGTACCCTACAATCAGAATTAAATGCAAAGCAAAGATAAATTCGGAGCAGATTCTTTTGAAGGATTTGACCTGGGACCAAAGCAATTGCTGGAAAACTCCCCGGTGGCCAGTTATACTTGTGATGCAGAAGGAAAACTAACCTGGTTCAATGAAGCCGCGGTACAATTGTGGGGCAGGAAACCTGTTCTCTATAAGGAGTTTTGGTGCGGTTCATGGAAGATCTTCTACCCCGATGGTTCTCTTATGGTGCAGGAAGATTACCCCGTAGCCCGGGTTCTCAAGACAGGAAAAGAAGAAGGGAAATCCGAAATAAGAATTCAGCGGCCAGACGGGCTTTATAAGTTCCTCCTGGTATTTCCCAAACCTATATTTGATAAGGAAGGGAAACTTTCCGGAGCATTTAACACCCTGATAGATATTACAGATCTTAAGGCAGATCATGTCAAGAAGGAGACTTTGTCGGCCATTGTTGAATCTTCAGATAATGCTATAATCAGTAAAGATCTTTCCGGTAGGATCACCAGCTGGAATCCCGGAGCAGAACGAATTTTTGGATATTCCGAAGCCGAAGCTCTTGGGCAGCCTATCACCATGCTCATACCAACATATCTCCTGGAGCAGGAAAAGGAGATCATTGCCAATATCAAGAATGGCGTGCGGATGGATATCATTGAGACGCGTCGGCTAACGAGGGAGGGAAAAGAAATACCGGTTTCCCTGGCAGTTTCTCCTGTTAAAGATATCTTCGGAAGGATAGTTGGTGCCTCAAAGGTAGCGCAGGATATTTCAGAAAAACTCTTAGGAGAGGAGAAGCAGGCGATACTTTCGGCAATCGTGGAATCATCAGATGATGCCATTGTAAGCAAAAATCTAAAGGGCATCATAATGAGCTGGAACAGGGGAGCCGAGGAGATCTTTGGCTATTCTGAAGCCGAAGTGCTGGGAAAATCCATAACCCTTTTAATTCCTGAAGAACGTCTTCATGAAGAGGAAGTGATCCTGGAAAAGATCAGTAACGGGATAAAAATTCAGCATTTTGAGACCATCCGAAAACACAAAACGGGCAGGGAAATTCCCGTCTCCATTACGATTTCTCCTGTGAAGGACAGCCGCGGAAAAATTATTGGCGCCTCAAAAGTGGCCCGGGACATCACACAACAAAAGGAGTCACAGGCGGCGATGCAAAAGTATATTCAGAATCTGGAAACCCTGAATTCTGTAGGTAAAAGTATTTCAGAAAATCTCGATGTGCAGGAGATCTTACAGCGGGTGACAGATGCAACCACCAATCTTACCGGTGCAGCTTTTGGTGCTTTCTTTTACAATAATACAGGGCTGGTTGGGGATACTTTTCGACTGTTCACACTTTCGGGTGCACCAAGGAAAGCATTTGAAGGAATGCCTATGCCAAGGCATACAGATCTTTTTCACCCTACATTCATTGACAAAAAAGTGGTGCGCATCGATGATGTGACTAAACATGTCGATTTTGGGAAAAATTCTCCCTTTATGGGCATGCCAAAAGGGCATTTTTCGGTGGTCAGTTATCTGGCTGTTCCGGTGGTTTCAAAATCGGGTGGTGTTATTGGGGGATTACTATATGGACATCCCGAGGCAGGGGTTTTTACCGAAGAACATGAATTACTGGTTGTGAATATCGCGGCACAGGCAGCTGTATCTCTCGATAATTCAAGACTTTTTGAGCAGGTAAAATCTTTAAGTGATAAAAAGGATGAGTTCATTGCACTTGCCAGCCACGAATTAAAAACGCCACTCACCACCATAAAAGGTTATCTGCAGGTCTTGACCAAGAAGGAAAGCGATAAGATGTCTCAGCTGTTCCTGGGAAAATCTCTTTATCAGGTTGAAAAGTTGAATACCCTGGTAGAAGACCTTCTGAATATGTCCCGCATAGAATCTGGCCAGCTTGACTTTAGTCTTGAAGTTTTTGATCTCAGGGAAATGCTGGGGGAGATCGTGGAAACATTTTCCTATTTAGCCGGGTCTCACAAGGTAGTTGCAAAACTCGGCCGGCAAAAAGCAGTTGTAAAAGCAGACAGGCAGCGGATTGAACAGGCCATTCTCAATCTTATGACCAATGCGATCAAGTACTCCCCAAATGCCGATGAGATCTACCTAAGCCTTGAGGTTGCAGAGGAGAATACGGTGCTCAGAGTAAGGGACTATGGTATTGGCTTGACAGCACAGCAGCGGCAACAGCTTTTTACCAGGTTCTACAGGGCAGAGAGCACCAAAGGCATAAGTGGTCTGGGACTGGGATTATATCTCACGAAGCAGATCATTGACCGGCATAACGGGAGAATAGAAGTGCACAGTGAATTTGGGAAAGGATCTGAATTTGCTTTATCCCTGCCGCTGGAAAAGAAGAAATTGAAAAAAACAAAAATGATGTAAGGAAGCAGGCAGTGCTCTCCTTTTAAAAATATGTAAATGAAAGAGATATTTGTTGTTGAAGATGATGATGGGATTAGAGAATTGGTTGAATTCTTATTGACGACACACCAATATTCTGTAAAGGCTTTTCCTAATGCCCGGGCGTTTCATAAAGTGGTGCCACAGGAAATACCAGATCTTTTCCTGCTGGATATCATGCTGCCCGATGGCAATGGCCTTGATCTGTGTAAGGAGCTAAAGGAAGGGGAAGAAACCAGTGATATACCGGTGGTGCTTATGTCTGCTCATGCCGATATAAGCGGAACCGGGGGAGCAGATGACTTCATTGCCAAACCATTTGATGTGGATGAGCTGCTTAAAAGGATCGAGCAGCAATTCAATGAAAAGTGAAAACAATATAAGAGGAATAAAAAATAACAGGTCTTAAAAAGCCTTTTTTAAGGAGGTCTTGTTGGTGGCTCCTGCCGGAGCTGCTTCCCTGTACCACACGTAATTCCCTTCCCGGGTGATGATGCTGTCAAGCCATTTTATCTTCTCAAGCTCGGGAATAGGTTGATCGAGGAGCGGATTCTCTTTACCGTCAAGCCCCATGGGAAGCTGTTCTGTCACGAAGACATAATCCCGCCCTTCTTCCAGGCCAAGGGGTATGAAGTGGTGGTCTACCAGACTATAGAGGCCATAGGGCGGCTCCATCATTTCGGCCATGAGATAAATCTTTCCGTTGGTCACCCCGTAGAGATCAGCTTGTTTTACGAAATCTGCAAGCGGGCCAAAATACTTATTTATGCTGCTTACCCTAATGATGAGGGTGGAGAAACTAATTTTTAACCTTTCCCGGTCCAGGTAATCCAATATTTCTGTCATGGTTAAGAGGGATGAGGGATTTACAAATTTTTTCCGGGCCTTCGCGATATCTGCTCATTTACAGGTTTTTATCTTTTGAATCAGGTAATGAACAGGATGGCATGGATCAAAAAAAGCTGCAGGGAAAAATTTAGATTCTGATAATGAATATCACAAATAAAATTTTCCCGCAGCTTCAACTATCAACAGTCGTCAATATTTATTAAGACAGCTTAGCTTTAATAGTGTCCTTGTTGTCTCTCACTAGAGTGTAGGCGTAGTATCCGGCTCCGGCTATAGCTCCCCATTTTAGAAGGCTACCTGTCCATTGGAGTCCTTTTTTAGCAGCCCATAATTTTACTACTTTTTCACCTGCATCTTTTGCATTTTTCTTCAAGTCCATTTTGTTGGTTTTTAGATTTAGTTCTAATATCGGGAAGGAAGGCCTTTTCTTGCGTTAAAGCCTTTCCAAATAACACTTTTTTAACCCTTTAAGCTTTCCCGGTAGGCTTGATAAGGAGTTCGTTAACATTGACCGAGTCGGGCTGGGTTACGGCATAAAGAACTGCATTGGCAATGTCCTTTGGTTCCAGCTTGGGTTCATCTTGAGAATAGTCCTTTTCCTCCAGCAGTTCCTTATCTGTAATGTCATCTCTCAGGTTTGTGGCTACAGTACCCGGTTCAATGGAAGTGACCCTAATGTTGAATTCGGGGGAGAGCTCCATACGCATAGCACGGGAAAGAGCAATGACCGCTGCTTTTGATGCCCCGTAAACAGCACCTCCCTTAAAAACTTCTATCCCGTCAACAGAAGCTATATTGACAATGTGCCCGTCTTTCTGGTTTTTCATGGCGGGTAGTACAGAGTTGATACACCGCAGGGTGCCTTTAACATTGACCTCAATGGTTTCCAGCCACTCCTCGAGATGTTGATTTTTGAGGTAGGTGAGTGGCATTACTCCGGCGCAATTCACCAAAATGTGCACCTTTCCATATTCATCCCAGATGTCTTTGAAGGCTCCCTGCACACTTTCAGAATCCTTTACATCCATGCGCACCACCAGGCTTTTGTTGCTCAATTCTTCCTGCAGGTCACGCAACTTATCTACACTGCGGCTGGCCAGTACCACCTTACAACCCGCTGCGGAGAGTGCACGTGCAATTGCCTTACCAATTCCGCTGCTGGCTCCGGTCACAACAGCCACCTTATCCTGTAATTCCATATTATCTAGTTTCTCTTTAAGATAGGACTTGTCGCTGAGGATGAGGTGCTGGATAACACTTATTTAACGTCCAGGAGCTTATTAATTGGATGCTTACGTTCAAAAAATTATGTTTTTCGGTTGTGTGCCCATGCTTAGCAGGCTAAAGCCTTTCCATCTAATCCTTCTCCTCTTTGCCTTTTTTGGAACCGCCTATTTTATCGCCGGTCTTTCCAATGCTGAAGCAGATGAAGTAATTAAAATTCCACTTCATATTTGATTTCAACCAATAGATTTAGCATTTCGTCTAAAAAATGTAAGTTTTTCCCACAATAGGCTGTTTATTAGTAAATTAGAGGGTGTAACCAACAAAAAACAACCAAATGAAAATTTTAAAATTAACACCTGTTTTGGCCTTGCTGTTCGTACTTGGCGCCTGTAATGACCGGGAAAGAGAGGCCGCAGAAGTTGAAGAAGTAGTTGTAGAAGACAGCTGGGATGCAGATGAGGCTATGAACACCTGGCGTGACGATTGGAATGCCAACGATTCTACCAGCCTTAGAGCAGCAACTGCTAATGACGCGGTGCTGTTCATCGAAGGAAAAGCTCACCGCAATGACAGTGTATCGGCCTGGATCAACAACAGCGCCTCGTGGATGAACAGACTTGAGACTACACCCGTTGTTAAGAACAAAGGGGAGAACTTTGCTTACGAAGCAGGAACTTACACCCACTCCACCAGAGAGAATGATACACTGCAAATGCAGGGAACCTATACGGTGATATGGGAACGAATGGGGGAAGACTGGAAGATCAAATTAATGGATATCTCTCCTGAAGTGGATCTACCTCCTATGGCCATGCAAGAGCAGGAATAATATAGCCAACCGCCAAAATTGAAAAGCCTCACTTTTTCATTCAGGTGGGGCTTTTCTTTTTACAATTATATAAGTTCTTTCCGTCTTTGCGAAGGAGCTTTTTTGCGACTGAAGCAATCTCCCTGTTCTGGAAATCTGCTATGGGTTATTAGCTGGAACTTAGACTCTGCTCCCAATGGTGAGATTGCCGCGGTTGCCTCAGAAAAGAGGCTCCCTACCAAAGACGGTGCGACTTAAGGTGAGATTGCCGCAATTCCTAAAGGCGCTAGTCTGAAGGAGGATTTCAAAAGACAAATAACCAGCCATCAGAAAGATCCTTCCATTCCGGATTTTGTTCTGTGATCAACTTTTCCTTCTTTGCACGACTTCCTGCTTTTATCTTCTTCTCAAAATCTATAGCTTCTGAAATGTTTGTGAACTCCTGGAAATATACCAGTACATCGCAACTATATTTTGAAGTAAATCCTTTGTAAGCTTTTGTCTTGTGTTGATAAACTCTTTTGAGCAGATTTGATGTGACTCCAGTGTAAATTACTGTGTGATTACTGTTGGTCATCATATAAGTGTAGGAGAAATGCATTCTTTAAGATAAACAATTTGTTCTTTTCTTTCCGTCTTTGCGAAGGAGCTTTTTTGCGACTGAAGCAATCTCCTGTTCTGGAATTCTGCTAATGGTTATTAGCTGAAACTTGGACTCTACTCCCAATGGTGAGATCGCCGCGGTCGCCCAGAAAATGGGCACCCTCGCAAAGACGATTCAAAGAATGACCTGCCGAGGAATTTCCCTCCCTTTTTAAATAATTCACAGTTCTTTCCGTCTTTGCGAAGGAGCTTTTTTGCGACTGAAGCAATCTCCCTGTTCTGGAAATCTGCTATGGGTTATTAGTTGAAACTTAGACTCTGCTCCCATTGGTGAGATTGCCGCGGTCGCCCAGAAAATGGGCTCCCTCGCAAAGACGATTCAAAGAATGACCTGCCGAGGAATTTCCCTCCCTTTTTAAATAATTTACAGTTCTTTCCGTCTTTGCGAAGGAGCTTTTTTGCGACTGAAGCAATCTCTCTCTTCTGAACTTCTGCCATTGGTTATTAGCTGGAACTTAGACCCTGCTCCCAACGGTGAGATTGCCGCGGTCGCCTCAGAAAAGCGGCACCCTCGCAAAGACGATTCAAAGATTGACCTGCCGAGGAATTTCCCTCCCTTTTAAAATAATTTACAGTTCTTTCCGTCTTTGCGAAGGAGCTTTTTTGCGACTGAAGCAATCTCTCTCTTCTGAACTTCTGCCATTGGTTATTAGCTGGAACTTAGACCCTGCTCCGAATGGTGAGATTGCCGCGGTCGCTCAGAAAATGGGCTCCCTCGCAAAGACGATTCAAAGAATGACCTGCTGAGGAATTTCCCTCCCTTTTTAAATAATTCACAGTTCTTTCCGTCTTTGCGAAGGAGCCGGTAGGCGACTGAAGCAATCTCCCTCTTCTGGAATTCTGCTATTGGTTATTAGTTGAAACCTAGACTCTACTCCCTATGGTGAGATTGCCGCGGTCGGGTTGTCCCCTCCCTCGCAAAGACGGTGCGACTTAAGGTGAGATTGACGGTTTGGTGATAAGCAAGTTAAGGATTTATCCCTGGGAGAATTTTTACTTTTAGAAAATATTATTCGGCCTTTTCGCTAAAGGAGAAAAGGGTTCCAATAAAGTAGCAGGTCTTCCGGAAATAAAGGAGCATTTAAAAAGGTTTTATGAGTTTAACATTCTAATAACCAGTGATATACATTTTTGAAGTATTTTTGCGTAATTAACTTAAAATCAGCGTCATGGAGAAGAAAATCTTTCTTGTGTCGCCCCGATCAATTTCCTACCTACTCCCCCTTTTATTTTTTGTGCTTCTTACCGGCTGTGAAAAAGAAGCTGTGCCGGAGACTTTTGATTCCTCTGTGGATCTTCAATTAAGAGCCGACAATCCGGCGGGATCTAAAATGAACACTTTCTACGGTCCGGCTGAACCTTTTAACGGCGGAGTAGTGCGTGCCGTGGTTACGATGACCCGGGATGGAGTTCCCGTAGATATTGGAGTGCGTATTTCAGAAAAGGTTTTGGAAGATCTTCCCGAACATCACGAAATTGTTACTCTTGATCTGCCAAACAAGATGAAAGGTCTTGCTTTTGATCATGTAGATCTCGACTGGAATCCACATGGGCATGAACCATTTTTTTATGAACTCCCTCATTCTGATGTTCACTTTTACATGATCCCGGAAGAAGAAAAGTGGAAAATTACAGAAATAGAAAAGGCTGCTTTGTTCCCGGATCCGGAATATCTGCCTGAAAGTTACTTTACGGCAGATCCTGTTGAAATGGTGCCAAATATGGGTGTGCATTGGCTGGATTTTAACGCTCCGGAGCTTCCTTTCAATGAAGGCGAATTCACTCACACGATGATTTATGGCACTTATGATAATAGAGTGATCTTCATGGAGCCAATGATCACCCTCGATTACCTGCTAGGCGCCGACGGGACAGAGTTTGACATCCCCCAACCCCAGAAATTCGAGAGAAGCGGTTATTATCCCACTACTTATAAAATGTATTATAACGCCAAAAGCAAGGAATACGTGATAACCATGGGAGACATGGAGTGGTATAATGGAAGTGAGGAGTAAATGGAAAGGCGTTTGGCCTTAGACGGTAGACGGCAGTTCAGAGCCTTTAGCTTTTGGCCTTTAGCTTTTAGCTTTTAACTTTTAGCTCTTGGCCTTTAGCTTTTGACTCTAAACTCCAGAACTAGGCAGGTATTATTCCATTCTTACAAATTCTATCTGTCCGTTGAGTAGGAAGGAGGAAGCCTCATCATAATCTTCTTTTTTGAAAAGGAAGCGGCGCTCTGTTCCTGGTTCTACAAACTCCAGAGAGTCTGTAGGAATTAAACTGTATCCGGTATTGTCTTCAAGTTTTTTGAGGTACAACCTTCCATTCTTAATGCTTATTTCGGCTTCAGGTTTTTGCAGTTCTTTTCTCCCGTAGGTACCTGTGAGGGGTTGCAATTCTTCCGAAGAAAGGCTGGCAGCTTCAATTTCCTGTAGCTCTACAACGTTCCAGTCGTAATATTCAGAAATTCCGGTAATGATCTCACTCATTAGAGGTCTTGCATTATCACCATTGGTCATTACAACGAGGCCGAAATCATTTTTTGCCGAAGCGATGAACATATTGGTAAACCCGGCATTCTTCCCGCCGTGCTGAAACAAAAGAGAATCTCCTTCTTTTCGAAGCTGAGGTCCCAGGCCCCAGTCGGATTCATGTTTGGTGAGCATCTTTTCGACCGTGGCTTTAGAGAGGATCCCATTTTCCCCTTTTAGAATACGCTGTATCTCCAGCTCATACCGGGCAAGATCCTGTGGAGTAGTCCATAATCCTGCCGCTGCTTTTTCGGGATAATTGTTCCAGTCGCCGTCGATCAGGTTTCCCTCACGATCATAGGCTGCGCTGGCCATTGCGTGTTTATTCTCCGGCAGGGGCTGTTCAAAGCTGCTCTCCTTCATTCCCATAGGATCCAGGATATGTTCTTGCATATAAACCTCAAAGCTCATCCCGCTGACATCTTCTACCAGTTTTTGCAGAACAGTATAACCCCCGCCGGAATAACGCCACCTGCTACCGGGGATGGTGTCGTTCACCACGGGATCTGTATTTCCTTCCCCTCTCAGAATTCCGGTTGTGGAAGGAATGGTTTGTTTACTGGGATAGCCGGGAAAGCCCGAAACATTCAATCCCGCAGTGTGGGTTAGTAAACGGCGTGGTGTTACCTTTTCGATTTCGGTGAACTTACTCTGCGGAATTCTGTAATCCTTCAGGTATTGGTTGACATCCTTGTCCAGGTCAATTTTTCCTTCTTCAGCAAGCTTGAGCACAGCCAAAGCAGCAAGAGGCTTGCTAATGGAGGCGGCCTGAAAAAGAGTGTTGGTAGTGACCTCTTTTCCGGTTCGGGTGTTGGCGAGCCCGTAGCCTTTGGTCCAATGTAGGCGCCCATCCCTTACAACGGCTATGCTTACCCCCGGAACCTTGTAATGTGCCATTCTCTCCTGCAGGTTAAAGAACTGAGGATCATTCTTTACCTGAATTGAATAGCTAAGAGAGTTTTCAATGGCTGAAATTTCGGTTTCAGAAGCTTTCCTTGTTCCACAGGAGTGAAACAACAGGCTAATAAAGGTGATAAAGAATATCAGTTTTTTCATGAAAATGGATGATTTTATGAATGGAAAATACTAAAAATTTAACGCCTTCAATTCTTTGCAGTGAATCATCAAATTCCTGCGGTCTATTCATAGCTGCAGATGAAAAAATGAAAAGCCCCGGAAAAGAGCTTTTCTGCTTGATTGATTGATGTTGAGCTACGTATTATCGGTTTTGAGTAAGGATATCATGACATTTTCCAAAAAAATCAATGTTCTTATATTATGACATGGAAACTATGACATGGAATTGTTTTCTGAAGAGGCCGTTATTCAACTTCTGCGGTAAATTCTGTAGTTGGCTGGTATATATTCCTCCTTCAGCTCACTCCGGTCTTCTGAAAATTTGAGGCGCACTCTGGGCTGGTCATTAATATAAAATTCAGTTTTACTTATTGGGATTAGTTTCAGCTTAGCTCCCCGTTTGTGGTAGATCAATTGGTCATCCTTTTTTTCGATTTTGACCGGGCCATAAGAACCGCAGAGGGAAGTGAGTTCCTCCTCACTTAGTTCCACAGGAGCTTGCGCCGCATCAAAATAATTGATGTGCCAGTCATAGTACTCCTGGAGTTCCACATTTTCAGTCTTGTTCTTTAGTTGCTGTAATGCGTGGGAGTGAGCCACCTGCAGCGCATCTTCTTCAGGTACTTCTATATGTGGTTCTACTCCCGTGCCTTCCCAGTTTTCACCGGTGACAGGACTATAGGCCCTTCCACTGGGAATAAAGATTGTAAAGCGGTCATCAATGGTGTGGGTCCTTCCAGGGTTGGCTGCACCTCCGGTGGTTTCACCAATTAGAGTACCACGTTCCAGATTTTTGATGTCAAAAGAGAACTCTTCGGCTGCCGAGAAACTTCTTTGGCTGGTTAGAACATAGACATCGACGCCGGGATTTCTTTTGCCCGGCACATAAGGTAAGGTCCAGGTTTGGGTGTGCTCATCGGTAGGCCTGAAATAAAAATTGTTGATGTGTACAGGTTCAGATTCGTAGAGGTATGAAAGAATAAGCTGGATCATCGCCGGACTTCCGCCGCGATTATTCCGAAGGTCAAAAATTATAGCATCTGTATTGGCCAAATAATTCATTGCGGCCACAGCAGTTTCTGCACCTACTTCGGGAGTTACAAACAGCCTAAGATCTATATACCCCACATTTCCTTCCAGGATACTAACTTCCTTGAATCCAAAATTCTCCTTTTTAAGCATTTCTATAGTTCCCATTCCCTTATCTACCTGGGCAGGTTTTTCTTTCTCACGGGCAATGGCCTTAGGATCGTAACTTACGTTCAGATGAAGGTCGTGTGAAATGCTTCTGAGATCTTCTGTGAGTACCTGTGCAAATTCGTTTGGGTCGATTATTTCATCATATTCCCCTTGCCTTTCCTGTTCCTTTAGATAATCTGTCGCTCTGCCTGCAACATCGGGGAAGACATAAATGGAATCAATAAGTTCTGCAATTCCTTCTACCACTTCCTTTCTGTCATTTGCGCTCATGCCATGCTGTGCAAATGCAGGAGTGCTTAAAATGACAAAAAACAACAGAATTCCTAAAGCTTTTACTTGCTTCTGAAACTGGCTAAATAGAGTTTTCATTGTTACTGATTTTGATGCAACTTCATCTTGTACAGCGCAAGCTAGGAGAGGAAAATGATATGGGAAAGCAGTTTGGAATGAAAGCGGAAATATGGAGGTTGAATCATGAAATTTAAACAATGAAATAACAGGCTTTTCTTCTTAAAAGTCAAGAAAGCCCCCTCAAGGGGAAGAAATAAAATGGGTAGGATTTATTCATCCTTAGACCTTAAACCTTAAACGTTAATCATTAGTCCTTAGGCCTTAAACCTTGTGTCAGTATCCCGGGACGTTCTTTCCTAAAATAAAATCCCTGTTGATCACGTACATTCCTTTCTGTTCCCGGAGTTCCACTACGCCCGAAGTTCCGCCGCGGGGATTGGAGGAGACATGGTCATTGCTTAGCAACTCATCACCTTCGAAAAAGTAGGTTTCCAGCCAGTAATATTTTCCGTTGGGCTCCAGGATGTAGGGATGAATATGCGCCGGAGTATTCCTGCTGGGGTACTCAGCCGGCACCTGAGTGTAAAAAGTGAACTTCCCGTCTTTGCCTGTCTTCGCCCAGCCTCTCAAATAGCCATGCCTTTTGGCCCAGTCTTCCTCATCACCCCGGGTAGGGTAGATGCCTTCGGCATTGGTGTGGTTGATGTAGATGATCACCCCTTCGGCCGGAGTTTTCCCATCAGGTTCATAGATGGTTCCGGTGAGCTTTAGCTTGTCGGCGGCCGACTCATATTCCGGCAGCGTATCTACAGCATTAAGTTCCCTGTCACCATATTCCAGTACGGCTTCACAACCTTCACAAGGCCCGCCTACCAACCGCGGACTTGCCTCCTGGGAGTTGGCGCAGGAGCTCAGCAACAAGAACAGTAATAAAATTCCGCAGCTTTTTGTCATTTTTGAAAGGTTTGGAAATGAAGCAGTTAAGTTAATGATTTTTATTTATTGAACGAGATTAGCAGGACGAACAGCGGAATTAATTAGCAGCTCTCCGTTGATGAAAGGTAAAACTGGAAAGAGCAGTTGGAGAAATGAATATACTGGTTTAAAAAGAAGGAGTTGAAACGATATTTAAACCAATTCGCGGCGAGATCTGCGGATTTTTTATGTGAAGTGAAATTTTTATAATAGAAATCCCGTGTTTTTTGCAGGAGGAAAGAACTAGAGAAGAAAAACCTCTTTGTTGTGCCAGCTTAAGGATTCCTGTGAGGGATAATATTTTTCCTTTTCAGGGAGGGTGATTTGTCTTCCGGCAAACTGAGACAGTTTAAAATCTGATTCTTCTTCAACAATAGTTGGGGAAACTCTTACAATGAAATCAGAATTTATGGTAATTAACCCCCGATCAAAAGCTCGATGTAGGGTTGGGGACAAAGCTATACCGTTTGTGACAGTGTCATCTCCAGAAAGGCTAAACGGATAAATATGACAGGCATCGATCATCTGAACATTATGAGATGACTGTATTTTCATTCCCGTTATACAGCAGGTGAAATCATATATTTTAGGAATAGTCTTCTTAAAAAGGCCACCCCGAACAAATAATTCCTCTTCATACTCATCTTCTTCCAAAGTATTTTGCAGGCTCTGGATATAACTTTGGTAAGCCTCTTTGGGCTCATTCAAGATTTGGTTCTCAATAATTTCTTCTTCATAGTTCTTCTCCAGTCGCGAATAAAGGTGTTTGGTTGTAGGAAAGTAGTTCTCCAAGATTAGCTGTTCAAACCACAATTGGTTGGGTATCTCCTGAAGAAGCAGAAATAATTCCCGATCAATTTCAGCATAGGCAATAGATTCTTTTAAGTTTTTAAAGCTTTTGATGCTTTTGGAACTAGTAGTGACAATTTCCTTTCCCGGTTTGGAAACCAAATACCAAAAAGGTTCGGATCGCAAATGAAAAAAGGGAAGTGAAAAGTTTCGCTTGTGATTAGTAAATACTAGTCGATTCCAATTCTGCTTAAAAGCTAGTAAGAGATCTGAAGTAATAAATATTCTGTTCGAATTGATTGCTCCACGAGAAATTAGCTGAATAATAGATATTAATAGAACTGGCTTATGAGGAGCTTTGCCCATCCCTTTGACATAGGCACACCTCAATTTTTTAAATTGGGATGAATATTTAGTAGTTGTTTCTTCTGTCATTTTTAACCAACAGCTAATTTCTGACTTTCTTTCAAAATATAAGAAGGCATGGGTTCTAGAAGTCTCCACTCTACACTCATAGGTTTTGCTCCTTTTGACTTGATATATTCAGTCTCACCCAAAAATGTGTAGGACATTGTAAAACCATATTCATCCACGTTTTGTTCCCTTACAAAAAGTAGTATTTTCTTGCCAATCGCTTTATGTTGAATGTATGATTCTCCCTTTGGAGAATTTGGAGAGATGCTATTCTGTGATTGCCAGTGAAAAAGGGTTTTATTCACAGCATAATCCTCGTACATGGTTGTGGGAGAATATTCCTTTTCGGTCTTTTTTAGCGTAACGAACAAGGCCTCCACATTAAGCTTCTTATTATAAGCGGATCCTTCACGGTTAGAGGATTTTTTACTGAAGGTGCTCATTCCAATTGCAGCTAAAATTTCTTCTCTGTTATATCTACTGTGGAGCTTTAAAGGAAAAGGAAAACCTAATTCAATATCTTTTTCAACAAATTCTATTTTTTCTATTTGATGCTCGACGAATTCTTGCAACTCTTGAATCATAATTCTGTTTTTTCTCAACAAAGTCACACTTTCCTTTACATCTGAAAAATTTAATTTGCTCCCTGCTTCTTGCCAAACATCGTAATGGAACATTAGTAGCATTTTTAGTTCCTCCTGAGTGAGCAAATCGAGATTGATGTTTTCAGTGATTACCTTTTGAATGAATTGCAGATAGCTTAGAGAGTTACATTGAATGAGTTTCTTCTGCATACAGGTCGTCAGTTCTTTTTCCTGAGGCTCCTCGAAATCTGAAATTACTTTTGCATCTGCACACAGTCTTTTCCAACTTCCTTTCTTGTAGATTTGGTGAATCTCAAGATTATGAAACTCTAAGAAATTATTTAAAGTAAGTGGCAGGGTCGAATGGTGCTTGAACTGCTGAATTTTGGCTAATAGCTGTGGTCTCCTAAATTCAGTTGCCTCCCGAATGTTTTTTAGAATAACTTCCTTAGCTTTTTTCTCCAGTACGATAGAACAACCTAAGGGTAAATGAGGAAATTCATCTTCTATTTCTTTTATGATTGAGGTGTGTGTTTTGCCGACTAAGGCTCTGAATTTATGTTCAAAATCATATTCTGGACGAGCATTACCAACAAAGTCCAAAACAGTTAGGCAATCTTTGTTTTCAGCGAGTCTTAGGCCCCGTCCTAATTGTTGAAGGAATACCGTTAAACTTTCTGTAGGTCTGAGAAAAAGAACGGTATCAATATTTGGAATATCTACACCTTCATTAAAAATGTCAACAACAAAGAGATAATTTATTTCTTTTTTCAGGAGCTGATTTCTCAAGGATTCTCTCTCAGAGCTATTACTGCTAACCAGATAATTAGCTTTTAAACCTGCAATAGTGAATTTTTCAGCCATGTATCGCGCATGTTCTTGGCTTACACAAAATCCTATAGCCTGTACGTCATTAACATCTGTCAAATATTCCTCACAATTTTGTATAATATCTGAAACGCGTCTGTCATTTTCTGTATAAAGCTTTGTGAGTTCTTTTACCTCATATTTTCCGTTTCTCCAATTTACCGTTGATAGGTCAATAGCATCAGAAAGAGCGAAATATTGGAAGGGACTTAAAAGTTTACGATTTAAGGCTTCTGGTAATCGGATTTCTGCAGCAATCTTGTTGTGGAAATCTTCTGCTATGTCTCCTCCATCCATTCTTTCTGGGGTTGCTGTTAAACCCAAGAGAATTTTTGGCTCAAAACTCTTGAGAATTGGGCGGTAGCTATCGCCCTTTATATGATGTACCTCATCAACTATTATGTAATCATAAAAATTAGGTCCCAAGGTCATTCTCTTCAAGCGATTGTTCAAAGTCTGAACAGATGCGAAAAGTCGAGTATATCTTTCCGGTTCATTTCCATCAACCCACAGTTCCCCAAAATTAGAATCGCGCAAGACATGTTGGAATGTTATCTGTGCTTGTTGCAGAATTTCTTTTCGATGAGCAACAAATAGAAATTTTGCATTTGGGTTTTCTAAATAAAACCTTTTGAAATCAAATGCTGAGATGACAGTTTTTCCGGTTCCTGTAGCTGCTACTAGGAGATTTTTATTTCTATGATGTACTTCTCTTTCAGATTGTAATTTTGACAGAATTTCCTCTTGATAAGGATATGGTTTTAAATCAAAATAGGTGGTAATTTGATTCGATCCGTAGGAACTCTGCCTTTTTAGAGCCTTACTAAGCTTTTCCCTATCTCGTCCTTTTTGGTATGGTTCAAACTCAGGATCTTCCCAGTAGGTTTCAAAAGTCTTTTGAAACTTATCGATGATATGTCCAATTTCCTGAGTTGTTACTTTCAAATTCCATTCTAAACCATTGGTTAAAGCAGATCGGGAGAGATTTGAAGAGCCAATGTACCCAGTATGAAAACCAGAATTTCTTAGAAAGAGGTAAGCCTTGGCGTGCAGTCGTTCATGTTCGGAATTGTAAGAAACCTTTATTTCTGTATTAGGTAAAGAAGATAAATATTCAATGGCTTTTACATCTGTAGCTCCCATATAGGAAGTGGTAATAATTTTTAAGCTTTTACCACTGTTCGTGAATTCCTCTAATTCCTTCTTGAAAATTCTGATTCCGGAGTACTTTATAAAAGACACTAACCAGTAGATTTCATCGGCAGAAAGAATTTCTTTCCTCAATTCACTTTCTAAGGAGATTCCAACATTGTTGCCAGTGAAAAGTTCACTCTGGCTCATTCGAGTATAAGGAGTTATCTCCTTCAGCCTTGCTTCTAAACTTGAAAAGGGAAAATTGAGTTTGGAAAATACAGCTTGTAATATCTTGCCTTCACTTTCAATTAAATTATCGGTAAGTTCTAGATTTCCCAATTCCGAAACCAAGAGTTGGATTATCTTATTCGAGAGTTCGATCTGTTTTAGCGGCCGATCTTTTTCTTTAATTTCATTAAGAGCGTACTTTATTGTTTCTGCTAGATACAGGCTTAGATATTGCGAAGCTTCTTCTTTGTCCAAAGTCGTTTCGCTAATATGGAATTTCTCCGAATCAATGGATTCTAATCTGTTGGCGACCAGTTTGTTTATTAGCTGTTCGTAAAGTCCTGTTTCGAGGTTCATTGGCTACTTTGAATATAATTTTGAACAATAGGGATGTCAGCCTCTGCCCAATCATATTGAAACAAAGCATTAGGGGATGCCCACTCAACCTTTAAATGTTCTTTTAAATCAATTTCAAATGTTTGTAGGGAACAGCGAAATGGAATTAGTTTGATTACTTCATCATTTGGATAGGAGTAGGTACTAAAAGGTAAACGTTCATTAATTTCTATTTCTACACCTAATTCTTCTTTTATTTCTCTTTTTAGACAGGTTTCTAAATCTTCATCTTTTTCAACCTTTCCTCCAGGAAATTCCCACTTAAGTGGAAGGTTCATCTTTTCACTTCTTTGTGCACAGAGAATCTTTTTATCGTGTTCAATTATGGCACATGTTACTAGGATCACCTCTTGAATAGTTACTTCAATAAAAGTAAGAAAATCCTTCTGAAGAAGGGATATAAATATTTCCTGCAGCAATACCTGCAACAAAAGCCATTTTTGGACACCTCTAAAAAATTGTTTAAATCCTAATCTTAACGCAAACAATAGCTTATTCCATGACAAATGCTAGTAATTTTATTAACTTAAAAACAAAAATGTTTCAGAGTCAGTATTTCCTTTTGATAATAGCTTTAGTAATGAACAACATGATCCTTTTCGATTTTAGTGAGAACGACGACTGGTCTGCCTGGGACATAGAGAACGATGTGGTGATGGGAGGAAGATCTAGTAGTCAGCTGCTGCGGAGTGAGGAAGGAAATGCCATTTTTAAAGGGGAAGTTTCCCTGGAGAACAATGGCGGCTTTGCCTCGGTTCAATATCGCTTTCCTTCCAAAGACATTACAGGTTATGAAACTGCGGTGCTTCACTTGAAAGGGGATGGTAAAAAATATCAGTTCCGGCTTAAGGAAGATCTTCGTGACCGGGCTTCCTACATCTATGAATTTGAAACTACAGGTGACTGGCAAACAGTGGAGATTCCGCTAAACAAGATGAAACCAGTCTTCCGTGGCCGGGACGTGGATATGCCCAACTTTTCTGCAAACAGCATCCAGGAAGTCAGGTTCCTTATTGGTAATAAAAAGCGGCAGGAGTTTAGGCTGGAGATCGATAAAATCATTTTACAGTGATCAATTACCAATTAACAATAATGAATTAGCAGTAGTAGCATTCCCAAATAAAACTTCCCAAGGTGTCTTTTTCTGGCAGAGACATATTACAAAAGCTGCTCTTCAGCAATAGGTTTCAAAAATGACATTTTTGAGTTCTATTTCGTTTAAAACTAAAAAAAACCGGTTCCTGATTTGGAAACCGGTTTTTAATTAATCCAGGTTTAATAATTCTACATTTGAGCGCGGTCCAGAGAAGGCATTAGCTCCTCCAGCTTTTTAAGGAGCTTATCTCCTCTCAAATTCCGGGCAATAATGGTTCCTTCTTTATCGATGAGGAAATTATCCGGAGTACCGCTTATCCCATAAATAAGGGCGGCATCATTGTTCTTTCCTTCCGCAGACATCACATTATTCCAGCCCAGGCCAAATTCATCTATAGTTTCAGAAAAGAGGTTTGGATCGCTGTCTATGGAAACACCCACTATCTCATAGCCGCGGTCATTATAGGTTTCATAACTTTCCAACAGCACAGGATTTTCCATCCTGCTGGGATAACAATTGGTGGCCCAGAAATAGACCAGCGTATATTCGTCTTTGATCTCCGAAAGTTTTACAGTATCCCCTTCGGCATTGGTCATCTCAAAATCGGCAAATTGATCCCCTACGCCGGGGTTTTCATTGAGCTTTAAAAACCGCGTGATCATTTTTCCATGGGATGTATTTTGATTTTCGGGAGTTAAGCCTGCGAACAAAACCTCGGTATCATTCTTACCCCAGGTGGTCTTATAGAAATTCAGGATATAGGAACTTACCAGCGAATTTGGGTTCTGTCTTATGAAATCATAATTAGCTTGTACTTCCTTTCTCCTGATGTTTTTGAAATAGGATTTTGCCCATTTTTGTTCTGCTTTTGAAAGCTCACCTTTTGCAACCAGGGCCGATGTTACGCTGTCGCTCTCCTTACGAATGGCAAGGATATCTTTGTTGAGGCGGTCGTAATCCTTTTGAACTTCAGAACCTGTAATGGTAGCCTCTTTAAATTTTCCCTTCTCGGCAGAGAAAATGATGTCGGTATTTTCCAGCCACATTGAAGTGTAGTCCTGGGTGTCCGGAATTACCAGAAACACATTAGTGGGTTCGTCTACCTTTCCGGTAAAGCTGAATTGCTCATTCATGACCATAGCAGAATCGATCCTGATATTGTTGGTAGACATATATACCATACTGCTGTCGGGTACATTTTTTACTGAAGCGGTTAAGGTAAAGCCTTTCTGCTGCTCCTGCTCTGAGTTACAGGAGGTTAAGGCAGCTGCTGAACATAAAAAAAGTAGAATTTTCTTCATAACTGGTGGTTTTAGAAGGGTTTAATTAAGCTAATCTCAATTTTTTGGGAAAAAACTGGATGAAAATTTAATTTTCTGCATCATAAACCAGGCCAATCATGCATTAAACAATAATTAATAAAAAAACTAAAAAATTTCAGGCTGTAGAGTCGATTTGAAAATGTGGTTATTTCGGGACTTCTAGACAGCTAGTTTAGATTGGAAATAAAAAAGAAAATTAGTACGTGCATCCGTGGCTTTTTGCAATTAGCAATTAACAATGATCAATTATCAGAGGCAGAGATTGGAGGACAGGAAAAAAGAAAATTCGTGGATTCGTGGCTGTTTTTTTATTAACTATAAACCTATAACTAAAGAACCTAAGATCCTCTCCTAACTCCGAACTCTAGACTATGAACTCTTTAGAAAAAGCAATCGATTACAACTTAGAGGGAACATCTTTTCTTTTTCTGATAATCAGCTCGATGATCGAATTTTAATCTCCATTACAGACTTGGAGTCAGAAATTTTTTACATCTTTTTTAAGTATATTATCAAATACTATTAAATTTCTCTATAAGAAAATTTGTTTTCATGATATAATTATCTAGGTTTGTGTAATCGATTACATTGTGAAATTGTTAATGTTACTCCTCTAAAATTTTCACCTTAGCAAGAATAGAGTTTTAAGGAGCCTATACTGTCAATTTTGTTTGTTCATTTTGTTATTTCAGTTTAACCTTTTGTTATGAAGTTGCTCTCAGGATCAACTTTATTCAGGTGTTAAAGCGAAATCGTTTGAGTTAATATGTAGGAGCAAAATCCTCAAAAATGATTAAAACTAAACCAAATTATCTTGTACTATGAATTTTAAATTAAATGAGCTGTCTTCGCGGGTATCTCTTATCTTGCTTGGCTTTATCTTTATGCTGGGAGCAGAGGTAAAGGCCCAGGATGATACCACTATTAGTGGAACTGTGGTCGCTGCAGAAACCCAGGAGCCTCTTCCTGGAGTAAACATTGTTGAAAAAGGAACTTCAAATGGTACGATGACAGACTTTGACGGAAACTTCTCGCTGGAAGTGTCCAATCCCAATGCTACCCTTGTGCTTAGTTACGTGGGTTTTCAAACGCGGGAGATCCGTCTTAATGGAAGAACCAATCTAAATGTTGAACTTGAAGTTGATGCCAATGCGCTGGAAGAAGTTGTAGTGGTTGGTTATGGTACGGCCAGAAGATCTGACCTTACCGGTTCTGTCGCTTCCATTTCGGGTGAGCAGCTGGACGAGCAGGCCCGTGCAAGTGTGGCCGAGACCTTGACAGGTAGGCTTCCCGGGGTACAGGTGTTATCTACCGAAGGTTCGCCAGATGCAGAGGTAAACATCAGGATACGTGGAAACGGATCTTTGACACAGGACAGTTCGCCTCTTATTATTGTAGATGGCTTTCCTGTGGCCAGTATGGCCGACATTAGCCCCACAGATATTGCAAGTATTTCTGTACTAAAAGATGCTTCTTCTACTGCGATCTACGGGTCGCGAGGAGCTAACGGGGTTATTATCATCACCACTAAAGACGGAATTAGCGGAAAAATCAGTGTTAGTGTAAATGCTTTTCACGGTTTCCAAAAGATAGCCGAAACCATTGATGTGCTGAATCCTGAAGATTTTGTGAAGTGGCAATACGAATATGCCTTATTAAGAGATCCTGAAAACCTTGACTCATATGAGCGTCTGTTCGGGCTTTGGCAGGATTATGATCTTTATGTAGGACAGGAAGGAAACAACTGGCAAAAACAGGTCTACGGAAATATGGGAGAGGTGCAAAGTCACGACATCTCTATTCGAGGTGGATCTGAAAAAGCAAGTTATAACTTCAACTATGCTCATTATGATGTGAATACCATAATGCTTGGTTCGGCTTATAAAAGGGACAACCTGTCCTTAGCTTTGAAAAGTGAAGCAGGTGAGAAGGTGGATCTTTCCTTTACCGTAAGATATTCCAACACTGATATCGACGGAGGGGGAACAAATGAGCAGAACGAGGTTTCCTCGGCAGATTCCAGGTTGAAGTATAGTGTGCAATATTCCCCGATCCCTATCGCGGGTCTTACCACTACCAATACAGATGAGGCGCTAACGGGATATCTCGTTAATCCTTTTGTAGCTACTTCCGATAATCAAAGGGAGCAGCTTAGAAGAAACTATAATATGCTGGGAAGTTTTGGCTGGGATATTATGGACAACCTGAGATTTCAATCAGATTTTGGTCTGGATTATCGCATTGAGCAGGATTACCGCTACTATGGCCGGTCTACATATTATTCAAGAAACAAGCCTTCTGCCGATAATCAGGGGCTGCCTTCACTGGTATACAGCGATCGCAAGCGTGAAAGCTTTAGAAATGCCAATACCCTTAATTATGATTTCGAAAGATTCCTTGGAGAGGATCACAACCTAAGACTTCTTTTAGGTCAGGAGATGATCATCACTAAAGACAATGAAGAAACCTCTGAGATCCAGGGATTCCCAAAGGATTTTGACTTTGAGACCACCAGAAAACTTACCACCCAGGGTACACCTCAAACAGTAGATAATTTCTACAGGCCAGACGATAAGTTGTTGTCTTTCTTTGGTCGTGTAAACTATGACTATAAGAACAGGTACTTGCTTACAGGTACCTTTAGAGCAGATGGTTCCAGTAAATTTTTGGGAGACAACCGTTGGGGATATTTTCCTTCGGCAGCCGTTGCCTGGAAATTGAGTGAAGAAGATTTTCTTGACAGTGCCGAGTGGCTGGATGTACTTAAGGTGAGATTAAGTTACGGGGAGGCAGGAAACAACAACATTCCTGCAGGACAAACCGTACAGAGCTTCCAGTCCAACACTACTACCTATCTTAATGGAATTCCAACCTACTGGTCGGCATCAAGAGTACTTGCCAATCCAGATCTAAAGTGGGAGACCACGGTTACTCAAAACGCCGGGCTTGACTGGGAAATAATGAACGGAATGTTGAGAGGTAGTCTTGAAGCCTATAAGAATGTCACTACAGATCTACTTTTGGCTTTTAGAACTCCCGGTTCCGGATATGAGTATCAATACCGAAACCTGGGAGAGATCCAGAACACAGGTTTTGAAGGTGCGATCAACTATACTCCTATTATGGAGGACAATTATGGTCTTAGTATGGCCTTTAACCTTTCTGCAAACCGGAACCGCATCAATTCCCTCGGGGCTCTTGAGAATTACCAGGACTACTCGGGCTGGGCATCCTCAGAGATTGGAAGTGACTATGCCGTATGGGTGGGTCAGCCGGTAGGAGCCATGTATGGTTACAGAAGTGCAGGTCGTTACGAGGTATCAGACTTCGACTATGATCCATTGATAAATACCTATACCCTTAAATCGGGCGTGGTAGACAACAGCAGTATCATAGGAGAGGTAATGCCCGGTTCTATGAAGTTGCAGGATATCAACGGCGATGGAATTGTAGACATTAGTGACAATTCAATTATAGGGGATGCGAATCCCGACTTTACAGGAGGTTTTGTGATCGATGCCTATGCCTACGGATTTGATTTCTCGGCTGCATTTAACTTTAGTGTTGGAAATGATGTTTATAACGCCAACAAAGTTCAATTTACAACTGCCAATGAAAACGGTCAATACCGAAATCTCAGCGCTATAATGGCAGATGGCAATAGATGGACTAATCTAAACCCTGAAACAGGACAGCTTATCACCGATCCCGATGCCCTGGCAGCTGCCAATGCAACTACTACCATGTGGTCTCCTTACATGTCAAGATATGTATTTAGTGACTGGGCGGTAGAAGACGGTTCTTTTTTAAGGCTGAATACTTTAACACTGGGATATACGCTGCCTACCGACATAGTCTCAAGAGCAAACATCACCAAGCTAAGATTCTATGCAACGGCAAACAACGTGTTTATCCTTACAGATTATTCTGGTCTTGATCCTGAAGTTTCGACACGAAGGAAGACTCCGCTTACTCCCGGGGTCGATTATTCTCCGTTCCCCAGAAGTAGACAGCTGGTGTTCGGTCTAAACCTTAATTTTTAAAATTAAATGAAAATGAAAAATATATTAAAAGTCTGTTCGGTATTTCTCCTGACCTGCCTTGCGGTCTCTTGTGAAGAGGAGTTTGTAGATGGAGATTTTTTAGATGCTCCGGCTAAGTCTACCCTTGATGAGTCAACAATTTTCTCTACTGTTGACCTGGCTAAGGGAGCTGTTGATGGAATTTTGGAACCTATGGGGCAAACGAACTCTTATAGGGGAAGGTTTATACCATATTATGGATTCAACACAGATGTGGAGTACAACTATAGTTCGGGAGATGCAGATTCTGATGCAGATCTGGTTTACTATGATGCAAAACCAAACAACTCCAGAATGAACACAGATAACAATGCCTGGGCCATGATGTACCAGGGCATTGAAAGGGCTAACATAGTTATTAGAGGTCTTAGAAATTACGGAAATCCCGAGCCGGGTACCGAATTTGGACAACTGCTCGGTGCGGCCCTTACTTATAGAGCGATCTATTATGCAGATCTAATGAAAGCCTGGGGAGATGTTCCTGCACGTTTTGAGCCTATTACGTCAGAGACACTTTATCTACCTAAAACCAGCCGCGATACTATCTATAAAAAGCTTATTGCCGATCTTGGAGAGGCAGCTACTCTTGTGGCCTGGCCAAACGAAACGGCTGCAACTACTTCTGTAGAGCGCATTAATAAAGCTTTTGTAAAAGGATTTAGAGCACGACTGGCGTTAGTAGCTGCCGGTTACCAACAGTATCCTGATGGGGTGAGAAGAAGTAATGATCCCGACCTTTCTGTAGATAAAATGTACCGCCTGGCCCTTGAAGAGTCGCGTGCGGTAATCAACAGTGGAAGAGCCCATCTTGAACCTTCGTTTGAAGGCTTCTGGAGAAAGTACAATAGCGAAAACACCAATGCAGGAGGGGAATCTTTATGGGAAATACCTTTTGCCGACGGCCGTGGCCGGGTACTGTTCTCTTTTGCAGTGCGCCACCGTAGCGTTGATCAGTTCACAGGGCAACCAAGAGGTGGTACTGCAGGACCTACGCCAACCGTGTATTACGATTTTGATGAGGATGACACCCGTAGAGACGTTACCGCTGTACCTTACCAGTGGGGAGCTGCTGTAGACGGAATTGCACAGCAGGAACTAACAGGAATAGATATGTGGTACTTTGGAAAGTACCGGTATGAATGGATGGATCGTTATGTGACTTCTACAAATGACGATGGGGTCAACCTAATTTATATGAGATATGCTGAAGTGCTATTGACAGCTGCCGAGGCGGCTAATGAGCTGGAAGGACCGGGAGCGGCAGCGCCTTACTTGAAGGAGATCCGTCGCCGGGCATTCCCGTCTGAACTTCATGCTGAAAAAGTAGATGCTTATGTTGATGCGCTTACTACAAAGGAAGAAATGTTCAAAGCCATCGTGGAAGAGTACAAGTTCGAGTTTACCGGAGAAATGGATAGAAAAATGGACCTGATCCGTTGGAACCTGCTGGGAGAAAAACTTGAGGAAGAAAGACAGGAACTTGAGAATCTTGAGAGTAGAACAGGCGATTATGCCGATGTGCCAACTACGCTTTACTACAAGTACGAGGATGATGGTTATACCCTGGACATCTACGGCTTGAATAGAGGAGAAACTGGTAACCCCGGCCCCGAATATTCTGCTTTCCCATGGGATCAACCCTTAGATGAGATTCAAAATACCCTGTTCAAACCGGGTGTGGATCCAGATACGAGACAGTTCTGGCCCATCTGGCAGGTGTTTATCGATGCGAGTAATGGCCAGCTGGTCAATGATTACGGTTATTAGAACCTAATAAAATTGAATAATTTATAAGTTATGAGAGTAAAAAATATTTTTAAAGCTTTACTGGTAACTGTTCTAATTGCAGTAACTGTTACAGCCTGCGATTATGACAAGGAGCTTATTGAGGAGCTGCCGGTGGAGAGGGAATTTGCCCCGGTTAATCTGAGATCCTTTGTAAGAAATCAGGTAAACGTGGAGTTGAACTGGACCCTCAACGAACATGCAGACAGTTATATCGTTGAGTTTTCTGAAGGGCCCGACTTCGATAATGTAGTCAAGACCCTGGAGGTGCGTGAGGATGAGCTGCCTGTACTGGTGCCATTGGACAGCGAGACCTTCTATTCTATTAGAGTAAAAGCCATTAGTAACAGGGGACTCGATGATTCCTCCTGGGCAACAACCACAGCTCAGACCCTTACTGAACAGATCTTTATAGAGGGAATAGATGGCGATGTCAAAGCCAAAGAAGCTACCCTAAGGTGGGTTCCGGGCAGTGCAGTTACCGAGATCTCTCTTAGCCCCGGCGATATAGTCCACACCATTACCGCCGAGGAAAAGGCGGCAGGAGTGGCTACGGTTACCGGTCTTACGTCGGAAACTGAATACACCGCTATTCTTCTTAATGGAAGTAATATTAGAGGAGTTAAAACCTTTACTACAGGAATAGATATTGGTGATGGCATACTCGTTACCCCCGAAGATGATCTACTACAAGTAATAGCAGATGCAGAGGCAGGTGCCATCCTCGTTCTTGAGCCTGGAGATTATACCGCCTACACCGGTACGGCAACTTTAGACAAGTCATTGACTATACGAGGATTAAGAAGTTACGATAAGCCGTTGCTGCAAATGAACTTTGAACTGGTAGGTGGAGCCGAAGACGTAGCTCTTATTGACCTTGAGCTTATGGGAATGGGCGACGGTTCTTCTGAACTTCAGGATGTGGTAAGATTTACCGGCCCCGGAAACTTCAACACGCTCTTGATAAGCGGCAGTGAGATCCACGATTACTCCCGTTCATTTATTGCAGGAAATGAAACAGATGCCATTTTACAAACCTTAACGGTAGAGAACAGCATTGTTTACAACATCTTTACTTCTGGAGGGGATTTCATTGACTTCAGAAATTCCGATGTGCTCAATCTCAATTTAATTGACAACACTTTTTACAATGTGGCTCCCGGAAGAGACTTTATAAGAATGGATGCCAGCGGTACTTCCAACAATACCGGGGTGACTGCAAACATCCTTATCGACAGCAATACCATCTATGCAGCCGCAAACAGTGATAGTAGACGATTGTTGTACGTAAGATTTGTTTCAAATGATGTGATTGTGAGAAACACGCTTATTGTCAATACAGAATCTGAAGGATATGCAGACAGGGAGGGAATAGATGAATCTCCAACCTTCAACAACAATAACTACTTCAATGCACCTGGATTCTATGACACAGCCCAGTATATCTACGATGATAGTAGCTATCTCACGCTGGATCCCGGATTTGTTGATCCGTCAACCGGAGATTTCACGGTGACAAATCAAACATTGATCGATAACCAAATTGGAGATCCTCGCTGGAGATAGAAATGACAGGAATCTGATTAAATAGTAAAAAAGGGTATGCATCGAAATGATGCACACCCTTTTTTATTTTTTGAAAACCGGTTTGAGGATGTAGGTTCCTCTTTGGTTTTATACAGCAACAGCTATGGAAATGCAATAGATTCAACGCTAATTTAATCCTGAAAGAGGGATATAGTACCTAATCAAACTTAAATCTTTATGGAATGATGAAACGACTACACTTTTTAAGCCTCTTCCTCTTACTGGGGATATTTACGGGCTACTCACAAACAAATCTTCCCGATGTCTGGGATTTTGGGGCCACACAGCTGGATGAAACCCAATATAACAATCAGTTATCGGTAGAGGTAATCAACTCCTGGTATGATCCCTCGATCCCTGCCGGAAGTGCAGACCAAACATTACCCGACTTTACAGTAGGGGATCTAAGCTTTACAGGAGGCGGGAGTGATCGCTTAAGAACTACCAATACTGCGCTTACTCGTTATGACGATAACATTGATGAATACGAAGATTTTAAAGGTAGGGTCTATATCAACTCCTCCGGAGCTACAGGAAGATATTTCAGCCTTGAATTAGAAGAAAATGATAAGGTTACCATTTGGGCACTTACTCAGAATGGTACTGGAAACATACATTTTGAATTTGTAGCAGATCCTTCTCTGCAGAACGACGTGACTGCTGTAGGTGAAGAACTTACTCAACTGACTTTTGTTGCTCAGGCCGCAGGGACCTATCGGATCTATGATGATACCGATAAGCCAAGCTATTTCAGAATAATGCGGGAAAGCAATAGCGGTTCTGCAGGAACGAATGATGGACAGGATGTTTGGGACTTTGGGGCCACGCAACTGGATGAAACCCAGTACAACAATCTGTTGAACGTTGAGGTCATCAACTCCTGGTATGATCCTTCGATCCCTGCTGGAAGTGCAGACCAAACTTTACCTGACTTTACTGTAGGAGATCTAAGTTTTACAGGTGGCGGGAGTGATCGCTTGAGAACTACCAATACTGCCCTCACCCGTTATGATGATAACATCGATGAATACGAGGACTTTAAGGGTAGAGTCTATATCAATTCTTCGGGAGCTACAGGAAGATATTTCAGCCTGGTTCTTGACGCCTATGATGAGGTAACAATCTGGGCACTTACTCAGAATGGCACCGGAAATATACATTTTGAGAACATAGCAGATCCCGAACTTCAAAATGATGTAGTTGCTGTTGGGGAGGAATTATCCGAACTCAACTTCACTGCCAAAACCGCAGGTACTTACAAGATCTACGACGATACAGATAAACCCAGCTATTTCAGGATTGTGCGCAGCAGTGCAACTATGGCAACAGTTAGCGGTACCGTGGATGTGAGTGCAGCAGCCGGTATTCCTGGGGGATACAGCATTGTGTTCACCAATGAAAATGGAGACTCCTGGACTACTTCTGCCTCTGAAGGTGCTTATACAGTTGACCTGCCTGCAGGATACACCTATGACATTGCTCTGGAAGGAGCCGATGGTTATTCGGTAACAGGTTCGGGCGTAGAGGTAACAGAGGACACTTCAGTAAATATTGTTATTCAGGAAGATGGTGCCGCAGGGGGTGACCAGGTTGCCGATGTCTGGGATTTTGGAGCCACTCAACTGGATGAAACCCAGTACAACAATCTGTTGAACGTTGAGGTCATCAACTCCTGGTACGATCCTTCAATCCCTGCAGGAAGTGCAGACCAGACATTACCTGACTTCACTGTAGGAGATTTAAGCTTTACAGGTGGCGGGAGTGATCGCTTGAGAACTACCAATACTGCCCTCACCCGTTATGATGATAACATCGACGAGTACGAGGATTTTAAAGGTAGGGTTTATATCAATTCTTCGGGAGCTACAGGAAGATATTTTAGCCTGGTTCTTGACGCCTATGACGAGGTAACGATCTTTGCATTAACCCAGAATGGAACCGGAAATATCCATTTTGAGAACGTAGCAGATCCCACGCTTCAAAATGATGTAGTCGCTGTTGGGGAGGAATTAACCGAACTCAACTTCACTGCCAAAACCGCAGGTACTTATAAGATCTACGACGATACAGATAAGCCCAGCTATTTCAGGATAGTGCGCAGGAGCGCAGCTATGGCTACAGTAACCGGAACCGTTGATGTTGTCGCAGCAGCCGGTCTTCCGGCAGGATACAGCATAGTCTTCACCAACGAAAACGGGGACTCCTGGACTACATCTGCTTCTGAAGATGCTTATACTGTTGACCTGCTTGCAGGTTACACCTATGATATCACTCTGGAAGGAGCCGAGGGTTATTCGGTGGTAAATTCCAGCATTGAGATAACAGAGGACACTTCAGTAAATATTGTTATTCAGGAGGATGGAGCTGCAGGTGGCAACGGACTTACCGATGTCTGGGATTTTGGAGCCACTCAACTGGATGAAACCCATTACAACAATCTGTTGAACGTTGAGGTTATCAACTCCTGGTATGATCCTTCAATTCCTGCCGGAAGTGAAGACCAGACATTACCGGACTTTACAGTAGGGGATCTTAGCTTTACAGGTGGCGGGAGTGATCGCTTGAGAACTACCAATACCGCCCTTACCCGCTATGATGATAATATCGATGAATACGAGGATTTTAAAGGAAGGGTGTATATCAATTCTTCGGGAGCTACCGGAAGATATTTTAGTCTTGAACTTAATGAAGATGATGAGGTAACTCTCTGGACCCTTACGCAAAACGGGAACGGGAATATTCATTTTGAATATGTAGCCGATCCAGACCTGCAAAATGATGTAGTTGCTGTGGGAGAAGAGCTTACCGAAATAAGCTTTATGGCTAAGGCCGCAGGTACTTACCGTATTTATGATGATACAGATAAACCAAGTTACTTCAGGATTACGCGTGATGCCGCAACCTACACTACTGTAACAGGTAATGTGGATGTGACAGCAGCCGAAGGTATTCCATCAGATTTTAATGTAGTATTTACGAATGATCATGGAAAGACCTGGGAACTTCCTTTTACTACAGGAGGATCCTTTAGTGTTGTGCTTCCTGTTGGATATCAATATGAAGTTTCTCTGGATGGAGCCGAAGGTTATTCTATAGAAGGAAACTCAAGCCTTGAAGTAACAGAAAGTACTACTTCATTCGATATCAATATTGGAAAGGATCTGGTCTATGTAGAAGGGCTACCCGATGTTTGGGATTTTGGAGCGACTCTGCTGGACGAATCTCAGTTCAACAACATGTTGAATGAAGCCAGAATAAATTCCTGGTATGACGAATCCATCCCTCCCGGAAGCGAAGGTCACACCCTGCCCGACTTTACTGCAGGGGATCTTAGCTTTACCGGAGGAGGAAGCGACAGGCTTAGAACAACAAATACAAACCTCACCCGCTACGATGATAATATTGATGATTATGAGGAGTTCAAAGGTCGCATCTACATCAATTCCAGAGGTGCCAGAAACAGGTACCTGAGCCTGGATTTAGAAGAAGACGATAAAGTAACGCTTTGGGTTCTTGGCCAGGATGGAAATGGAGAAGTTCATTTTGAAAATGCCGCAGATCCCGCCCTGCAGAATGACATGGTGAAGACTAGTGGGGAACTCATGGAGATCTCTTTCGTAGCAAAAGCGGATGGAACCTATCACATTTATGATGCAGTAGATAAGCCGAGTTACTTTAGAATTGTTAGAACCCCTGCTACTTATGTAACCATAACAGGTAATGTGGATGTAACAGATGCTCCGGGTATTCCTGAAGATTACTCTCTGGTATTCGAAATTGAAGAAGGAAAGACCTGGACGCTGCAGCCAACAGACGGAACTTATCAATTGGATCTACCTGTTGGATTTGAATATACTGTTTCTGTGGAGGGAGCTGACGGATATGTTATTTCCGGTGGATCATCCCTCACTGTTGTCGAAGGTACAGCCACACATGATATTACCATTGAAAAAGTGGAAATCTATCCTGTGACTGGTTCCATTGTGGGGCTTGGTGACAAGATTGGAAATTTAGCCCTTACTTTCACACCGGCTCCCGGAACAGATGCACTTTATGTTCCAAAACCGGTGATCGACACAGAAGCTGCGACCTATTCCGTAAAACTTGAACCAAACATCCAGTACACTATCAGTGCTAATGGTGTGGATGGTTATTTTATACCGGAAAATACTCTGGAGATAACCGCTGAAACCACCAGCGATATAGTCTTCGAGGCTGAACCGGATGGACCTTATGGCGATATCGACGGCGACGGAATTTTAAATGCTGTTGACAATTGTGTCGCAACTCCTAACCCAGATCAGGCAGATCTTAATGAGAACGGAGTGGGCGATGTGTGTGATGACGACGATGGAGACGGGATCATCAACTATGATGATAACTGTCCCGATACACCCGAAGGTACTGTAGTTGATGTGTTTGGTTGTGAGGTTTTCAACTTACCACCAAATAACTTCGCGATCTCTGTACAGGAAGTGAGCTGTAATGGCAATAGTGACGGAATGATCACCGTGACTGCCGCCGATCAAAGCTATACTTATAACGTCACTGTGACTGGCCCCGGTACAGGTTCTGCCGTTCTTTCCGACTCCAATGGCTTTTCAGCCAGTGTAAATAACCTGGCTGCAGGTACTTATGACGTATGTATAACAATAGATGGTCAGGATGGATATGAGCAGTGCTTCAGCGTATATGTAGAAGGTCCAACGCCTTTGGCAGCATATTCTTCTGTCAATTACGCGAACCACACCATGAGCCTCACCCTTGATGGTGCCAGCGAATACAGGATAGAACTCAATGGAAAGGTGATCACTACCTCAAAATCCCAGGTTCTTCTGGATCTGAAAACAGGTATGAACAAATTCTCTGTTTCGACAGATTCCGATTGCCAGGGAATTTTCGCCGATGAAGTTTTCCTTTCAGAAGAGGTAGTACTTTATCCAAACCCAACAATGGGAGATCTTAGAGCATACATCAATGGAACCGATGGAACCATAGATGTTTCCATAATCGATCTTCGTGGTCAACAATATATGTCTCAAAAGATGGAAGTTCCGTCAAACAGAATAATTGAGCTTAATCTTAATGGCTTCAGAGATGGAGTTTACTTCCTGCTTCTAAAATCGGCCACGGTGAACAAAACTTTAAAAGTGATCAAATCATGAAAAACCCAATAAATCTTATAGACATTCAAATCAAACGGCTCATGATCCTTTTTCTCGGGATCATGGCCGTAGGGTGCTCCAGCGATGATGATTCTCAGGTAATCTATGATGTAGTTCCTGGAGTAGCCAGTTTAGTACTTCCTCAAGATAACACCCAGTGTGAAATAGGGGATGTTATAGCAAACATGGCCGAGGTTGCTTTTGAGTGGGAAGAGTCTGCCGATACAGAAAGGTATGACCTTATCATCACCAACCTGGCTACCCAGGAGGTGACACAGAGGTTGAATCTCACCACCACCTCCATCATAGTGAGGCTGGAAAGAGGATATCCCTATGTGTGGCAGGTGATCTCCAAAAATGCCGGAGAAGAAACCAGCGCCTCCGATCCCTACAAGTTCTATGTGGCCGGGGAGCCGGGTTCTAATAACGTGCCGTTTCCCGCAACCCTGTTGTCCCCGGGTTCAGGAGCTGAGGTGACTCCGGTCGATGGAGAAATAACTTTGGAGTGGGAAGCTGCCGCGACCGATACAGATGGCGATCCTTTGACCTATACCTTATTTCTCGACACCGTAGACGGTAAACAGGAACCAGCTGAAGAATTTAAAGGCCTTACGCAGACTTCTATGGATGTAGAGGTGGCGCCAAACAGTATTTACTACTGGCGTGTGGCAACCAGCGACGGAAAGAACACTGCGATGAGCAACATCTATACCTTTAGGACCGGTGAAAATACATCTTCGGTTCAGGGGGTAATAGTGAGCACCTCTGAGGAAATTCTTAACGCCATTGCAGCTGCTACTCCGGGAGAAAACATCTATATACGTGGTGGAGAATACTTTTTTGACGCTACTATCAAGATCAACAACAGTGGTTCAGTGGATAACATGATCTCTCTGTTGGCGCATCCCAAAGATGATACCCGACCAAAGTTTAACTTTTCCTCAATGTCTGAGGATTCTTCGAACAGAGGAATTGAGCTGGGAGGTAGCTACTGGCACATCAAAGGCGTGGACGTATTTAAGGCTGGTGACAACGGAATGTTGATCACCGGCCATAATAACCTGGTTGAGTTCTGTACTTTTTCTGAATGTTCAGACACTGGACTTCAATTGGGAAGTGGAGCATCCAACAACACCATCCTCAACTCAGACTCTTTCTATAATGCCGATTCTACCCTCGAAAATGCAGATGGCTTTGCAGCCAAGCTGGATGTTGGTACCGGTAACAAGTTTGTAGGATGTAGGGCTTGGCAAAATCTCGACGATGGTTGGGATGGTTACCTGAGAAATGGCGATAACGTAACTACCATTCATGAAAATTGCTGGTCTATCCAAAATGGCTATTTAAAAGATGGTTCTGTGAGTGGCGGAGATGGAAACGGATTTAAGACAGGTGGAAGTGACGATAAGGATTTGAAGCACAATGCCATCTACATTAGATCCATTGCCGTTGGTAACAGGTTTGACGGTTTCGATCATAACAGCAACAGGGGAGAAGTGACCCTTTATAACTGCTCTGCTTATGATAACGGAACCAATTATGGTTTTGGCAGTACAAATCCGCTGGATAAATTGACCATTAAGAACAGCAATGTTCTGGGCGAAGTTGGAGGTATCAATGCAACTACTTTAGATGTATCCCACAACAGTTGGACCCTGGAAGGTGTTGATTCTTCTGTAGATGATTTTGTCGGCATAGATTATTCTCAACTCACAGCACCCAGAAAACCGGATGGAAGTCTGCCCGATGTTAGCTTTTTCCATCTGGAGGCCGATAGTGATATGATCGATGCGGGAGTTGATGTAGGTTTACCTTACAACGGGGCTGCACCAGATCTTGGAGCCTTTGAGTTCTAATCTGTAGCTCCTCTTAGAGGATTTGTACTGACTATTTGATAGCCGTACCTAATAGGCACTGTTGACCAACACCTGGGAATTGTGCCTATTAGTTTTAATATCAGGCTATTTGTCCCGGAAGACCCGGGATATGATGAACAACATGAGGAATCAATTCCTTGTAGAAAATAATTAAAAGCGAAGCGTAGTAAGACTGAACAGCTTCGCAGAAATAAAATATATGTCCGGCACTTTTCTTAAAAAAATAAACTTTATTCTAATCATTCTTGCAGGTACCTGTTTGACAGGGCGGGCACAACATTTGGCGTTCCCTACAGCCGAAGGTTTTGGCCGTTATGCCACGGGGGGACGGGGCGGAATTGTCTATACGGTCACGAACCTTAATGATGATGGGGAAGGCAGTCTCAGAAAGGGTGTTTTAAAGGATGGTCCCCGCACCATTGTCTTTGCGGTTTCAGGGACTATCGAGCTGGAAAGGCCACTGGACATTAATAAAGGAGATCTTACCATTGCCGGACAAACCGCGCCGGGTGAAGGCATCACCTTGAAGGGTTATCCTATGGCCGTAAAGGACGATAATGTGATCATTAGATACCTGCGTTTCAGGTTAGGAGATGTGCAGGAAGTCGCCGATGATTCCTTTAAAGGCAGGGACGTCATAAATGTCATTTTAGACCACTGTTCCATCAGCTGGGCTACAGATGAGAATGCATCTTTCTATCAAAACAAGGATTTCACCATGCAGTGGTGCATCATTTCTGAAGCTCTTAATAGCTCGGTTCACTCCAAGGGAGATCACGGCTATGGCGGGATCTGGGGTGGTGAAAAGGTGAGTTTTCACCACAATTTGATCGCCAGCAACTACAGCAGGAATCCCCGGTTTAGCGGGTCCAAAACCACCGAGAATCTCAAGGGGGAGTTTGTCGATTTCAGGAATAACGTGATCTTCAACTGGGCCGATAACAGCATCTATGGTGGCGAGAACGGCCGCTACAACCTTGTGAACAATTACTTTAAACCCGGTCCCGCCACCGAGGATAAAGAAAGGATCGTAGAACCTTATGAGCCCTACGGAAAGTTCTATGTGCACGGAAATTTTGTGGAAGGCTCACAAGAGGTGACAGGGAACAACTGGAATGGAGGCGTGCAGGGTGATAATCCTGAAGCAGCGCGGGTTCATGAAGCCTTTGATATCAACAACAATGTGGAGACACAGGAGGCAACCGAAGCTTTTGATCTTGTAATGAGAAAATCCGGAGCAAGCCTTAGGCGAGATGCCGTAGACATCAGGATCATTAATGAGACCAGGAGTGGAAAGACCACCCATGGCAACGGGATCATAGATTCCCAGGAGCAGGTGGGAGGCTGGCCAAAATTAAGAGGCGGTACTGTACCTAAAGACACCGATGAAGACGGTATGCCCGATGTGTGGGAGAAACAAAAAGGGCTTAACCCCTCCAAAAATGACGCTTCCGGGCACCTTCTTGACACGGGCTACACCAATCTCGAAATTTACCTAAACAGTCTTGTAGAGGAGGATTCTTCTACGGCCATGCTTTATGAAGATTCATACGACTTTGTGGTCGCCAAAGATGGCACGGGAGATTTTGAGACGGTACAGGCGGCCATAGACGCCGTTCCCGATTTCCGGAAGAACCGGACAAGGATCTTTATCAAGTCGGGCACCTATAAGGAAAAACTTGTATTACCGGCTTCTAAGACCAATGTGACTTTTATAGGAGAGGACCTGGAAAAGACGATAATCACCTATGACGATTTTGCTCAAAAGCTGAATAGTTTTGGGGAAGAGATCGGGACAACGGGCTCTACTTCCTTCTATATCTTTGGAGATGGTTTTCAGGCAAAAAATATCACTTTTGAGAATAGTGCAGGTCCGGTGGGGCAGGCAGTGGCGGTAAGAATTGACGGCGATAAAGTCATTTTTGACACCTGTAGGTTTTTAGGCTTTCAGGATACACTTTATCCTCACGGCAGAAACAGCAGGCAGTACTATCGCAATTGTTATATAGAAGGCACTACAGATTTCATTTTTGGATGGTCTACAGCGGTCTTTGATAACTGCGAGATCTATTCAAAAGAAGGAGGCCACTATATCACCGCAGCTTCCACCGAAGAAGGTGCAGCGTACGGTTTCGTATTCCTAAACTGCAAATTGACCGGTAATGCGCCGGAAGAAAGCGTATATCTCGGTCGTCCCTGGCGGCCGTATGCGCAAACAGTATTTATTAATACCGGCATGGGAGAACATATCAAAAAGGAAGGCTGGCACAACTGGAACAAACCCCGGGCCGAAAAAACAGTCTTTTACGCTGAAGGCAATAATATGGGTCCCGGCTATACCCCTTCAAAAAGGGTAAAATGGGCGAAGATTCTTTCTCCCGAAAAAATAAAAAGATACACAGTAAAAAAAGTATTGGCAGGATCTGACAACTGGGATCCTACTCAAATCGAAATAAAATAATTAGACCTACAATGAAGAAATTCCTTAAACCCGGATTTTACCTTTTTTCAGCTTTCACCCTTTTAACAGGGTGCAAGGGAGCTGAAGAAAATCAACTGGCAACTACCCCCGCCGTAGAAGAGCAGCCAAGATACTCTACCTGGATGGCCGATTCTGAGATCAAAAGAAATCCCGAAGGCTGGACCCTCGATTTTAATGAGAAACCAAAATGGGAATACACTCATGGGTTGATCATGACTTCTATGGAGGAACTCTATGAAGCCACCGGGGAAGAAAAATACCTGGATTACATTAAGAATTTTGCTGATTTCATGGTCAATGAGGAAGGAGAAATAAAGACCTATAAAAAATCGATCTACAATATTGACCGCGTGCAGGGGGGAAGATTCCTCATTGGCCTGTATGAGGAGACCGGCGAGGAAAAATATCGTCTTGCGATAGAGACGCTAAGGGATCAAATGCGGGAACACCCAAGAACTTCAGAAGGAGGATTTTGGCACAAAAAAGTATATCCGCACCAAATATGGTTGGATGGACTTTATATGGGCTCTCCTTTTCTCGCACGCTACGCAGCAACTTTTGATGAGCCGGAGCTGTTTAACGATGTGGCAAAACAATTTGAGCTTGTGAACAAATACCACTACAGTGAAGACAGCGGACTTTTTCATCATGGATGGGATGAAAGCCGGGAGCAGAAATGGGCAGACCCTGAGACGGGACTTTCTACAAACTATTGGGGCAGAAGTATTGGCTGGTTTGCCATGGCCCTGGTAGATGTGCTGGATTATCTTCCGCAGAATCATCCTAAAAGGGAAATGTTTGTTGAGACAGCTCAAAAGCTGGCCGCAGGAATTGTAAAATACCAGGATGAGGAGACAGGCGTATGGTACCAGGTGGTTGACCAGGGAGACCGGGAAGGCAATTATCTCGAGGCCTCAGCGTCCAGCATGTTTGCTTATTTCCTGCTCAAAGGAGTGGATGAAGGCTATCTTGATCCAAAATACCGTGAGGCAGGAATTGAAGCCTACACCGGTATTTTAGAGCGGTTCATTCGGGAGGATGAAGACGGGGGAATAAGTCTGACCGATGTGAACGGAGTTGCAGGTTTGGGAGGAGATCCTTACCGCGATGGCTCTTACGAGTACTACATCAATGAAATTATAAGAGATAACGATCCAAAGGGAGTAGGACCTTTTATTCTGGCTTCCCTTTATTATGAAGATCTCCAGCAGTAATTATAAGACAATAACATTTATGAAATCATTATCCAAATATGTAATTCTTTTCGCAGCTCTTTCCCTAACAGGCTGTAAAGAAAATGGTAATAAAGATGCACGACTTATTCCTGAAAACTCTAACACTGCCAAACCTCAAACTTACGCAGAGATATCTGTAAAAGAAGGCGGGCAATGGGAAGGTAGGGAATACAAAGGCGGTACTTTCCAGAATGTGCAGGAGCTCACCGTGCCCCGGGAGCATACAGATCATTCCTATTATATTAGATACGAAGGTCCCGGTTGGGAGAATCAGCAGGTAGGTTACAGGTTGTATCTCGACTGGAGAAATGCCATAGATGTCTTCGGAAAAAAGACCGACACCATGGTGCTGCCGCAGGTTGGGCAGGATGGATTTGACTCCTACCACGAAGAAGCTGCCTGGGGAATGGATATACTAAAAGCCGGAAAATCATTGGGAATTGGAAGCTACGGCAGGATTATGAACGACACCGTAGCACACTTCAGAAATGTTGGTAATACCTATGCACAGGTAACCAATTCAGAAGGCTCTTCCGAAGTAAAAATTGAGTACACAGACTGGGCTACGGGGAATGATACTATAGATCTTACCTCCAGCCTTACAATTTTTCCTGAAGGGAGGTTTACAAAGGCTGCTTTGGATCCTTCCGAAGCAATTAATGGCCTCACCACTGGTATTGTAAAATTCGAAAATATTGAGCCATTTCAAAAGACTTCAGAAAATGGAGATTGGGCATACATAGCTACTTATGGAGCTCAAACCCTGGTCAATGAACAGGATAAACTGGGATTGGCCTTATTTTACAACAAGAATGAAGTAGCCGAAGTAAAAGAAGGTCCTCATGACCACCTGGTCATCTTTAAGGAAACGGCGGGGCCTTTTACCTATTACTTCCTTGCAGCCTGGGAACAGGAACCGGGAGGTATAACTTCGCGAGAGGATTTTGTTGCTCATCTCGATGCACAACTTGAACAATTGCAGCAGAGTGGGAAATTAGAATAGTATGCAGCACGGCAGGATCATATTGGCTTTGGCTTTGCTTTCTCTTGTGGGAGGGAAAAGCTTTGCCCAGGAGAACGAAGAATATAGGTCGGAGGTCTGGGTTGCAGATCAGGGAGATGGCACCTACAGAAATCCCATTCTGCATGCAGATTATTCCGATCCCGACGTGGTAAGAGTAGGGGAGGATTTTTATATGACTTCTTCCTCTTTTAACGCTGCACCAGCACTGCCAATCCTGCACTCAAAGGACCTTGTCAACTGGAAACTTATTGGTCATGCATTGGATCGCCAGGTGCCCTACGAACATTTCAGCTCCCCCCGGCATGGAAATGGAGTTTGGGCGCCTGCTTTCCGATACCATGAAGGAGAGTATTATATCTACTGGGGAGATCCCGATTTTGGGATCTATATGGTAAAGACTGATGATCCTGCAGGCGGGTGGGAAGAACCTGTTCTTGTTGAGGCAGGAAAAGGTCTCATCGATCCTGCGCCGCTCTGGGATGAAGATGGTAAGGCTTATCTATCTCATGCTTTCGCCGGAAGTAGGGCTGGAATCAAAAGTATCCTGGTAGTGAAACCCATGAACTGGGAAGGAACAAAAACTACCGGAGCCGGAAAGATCGTTTTTGACGGTCATGAAGATCACCCGACAGTAGAGGGAACCAAGTTTTATAAAAAAGATGGTTATTACTACATTTTTGCCCCTGCAGGCGGAGTCTCTACCGGCTGGCAATTAATTCTAAGATCTAAAAACCCTTACGGGCCATACGAGGAGCATGTTTCGCTGGCACAGGGGAATACGGATATCAACGGCCCTCACCAGGGAGCATGGATCGAGCTTGAGAACGGCGAAGATTGGTTCATACATTTTCAGGATAAGGAAGCTTACGGGCGTATAGTTCACATGCAGCCTATGACCTGGAAAGATGGCTGGCCTACAATGGGAGAAGATAAGGATGGGGACGGTACCGGGCAGCCGGTAATGTCTTTCCGCAAACCTAATGTTGGCAAAACTTATCCCATAGTTACGCCAAGAGATTCAGATGAATTCAGCGGAAATGAGATTGGGCTTCAATGGCAGTGGCAGGCAAATCCCAATGCGACCTGGGCTTTTGCAAATCCGGCAAAAGGTGAGTTGCGTCTTTATACGCAGTTACTTCCTGAAGGTGCGAAGAACCTCTGGGATTCTCCGAGCCTCTTGTTACAGAAATTTCCTGCGGAAGAATTCATAACCACGACAAAGTTGACTTTCAATCCCAATGAAGATCTGGAGAACGAAAAGGCCGGACTGGTAGTTATGGGAAGGTCTTATGCCTACGTGGCCCTGGAAAGTAAAAAAGACGGGATCTATGTGGTTTTTGCTGAAGCCGAAGATGCCGATAAAGGAAATCCCGAACAAAAGAAAGAGTTGAAAAAGCTGTCTGGCAAGGATGTTTACTTCAGAGTAGAAGTGGATGAAAATGCGGAGTGTACCTTCAGTTATAGCGAAGACGGAAAGAAATTCACAATAGTGAATGAGAAATTCACTGCAAGAGAAGGAAAATGGGTTGGAGCCAAAGTGGGAATTTTTGCTACCAAAGAGCAAAAGACGAACGACTCGGGTTATGCCGATTTTGACTGGTTCAGGTTTTCAAAAAAATAATGGAAAGAAAGAATGAAAAAATTGAATTTTAAAGTCACAGTTGCAGTGCTGTTCCTGGTTTTTGGAACAGGCACTATGGAGGCGCAGGTGAGCCTGGAGGAGATGTATGAAGGGCTGGAATTCGATATGCCCCGGGTGATTGAGACGTCTTTCCCGGACTACTCACGATCTATAACCGAATTTGGCGCGCAGGCCGGCGGAATCTTTAAAAATACTGAGGCCTTTAAAAAGGCAATTTCAGAAGTAAATTCTAAAGGAGGCGGAAGAGTAGTGATTCCCCGCGGGATCTGGCTTACAGGGCCTATCGAACTAAAAAGTAACATCAATCTCCATCTTGAGGATGGGGCGCTTCTACTGTTCAGCAGGGATTTTGACGATTATTCTCTTGTGCAGACAAGTTTTGAAGGTCTCAATACTTTTAGAAATGTTTCACCAATTAATGCCAATGGTGTAGAGAATATCGCCATCACCGGAACGGGTACCATAGACGGAAATGGCGATGCCTGGAGACCTGTCAAAAAGAGTAAAATGACGGCCAATCAATGGAAGACTCTTTTAAAATCGGGCGGCGTGGTTTCAGATGATGGGAAAATGTGGTTTCCTTCAGAAGTTTCCAAACTGGGCTATGATCTTTCCACAGATCAAAATGTTCCCGATCTTAAAGGGATAGAGGAGCATCAAAAGGTAAAGGATTACCTGAGGCCGGTAATGGTGAGTATCGTGAACAGTAATAGGATCCTGCTCGACGGACCTACCTTTCAAAATTCTCCTGCCTGGAACATTCATCCTCTAATGAGTGAGGACATTATTATCAGGAATATCAATGTTCGTAACCCCTGGTATTCCCAAAATGGTGACGGGCTTGACCTGGAATCCTGTAAGAACGTTCTTGTTTATAACAACACTTTTGATGTGGGAGATGATGCCATCTGTTTCAAGTCGGGTAAGAATAAGGACGGCAGGGACAGAGGCATACCAACAGAAAATGTGGTGGTAAAGAATAACATCGTTTACCACGGGCATGGCGGAGTGGTAGTAGGTAGTGAAATGAGCGGCGGAGTTAAAAATGTGCATATCTCCAACTGTACTTTCATGGGAACCGATGTTGGTCTCAGGTTTAAATCTACCCGCGGCAGGGGCGGAGTAGTGGAGAACATCTATATCTCAGATATTGATATGATCAATATTCCTACTGAAGCAATACGTTTCAATCTTTTCTACGGCGGAAAAGCTCCTGTTCTTGACGAGGGCGAGGCGGGCATGGAAGAAGTTCGTGACGAAACTCCTGGACCTGTTACCGAAGAGACGCCTTCCTTCCGGAACATCTATATGGACAATATTCGCGTGGTAGACTCGCATAAGGCAGCCTTTTTTATGGGACTACCCGAAATGAATGTGAAGAACATAAGACTTGCAAATTCGGTACTTGAGGCAAAAAGTGGGATCACCGCTATTGATGCTGACGGGCTTGAATTTGTAAACGTAAAAGTAATTTCTGGTAATGATGCCGCGCTCACCCTTTACAACACTAAAAACGTGAAAGTAGAGGATTTCTCTTTTGTGGAAAATGGAAAGACTCCGGTGCGCGTTCTTGGAAAGCTCACAGAAAATGTGCAGTTTAAAAAGAAGGATTTTTCAGCTGCAGCACAACAGATCGAGCAGGACAGTGCGGTCTCCAAAAAAGCAGTAAGTCTAAAATAGAGCAAGATGAGCTTAAAACCCTACCTGCTATTAGTCCTAATGATTCCCTTTCTGCTCCTTCAGGAGGAGGAAGTGGTAAAGGTTTATCTAATCGGGGATTCTACAATGGCCGATTACAGTGATAATTATGATCCCGGCAAGGATTATATGAAGACGCGATATCCCATTACCGGTTGGGGGCAGGTCTTCCAGGAATTTATGGGTAAGCAGGACCTGCAGGCCCTGTCTCATATTATAAAAGCAGATTCTGTTGTAGTGGATGACCGTGCCCGGGGAGGAAGAAGTACCCGGACCTTTTTTGAAGAAGGAAGATGGTCTAAGGTCTATAGATCCCTTGAGAAGAATGACCTGGTCCTAATGCAGTTTGGTCATAATGATGCAGCCGAAAACAAACCCGAGCGCTACGTCAATGTTGAAGGTTATAAGGAATACCTGCGGCTGTTCGTAGATCAAACCCGGCAAAAAGGCGCAATTCCGGTTATTCTAACACCTGTGAACCGCAATTACCCCTGGAAGGATGGAAAGCTGCATAACGTTCATGGAGAATATTACACTGCTGCAGTAGAGGTGGCCAGGGAGTTAAATGTGCAACTTGTTGACCTCACTCAAAGATCAATGGAGCATTTTACTGAAAAGGGCCGGGATTACGTCACGAAAAATTACTTTATGAACTTCGGCCCCGGCATCTATGAGGCCTATCCCGGGGGTAGCAGCGATAACACCCATTTTCAGCCCGAGGGGGCAAAAGCGGTAGCTGCTTTGGTGTTCAAAGGATTAAAGGATCTAAAAAACAAGAAGTCTCAAAAATGACATTTTTGAACCTGCATATTTTTCGGCCTTTCTGGCGGATTTTAACGCTTGAAAAAACCTTTTCGCTGAAAAAATCCTATATTTGTGTAATCGATTGCACAAATGTGAATGCCACAGAAAATGGTGCCCGGGAAAAGCTCTGTAGCACCTAAGAAATGAAAACCAAGTAGAATAGCAAAACTAAGATCGAATGACTAAATCAGAATTGCGTTACGCACATCATCCAAATGATGTAAAAAGATATACAACAGAGGAGTTAAGAGATCATTTTTTAATTCCAGACCTTTTTCAAAATGACGAGATCAACCTTACTTATTCCATGTACGACAGGTTCATCGTTGGAGGAGCTTTTCCTGTCAACAAGGATCTTAAGCTGGAAACTATAGATGATCTAAAGGCCGAAAACTTTCTGGATCGAAGGGAGCTTGGAGTGATCAATGTTGGCGGTAACGGAATTGTTGAGGTTGACGGGAAAGAATATCAGCTCGCGAGAAAGGAAGCCCTCTATGTTGGAAAAGGTGCTAAAAATGTCATTTTTAAGAAGTCAGGTGATGAGCAGCCAATCTTCTATTTGAATTCAGCTCCTGCGCATAAAGAATTCCCGACCAAAAAGGTTGGAAAAGAGGATGCCGAAGTCATTGAGCTTGGAGATGAAAAATACGCCAATAAGCGAATTTTGAACAAGCTTATTGTAAACAGCATAGTAGAGACTTGTCAGTTGCAAATGGGGATGACCGAACTGGTTGAAGGCAATGTATGGAATACCATGCCACCGCATACCCACGCCCGTAGGATGGAAGCGTATTTCTATTTCGATCTTGAAGAGGGGCAAACAATCAGTCACTTTATGGGACAGCCCGATGAAACGCGGCACATCTTTATGAAGAACCATCAGGCTGTTTTATCTCCGGAATGGTCTATCCACGCGGGCGCCGGAACTTCCAATTACACCTTTATCTGGGGAATGGCCGGGGAGAACCTGGATTATGGAGATATGGACAAGGTTGATCCCGATAACCTGAAGTAATTATGAAGTTATTCGATCTTACAGGAAAAACAGCATTGGTTACAGGGTGTAACCGCGGAATAGGTTTTGCAATGGCCCAGGGCTTGGCAGAAGCCGGAGCAGATATCATCGGAGTCTCAGCCAGTTTAAAGGCTGAAGGATCTGAGATAGAAGCAGCTGTGAAGGCAGCCGGCAGAAAATTTTCGGCCTATCAGTGTGATTTTTCAGACAGAAAAAGTCTCTACGGTTTTATCGAAAAAGTAAAAGCAGAGAATTCTACCATAGATATCCTGGTGAACAACGCAGGTACGATCATGAGGAAACCTGCCGCCGAACATCCCGATGAATATTGGGATAAGGTGATCGAGGTTAATCAAAATTCTCAGTTCATTTTGACCCGGGAGATCGGGAAAGAAATGATCAAAAGAGGAAGTGGGAAAATTATTTTTACAGCCTCCCTTCTCACTTTCCAGGGCGGGATCACAGTGCCCGGCTATGCAGCTTCCAAAGGCGCCATAGGCCAGCTTACAAAAGCATTTGCTAATGAATGGGCTTCCAAAGGAGTGCAGATCAATGCTATTGCACCGGGATACATTGCTACCGACAATACTGCGGCACTACGGGAAGATGAGGATAGAAGTACTTCCATCCTTGCAAGAATTCCTGCAGGAAGATGGGGAGAGCCCGAAGATTTCAAAGGACCTGTGGTCTTCCTCGCGTCAAATGCCAGTGATTACATGAACGGCTCTATCCTGCTGGTAGACGGTGGCTGGATGGCTCGCTAAAAATTATGAATAAACAAACAAGAATGGAATCCAATAAATTCATTACAGAAGATTTCCTGTTGTTAAGTCAGCAGGCAAAAGATCTGTATAACAATTACGCTAAAGAACAGCCCATAATAGATTATCACAATCACCTTTCTCCCAAAGAGATTGCAGAGGATAGAAAATTTGACAATATTACCCAGGTATGGATCGCCGGGGATCACTACAAGTGGCGTGCTATGCGTACCATGGGTGTGGATGAAAAGTATATTACAGGAGATGCATCCGATAAGGAGAAATTCATGGCCTGGGCCAAAACGGTGCCTCACACTTTGCGGAATCCTCTCTATCACTGGACTCACCTGGAGCTAAAGAGATACTTCGGAATTGATGAATTGCTCAATGAAGAGTCTGCTGAAAGGATCTACAATGCTGTCAACGAAAAACTGCAACAGCCGGAATATTCCTGCCGCGGACTCCTGAAGAAAATGGGAGTGGAAACACTTTGTACGACCGAAGATCCTGTAGACAGCCTGGAGTATCACCGGCAACTGGCAAAGAGCGACTTTGAGATCAAAGTCAGTACGGCTTTTAGACCAGATAAGGCTATTCTCATAGAGTCTGAAAAGTACAATTCTTACCTGGATGAACTCGGTAAAGCTGCAAACCTTTTTATAGGTTCTTATGATGACCTCAAAGCTGCCTTGAGAAGCAGGATCGAATTTTTCCATGCCAATGGATGTAGGTTGTGCGACCACGGCCTTAATTACATTTGCTTCGAAGAAGCTTCGGAAGAAGAGGTAAATGCTATTTTTTCAAAAAAGCGAAAAGGAGAAGAAATTTCAGAAGAAGAGGCAAAAAAGTTCATGACTTCTATCTTACTTTTCCTGGGAGAGACTTATCATGAATTTGGATGGGTACAGCAATTTCACCTGGGCGCTCTAAGAAATAATAATAAAAGAATGCTGGATGAGCTGGGGCCCGATACAGGTTGGGATTCTATAGGAGATTACCCGCAGGCTGAAAAGATCTCGCAATTCCTGGACAACCTCGACGGTAAAGATAAACTCACCAAGACCATACTTTATAACCTTAATCCTGCAGACAATGCTGTTTTTGCCAGCATGATCGGGAACTTTAATGATGGAAGCGTGAAAGGTAAGGTTCAGTTTGGCTCGGGCTGGTGGTTCCTGGATCAAAAGCACGGAATTATTGAGCAGCTTAACGCCCTCTCCAATATGGGACTGGTAAGTGTCTTTATTGGAATGCTTACCGATTCAAGGAGCTTTTTGTCTTTCCCACGTCACGAGTACTTCCGAAGGGTGCTTTGCAACCTGTTTGGAGAAGAGATGGAAAGCGGCGAACTGCCAAACGATATGGAGCTGGTAGGGAATACCGTGGCCAACATTAGTTATCACAACGCTAAAGAATATTTTGATTTTTAAACCCTGAACTCGCTCAAAAAGGTTCAGTATAATTTTTATAACAACCAGAAATATGAAAAAAGTAGTCACTTTTGGAGAAATAATGCTACGCCTGGCACCACAGGAACACCTGAGGTTTTCCCAGGCTTCAAGCTTTGATGTGGTTTACGGTGGAGGAGAGTCTAACGTTGCCGTGTCGCTTGCCAATTATGGCGTGCCGGTAGATTTTGTCACCCGTCTGCCTAAGAACGATATTGGAGAATGCGCTCTTATGGAAATGCGCAAGAGAAACGTAGGAACAGATAAGATCATTTTTGGCGGGGATCGTCTTGGGATCTATTTCCTTGAAACCGGTGCGGTTAGTCGTGGAAGTAAAGTGGTCTATGATCGTGCCCATTCGGCCATGTCGCAGATCGAAAAAGGAATGGTAGACTGGGATGAGGTTTTTGAAGGGGCAGGATGGTTCCACTGGACCGGGATCACTCCGGCTATTTCTCAGGGAGCTGCAGATGCATGTCTTGAAGCTGTTAAAGCTGCACGTGCAAAGGGCATTACTATTTCAACAGATCTTAACTATCGCGCCAAGCTTTGGAAATACGGAGTGGAGCCCGAAGCTATTATGACCGAGCTTACTTCCTACTGCGATATCATCCTGGGGAACGAAGAAGATGCTGAAAAACATTTTGGAATCAAGCCTGAAGGTCTTGATATCACTACACAGGGGGAGCACGTAAAAGCTGAAGCATTTCTTTCGGTGTGTCAGCAAATGATGGAAAAATTCCCTAATGCCAAAAAGGTGATCACTACCCTAAGAGGTTCGCTATCGGCTTCGCACAATACCTGGGCAGGAGTACTGTATGATGGGAAGACCATGTTCAAATCTCCGGAATACAACATCACCCACATCGTGGATAGAGTTGGAGGCGGGGATTCCTTTATGGGCGGTTTGATCTACGGACTGTTACAATATCCTGAAGATGACCAGAACGCCTTGAACTTTGCTGTTGCTGCTTCGGCCCTGAAACACACAATTAAGGGAGATGCCAACCTGGTAACAGTTGATGAGGTTAAAAAATTAATGGGCGGAGATGCCTCTGGACGTGTAGCCAGATAATACTTATAGCTATGGCTCAATATTCAAGAATAGAAGTAGCATCGGTAATGAAAGAACAGGGAATGGTTCCCTTGTTCTTTCACTCTGATGTGGAATTGGGAAAAAAGATCCTCAAAGCCTGCTACGATGGTGGTGGTCGCCTAATGGAATTCACCAGCAGGGGAGATTTTGCTTTTGAGGTCTTTGGAGAACTTAATAAATATGCAATTAAGGAACTGCCGGGAATGATCATGGGAGTAGGTTCGGTGACCGATGCTGCCGCGGCATCTCTCTACATGCAATTGGGAGCGAACTTTATTGTGACTCCGGTTCTTAGAGAAGACATTGCGACAGTGTGTAACCGCCGCAAGGTGCTTTGGTCTCCGGGATGTGGATCTCTTACAGAGATTGCCCGTGCCGAGGAACTGGGCTGTGAGATCGTAAAGCTTTTCCCCGGGGGAACCTACGGACCCGGTTTTGTAAAAGGCATTAAAGGTCCGCAACCCTGGACCAGCATTATGCCTACAGGAGGAGTTTCTCCCACCGAAGAGAATCTTAAAGGCTGGTTTGACGCCGGAGTAACTTGTGTGGGAATGGGCTCAAAGCTTATCTCAAAAGAGGTGATCCAGAATAAGGATTACGCAGGTTTGGAAAAGACCGTGAGAGAGACCCTGGAAACAATAAAGAACCTAAGGAAGTAAAAAGGAGAAGACCTGCGGCTATGAATTATCCGCAGGTTTTTCTTTAGATGAAGCTCATGCAGAAAGAACCTTTAAAAAAGAGAAAAATCGTGACTTTTGGTGAGGTCTTGATGAGGTTATCCCCATCAGACAACCGGAAGCTACTGCAGGCCATGCAGCTGGACTTTTTCTTTGGAGGTACCGAGATGAATGTGGCAGCATCGCTTGCAAATTTTGACGTGGAAGTACAGCATGTCACCAATGTGTCGAATGACATCGTAGGTGAGGCTGCGATTGCCACCCTTCGCAAATACGGCATAGACATTTCGGCTGTAAAAAAGGTGCCCCACCCGCTGGGGCTATACTTTTTGGAAGTAGGTTCTGCCATGCGATCAAGCCAGATCGCCTATAACCGGCTCAACAGTTCTTTTGCAAAGATCTCTCCGGAACAGGTAGACTGGGAGGAGATACTTTCAGGCTGTGGGATCTTCCACTGGAGTGGCATTTCCCCCGCGGTTTCCGAAGGAGCTTATCAAACCCTAAAGCTGGGCCTGGAACTGGCACAGCAAAAAGGAATCGTCGTAACAGCCGATCCTGCTTATCGCAGTAACCTCTGGAACTACGGGAGGAACAGTGGAGAAGTGTTGAAAGAACTTATTTCTCTTTCCAATATTTTCATAGGAGGGGTTACAGAGATCAATGAGATCCTGAAGACTGAATATACTTCAGACAAGGATGGTTTTATTGCTGCGAGTAAAGCATTGATAGCCGAATTCCCTTCAGTAAAGAAAGTCTTTGACAAAGTGCGTAGCAGCATCAATGCTTCCTGGCAAAAGATCTATGGAAGAGCCTGGACCGGCGAGGAGTACATTAGCACCAGTGAATTAGAGATCACTAATGTTGTTGACCGGATAGGAACCGGAGATGCATTTGCTGCAGGTTTACTATATGGCCTTCAGAATTTTGCAGATAATGAGGCCCTTGATTTTGCAAATGCAGCCTGTGCTTTAAAACATACTCACGTGGGAGATGTAAACCTGGTAAGCGTTGAGGAAGTGCTGGAGGTGGCAAAGGGAAAGACAGACGGGCGGATCAAAAGGTAATTATAGACTAGGGAGAAGGCTGGTATGAAACTAACAGACTTGCATTAATTGATTAAGATCTTAAGAATGAAAAATATTATGCGCTTTTGCCTTGTTCTCTTTTCGCTGTTTCTTATTGCGGGATGTAAAGAGCAAAACAAGGTAAAAGAAATAAAACTTGGCCATGGGCTGGATATTTCTCATCCTGTCCACAAGGCCATGGTCTATATGTCCGAACGATTATATGAAAAATCGGGAGGGACCATGACCATTGATATTTACCCAAACCAGCAGCTGGGTTCAGAAAGGGAAACTCTTGAACTATTGCAGATTGGTAGTTTGGGAATGACAAAAGTCTCCACCGGGGTTCTTGAAAACTTTGTACCCAGTCTGCAGCTTTTTGGATTGCCTTTTCTGTTTCGCGACAGGGAACACAGGTTCGAGGTTCTGGAAGGCGAGATAGGGGAAGAATTCCTTAACAAAAGCATTGATAAGCGTCTTAAAGGCCTCACTTTTTATGATGCTGGTAGTAGAAGTTTTTATACTAAAACTCCAGTAGAAACACCCGAAGATTTAAAAGGTCTAAAATTGCGGGTAATGGAAAGTAATACCGCCATCAACATGGTGAAACATCTTGGAGGTTCACCCACGCCTATTGCATGGGGTGAACTCTACACTGCCTTGCAGCAGGGAATAGTAGATGGCGCCGAAAATAATCTGCCCAGCTTTTACCTCTCCCGCCATTATGAGGTGACCAAGAATTTTGTAGTAGATGAACACACTGCCCTGCCCGACGAATTGTTGATTAGCACTCTTGTGTGGAATGACCTTACCCCTCAACAACAAAAATGGTTAAAAGAAGCCGCTATGGAATCTTCAGAATATCAAAAAGGAATCTGGAGGGAAGCAGAGTTGGAAGCAATGGAGGAGATTCAGAAAGCAGGAGTCAAGGTGATTTATCCCGATAAAGAATTATTTAGAGAGAAAGTTCAGCCTATGTATGAGCAGTTCTCTCAAGATCCCGAAATGAAAAAATTAATTGAAGAAATCCAGGCTGTTAAATAAGTTATGAGAAAAACTGTAGATAAAGTGCTTGGGAATTTTTTGGTGGTGCTTCTCGCCCTTATGGTGCTGTCTGTACTATGGCAGATCTTTTCGCGATACCTCCTGAATTCTCCAAGTTCCTTCACCGAAGAACTGGCGAGATATCTGTTTATCTGGATTGGAATTCTCGGAGCCGCCTATGCAGCGGGACAACAAAAGCATTTATCAATAGATATTTTACCTCCTAAATTGAGCCCTCCAAACAGGATCAGGCTGCGCATCTTTATCAATGTGCTTATTATCCTGTTCAGTTTGACAGTGCTGGTCATTGGAGGCGGCAACCTGGTATATGTAAATGATTTGCTGGGGCAATCTTCCGCAGCATTAAAAGTACCACTGTCGTGGGTTTACAGCGTTGTGCCGGTGAGCGGACTGCTGGTGATCTATTATAAAGTACACGAAATTATTCATTCAAAAACTTATTTAGTATGATGTCAGAGGTTCTAATATTGGTGTTATCCTTTGTGATCCTGCTGGCGATAGGAGTTCCTGTCGCCTGGTCAATTGGGATTTCTTGCGTCCTCACCATCCTGGCATCAATAGATACGCTCGCTGCCTTTACTACGGTATCGCAGCGTATGGCCACCGGTCTCGATAGTTTTTCGCTGCTTGCTATTCCCCTGTTCATCCTGGCAGGACAAATCATGAATCAGGGGGGGATTGCCAACCGGCTCATTGCCTTTGCGAAAGCGCTCATGGGAGCGCTGCCGGGGGGATTGATCTATGTAAACGTGGTTGCAGCCATGTTGTTTGGTGCTATAGCAGGATCTGCAGTCGCAGCTACCTCTGCTATGGGCGGGATACTTGGGCCGGCAATGGAAAAAGAAGGATACTCCAAACAGTTTGGGGCAGCAGTAAACATCACAGCTTCTACAACAGGTCTGGTGATTCCGCCGTCAAATGTGCTAATCGTTTATTCCCTGGCCAGTGGTGGGGTATCTATTGCATCTTTGTTCCTGGCAGGCTATCTTCCGGGGATACTCATGGGGCTTGCCCTTATGCTCGTGGCAGCGGTATGGATCAAAAAGAAGAAATATCCAGCCGGGGAACCTGCCAATCTTAGGAATATTGCTGTTACCTTTTTACATGCTCTTCCCAGTTTACTGTTGCTGGTAGTTGTAATTGGAGGAATTGTTTCGGGCATCTTTACCGCTACCGAGGCTTCAGGAATTGCCGTGTTGTATTGTCTCATCCTGTCTTTCATCAACCGGGAATTGAAGCTGAGTGACCTTCACGGGGTTTTCTTAAGTTCAGCAGGGACCACTGCAATTGTGATGTTGCTTATTGCCACTTCCATGAGCATGTCCTGGGTAATGTCTTATGAAAACATTCCGCAGGCAGTAAGTGATGCCTTGCTAAGCCTTAGCGATAATATTTTTGTCATTCTGCTTATCATCAACTTGTTACTGCTGTTCGTGGGAACCTTCATGGATATGACGCCTGCAGTGCTCATTTTTACCCCTATATTTTTACCGGTTGTAACAGCATTGGGGGTTGACCCTGTACACTTCGGAATTATCATGGTGATGAACCTCTGTGTCGGACTGTGTAGTCCGCCGGTGGGCTCTGTGCTGTTCATTGGAGTGAGTGTGGCAAAGACAAGCATTCAAAAAGTGATCAAACCACTGATGCCACTGTACGTCGCGATGTTTATTGTTTTATTGTTGGTGACTTTCATTCCGGAAATCTCCCTATGGTTGCCGCAGTTATTTGATTAGAAAATTTAAGATCAGGAAAAAAGTATGGAAAGATTAAATAGAAAGAACGCCGGAATCCCTTCAAAGCACTCCATTAAGGTCATCCAGTTTGGAGAGGGTAATTTCCTCCGCGCGTTTGTGAATTACATCATCGACAAGCTGAATAAAGAAGCAGGTTTTGATGCCGGTGTCGCAGTCGTACAACCCATAGATGCCGGGCTTGTAGATATGCTGAACGAGCAGGACGGACTTTATAATCTCTTTATGAGAGGCGTCAAAAGCGGAAAGGAAATACAGGAGAAAAGAACAATCAGCTGTATCCAGAAGGCACTAAATCCTTACCGGGATTACTCGGCCTATTTGGATCTTGCAACTGAAGAAGATCTACAGTTCCTCATCTCAAATACTACCGAAGCGGGCATTGCTTTTGATGAGAACGACAGGCTGGACAAGGAGCCACACAATAGCTTCCCGGCTAAAGTGACTGCTCTTTTGTGGAAAAGATATCAGCATTTTAACGGAGACCCGGCCAAAGGCCTTAGCATCATTCCCTGTGAATTGATCAACTATAACGCCGATACTCTTAAAGAGATCATCTTGCGCTATATCGAACTTTGGGATCTTGATCCCGAATTCCGGAACTGGGTGGAAGAGCATAACAGCTTTCACAATACCCTCGTAGATCGAATCGTTCCGGGCTATCCTCGTGCTGAAATAGACCAGTACCAGAGTCAGTTGGAATTCGAAGATAAGTTGATCGTGACTGCCGAAGTTTTCCTGTTATGGGTAATCGAGGGAGGTGAAGATCTAAAGAGGAAGATTCCATTTGATAAGATCGACGAGAACGTGCTCATTGTTGAAGATATTCAGCCGTACCGCACCCGAAAGGTGAGGATCCTCAATGGTGCCCACACTACCATGGTACCCTTTGCACTTCTTAGCGGAAAAGAGACTGTTAAGGAAACTGTAGATGATGATTTCACCGGAAAGTTTGTCAAGAATGCCATTTTTGAGGAGATCAATCCTACTCTTGATCTTTCGGAAGAGGAGCTGAAAAGCTTTGCTGAAGAAGTGCTTGACAGGTTTAGGAATCCATTCATAAAACATCAGCTTGCAAGCATTGCCTTAAATTCTATTTCGAAATTTAAAGTAAGGGTACTGCCAAGTCTGCTGCAGTACGAAGAACGGAAGGGAAGTCTTCCGGTGAGGCTAACCTTTGCTTTTGCCTGTTTGATCAGGTTCTATAAGGGAGAATGGCAGGGTAGAGATCTACCGGTGCAGGATGATCAACAAATCGTGGATTTCTTCCGGCAGGTTTGGAGTGAAAATGATCTGGAGGCTTTGGTGACAAAGGTGCTCCAAAAAGAGGATTTTTGGGGCCGCAATCTCAACGATATTGAAAACCTGAATGAGCAGGTGCAAACGGCACTTGAAGAGATTGGGGAAAAAGGGGTAGAAGAAGGCTTCAGGTCTTACAAACAGAAGATAGGAGTCAAAAGTTAGAATATTATGCAAACGAAAATAATTAAGGTTCATCCAGATGATAATGTGGCCGTTGCCCTGGCCGACCTGTGGAAAGATGAAGAGCTTCAACTGGATAATCTGGAAGTGAAAGTGTTGACCGATGTAGCTGCGAAGCACAAGATAAGTCTGGTAGATCTTGGAGAAGGCGATAAGATATATATGTATGGCGTCCTTGTGGGAAAAGCTACTCAGCCAATTAAAAAAGGAGAAGTGCTCACGGTAGATAATGTGAAGCACCAAAGTGCACAGGCTTTCAAAAAGACCGAGAATACAGGCTGGAATGCACCAGATGTTACAAAATGGAAGAACCGTACCTTTAACGGATATCACCGGCCCGATGGGCAGGTGGGAACCAGGAACGTGTGGTTATTCTTTCCGTTGGTCTTTTGTGAAAACCGCAACATTGAGCTGCTAAAAGAGGTTTTTGAGAAGGAGCTTTCCTTTAAAAAACCTTCCCGGGAACGCCTGTTACTGCGCCAGTTGATCCAGGGCGGTGATGGAAATGAACTGCCTGAAGAAGAGGAGGAGGAAAACAGCATTTTTGGAAATATTGATGTAAAGTTTATTACCCACCAGGGAGGTTGTGGCGGCATACGCCAGGATTCGGCCTCACTTGCACGATTGCTGGCCGGTTATGTCAATAATCCAAATGTTGCCGGGGCGACGGTGCTTAGCCTGGGTTGCCAGAACCTGCAAATAGACATTTTCAAAAAGGCATTGGAAAGGATCAATCCTGATATTCAAAAGCCCGTGCTCATTTATGAACAGCAGCAGGAAGGTACTGTAGATGAAATGATGAGTAAGATCATTAAGGAGTCATTTGAAGCCTTAAAGGAAGCCAACAAAATTGAGCGGAAACCTGCACCCCTGTCTAAGCTGAAATTAGGACTGGAATGTGGAGGCTCCGACGGCTTTTCCGGAATCTCGGCCAATCCGGCACTGGGATATGCTTCCGATTTATTGTCGGCCCTGGGCGGATCTCCCATTCTTTCGGAATTTCCAGAGCTCTGCGGAATCGAGCAGGAGTTGATCAACCGTTGCGTAAGCGATGAACTAGCCGATAGATTTTTAGAACTTACCCGCGCCTTTGAAAAGTCGGCTATCGACGCAGGATCAGGATTTGATATGAACCCTTCCCCCGGTAACATTAAAGATGGTTTGATTACCGATGCCATGAAATCGGCAGGAGCGGCCAAAAAAGGTGGAACCTCCCCAATACAGGATGTTCTGGATTATGGGGATTATGTTACTAAGCCCGGTTTGAACCTTTTGTGTACTCCCGGAAACGACGTGGAAAGTACTACGGCAATGGTTGGTGCGGGGGCGAATGTGGTGGTCTTCACCACAGGACTGGGTACGCCTACCGGCAATCCTGTAGCACCGGTGTTAAAGGTGTCTTCCAACACCACGCTGGCCCGTAGAATGCCCGATATTATTGATCTTGATGCCGGAGGAGTCATCAAAGCTGAAAAGACTATTGAGGAAATGGGCGAAGAGATCCTTGAATTTCTCGTACAGGTAGCAAGCGGTGAGGTGAGTAGTAAAGCCGAAGAACTTAATCAGGACGATTTTATTCCATGGAAACGAGGGGTATCTTTATAGATACCTTTCGTTTTTAATACCTTCAAAAAAGGTTATTTTCAGGCGTTAATTTTGAGGCCTTTGTTGGAGGAGTTTCTAATGATGAGTTCGGGATCCAGCACGACCTTCTTTTCTATTGTAAGTTTCTCGGTACTGTCTACCTGCTCCAGGAAGACTTGCGCAGCTATTTTCCCCATTCTTAGCGGAGTCTGATCTACAGAAGTAATAGGCAGCTCCATGTATTTGGTGAATGGCTCATTACTAAAACCCGAAATACAGAAATCCTCCGGAATTTTCACTCCTATTTTCTTTAGTTCCTGTATGGCGCCCAGGGCTGTGTAGTCACTGGCAGAAAAAACGGCATCGGGCTTTGGTTCCAGTTCCCACAATTCCCTTGCAGCTGCAGCCCCCGCCTCAATACTGCTGAGAGTGGTAAGGATGTAGTTGGGGTTAACCTTTAAACCATTATCTTCAAGGGCGCTAATATAGCCGTCGTGCCGGTTCTTATAGATCTCCAGGTTAAGATCTCCCGAAAAGTGTGCGATCCTTTTACATCCCTGAGAAATGAGATGTTCAGTAGCAAGATAGCCTGCTTTAAAGTCATCAATGACTACAGAACTTACTCCGGGAATATCGAGTTTCCTGTCAAAAAAGACGAGGGATTTTCCCTCTTTTAAGACCTTTCTAAAATGCTCTGTTTTGTTTGTTGTTTTTGAGATGGACATAAAGATCCCATCCACCTGAGTGTCTAAAAGGGTAGTTATCTGCTCAACTTCGGTACTCATTTGCTCGTGAGTCTGGCAAATGATCACGTGATAACCATGGGGACCGAGTTCCTCTTCAATTCCCCTGATGATGGAAGAGAAGAAGTTGCGGTTGATGTAAGGGACTATAATACCCACATTCTTGCTTTTGCCACTCTTTAAGGCTTGTGCAAGGCGGTTTTGCTTGTAATTCATTTCCTTTGCCGCGGCAAAGACCAACTCCCGTGTTTTCGAACTTATCTTAGGGTTGTTGTTAAGGGCTCTCGACACTGTAGCCGCACTGATATTCAATTTCTTTGAAATATCGTAAATGGTGGTGTTTCCTTTTTTGGTCATCAGGTTTTTGTGAAGGTATGCAACTTGTTGCACTACAAATGTATCAAAATTTGGTATTTTTTGCACTGGTTTATTTTTAAAATGCCACCTATACCTGCTGATATTTAAATGATGCTCTTGAAAACCCCGGTTTTATTGCAGAATTTTTGGAAATATTGACCGCAGATTTTTTGCCTATTACATAGAAAAAATGGTATTTTAGTGCAATCGATTACAACTTAGGCAGTGATCTGCTGCTCTTTCTATTTAGAATTCTAAAGGATTGATATAAATCAAAAATAATTTCATAATGACCAAATTCTTAAAACCTCTTCATATTCTAATGTTTATTGTTCTTGTAACATCCTGCAAGAACGTGGAGAAGGAGGAAACTTCTACTTTGGGGGAAATAGCTTCAGAAGAAAATCTGGCGCTGGATTTCAGTGACCCCTGGAAACGGGCCGATGAGATCGTTGAGAATATAACTGTTCCAGAATTTCAGGATAAGGTATTTAATATCATGGATTACGGCGCTTCAGCAAATGGAGAGGTCAGTAGTTCAGCTGCTTTTGCAAAAGCCATTGAAGCCTGTGCTCAGGCAGGTGGAGGGAAGGTTCTCGTGCCGGCAGGAGTATATCTCACCGGGCCAATTCACTTAAAGAGCAATGTAAATCTCCATCTTGAAGAGGGAGCCGAAGTGAAATTCTCCACCAATCAACAGGATTATTTGCCGGTAGTACACACTTCTTTTGAAGGAATGGAGCTTATGAATTATTCTCCTCTAATTTACGCCTACAAGCAGAAGAATATAGCGGTAACAGGAAAAGGTACCTTTAACGGGCAGGCGGGGAATGACAACTGGTGGCCGTGGAAAGGAAATGAGGATTATGGTTACAGGGAAGGTGAGGTTAGCCAGCTGGACGAGCACAATCTCCCCCGCCTTAATGAAATGGTTGAAAAAGGAACTCCGGTTGCTGAAAGGATTTTCGGGGAAGGACACCAGTTCCGTCCAACATTCTTTCAGCCTTTTGAATGTGAGAATGTACTTATCGAAGGGGTTACCTTTATCGATGCTCCGTTCTGGGTGATACATCCGGTGAAATCCAATAGTGTAACGGTTAAGGATGTGAGCGTAATAAGTCATGGCCCTAACAATGATGGTTGTAATCCTGAATACAGCAAAAACGTTCATATTACAGGATGTACGTTTGATACCGGTGATGACTGTATAGCTATTAAATCGGGGAGAGACAACGACGGAAGACGTGTTGGCATTAGCAGTGAGAATATTGTAGTGGAGAACTGCGTTATGAAAGACGGGCATGGCGGAGTAGTTATGGGAAGTGAGATTTCCGGCGGAGTGAGAAACGTCTTTGTCCGTAACAACACCATGAGCAGCCCTAATCTTGATCGCGCCATTAGGATCAAGACCAATACCAGGCGGGGAGGCGTTATCGAGAACATTTTTGTTAAGGACCTTAAAGTGGGACAGGTAAAGGAAGCCGTACTTAAGATCAACACCCACTACGGAATTTATGCCAACCAGGAAGGCGAGCATATTCCAATTATAAGAAATATCCTGCTTGAAAATGTGCAGGTCGAAAACGGCGGTGAGTACGGTCTCTTGATAAAAGGAAGGGAAGAAGCGCCGGTGAGCAATGTGAAACTGAAGGATGTAGTTATCAAGAAGACCGAAATTCCTATGGAGATCGAAAACTGCGAACCCATTATTTTCGTCAATACCACAATAAATGGTAAACAGTATTAGAAATGAATCTGCAGCAGGTTCAGCTTTGGTTTCTTACATCAGTTGAAAAATATGAACTCCCTAAAATGCCTTTTTTCGATTCTCTTATTTTTCTGGCTCTGCCCTCTTTCGGTGGCGCAGAAGAATGAGGTGAGGCCGTATAGTATTAGCACCACGTATGAGAAGCTGAAAAAGGATTATCCTTTTATCCGGCCTGTTGAATCTCAACTGTCGGAAAGAATTGTGGCACGGGAGAATATTGTTTATAAAAGCACTGCTGAAAAAGAGCTTACAGCAGATGTCTTTCTTCCTAAGGCTGAAAAAGGGGAAAAGTTCCCTGTCGTTTTGTTAGTCCATGGCGGCGGATGGCTCACCGGAAGCAAGGAAAACCTGCATCCCCTGGCTCAAAAACTCGCTGCTGAAGGTTGTGTGGCTGTAACCGCGGCATATCGCCTGGGGACCGAGGCTGTTTATCCTGCAGCGGTAATTGATCTTAAAGATGCTGTGAAATGGATAAAAGAGAATGCAGATAAATACCACATAGATCCTGCAAAAATTGCTGTTTTAGGAGCTTCGGCAGGAGCGCAGCTGGCAACCTTAGTTGGAGTCACCCCACAGTCTCAACTCTTTAAAGGTGAGCATCAGGATCTTTCAGATGAGGTGCAGGCGATAGTAAATATCGACGGCATTGTCTCCTTTATTCATCCCGATGCCGAAGAAGGCTGGATGGCTGCAACCTGGCTGGGTGGTTCAAAAGCAGACAAGTTTAAAACCTGGAAAGAAGCTTCACCTCTGGAGTATGTTGATGGTGATACACCTCCAACGCTCTTCATCAATAGTTCTTACCCAAGGTTTCATGCCGGGCGGGATGAGATGGTAGAGCTGCTTGACAGGTATGAGATATATAACGAAGTACATACCATAGACAAAACTCCTCATGCCTTCTGGCTGGTTCATCCCTGGTTTGATGAAACGGTGAGACTGACGACAAATTTTCTTGACAGGATCTTTAAGAATTCCTCTTCAGCCAGGGAGCGATACCGGGAGATTACGGTTGGAAAAGACGGAAAAGCAGATTTCAGCAGTATCCAGGAGGCTGTAAATTCTACCCGCGATCTTGGTCCGGGGGAAGTGGTGATCAGCATACAATCTGGCACCTACAATGAAAAGCTGGAAATCCCTTCCTGGAAACGGCAGCTCACTCTCATTGGGGAAGACAGAAAAAATACGATCATCACCAATAATGATTTTTCCGGAAAGATAGATTCGCTGACAGGAAAGGAGATGTCGACTTTCACTTCCTATACTGTTTTAGTGCGGGGGAATGATATAAAAATTGAAAATCTCTCTATCCGGAACACCTCCTGCGGCGAGGGCCAGGCTGTGGCTTTGCACGTAGAAGGGGATAGGTTTGTCATCAAAGATTCCAATATTCTGGGATGCCAGGACACGCTCTACACAGCAACAGAAGGCAGCAGGCAGTTGTACTTAAACTGCTATATTGAAGGAACCACGGATTTTATTTTTGGAGAAGCCACGGCTGTTTTTAAAGACTGTACCATTAAGAGCCTTAAGGACTCGTTTGTGACAGCCGCGGCCACGCCGCAAAATCAGGAATTCGGGTATGTATTCCTTAACTGTAAATTTATAGCTGCTGCAGGTGTGAATGAGGTCTATCTGGGCAGGCCCTGGAGACCTTATGCCAAGACAGTCTTTATTAATTCTCACCTGGGAAAACATATTCTCCCTGCAGGCTGGGATCCCTGGCACGGGGACAGGATGTTCCCAAATAAAGAAAGAACTGCATTTTATGCGGAATACAACAGCACCGGCCCCGGAGCTTCTCCGGAAACCCGGATTCAATGGTCGCATCAGTTAACTGCAGAGGAAGCTGACAGATATAATATTAAAAATATCTTCAGCAAAGAAGCAGATTGGTACTGGGCTTCAAAAGCCATGAATCAAAACAATTGATGCCTCTGAATCATCGAAATACCTTCTTAAAAATGAAAAATCTACTTCTGTTTCTCATCCTTATTTGTTCAGTAACAGTAATGGCGCAGGAACGACCAACGCTATACCTCATCGGCGACTCTACAATGTCAAAAAAAAAGGATCCCGATAAGAATCCGGAGCATGGATGGGGACAGGTGCTTCCGGAGTTGATGTCTTCAGAAATAAATATTCAGAATCACGCAGTAAACGGCCGAAGCACCAGAAGTTTTATTGCTGAAGGCCGGTGGGAAAAGGTGAAAGAACAATTGAAGCCGGGGGATTTTGTGTTCATCCAGTTTGGACATAATGACCAAAAAGTGAACGATCCTGCGAGGTACACTAATCCTTTTACTCAGTACCGAAGTAATCTTGAAAAATTTGTAAACGAAACCCGTGAGAAAGGGGCTACGCCTGTTTTGTTTAGCTCCATAGTGCGCCGCAATTTTAATGAAGCCGGAGTGCTGGTAGATACTCATGGGCAATATCCTCTTGTGGTAAGAATGTTGGCAAAAGATCTTGATGTGCCTTTTGTTGATCTGCAGTTGTTGACCGAACAACTCGAGATCTCTTACGGACCTCAGGATTCCAAGCAACTGCATTTGCACCTGGAACCGGGAGAGGATCCTTATGAGCCAAGAGGAGTGACCGATGATACTCATCTTTCAAAAAAGGGTGCAAAGCTGGTGGCGAGCCTGGCACTTCAGGAGATTGCGAGACAGGATCTTCAATTAAAAAATTATATTCTTCCGCAGGTCCTTTCAGAAAAGATCTTGAGAGAGGTACCTGTAGGGGAGGTAGAGTATTCAGAAAAAGTACCATGGAGAAAGGCTCTGGCGCAGGATGAGAATTGGTATGCAGGGAAAGAGGCCCGGCGGATTGCAGATAATGTATTGCTTTATCAACATCACAACGGCGGGTGGTACAAGAACAAGGATATGTCTGTAGAGCTAAGTCCGCAGGAAAAGGAAGAACTAAAAAGGTTAAGTGCCGTAGACGCAGGTACTACCATAGATAACGGAGCAACTCATACCCAGCTGCGCTACCTGGCAAGGGTTTATAAGGCGACGGGAAAAGAGGCTTATAAAAAGGCATTTTTGAAAGGTGTTGATTTTTTGTTTGAAGCTCAATATCCCAATGGGGGCTGGTCCCAATTTTACCCGATAAGGAAAGGATATTACGAGCACATCACCTATAACGACGGGGCAATGATAGGAGTGATGAGGTTATTGCGGGATATTGCTCAAAATAAAGAGCCATATTCTTTTGTGGATGCAAAAAGGAAACGAAAAGCAGCACAAGCTATCGAAAAAGGCCTGGAGATCATTCTTGCTACCCAGGTGAAAGTTGACGGCAAACTCACTGCCTGGGGTGCACAACATGATAAAGAAACCCTTCAGCCGGCCAAGGCAAGAGCTTATGAGCTGGCTTCCCTCAGCGGAAAGGAAAGTGCGGAGATCGTACGCTATCTAATGGAGATCGAGAATCCTTCCGAAGAGGTTAAAAAGGCCGTTCAAAGTGCCATGCAATGGTTCGATGAGGCCAAGGTGATGGGGAAAAGAGTGGAATGGATAAAAGGAGAGCACCTGCCCGAGGGCCGGGATCGTGTGCTAATCGAAGATCCTGACGGAGGACCGCTTTGGGGCCGCTTTACAGAGATTGGTACCAACAGGCCTATGTTCATAGGTCGTGACGGAGTGGTGAAATACAAACTTGAGGAAATAGAGCACGAGCGGCGCACCAACTACAGCTATATCGACAATTATGCTGAAGATCTCCTGAAGGAAAAATATCCTGCATGGCAACGAAAACATACCTCCCAAAAATGATAAATTCCAACAACTTTTTTAAAGAAACTGAAGCAGAATGGGAACCTGCGGGAGAAGGGATCTCCCGGCAAATTACCGGTTATAATACGCAGTTGATGCTGGTAAAGGTGAAATTCGAAAAAGGTGCGGTGGGTTATGCGCACGAACATTTCCATTCCCAGGGAACTGTAGTGGCTTCGGGAAAGTTCAAGATCACGATTAACGGCAAAGCTGAAATTCTGGAAGCGGGCGACGGATTTTTCGTTCCGCCCAATGCCAGGCACGGTGCCAAATGTATTGAAGCGGGAATGTTAATAGATGTGTTTAGCCCTGTAAGGGAGGATTTTCTAAAATCAAGATTATGAAAAAGCTATTGTTATTATGGGTAGTATTTTTGGGACTGAGTGCCCATGCCCAGTTATCTGAACCCGAAAGAAAGGCGGCAATTCAGGAGATCGTGGAAAGGATTCAGCTTCCGGAGATTCCGGATTATGCGGTTTCTGTAAAAAGGTTCGGAGCTAAAGGCGATTCAGTTTCAGATAATAAAAAGGCTTTTGATAAGGCCATGGCTCACCTGAAGAAAAGGAAAGGTGGAAGACTCATCGTTCCAAAGGGCATTTACACAGTAAACGGTCCTATTCATTTCGTGAGCAATGTCGATCTACACCTACAGGAAGGTGCAAAGATAAGGTTTGGGGAAAACCCCAGGGATTACCCTCTGGTGCTTACCAGTTGGGAAGGAACCATGCTATATAACCATAGTCCGCTCATTTATGGGAATGAACTGGAAAATATTGCCATCACCGGAAAAGGCACCATTGACGGGGAAGGCGGTGGCGCCTGGGCCGCCTGGAAACAGCTGGAAGATAAGGATAAGCAATTGAGCAGGGACATGAACCATAAAGGAGTTCCTGTGGAGGAAAGGATCTTTGGAGAAGATCACTACCTTCGGCCGCAGTTAATACAGTTTGTGAACTCCAGGAATATTCTACTGGAGGATATTACCATAGAAGATTCCCCTTTTTGGTGTGTACATCTTCTCAAATCGCAAAGTGCCACTTTGCGCAGATTAAAGTTCGATGCTCATAACTTCAATAATGATGGTATAGATGCTGAGTATGCAAGGGATATTTTAATTGAAGAAGTGAAGTTCGATAACGGGGATGATAACATTGCCATTAAAGCCGGAAGGGATCATGAAGGACGGGCAAATTCGGCTACTCCTTCAGAAAATATTGTGATTAGGAATAACCTTCTAAAAGGGCTGCACGGAGTGGTCATTGGCAGCGAAATGTCGGCCGGAGTTCAGAACGTGTATGTAGAAAACAACCATGCCTGGGGTTACCTTAAAAGGGGAATTTACTTTAAGACCAATCCCGATAGGGGAGGGTATATCAGGAATATCTACATCAATGATATAGAGCTTCAAAAAGTAGAAGATTGCTTCTATATTACTGCCAATTATCACGGGGAAGGAGAAGGATTTAATTCCAAGATCTCAGATGTTTTTATCACCAACGTCACCTGTGAAGAGGCCACGGGAACCGCAGTGGTCATTCAGGGCTTTAAAGAAAGCAAGGTGGAGAATGTGAAACTGACCAACATTAAAGTGAACAAGACCAAAAATGCTACTTCAATAACCAACACCAAAAATGTCATTTTTGATGAGGTTATTATCGGGGAAGAAGCCGGGGTGCCTACTTCGGTGTCAAAAGAAAAGCCGGAATTAGATTAAGCTTCCGAACATTGTCTATCGGCTTGTTGACTATTGCAGCCTTGCGAAGCCTTGGCTTACTTAAATTTTAAAAGCTTCATTTTGGCAGATTATTATCTTAAATTAGAGCTTGCTGAACCCTGAGAAAAACGATTCTTTGAAAAATCCAATATTCGAACAAAGCTGGAGATGGTATGGGCCGCATGACCCGGTGAATCTACAAACTGTTAAACAGGCCGGGGCTAACGGGATTGTCACAGCCTTGCACCACATCCCGGTGGGCGAAGTGTGGAGCCTTGAAGAAATCGACCGGAGAAAAGCTCTTTTAGACAAGAGCAACAAGGAAAATCCATTTCCACTTCACTGGAATGTGGTAGAAAGCCTGCCGGTTCATGAGCATATCAAACAAGGTAAAGCAGATAAAGCAGGATACATAGAAAATTATAAACAGAGTCTGCGGAATCTCGGCAGAAGTGGAATTACCAGGATCTGTTACAATTTTATGCCTGTTCTTGACTGGCTACGAACGAATGTTCGCTACGAGCTGGAGGATGGCAGTACAGCCCTGCTTCATGATCTGGAGGACCTAATTGTTTTTGACCTGTTCATTCTGAAAAGGGAGAAGGCCGAAGAAGATTATGAACCGGAAATGGTGGAAAGGGCCAAAAGAAAATATTCCGGAATGACTAAGGCTGAGCTGGATCGGCTTCAGGAAAGTTTACTCATGGCATTACCGGGGGACCAAAATGGTTTTACTCTTGAAAAACTTCGGAAGGGACTGGAAGACTATAAAGGCATTTCTGCAGAGCAACTTCGGGAGAACCTGGTGGAATTTCTGAAAGAAGTAATTCCTGTGGCTGAAGAAGCAGGAGTAAAAATGGCTATCCATCCCGATGATCCACCATGGCCGGTGCTTGGTCTACCGCGGGTGGTGAGTACAGCCAAAGATCTGGACCATATTTTTGATCAGGTTCCTTCAAAAACCAATGGTCTCACTTTTTGCAGCGGTAGTTTTGGAGCTTCAGAAAAGAATGATCTTCCGGAAATTATTAGAAGATATTACCATCGGATACATTTTGTGCACCTGCGATCTGTTCAAAGAGAGGGGAATTCGAGGTTCTATGAAGCCAATCATCTCGAAGGAAGTGCAAAGATGCATAAGCTGGTCCGCACTTTTTATGAGTGTCAAAAAGGGCAAAACAGGGGGCCGATCCCTATGCGACCCGATCATGGTCACCAAATGCTTGATGATCTTGAAAAGACAACCTATCCCGGTTATTCGGCAATTGGCAGGTTGCGCGGTTTGGCGGAGTTAAGAGGTTTAGAGCTGGGAATAATCAATTCCCTGGAAAATTAAAGAAGCTAAAATGAGCAATTTAAAAGATAAAGTAGCAGTAGTAACCGGAGGCAACGGGGTACTGGGAGGTGCCATTGCAATGGGATTGGCAGCCGAAGGGGTGAAAGTCGGCATACTGGGTCGCAGTGAAGAAACTGTACAGGCAAGAGTAAAAGAAATAGAGAATGCCGGTGGAAAAGCCATGGCGCTGGTCGCAGATGTACTCGATGAGCATAAACTGGAGACAGCCAGAGAAAGTATAAAAAAAGCCTTTGGTAAGGTAGATATTCTGGTCAATGCTGCCGGTGGGAATATAAAAGGCGCTACCATCACCCCAGACCAAAGTATTTTTGATCTCAACGTTGGGGACTTTGATAAGGTGAATGAGCTGAATTTCAAAGGAACTGTTCTGCCAACCCTGGTCTTTGCAAAAGGAATGGTTGGGCAGAAGAAAGGCAGTATAATCAATATTTCATCCCTGGCCGCGTCAAGAGCGCTTACAAGAGTTATGGGATATTCGGCAGCCAAAGCAGCTGTGGATAATTTCACGAAATGGCTGGCGGTAGAAATGGCGCAGAAATATGGAGACGGAATCCGAGTGAATGCTATTGCCCCCGGTTTTTTTATCGGGGAGCAGAACCGCGACCTTTTACTGAATGAAGACGGAAGTCTCACTTCCCGCGGAGAGACCATTGTAAAGCAGACACCAATGAATCGCTTTGGAAGGCCAGAAGAATTGCAGGGCGCAGCAAATTGGCTGGCAGGAGATAATTCATCTTTCGTCACCGGAACTGTCATTGCAGTAGACGGTGGGTTTGGAGCTTTTAGCGGGGTATAAAATGATTTGATATGGCAGCATTAGGAAAATATTCTTTTGGAGTAGGTGACAGGTTTGGAAAAGAGGGAAAGGCTCAGCTGCAGGCGATTCTTAAGGTTTGGGATGAAGGAGTTGAGGTGACGCCGGTCTGGAATAAATCAAACCGGGAGCATGAAACAGTAGGTTCTCACCCTGAGAGCCTGCGGAAGGAAGCAGATGAAGCCATAAAAGCTTTAGGTTTTACAGGAGCTTACTTTGTAGATGCCGATCATATAAACCTGCAAACGGTAGAAGAGTTCATTCCTTTCAGTGATTTTTTCACTATTGATGTGGCCGGATTTATTGGGCAAAAAGCTTCAGAAAAAGAAGAGGAAGATTTTCTTCAATTTTTCAAAAGCTATATGGGAGATATTGCAATCCCCGGGATTGAGCGTAAGATGCAGATATCTAAATCACATCTAAGGGAAATGCTGGATAGTTTTTTATTGGCTTCTCAAAAAGCAGGAGAGATCTATAAACATATCCGCTCCAAAAAAGCTGAAGAATTCCATGTGGAAGTTTCCATTGATGAGGTGGAAAATCCTCAATCCCCGCTTGAGCTTTTCTTCATTCTGGCAGCTTTGGCTTTTTATAAGGTTCCGGTCAACACTATCGCTCCAAAATTTTCCGGGGAATTCAATAAAGGAGTGGATTATGAGGGAGATCTGGAGAAATTTGAGCAGGAATTTGAGGAGGATCTTTTGGTGCTGAAATTTGCTGTAAAGGAATTTGAATTTCCACAAAATCTAAAATTGAGTGTGCACAGCGGGAGTGATAAGTTCTCGATCTATCCTGTCATTCAAAAGCTCATCAGGAAACACGATGCTGGATTACATCTAAAAACCGCAGGCACTACCTGGCTGGAAGAATTGATAGGAATTGCAGAAAGTGAAGGCGATGGTTTTAGGTTTGCCAAAGAACTCTATGCCGAATCCCTGGAGCGCTATGAGGAACTAACGAAAGATTATGCTTCAGTCCTTTCTATAGATAAACAAAAGTTACCTGTAGTCGGGGATTTTTCCACCGGAAAAGATTTTGCAGATGCCCTGAGACATGAAGCAACTTCAGCAGCATATAATCCCCACTTCAGGCAACTGCTTCACTGTGCCTATAAAATAGCTGCTGAAAAAGAAGATTTTTCACAGTTGTTGGAAAAATTCCGAAGTAGAATTGAAGAGAATGTTACTTTAAATCTTTATGAGAGGCATTTGAAAGAGATTTTTCTGTAGTTCTCTTGCTTCCAGACATTAATAACTTCTTTATAATTTTTAACGCTCTTTCTACAGGAGGGAATTTTTATTTTTTCTAATTTTGGAATAATTCCAATAAGAAGGAAATTATCCATAAATGGAGAAGAATAAAGCTATTTTACACCTCGATCTGGATACATTTTTTGTGTCTGTAGAGCGTTTGCTGCATCCCGAACTTAATAACCGGCCGGTGCTGGTAGGTGGCCTGGGAGATCGCGGGGTGGTGGCGGCGTGTAGTTATGAGACGCGCCGGTATGGAGTGCATTCGGGTATGGCGATGAAGGTGGCCCGGCAGCTGTGCCCGGCGGCTACAGTGATCAAAGGGGAGACCGGCACTTACAGCAAGTATTCTCACCAGGTGACAGAGATCATTCAGAATAAAGTACCTGCCTTTGAAAAAGCGAGCATCGATGAATTCTACGCCGACCTTACCGGCATGGACAAATTCTTTGGTACCTACCGCTTTGCGAGTGAGCTGCGGCAGGAGATCATTCGTGAAAGCGGACTCCCAATTTCCTTCGGGCTCTCCCGGAATAAAGTAGTGTCCAAGATCGCCACGGGTGAGGCCAAACCCAATAACCAGATGCTCATAGAAAGCGGTGCTGAAAGAACATTTTTGGCACCCCTGTCTGTGCGGAAAATTCCTATGATCGGGAGCAAGACTTTTCAGACGCTGCTGGGGCTGGGGGTAAGAGAAATAAAGACCATACAGGAGATGCCGGTGGAGATGATGGAGAGTGTGCTGGGCAAGAACGGGCGTACTATCTGGAAACGGGCGCATGGAATAGATGAGGTGCCTATCATCCCGTTCCACGAGCGGAAATCCATTTCCGCCGAACGTACTTTCCACAAAGATACTATTGATATGGTACAGCTAAGTGCGACGCTCACGGCCATGACCGAAAGCCTGGCGTACCAGTTACGACGCGGGGACAGGCTTACGTCAAATATTAGTGTGAAGATCCGGTATTCAGATTTTAATACCTATACCAAGCAGGCGAGCATTCCCTACACCAGTGCCGATCATGTGTTGATCCCAAAGATATGGGAGCTGTTCCGCCAGCTGTACAACAGGAGGCTGCTCATTCGGCTGGTGGGAGTGAAATTCACCGGACTCGTAGGCGGGCATTACCAGATCAACCTGTTTGACGACAGCGAGGAGATGCTGAATTTATATAATTCCATCGACCGCATTCGCAACCGGTTTGGAGAGGAGAGTGTGATGAGAGCATCGACCATGGGAGGCATAAGCGTAGGTCGAATGGAGAACCCGTTCAACGGCGCCCCACCCATGTTGCATGCGCATAGGCAGAGCTAAGTTTTGCCTTTTTGGCGAATTAGCTTTGCTATTCAAGGTTCAAGGCTCAAGGTTCAAAGTTCAAGGGTTTTACAATTAAAATTACAATGATCAATAAACAGTAAGCAATGAACAAATATCGAAAGGAAGACTAATTATTCTCCTCTTTGCGAAGGAGTCCCGGGTTTCGGAAATCTCCTTGTGCAGGAGTTCTGCTCTTTACTGGTAGAAAATAAGAAAGATTGCTCTCTCATTGTGAGATTGCTTCGCTATCGCTTGCAAGGATAGAAAACAAGGAACTCATCCCGTCAGTTCGAGTGAATTTGAACCTGCGATAGCAGGGGCAAATTAGTATCGAGAACAAGAGAGTGGTTGCAGCCTCTGTTCTCGATACATTTTTTGTTTCACTCTGTTCAACAAAAAACACTCGAACTGACGGCTGATTAGACATTTATGAGTTAAAAAGACAAATCATGAATGCGTGGCTTTTTCAATAAACAATGATTAATAATCAATTATCAGAGACTCTCCGCTTTTCCCCTGCCCTAAAGGGAGGCGGAGTTATGGCCTCAGATGGAAAGTCTGTGGGGATCTTAAAAGAGTGGTCAGTGTTCTGTGATCAGTGGTCAGAAAGCTGAACCATAAAAGAAAATCGGTGCATCCGTGGCTTTTTTCAATAAACAATGATCAATAATCAATTATCAGAGACTCTCCGCTTTTCCCCTGCCCTAAAGGGAGGCGGAGTTGGCTTTTTTCACAATGAACAATGAACAACAAACAACAAACAACAAACAAGAAACCAACAGCTAAATGCCCAAAGAACCTCTCCGAACTATCAACTACCAACTAAACTACTGTCTACCGTCTAAAGACTACCGACTAAACCAATGTTTCTAAACAACCATACATATTACTCCCTTCGCTACGGCACTTTTCCCGAAGAGGAGCTGTGTGTGCTGGCGCAAGAGAATAAAGCTTCGGCTGTGGCGGTGACCGATATCAATAACACTTCGGCCTGTCTTAGCTTTTTAAAGACTGCTCAAAAATATGATTTTAAAGCCCTCATCGGGATCGACTTTAGAAATGGGGTGGAGCAGCAGTACGTAGGTCTGGCGCGGAGCAATGAAGGATTCAGGCAACTTAACGACCACCTGGCGGCACATTTGCATGTAGAGAAGGAATTTGCGGCCGATGCCCTGCCGCTGGAGGATTGCTGGTTTATTTATCCGCTGGAGCAGGTGATGAGGTGCCAAAAATGGCATTTTAGAGAGGATGAATTTATCGGCGTTTCGGTGGAAAGTCTGCGGAAATTGAAGTTTTCAAAATATCTGGAACTTCAGGACAAACTGGTGCTGCTGCAAACAGTGACCTTCCGGAATAAAAAAGATTACAACGCCCACCGACTGCTGCGTGCGATTGACAAAAATATGCTGCTGAGTCAGCTGCCCGAAGCTGAGCAGGGTTCGCTCTCTCATAAAATGTTACCCGAAAATGCCGTTTTTGAAGCCTTTGCAGATTATCCCTTTATTCTGAAGAACACACAACGGGTCATCGACGGCTGCGAAGTTAATTTCGGATTTGACAGCGCCCGCCAAAACCGGAACCTGCAGATCTTTAGCAGCAGTAAAGAGGAAGATGCAGAGATACTGAAGAAACTCTGCTATAAAAATCTCCTCCGCCGCTATCCCAATGCCACTCCCGAAACTTATGCGCGGGTAGAGAAGGAGCTGCAGGCGATCATTAACCTGGGCTTTGTCTCATATTTTTTGATCAACCACGATATTGTGGAATACGCAAAATCGAAGAACTATCCGTTCATAGGTCGGGGGAGTGGTGCAAACTCGGTGGTGGCCTATATCATTGGGATCACTAATGTTGATCCCATTGAGCTCGACCTGTATTTCGAACGCTTTATCAACGCCCACCGCCACTCGCCGCCCGATTTTGATATTGATTTTTCCTGGAAGGACCGGCAGGATGTGACCGATTATATTTTCAGAAGGTACAAGAATACTGCTCTTTTAGCCACTTATGTCACCTTTAAGCGCCGGGCTGTGATAAGAGAACTGGGAAAGGTGTTTGGTTTGCCCAAGGCCGAAATCGATAAATTGTCTTCGGGATTTTTCGATCCAAAAGGTCTGGATGAGATGGAGCGGCTGGTGTTTCGCTACAGTGGCTTGATCGCCGGCTTTCCCAATTACCTGAGTGTTCATGCCGGCGGAATCGCCATTTTACAGGAGCCGGTGCACTGCTATGCTTCTACTTTTTTACCTCCCAAAGGCTTTGCGACCATTCAATTTGATATGAATATTGCTGAAGATGTGGGTATTTTTAAATTCGACATTCTCGCCCAGCGCGGCCTCTCCAAGATCACTGATGCCATTGAGCTTATTAAGGAAAATCAGCCGGAAGCTGAAATTGAAGACATGGAAAATGTGTCGGTTTTCAAGAACGATCCCAATATCAATAACCTGTTGCGCACCGGCGATTGTATGGGTGTGTTCTATGTGGAATCGCCTGCGATGCGCGGATTGTTTCAGAAGTTACAAACAGATGATTACCTGGGGTTAGTCGCGGCGAGTTCTATAATTAGGCCGGGGGTCTCCAACGGCGGCATGAAGGAGGAGTACATCAAACGCCACCGCGATCCCGAGCGCCGCAAGCAGGCACATCCGGTTTTGGCCGAAATTCTCAATGAAACTTATGGCGTTATGGTCTACCAGGAAGATGTGCTCAAGATCGCCCACTACTTTGCCGGACTCTCCCTTGACGAAGCCGATATTCTGCGCCGTGGCATGAGTGGCAAAAAACGGAATGAGGTGGATTTTCGGAAGCTGGAGGATAAATTCCGGAATAACTGCAGGGACAAAGGCTATTCTGAAGCACTTACCGAAGAGGTGTGGAATCAGATCCTGTCTTTTGCCGGTTATGCTTTTCCGAAGGGACATTCAGCTTCCTATGCGGTGGAAAGTTACCAGAGTCTTTACCTTAAATATTATTTTCCGCTGGAATTTATGGTCGCCTGCCTCAATAACGGTGGCGGTTTCTATGATGTGGAGACCTATATTCAGGAGATACGAAAATGCGGCGGCCGGGTGCATCCGCCCTGTATCAACAAAAGTGACCACCATACGGTGATCTATGGAAAAGACATTTATCTGGGGCTGGGGTATATTAAGGAGCTGGAGATAAAGGTGGTACAGCGTATTCTGGAGGATCGCAATTTCTTCGGAAGCTTTAAATCCTTTGATGACTTTATCGACCGGGTGCCCATCTCCATTGAGCAGCTGAGCATTCTGCTGAAGATCGATGCTTTCCGGTTCACCGGGGTAGATAAACACCACCTGCTGTGGAAAGCTTACTTCAAGCTCAACCGCACCCGCACCCGAAGTGGCCAAACTTTGCTATTCCGTCCGCCGCACCGGGATTTTGACCTGCCCGAACTATCTCATTCTATGCTGATTGATGCTTATGACCAGATGGAGCTACTGGGTTTTTCATTGCACGATCACTTCAAACTGCTTAAACCTGAAGCCTATCAAAAGCTACAGCGCCCGGGAGTGGTGATGGCAAGAGATTTAAAACAGCATATAGGCAAGACTATAGAGATCTACGGGCATCTCATCACCGCCAAACGTACACCCACAGTAAACCGGCAGTACATGTGTTTTGGGACTTTTTACGATCGCGCCGGGGATATCTTTGATGTAGTACAATTTCCCCGTGCGGCAGAGCGATTCCCGCTGCACAGCAAAGGGATCTATTTGTGTAAGGGTAAGGTGGTAGAAGAGCTGGATTATATCTGCATCAATATCGAATGGCTCGAACGACAGGAAACAGTGGGAGACCCAAGATACATAAGCAGTACCAGGATGAAGATCTCCTTTAAGGAAGATGGGAATGGGATGATCTTGAAGTAAGTAGTGGTCGGTGTTCAGTAGGCAGTAAAATGGAAAAGCAACTTTTTCTAGTGGTCAGTGGTCAGTATTCAGTAGGCAGTAAAAATTATTCTGTTACCGTCTTTGCGGCATTGGGCCGACTGCGGCAATCTCTTTCTTCTACAGTTCTGCTCATTACTTTTAGATATAACAATTCGACTGCTCCCGATTGTGAGATTGCTTCGCTTTCGCCTGTCTACCCGCAGGTACGCTCGCAGAGAGGTTTCAAATGAAAATGCAATAAACACTAATCAGAAACGGAATCTAAAAGTCCCCTCTAGGGATTTAGGGGTTTATAAAGGGACAGAAAAAAAAATATTGGTGTATCCGTGGCTTTTTTAAGAATTGACCACAAACAATGAGAAAGTGTAGAATGGTAGAAGAGGAAAATAAAGGGTGAAAACAGAAATCCAACAGCCAATGGCCAAAAGCCAAAGCCTGAATAACTTATCTTCTACGAACTCCGAACTCTCAACTAAATACTCCGAAAAAACTGCCCACTGCCCACTACTTCATAGGGTTATCCTCATACCAGTCATCAAAGGTTTTATCGGTGGAGTAGTCGTCGGTGAGGACTTTGTAAACGGTGAAGAGCCAAAAGACCTGGCCGAACAGGACGGTATAGAAAACAACCGGATAGGAAACATTATAAAATACCATAACTGCAACTGTAGCCAGAAGCAGAGAGGACACGATCACGTAGAAATGAGCTGAAATTTTCATATCCTTAAGATAGGAAAGGACTAAGGCACAATCAGTTAATAGACTACTAAATCACAGGGAATTAAAAGAAGTTTGACTTTTTCTTAAGAGATTCCTTAAGAGCATAATTCCTATGGCGACGGGGAATATTAGGCTACTGTAGGCCAGCAGGCGAAAGTAATCCTCAAAAAGGTTGAATTCCAACCAGCTGGCAAGGCCTTTATAGAAAATGAGTGTTTCGGTCAATACAAAAGCAGTAAAGTAAAGCCAGAAAACCCACCTTGAAAGCCAGAGTAGCCGCCCGTGGGCAAGAAATACGAAAAGCAGTATGCTCACTACGCCCAGGAACACCCAGTGCAAGTAGCCTATAACAAAATCAGGAAAAGTAAAGGCGAGTCGGGCGAACCGGGGTAAAGCGGAAAGCAGCTGCAGGATGAGTTTGATCATTAGAAGTACGGCGGTGATCTTTAGCAATAGTGTCAAAAATGGCGAAAAAGGAAGCTCTTTGCGGAAAGGGGAAATGATCTTCCAAAACTTCACAAAAGCTGTGATCTGAAGAATTGCTCCAATTCCGCCCAAAACATAATAGATCCAATGTGGTTCCACCCAGAGCACAGAGAGAAAAAAGCTCAGAATTACTGCCGCATTAAGTTGCCAGAAGAAGCTTTTAAAATCCTTTTTTTGATACCTCAGATTTTGCTGTTCCAGGAAGTAGAAAAAGATCCCGAGAAGGGCAAGTATGAACCAGGCGTTGTACTGAAAATGCAGGTAAAAATAGATGGCCATTTTGTACCAGATACTTCCGCTTCCTAAAGTTGCCATTATCCCGCCGAGAGCCCAGGGACCTATACTTGAAAAGACCATGTACCATAATGAGGCCTTAATTAACTTAAAAGAACAGGTGGTTTTATATTTTGACGGTGTCTTCTTCAGGAAAAACCAGGCAAGGAAATAGGAGGCAAAAAGGAATAAAGTGGAAAAGCTTATTGAAAAAAGAGCATATCCCGTGAAGGGGAAGGTGACCAGCATCCCAAGGATAGTAACTTGGGTAAACCGGAAAATTCGCCTGTAGGTCTTTCCAGAACTGACTTCAGAAATATACATCTTATAAAAAAGCGTGCTGAGGCCGATGTAAACCCAGCCCAGCAATGCCACGTGCGAATGCGCATGTACCACATACCTGAAATTTGCCGGAATGGGAATGACAAAAAAGAACCTTAGGAAGACTCCCAATAGTGCTACGAGAAAGAAATATCCAAGGGCAATATTGGTGTGCGCTTTAAGTTTGATCATCGTTTAAAAGTATAAAAAAGAGGGGAGGCAAAAAATGCTTTTTTGACCTCCCCTTTTCAACTATCAATTTTTCAGTTTAAACTAATACTTCCTCTTCTTTACGGACTTCTTTCTTTTTGTCTACAGACTGTTTTTTGCGGCTGTCAAGAGAGAAAACAAACCATACAAAAGCGAACAAACCTGCGGCGAAGATGGTGTCTCCAATAGCTCGCAGCCATCGAAGGGTATCCATGCCGGGTTGCTGCATGAACTCGGCAGATCGGGCGTACCACATTCCTTCATTTACACTGGCCACTGTTTGTAGCAGACCAATGGGGAGAACGCTTAGAAGTACCATAAGGATCAATCCTATGTTGATGGACCAGAAAGAAAAACTCAGCAGTTTGTCATTCCACACCTGTGTTCTGTAAAGACTTCGCAGTACAAAAAGCATTAAGCCAATTCCGAGGAAACCATACACCCCGAATAATGCTGTATGGGCATGCACCGCAGTAGTGTTAAGGCCTTGCATGTAATACAGAGCGATAGGGGGATTAATGATGAATCCAAAGATCCCCGCTCCCAGGAAGTTCCAGAAGGCAACTGCAATAAGACAGTAGATAGGCCATTTGTAATCTTTGAGCCATTTGGTGGCTTTTGAAAGCTTGTAGTTCTCATAGACTTCATAGCCTATCAATACCAGCGGAACTACTTCCAGGGCACTAAAGGTCGCTCCCAGGGCCATCACCGCGGTTGGGGTGCCGCTAAAATAAAGGTGGTGGAATGTCCCCAGGATACCACCTGAGAGAAAGATAACGGTTGCCAGCAGTACACTTAGTGTGGCTGTTTTGGTGCGGAGCAGGCCGAGTCTAACAAATAGGAAGGCCGACACCACAGTGGCAAAGACTTCAAAGAATCCTTCCACCCATAGGTGCACCACCCACCAACGCCAGTATTCGGCAATGGCAAGGTTTGTTTGGCGGCCCCACATGAGTCCGGCACCATAGAAAAGTGCAATGGCAGCAGAGGATACCAGAAACATGATAAGCAGGTTTCTTTCCGAAGTTCTTTGTTTGATCACGGGAATGAGCGGTCTCACCATTAGAGCAAGCCACACGAATAATCCTACGAACAGGAATATTTGCCAGAACCTGCCCAGATCTACATACTCATATCCCTGGTGACCAAACCAAAAGTTCTCTGCCAATCCAAGTTTTTGCATAATTCCCATCCATTGTCCTGCCATAGATCCGGCAACGATAACAAGCAGGCAGGCAAAGAGGAAATTCACACCAAACTTTTGGAATTTTGGATCCCTACCCGAAACGGCAGGTGCTATATAAAGACCTGTGCCCAACCAGGCGGTGGCGATCCATAGAATACCGAGTTGCACATGCCAGGTGCGTGAGATTGAATAAGGCAGGATTTCGGCAAGGTCAAGACCGTAGAAACCGTCACCTTCGACGCCGTAGTGAGCAGTAACTACTCCAAAGGTCACCTGTATCAAGATAAGCAGGCTTACAACCCACATATATTTTTTTACCGCCAGCATCGACGGCGTGATGGTTTGCTTCATCAATGGATCTTCAACGGGCCTTTCGGGATCTTCTTCCTCTTTCATTCTTGCGTGATAGAAGACCATTAGTCCTATCCCAATAAGAAGTAGAATTATACTGAACCCGGTCCAGATCAAAAGATCTCCGGTGGCCTTGTTCCCCACAAGGTCATCTGGTGGCCAGTTATGGGTGTAAGAAACATCACTTCCGGGTCTTTCTGTGACTGTGGCCCAGGTGGCCCAAAAGAAGAAGCCGGCCATTTGATGCATACGGTGCTCATCTTTAATGGAGTTCTTTGGGATTGCATAGTAGTTCCTTAACTCATCGAGTTCAGGGTTCTCCATGAAGAGCCCACGGTAATAGTCACTTAGAAATACAACCGCCCTGGCCCGCATTGGCGAAATAGTAATGGTACCATCAGCTTCATTATAGGTATTTTTTCTCAGTTCCAGTTTGAGCCTTCTTTCCAGGAGAGCCTGGTGCTCACTTTCGAGTTCTTCATATTTCTTATTGTATTCCTCCTGAGACCACTCATTGAGAATGAACAAAGCTTCCCGGTGAAGCCAGTCTGCAGTCCAGTCGGGAGCCTGATATGCCCCGTGGCCCCAAATGGACCCGACTTCCTGCCCGCCCAGACTCTGCCATACATTTTGGCCGTCCTTAATATCCTGCCCCTCAAAAATCACTTCCCCCTGGGTAGTGACAATTCTTTCGGGCATTGGAGGTGCTTTCTGGTATATCTCAAATCCATAGTATCCAAGAATGGCAAAGGATACGGTGATAACAAGCAGGAAGGCTATCCATAATTTTCTTTCTTTACTCATGTTGTAAGATATTATACCGAAAGGGAGGAAGAGCAATGGGAGACCCGTTTCCTCCTATTCGGCTGTAGGTTGGCATTTCTTATTTTACTTGACTGTCTCTTAGTTCCTTTTCCAGTTTAAGAGACTTTGGGAAGAGTATATTGTTCTCAAGATGAACGTGCTGGTGCAGATCCTGCTCAAATTCATCCAGCTTTGCATAAAATGCTCTGTAGGTATTGCAGGCGCCCTGCGGCGGAGTGTAACTATTGCTCAGTTCCCCAATCTTTCTTAGCAGCTCCCCGGCATCTTCATGTTCCGTCTCCATCATTTTGATTGGATTATCTACGGTACCAAAATGAGCTTCAGGTAGATCCAGATTCTCTTTTTTAGCTTTCACCATTTTTTTGATGAACGGGAACAGGATCAATTCTTCCTTTTTCATATGGGAACTGAGTTCTCCCACTACCTGTTTTACCAGTTCCCCTATTTCGAGCAGTTCTGTGTAATGAGCTCCGTGAACCTGCGCGACCCTTTCAGAGTACTGTAATAAAAGCGGAATGTTCTCTTCCACATATGTGTGATGTACATTGATAATATGATCTGTTAGAAAGTCCAGTTCCCAGCTGTTGTAGTCGGTAGCCCTTGAAGGCGTTTGCTCTACACTCAGCAGGTCCTCGCTAAGAAGGTTGTAATCGACACCGTATTTTTCACATGCTTTTTGAAGACTGATGCCGCCACCGCAGCAAAAATCTATCCCATACTTTTTAAAGATGTGAGCAGTTTTGATATTTTCAGTAACCATCTCTGCGACTGTTCTATCTTGTAAATTTTCCATAACCAAAGGTTTTTAAGTTTAACAGGAGTTTCATTTTCAGATACAAAGATGGAGGATAGAGAAAGGCTGGTTTATGAGTGGAGTCATAAAGGACAAATTTGTCCTTGATATTTTTGTTAAATAAAAAAGCACCCGCCGCTAGGAGGGTGCCTTCTTAAAAAACAAACTAATAATACTAATCTAAAACAAACTACTATCCATGTAAAACCAGTAATGGCAGCTGGTTGATAAATGGAATATTCTCATTCTCTTCGTTACGCAGAAATTTTTGACACAAATTGAGATTCTTAGCTGCTAAAACAATCATATCTACATCGCGGTTGGCAACCAGAATTTTTTTTGGATTCTGGTCTTTGGAAGTATAATAGGTTTGTAGCACAGGGATCCTTGGTGAAAAGGAATCCTGCAGAAACTCCCTGTTCTCTATCTGCTCGGCAGAAGGTTCCATGTCATTATTAAAGATCTCCAGGATCTTTACATTAGCCTTTGATAAAGACGCTAGGTTCAACAAAGTGCGCAAGACCTTGCTGCCATAGTGGATCTTATAATCTGTAGGGAAAAGAATTTTTTTATGTTCTTTATAGGATGCATGTTCAGAGATGGCCAGCACGGGACATTTTACCTTCATCATAACATCTGATGTGTTTTTGCCAATGACCACGCCTTCGTTATTGGTCTTGCCTTTAGTACCCATAAGGATGAGGTCGATCTGCTTTTCCTGGCACTTGGCTCTCACGGCATTGATAAGGTAATCTGCTTTAAAACAAGTGTGATATATATGTTTGGGGTTAGTGCGAATACTCTCCAGCCACTTCAGTAACTTTTCAAAACTTTCCTTAACTCCAGGTGACATTGACATGTATCCTGTCGCCATTTTATCTGCCGGCACCGGAAGCACATGTAGCAAGTGAAAATGGCAGGGGGTGTCCTTGAAGAACTGCAATGCGTATGCCGCAGCATTCCTGCTATTTTCAGAAAAATCGGTAGGCAATAAGATATTCATCATCAGTCACATCTAATTTACCTCGCAAAAATATGCAGGAAGCCTAGCGGAAAAAATGATGAAAGTCAGTTATTGATTTATTCCAAAAAACAGGAAAGAGGATCAACTGATCCTCTTTAATGCTTCCACGTTAAGTAGTTTGATATTGCGGCCTTCTATTTCCAGCAGCCCCTCCTTTTTAAAATCAGATAAAGTCCTGATAAGCGTTTCTGAAGCCATCCCGGCCACACTGGCAAGGTCGCTTCTGGAGATCCTTATGCTCTGGGTTGGATGTCTTCTAATTTTTTGGGAAAATAGCAGAATGGTACGGGCAGCTTTTTTTCTAACAGAGCCATAGGCCATTTCCAGAAGCTGCTCTTTTATACCTGCAATATTTTCACCCATTACATCTATCAGTTCCAGGGTGATATTGCTGTTGTTCATTAGAATATGCTTCAGCTCATCCTTAGAAACGGCATAAACACGGGTTTCTTCCATGGCGGTAGCATATTCTGAATAAGCGTCGGTCTTTTTAAAGGAGGTATTTCCGAAGAAATCTCCTTCCTTGTATATAGAAGTGATGAGTTCTTTGCCGTACTCGTCCATACGGTGACTTTTTACCACTCCTTTGTCCACAAAGAAGAAATGATTGCCCAGTTTGCCTTCCTCGTAAATAGTTTCGCCGGCTTTGAAAGTGAGCTCATCATATTTCTTCACCTCTTCCCTTAACTCCTGCAGCGAATTGATCTTTTGCTGAGGTTCTATTTCGGCAGGCTTGTTGCCGTTTTCCTGAAGCTTGCTTAAAATTGCCATTTTTGCAAGACGACTTTCTATGGCGCTAATGAGTTCATCTTCCTCGAAAGGCTTGGTGAGATAATCATCTGCCCCCAGGTCCATTCCCCTTCGAATGTCTTTATGTTCGGTTTTTGCTGAAAGAAAAATAAACGGAATGTGACGGGTCTTTGGATCTTCAGATAAAGCCTGAAGCACGCCGTATCCATCCATTTCGGGCATCATGATATCGCACACAATTATGTCTGGCAATTCCTGTCTTGCAATGGCCAGACCCGATTTACCGTTAGCTGCCGTGATCACATTGTAATCTGCAAGTTCAAGTAGTTCGGCCGTATTCTCACGTACTACAGTATCGTCTTCTATAAAAAGTACTTTTTTCATTCTTTCACAATAGGAAGTTCTACAATAAACTGGGTGCCAACATTTTCTTTACTGCTAAAGCTGATGGTCCCACCAAGGTTTTCCAGGTGCACTTTGGCAATATTAAGACCAATCCCGGTTCCCTGGTTTAAAAGGGCATTTTCGGCCCTGAAATATCTTTCAAATATATGCTTTTGATCTTTTTGAGGAATTCCCATTCCCTGGTCTGTCACCTTAAAGCGAATCATCTTGTCCTCTACTTCTATTTCGAAGTTGATGAGGGTATTCTCCGGCGAATATTTGATCGCATTGCTAAGAAGGTTGGAAAGGACCAGCTCAAGGATCTTTTCATCCTGGTGCAGTACTACATTCTCAACATCGCGCGTGTATTCAATATTCTGTCCACTCTTGAGGGTCACATTGGCGTTGTAGACCACTTCATTCACTAGCTTACTAAGACTAAAGGTTGAGAATTTATAATTCACCTTTCCGCTTTCAAGTCTTTCAATAGATAGAAAATCGTTTAGGATACTATCCAGGTAATGCACCTTGCTCTTTATGGTAGCAAGATGTTTTTCACGTTTTTCCTGCTGTTCCTCAAGTTTGTATTTTCCTGCAAGTACAACAGAGGTGAGAATTCCACTTAGGGGAGTCTTAAATTCGTGAGAAACCAGGGAAAGGAATTTTGTCTTTAGTTCGTTTAGTTCCTTTTCCTTTTGCAAGGCAGTTTTTATGCGGTTCTCGGCTTCTTTCCTGCGCTTGACCTCCAGTTCAAGGCTCTTATTCGCATTCTGAAGTTTTTGAATACTCTCTTCAAGCTCTTTGGTCCTGATCTTTATTTTACCTTCCAGCTCATTATTAAGTTCGGTAATTTGACGTTGCGCTTCCTTCCTTACAGAGATATCTATGATCAACGACATTACATAGTGCTCGTCTCCAATCTTGAATGGATTGAGCCCTGCCTCAACCGGGAATTCATCACCATTCTTTTTTACCCCATAAAGGTCCCTGCCATGTCCCATTTGCCTTTTTTCACTGTCGTTCAAAAAGTTCTTAAAGTGAGATGGATGAGCCGAACGATATTTTGGTGGGATAAGTAAATTGAGGGGCTTACCTTTAAGTTCCCCTTTTTGATAACCAAACATCACATCTGCGGCCAGATTACTGCTTACAATAGTCTGTTTCCTATCAACAACAATGATACCTTCTGAAGCTGCTTCAAAAAGTACATTGAATACATTCTCGTCTTTTTCAAACATTTCCAGGTGCTTATCTGCGGGTGTATCCAATATTCTTTTTTTGGAGTGAAGCTCCAAATTTAAACATTTTCAGTTAACCCGGCGGTTCCGTAAGAGAGACTTTAAAAAAGGCCTTTTTGAGAAGTATTAAATTGAAAAGGACCCGAAAGAAAATTATTCCCCTTCCGGATCCTTCGTTACAGTTCAACAGTTCCAATCCTTCATCTGTTCACTCTTGCGGCTGCAAAACTGCAACTAAACTTCTTGTTCATCTTCGATCGAGACGTAATCTTTATCTGCCGGTAAAAGGCGACTGGCCAGCTTGGTCACTCCCATTGCTATAAGAACAGCGGTGATTACAAAAAGGAGAAATTTGACCATAAGATTATCCTCCAGCACATTGCTGTAAAAAGTGAGAATGATCTCTATAGCCAGGAAGGCTAATTGAAAACTTGCCTTTAACACCATATAATTAAAATATGGGGTAAAGATACATTTGCGGCAAATTATTTTCGGGTGATTTTACACCTTTGACGCAAATTTAACGTATGGTTTTCAATAGGTTAATTTTATTAGGAGAGGCTTCCGGTAGCGTGGATTGAAAGTATTATTTTTCAAGTTTGAAGGTTATAACAGGACTGTTGGCATGATTCACCAGGTCTTCACTTATGCTTCCATTGAAAAAGTGCGACAAACCTTTGCGGCCGTGAGTGGCTATTCCCATGACATCGGCGTTAATTTTTCTTGAAAAATTAAGGATGCCCTGTTCAACTGAATCATCGTTGAAAACATGGAACTCGTAATTGTCAAAGGCTACACCTTCCATATAGTTTTTCAGCTTTTTGTCACAATCGTCTGTAGTAACAAATTCGTTAGCTGTATTGATATAGACCAGGTGCAGGCGGGCCTCAAAAGTTTTTGCCAGGGAAATTACTTTTTGAAGGGTCTTTCTTCCTGTGGTTTCCAGGTTGGTTGCAAAAATGAAATTATTGACCTCAAAAGAAGGATGCTCGTTCTTCACTACAAGCACGGGGATGTCTGATGTTCTTACAACCTTTTCGGTATTGGAGCCTATGAACATTTCCCTTAGGCCGGTCGCTCCTTGTGAGCCCATTACAATAAAGTCACAGCCGTGTTTCTTACTGGTATCTATTATTCCCTCAAAGGCCTTATTGATCTCTACAGTGTCATGCACTTTTAATCCTTTTAAATAGGGACGGGAAAGCAGGTCGTCAAACTTCTTTTTGGCCAGTTTCATGAAGAAGAGGGCTTCGGGCAAATCATTGGAGCGGGTTTCTCCTACCGGGTTCACCATATCTGCCGGTAATTCTATGAGGTGTAAGAGGTAAATTTCGGCATTGAATTTTTCAGCAAGTTGAGCGGCTACTTTGAGGGCATTTTCTGCCTGCTCCGAGAAGTCGGTCGGCACAAGGATTTTTTTCATAGGTAATTGTAAATAGGTAAGGTTGATTTAGTTATAAAACTACAAATATTTTTTCATTCTAATTCTTGTTTTCGTTCTACAAAAAGTTTACTATATTTGCACCGTTGAAGCGAAAAAAGAACAACGAGGGGACAGAAAGTCCCCTCTTTTTATAGCCGCACCCGGGAATGTTACGAGAGAAAGTAGAAAAATTACTGCAGGAAGCTTTCGAAGAAAATAATTCATTATTTTTAATTGAGCTCAACGTCAACGACGCGAACCATATTACCGTGATCATAGATGGTGATAAGGGAGTGTCTGTAAACGACTGTATTGCGGTAAGCCGCAAGATCGAACATAACCTGGACCGCGAAGAGGAGGATTTTTCTCTGGACGTATCTTCGGCAGGAGTGTCAAGTCCGCTGGAAATGCCGCGGCAGTACCAAAAAAATATTGGAAGGACTCTTGCAGTGACCACTGTGAATGGAGAGAAATTTGAAGGAGAACTGGCCGCCTTTGAGGAGGGAAAGCTCACTCTTAAGTGGAAAGCCAGAGAGCCTAAGCCGGTAGGGAAAGGTAAAGTGACCGTAAATAAAGAAGCTGTCTTGCCTTTAGAGGATGTAAAAGAGGCAAAAGTGAAAATAACATTTTAACAGACAAAGGATATGGAAAATATCGCGTTGATAGAATCGTTTTCGGAATTTAAGGATGACAAGTCGATTGACAAGCCAACCTTAATGGCTATCCTGGAAGACGTTCTGCGAAGTGCTCTTAAAAAGAAGTATGGGGAAGATGATAACTTTGATATTATCGTAAACCCCGATAAAGGTGACCTTGAGATTTGGAGAAACCGTGTAGTTGTGGCCGATGGGGAAGTGGAAGATCCTAACCAGGAGATCTCTTTGACCGAGGCGCGTAAGATCGAACCCGATTTTGAAGTGGGGGAAGATGTTTCTGAAGAAGTGAAATTGATCGACCTTGGTCGACGTTCTATTCTATCCTTGCGTCAAAACCTTATTTCGAAGGTTCACGAGCACGATAATACAAATATTTACAAACACTTTAAGGAGCTTGAAGGTGAAATTTACACGGCTGAAGTTCACCACATCCGTCATCGTGCGATTATTTTGCTGGATGATGAAGGAAATGAGATTATTCTTCCTAAAGACAGACAGATACCTTCAGATTTCTTCCGAAAAGGGGAAAACGTGAGAGGAATCATTGAAAGCGTTGAATTAAAAGGAAATAAACCTGCTATTATCATGTCAAGAACTTCTCCTTTATTTTTGGAGAAACTTTTTGAGCAGGAGATCCCCGAAGTATTTGATGGCCTGATTAATGTAAAGAAAGTCGTAAGGATACCTGGTGAAAAAGCAAAAGTAGCTGTAGATTCTTATGATGACCGTATAGATCCTGTTGGTGCCTGTGTGGGTATGAAAGGATCCAGGATCCACAGTATCGTTCGCGAGCTGGGGAACGAAAATATTGATGTGATCAACTATACCAGTAATAACCAGTTGTTGATCACCAGAGCACTTAGTCCTGCCAAGATCACCTCTCTTAAAATAGATGAGGAGAACAAGAGGGCAGAAGTAATGCTCAAGCCTGAAGAAGTGTCTAAAGCCATTGGTCGTGGAGGCCATAACATAAGATTGGCAGGACAATTGACAGGTTATGAAATAGATGTCTTTAGAGAAGGTGTTGAAGAAGATGTTGAATTGAGGGAATTTGCAGATGAGATCGATGCATGGGTTATCGAAGAGTTTGCCAAAATTGGACTTGATACGGCAAAAAGTATACTGGAGCAGGATGTTGATGATCTCGTAAAGAGAACCGATCTTGAAGAAGAGACTATAAAAGATGTAATGAAGGTTCTTAGAGAAGAATTTGAAGAAGAGAACAATAGTTAAGAATAAAAGAGGATAATTTAGAGGGCAATTTATGGCTGAAGCAAAAACAATGAGATTAAATAAGGTGCTACGCGAATTCAATATTTCGTTGGATCGTGCTGTGGAATTTCTCAATTCCCAGGGCCACGAGATCGAGGCGCGACCCACCACAAAAATTTCGGGCGAGATTTATCAGGTGCTTTCTGATGAATTTCAGACCGATAAGAGTAAAAAGGTTGAGGCAAAGGAAGTAGGAGAAGAAAAACGCAAGGAGAAAGAGAGTCTTCGTCTTGAAAGAGAGAAGGAACTTGAAGAGAAGCGCAAGCAGGAAGAGAAGCAGGAGGTGATTAGAGCAAAGTCTAACCTGGAAGGCCCAAAACAGGTTGGAAAGATCGATCTAGATAAGCCAAAAGCAGCTTCATCAGAACAAAAGAAAGAAGCTCCGGTAGAAGAGACCAAAGCGCCTGAACAGCCACAGGCCCAGGCTCCAAAAGCTCCCGAAGCTCCTAAAGCTGAAACTCCGAAAACTGAAACTCCTAAAGCGGAAGCTCCTAAACCTGCCGAAAAGGCACCCGAAGCTCCAAAAGCGAGGGAAGAAAGTCCAAAGGCGGAAAAGCAGGAAACAAAGGAGGAGCAGCCAAAAGAAGAAGCAACGCCCGAAGCTTCTAAAGAAGAATCCTCTACTGTTACAACCAAGTATCAAAAGCTTAGTGGTCCTAATTTTACCGGAGAGAAAATTGACCTTTCTCAGTTCAAGAAGCCGGTTAAGAAGAAAGACGACAAAAAAGCAGAAGACGATAAGGACAAGCGTAAAAAACGCCGTCGTCGTATAAGTAAAGATGTTAAAGGTGCTCCCGGTCAAGCCGGAGGTGCATCAAAAAACAATAAAGGGAAACGTACCCGCCCGGTTACTAAAGAAGAGCCAAGCGAGGAAGAAGTACAAAAGCAGGTACGGGAAACTCTTGAAAAACTTCAGGGGAAATCAGGAAAAGGTCGTGGTGCCAAGTACCGTAGAAATAAGAGGGATACTCACCGTCAAAGGACCGAGGATGCCCAGATGGAAGAAGAGAACAAGGTATTGAAGGTTACCGAATTCGTTACGGTTAGTGAAGTCGCTACCATGATGGATGTGCCGGTAACCCAGATCATCTCTGCCTGTATGTCTCTTGGTATGATGGTGACCATGAACCAGCGTCTTGATGCTGAAACGCTTTCTATCGTAGCTGAAGAATTCGACTATGAGGTTGAATTTGTTACTGCCGATCTTGATGAACCAAAAGAAGTTGCGCCTGAAAATCCCGAGGATCTTCAACCGCGTGCCCCTATTGTTACTGTAATGGGACACGTTGACCACGGTAAAACATCCTTACTGGATTACATACGTAAGGAGAATGTTATTGCCGGGGAAAGTGGTGGAATTACACAGCACATTGGTGCCTACGGGGTGAAACTTGAAAATGGTCAAAAAATCACATTTTTGGATACTCCGGGTCACGAGGCCTTTACGGCGATGCGTGCCAGGGGTGCCCAGGTTACCGACCTTGCAATCATTGTTGTAGCGGCCGATGATGATGTGATGCCTCAAACAAAAGAGGCGATTTCTCACGCACAGGCAGCAGGAGTTCCAATTGTATTTGCAATCAACAAGGTGGATTTGCCAACGGCAAACCCCGAGAAGATAAAAGAAAAACTGGCAGGCATGAACCTGTTGGTAGAAGACTGGGGTGGTAAAGTGCAGTCGCACGACATCTCGGCTAAGACAGGTCTTGGAGTGAAAGAGTTACTTGAAAAGGTATTGCTTGAAGCCGAGATCCTTGAACTTACAGCAAATCCAGATAAACTGGCTAACGGTACTGTTGTGGAAGCTTACCTGGATAAGGGTAGAGGATATGTGTCAACTATTCTGGTGCAATCGGGTACTCTTAGAATTGGAGATTATGTGCTTGCTGGTAGACACAGTGGTAAAGTAAAAGCCATGCAGGATGAGCGTGGAAATGATGTTAAAGAAGCAGGTCCTTCAACCCCGGTATCTATTCTGGGTCTTGACGGCGCCCCACAGGCGGGTGATAAGTTCAAGGTTATGACCGACGAGCGGGAGGCAAAGGATATTGCAGCCAAACGTACACAGTTGCAAAGAGAGCAGTCTGTAAGAACTCAGCGTCATATCACCCTTGATGAGATTGGACGTCGAATTGCATTGGGTGACTTTAAAGAACTTAACATTATTCTTAAAGGGGATGTGGATGGTTCTGTGGAAGCACTTACAGATTCCTTCCAGAAGCTGTCTACTGAAGAAATTCAGGTAAATATTATACATAAAGGAGTTGGTGCGATTACCGAGAGTGATGTGCTCCTGGCTTCGGCTTCAGATGCGATCATTATAGGATTTAATGTTAGACCTGCCGGAAATGCCCGTATGGTGGCCGACAAGGAAGAAATTGATATCCGTACTTACTCTATTATCTACGACGCTATAAACGATCTTAAGGATGCGATGGAAGGTATGCTTTCTCCTGTAATGAAGGAAGAGATCACCGGTAACGCAGAGATCAGGGAGATCTTTAAAGTTTCTAAGATTGGTAGTATTGCCGGTTGTATGGTTACAGACGGTAAGATCTACAGAAATTCACAGATAAGACTTATCCGTGACGGAGTTGTCGTCTACACAGGCGAATTGGCTTCCCTGAAGCGTTTCAAAGACGATGTGAAGGAAGTTTCCAAAGGATATGACTGTGGATTGCAGATCAAGAACTACAATGATATTCATGAGGGCGATGTAGTTGAAGCATTCCAGGAAGTAGCCGTAAAGAAGAAGCTTAAATAATAGATAGATTCTTATAATTAATAAGGGGCGCATTTGCGCCCCTTTTTGTGTTTAAAAAATCCTGGTTTTATCTCTTTTCAGGTTTAAACCTGAAAGCTGCAGGGAATGACTTTTTGATACGGAGCAAAGCTCTGTCGGCCTCCAGGCTATTTCTGAAGTTCCCAACCCATACCTTATAGTTTGGGGTCTCAAAAACTATAGTAGAAGACCACTCGGGAAATAAGGACCTGTATTCCTTGATCACCTTGCTGGCCTCATTGTTGTCTCCGGAAAATAACTGGATCCTGTACCGGTCTCCTATCACCCCGTCCTGAACCATCTCTGTTTTCTTTTCCAAAAGTGCTGGAATTTTCTCGTCCTGATGGATGGTAACCTGTCCATCCTGTGCCTGAGAGGTAGTTATGCCTGCTACAGCCAATGCTATGGTTAAAATAAATTTCTTTTTTCTCAACATGTCTTCATAATTTTCTGAAATACAAAAGTATAACTTTACGGGTCAATTCGGCCTTTAACAGTTATTTAGAACAGTTATAAATTATTTGGCTATCCTCTTAAATCGAACTTAAGTATTACTTTTGTCGGTAAATTTTTAGGGACTAAAATATGACTTTTGTCACGTTTTATTTTGTCTAAAAATCGTACCAAATTAGACGTTAATTCAACTTATAATATGAAAAAGGTGAAATACCGCCATTCAGCTGCCCGAATTGTTCTATTAAGTGTATCCTTATTCTTTTCATTTAATACTCTTGTTAATGCTCAGGATTCTCCCCTTGCGGAAGAACAGGACAGGCAGGAAACTGTTCAGGGTCCGGAGGAGTCGAGTGTAGAGGCTGAAGCCTCAAGTGGAGATGCGGCTGCAGGAAAAGAGATCTTTAATACCCTTTGTGCGGCCTGTCATAAGCTTGATGGAAATTCCATTGGTCCCGCCCTTAGAGGTGTTGGTGAAAGAAGAGATACCGAATGGTTGCACGAGTGGATAAAGAATTCTCAGGCGTTAATTGCGGCGGGTGACGAACAGGCGGTAGAGATCTTTAACGAATATAACCAGGTGGCTATGCCTCCTTTTCCGCAGTTAAGTGATAGTGATATTGATAACATTCTTGCTTATGTAAATCAGCCAAAAGCGGTACCTCAGGAGCAGGTGGTTACGGCGACTGGTGGTGATACTGCACAAGGAGGTGGAGGAGTGTCTACAGACATTCTCCTCGGAATTTTAGCCTTTGTTCTTTTAATGTTGCTGGTGATCCTTTATCTGGTGAACAAAACCTTAAGAAGGTTTGCGGTTGCCAGCGGGGTGGAGTTACCGGTAAAAGAGAAAAGAGGAAAGCCAATCTGGAAAGCTTTTGTTGAAAACCAATTTCTGGTCATTGTTACTGCAGTTATACTTGTGTTGGTCGGGTCGTACTTTGCGTATGGCTGGATGATGCAGGTTGGAGTTGATCAGGGGTATCAGCCAATTCAGCCTATACACTTCTCACACAGAATTCACGCCGGTGAAAACCAGATCGAATGTAAATTCTGTCACAGCTCTGCCAGGGTGTCTAAAACTTCGGGTATTCCTTCACTTAATGTTTGTATGAACTGTCATAAATCGATAAGTGAAGTTGCCGAGGCTACTGCTACTGAAGAGTATTCAAAAGAGTTCTACGATGGCGAGATCGCCAAATTATATGATGCCGTGGGCTGGGATGTAAGTCAGCAGGCATACACCGGTGAAACTGAACCGGTAAAGTGGATAAGGATCCACAACTTGCCTGACTTTGCTTACTTCAACCACTCACAACACGTAGAGGTTGGGGGAATTGCATGTCAAACCTGTCATGGTCCTGTTGAAGAAATGGAGATCATGTACCAGAATGCGCCTCTAACTATGGGCTGGTGTGTGAACTGTCACAGGGAAACCAATGTGCGCACCGCAGGTAATGAGTATTATGAGAAAGTGCATGAAGAGCTTTCTAAAAAGTATGAAGTAGAAGAATTAACTGTTGCCCAGATGGGTGGAATTGAATGTGCCAAGTGCCATTATTAATTTTAAAAAGTAGAAAGTAATCATATGTCATCAAACAAGAAATACTGGAAAAGTGTTGAAGAGCTGAAAGAATCCAGCTCAATTGTTGAGACGCACAGCCAGAAGGAATTTGTTGAAGAGATCCCTACAGATGAGTTTTTGGGTAACAAGGAGACTCTTGAGAGTTCGACCACTTCAAGAAGGGACTTTTTAAAGTACGTTGGTTTTAGTACTGCAGCAGCTTCACTGGCTGCCTGTGAGGGGCCGGTAATGAAGTCTATTCCCTACGTGGTGCAGCCCGAAAGGATCGTACCCGGGGTGGCTAATTATTACGCCACTACAATGGCTGATGGATTTGACTTCTCAAGCGTACTTGTTAAAACGCGTGAAGGTCGTCCAATAAAGATTGAACAAAACACAATGGGAACTACCGGTGCCAATGCCAGGGTGCATGCATCTGTTCTTTCCCTGTACGATAATAAAAGACTTCAAAGGCCAATGGCCAATGGAGAAGTTGTTTCCTGGGAGCAATTCGACCGGGAGGTAAAAGAGAAGCTGAACAACGTAAATGGCGAAATAGTACTGTTGACACAAACTTTTGCCAGTCCATCTACTTCTAAACTAATCAACGAGTTTTCTCAGAAGTATGGAAATGTTCGTCATGTGATCTATGATACTGTTTCTGAAGATGATGCTTTGGAAGCTTTCCGTGCGCGTTATGGCAGAAGAGCCCTTCCAAGCTATGACTTTTCTAAAGCTGAAGTAATTGTTTCTATAGGTGCAGATTTCCTTGGAGACTGGGCAGGTGGTGGTCACGATGCCGGATATGCAAAAGGGCGTATTCCGGAAAATGGCAAAATGTCCCGCCACATACAATTTGAATCAAATTTTTCCCTAACAGGTGCTAATGCCGATAGAAGAATAACTCTTACGCTTTCTCAGCAGAAGGCTGCGCTGGCTGCACTTCACGGATACGTTACCGGAGGTTCTTCGACAAGTAACCTGCCCGGGCACATCGACGATGCGCTTATTAAGGCGGCAAGGCAACTGCGCAAAGCCGGAAGTGGAGCTGTGGTTGTTACGGGAATTCCCGATGTAGATGCACAGGGGCTTGCTCTTGCAATTAACGAAAGTCTTGGAAGTGGTGTTATGAACACCTCTTCTCCTAGAATGCTCCGTCAGGGGAATACTGCTGCAGTGAAGCAGCTTGTAGCCGACATGAACGCCGGGCAGGTAGGTGCTATTTTGATTGCTGGTGTTAACCCTGCATACAGTCTGCCATTTGCCGGGGAATTTGTTGAGGGAATGAACAAAGTTGATCTTAAGGTCACCTTCAGCATGAAAAATGATGAAACGGCCCTGCTTTCAAATTATGTTGCTGCAACTCCTCATTATCTTGAGAGCTGGGGAGATATTGAATTTACTACACAGAAGTTCGGTTTGATGCAACCAACCATCAGGCCTCTTTTCGATACAAGTCAGTTCCAGGATGTACTTTTAAGATGGACAGACAATAATACTACCTACGCAGATTACCTGAAGCAAACCTGGGAAGGATCCATGGGATCGAGTTCATGGGTTGATGCGCTTCATGATGGTGTCTTTGAAGGTACTTCTCCGTTTAATGCTGAAGTTGGAGCAGAACAAACTGCTACCTCTGTTAGCTTTGATGAGGGAACTGCTGTAAGAAATCTTTCTGCGGCACCGGGAGAAGGATTGGAGCTGGAGCTTTATACTTCGGTTGCTATGGGAGCCGGTAATCAAGCTAACAACCCGTGGCTTCAGGAATTGCCAGACCCTATTACCCGTGCATCATGGGATAATTACCTTAAGATCTCCAGAGCTGATGCTGAAGCTCTTGGTCTGGAGAATGAGCACGTTTCTAACGGAGCCCTCAATGGAAATTACGTAAACCTGAAAGTTGGAGATACGGTGCTTGAGAAAGTTCCTGTTTTCATCCAGCCGGGACAAGCCAGAGGAGTTGTTTCTCTTGCATTGGGATACGGTAAAATAGAAGGAATTCAACGCGAAATGCAGGTGGGAGTAAATGCTTACCCGCTTTACAAGGATTTTAAGTCCTTCCAGAACGTGACTATAGAAAAAGCTGCAGGAGTTCATGAATTCGCATGTCTCCAGCTGCATACTACTCTTATGGGTAGAAATGATATTATTAAGGAAACTACGCTGGAGATCTTCAATACCCGTGATTCTCATGTGTGGAACAAGATGCCCGAAGTTTCTCTTAATCACGTGGAAACTCCTGTGACCTCGCCCGATGTTGATCTTTGGGATGGATTCGACCGTTCTGTGGGTCATCATTTCAAGATGTCTATTGATCTAAATGCCTGTACCGGGTGTGGAGCTTGTGTGATCGCTTGTCACGCAGAGAACAACGTGCCTGTAGTAGGTAAGGAAGAAGTGAGAAAGTATCGCGATATGCACTGGTTACGTATCGACCGTTACTATTCTTCTGAAGATACTTTCGAGCAGGATGTGGAGAAGAAGGAGAACATGAGTGGCCTTGGAGATGCACTTTCTCAATTTGGAGAAATGGAAATGGCTTCAGATAATCCACAGGTGGTGTTCCAGCCAATGCTTTGTCAGCATTGTAACCACGCGCCTTGTGAAACGGTATGTCCTGTTGCTGCAACTATGCACGGGCGCCAGGGACAAAACCAAATGATCTATAACAGATGTGTGGGTACAAGATATTGTGCAAACAACTGTCCTTATAAAGTAAGAAGGTTCAACTGGTTCCTTTATAACAAGAACGATGAATTTGATTACAACATGAACAACGATCTTGGGCGTATGGTTCTTAACCCGGACGTTACAGTGCGGTCAAGAGGGGTGATGGAAAAATGTTCTTTCTGTATACAGCGTACTCAAAAGACTATTCTCGATGCGAAACGTGAGGGTAGGGCTATTGAAGACGGAGAATTCCAGACTGCATGTTCTGCGGCTTGTGACAAGGGAGCAATTGTATTTGGAGATGTGAATGATGAAAACAGCAGGATTGCGGCTTTAAGTGAGGATGAAAGGATGTATCACGCACTTGAATACATTGGAACCAAGCCAAATGTGATGTACCAGACCAAAGTCCGTAATACATCTGAAGCATAATAAAAGATTTAAAGAATTAATTATAAAAAGCATATGTCTCATTACGAAGCACCTATTCGAAAGCCTTTAGTACTTGGCGATAAGACCTATCATGATGTCACGGTCGATGTTGCTGCACCGGTAGAAGGGCGGGCCAATAAATCATGGTGGATTGTGTTCTCTATTGCTCTTGTCGCTTTCCTTTGGGGATTAGGATGTATCATCTATACAGTTTCTACAGGAATTGGTACCTGGGGATTGAACAGGACCGTTGGTTGGGCCTGGGATATTACTAACTTTGTTTGGTGGGTAGGTATTGGTCACGCCGGTACCCTTATTTCCGCGGTACTATTGCTCTTCCGTCAAAAATGGAGAATGGCAATTAACCGTTCTGCAGAGGCCATGACGATCTTCTCGGTAGTTCAGGCAGGACTGTTCCCAATCATTCACATGGGACGTCCATGGCTGGCATATTGGGTACTACCTATTCCAAACCAGTTTGGTTCTTTATGGGTAAACTTTAACTCCCCGCTACTTTGGGACGTATTTGCGATCTCCACCTATCTTTCGGTATCTCTTGTATTCTGGTGGACAGGTCTTTTACCCGATTTTGCTATGATTCGGGACCGAGCCATAAAGCCATTTCAGAAACACATTTATGGAATCCTGAGTTTTGGCTGGAGTGGACGTGCAAAAGACTGGCAGCGTTTTGAAGAGGTGTCACTTGTCCTGGCAGGTTTAGCAACTCCTCTTGTACTTTCTGTACACACTATTGTATCCTTTGACTTTGCTACCTCGGTAATTCCGGGATGGCACACCACGATCTTCCCTCCTTACTTTGTTGCGGGGGCGATCTTCTCCGGGTTTGCGATGGTGAACACCTTGCTTATCATCATGAGGAAAGTATCTCATCTTGAAGATTATATTACAATTCAGCACATCGAGCTTATGAACATCGTGATCATGATCACAGGTTCTATTGTGGGTGTTGCGTATATCACCGAGCTGTTCATGGCCTGGTACTCTGGAGTAGAATACGAACAGTATGCCTTCCTTAACAGGGCTACCGGTCCTTACGCATGGGCATACTGGGCGATGATGACCTGTAACGTGTTCTCTCCGCAGTTCATGTGGTTCAAGAGACTTCGTACAAGTATCATGTTCTCTTTCTTTATCTCAATTGTGGTTAATATCGGGATGTGGTTTGAGCGCTTTGTGATCATTGTAACTTCTCTTCACAGAGATTACCTTCCATCTTCCTGGACAATGTTCTCACCTACTTTCGTAGATATCGGGATCTTTATAGGAACTATTGGATTCTTCTTTGTTCTGTTCCTTCTTTACGCCCGTACCTTCCCGGTGATTGCACAGGCAGAAGTTAAGACGATCCTTAAATCTTCGGGTGATCGTTACAAGAAACTAAGAGAGGAGCATGGAGATCATGCAGATCATACCAATACCATCGTGAGAGAGCCTGTTTCAAATGTTGAAGGCGGATGGATCAAGAGAGATGAATACGATCAAAAGAAAGAACATGAGCCTACTACTCATACAGAGAGCTTGACGACTTCAGAAATTGACAGGGACAGGATCGATGAAATGTTGCATAGAATTGGAGTCTTTGATCCTGCAACTCAGTCTGCAGATGACCTGCAAAAGCTTAATGGTGTTGGTCCCGTGATGGAGCAAAAGCTGCACCAGGTTGGCATCTACACTTATGATCAGGTAAGTAATCTTACCGTTGAAGACTATAAATTGCTTGACAGGGTAATCGACAATTTCCCTACTGCCGATAATCGCGGAAATTGGAATGATCAGGCAAACCAACTAAAAAAGTAAAAAGAATGGCATCTAAAGTTATACACGCTCTTTACACAGATGACGACTTGCTTTTACAGGCTGTAAGACAAGTGAGGGAGGCCCGCTACAGTATTGGAGAAATCTATACTCCTTTTCCCGTACACGGCCTTGATAAAGCGATGGGACTGGCCCCAACAAGATTGGCGATCACCTCTTTCCTGTATGGGCTCGTAGGATTGACCGTCGCAGTGGCTATGATGAACTTTATAATGATCGAAGACTGGCCAATGGACATTGGAGGTAAGCCTAGTTTCAGCTTTATTCAGAACATGCCATCCTTTGTTCCGATCATGTTTGAGCTAACGGTATTTTTTGCTGCCCACCTCATGGTGTTCACCTTCTTTATGAGAAGTAAATTGTGGCCGTTCAAAAAAGCTGAAAATCCTGATATCCGCACTACAGATGATCATTTTCTAATGGAAGTTAGAGTAGGGAATCATGATGCAGAGGAGCTAACCGACTTTTTATTCAACACCGGTGCTTCTGAAATTAAATTAATAGATAACAAATAAACCCGATGAAAAGTTTATTTAAGACATCCATATTCTTCATTTTGGCATTGAGTGCAGTTTCCTGTGTGGAAAACTCCAAACCCAATTACCAGTACATGCCGAATATGTACGAGACGGTAAGCTATGAACCATATGGAGCATATGAAGTATTTGTTAATGAGCAGGAAGCAAAACTTCCGGTAGAAGGAACGGTTTCGAGGGGATGGAGACCTTATGAGTATGAGAACTCGCCCGATGGTTTTGCGACAGCGAAAGCAGAGCTTGAGAATCCTCTTCCATATACCGAAGAAGTTCTGGCTCAGGGTAAAGCACTCTATACTATTTACTGTGCTGTTTGTCACGGAGACAAGGGAGATGGTAAAGGAATTTTGGTACAGAGAGAAAAGATCCTTGGTATTCCGAGTTATGATGACGTAGGAAGGGCTATTACCGAAGGTGGCGTATATCACGTACAATACTACGGTCTTAACGCCATGGGTTCTTATGCATCACAAACTTCAATTGAAGAGCGTTGGGCGATCACCCATTACGTTATGAAGCTTAAGAATGATCTAGAAGGAGGTCCTGAAATGGAATTTGAAAGCGCCGATGAAAACCTGATGCCCCCTGTGAACGCTGAACAACCTATGGAAGTGAAGCAGAATGAGCCTGAAGGAGAACCAATTGAAGAAATCCAAGAATAACAGCACATTAGATATTAAACAATATGTACACGCTATCCAGTAAATTAAAAACGTTTTCTATCATCCTTATGGTGGCAGGGCTTTTGGGCTTGATCTATGGATTCATAGCCGTGCCTGGGTCTATCGAAGAGGTAAGGGAAATGATCGCTCATGATGATCACGGGGAAGTTGTTGAAATGCCGCTTACCGGTCAAACTGAAGATGAACTTGAGGATGATGCCCGCGGGTTTGATTATGTGCCATCAGAACATCAGGTAGAGACAGAACGTACAGATGAAGAAGTGCATAAAATGGCCGAAGATGCCGAAATGGTTCACCTGGAACATGTTTTTCATCAACTACAGAATAAACCATGGGCAGCTCTATATGTTGCTGCGTTCTTCTTTTTCATGATCGCACTTGGAGTACTTGCCTTCTACGCAGTACAATTTGCTGCACAGGCCGGGTGGTCACCTGTTCTCTTTAGAGTAATGGAGGGAATTACTGCCTACCTGCTTCCCGGAAGTATAATAGTATTTATCATTTTAGCGCTCTCAGGATTCCACCTTAACCACTTGTTTGTATGGATGGATCCTGAAGTTGTTGCTCACGACGAGATTATTCAGAACAAGAGCGGATATCTCAATGTTCCTTTCTTCCTTATTCGTGCGCTTATTTATATTGCCGGATGGAACATCTTCCGTTACTTCCTTAGAAGGAACTCCCTTAGACAGGATGATGCGACAGATATTACCTGGTATAAAAAGAATTTCAAACTTTCAGCAGGATTCCTTGTTTTCTTTATTGTGACTGAATCAATGATGTCCTGGGACTGGATCATGAGCCTTGATCCACACTGGTTTAGTACCCTTTTTGGATGGTATGTATTCTCAAGTATGTTCGTATCGGGGATCACAGTGATCGCACTTGTGACCATCTACCTAAAATCAAGAAATTATCTGCCATTTGTAAATGACAGCCATATTCATGACCTGGCAAAGTTCATGTTCGGGATCAGTATTTTCTGGACTTACCTGTGGTTCTCACAGTTCATGCTCATCTGGTACTCAAATATCCCCGAAGAGGTGACTTATTATGTTGCGAGAATTGAAGATTACGGGCTTGTATTCTTTGGAATGGTGGCTCTAAACTTTATCTTCCCGCTCTTATTACTAATGAACAGTGACTTTAAAAGGGTCAACTGGTTCGTAGTAATGACAGGAATTATTATCCTATTGGGTCATTATCTGGATGTTTATGTTATGGTGATGCCTGCAACAGTAGGGGAATCCTGGTTCATTGGGATTTCTGAGATCAGTGCACTGGCATTTTTTGGAGGATTATTTATTTTTGTGGTATTCAATTCCCTGACCAAAGCCCCGCTACTTGCGAAGCGCAATCCTTTCATGAAAGAAAGTGAGCATTATCATTATTAAAAGATTGTTTAAAGAGAAATTATAAAATGACGGTATTTTTAATCATAATAGTAGTAGCATTATTTGCGATAACTATCTGGCAGCTTACCAGGATCTTCCAATTGTCCCGGACTTCCGATACTACGGATACTTCAGAGATCGCGAATGACAAGGATAACAGGACGCAGGGGAACCTGATGCTTGCCTTTGGGGTCGCGTTCTATATTTTCATGATATATAATTTCTGGACTTTTGGTGACAGGGCTTTGCCTGCTGCCTCTTCAGAACATGGTGTGGAATATGATAACCTGCTGTTGATCACTATGGCTGTGATCATGTTCGTGCAGGTGATCACGCAGGGCTTACTTCACTATTTTGCTTTCAAATACAAAGGTAAAAAGGGAAATAAAGCACTTTTCTTTGCCGATAACGATAAGCTTGAATTCGTTTGGACCATTATTCCCGTAATCGTACTTGCAGGATTGATCATTTATGGGTTGTTCACCTGGAGTGACATTATGGATATCGAGGAAGAGGAAGACCCTCTTGTGATCGAACTGTATGCCAAGCAGTTTAGCTGGCAGGCACGTTATGCCGGTAAGGACAATGTCCTTGGGAAAGCAAATGTTCGCTTTATAGAAGGTGCAAACACAATGGGAGTTGATGAAAGTGATCCTTATGCGATGGATGATGTGATCACTGCAGAAATTCACCTTCCTGTTAACCGCCCGGTCCTTTTTAAAATGAGATCTCAGGATGTACTGCATTCTGCTTATTTCCCGCATTTTAGAGCACAAATGAATGTGGTTCCGGGGATGATCACTCAGTTCTCTTTTACGCCAACTGTTACAACAGATGCTATCAACGAGACCGAATATATGAGAGATAAGGTTGCCCGTATAAATGAGATTAGAAGATCGAAAAGCGAGGAGTTGATCGCAATGGGTGAAGAACCGCTTACAGATTATGATAACTTCGAGTATTACCTCTTGTGTAACAAGATTTGCGGAGTGGCTCACTACAACATGCAAATGAAGGTTGTAGTTGAGACTGAAGCCGAATACAATGCCTGGATCGCAGAGCAGAAGGAGTATTCTGAAACCATGGAATCTGCCACGGCAGCAAAAATGGTGAAGGAAAGAAGTGGAGAAGAAATTGTTCAGGTAGAAAATTAATTAAGTTAAGAATAAAGAAATATGTCAGCAGTAGGACACGTACCAGTTAATGAACACGCTCATGATGATCACCACCATGATGAGGGTAATTTCTTTACGAAGTATATATTCAGCATGGATCACAAGGTTATTGCAAAGCAATACCTTTTTACGGCGATCTTTATGGGGATCATTGGAATTGCAATGTCCATTTTCTTCCGTATGCAGCTTGCCTGGCCTGCCGAATCATTTAAGATCTTTGAGATCTTCCTTGGAAAATGGGCTCCGGGAGGAGTGATGAGTCAGGAGATCTATCTGGCTCTTGTAACTATTCACGGTACCATCATGGTTTTCTTTGTACTAACGCAAGGGCTTAGTGGTACTTTCAGTAACCTTTTGATCCCACTTCAAATCGGAGCAAGGGATATGGCATCTGGCTTTATGAACATGCTTTCATACTGGTTGTTCTTCATCTCGTGTGTGATCATGTTAGGTTCATTATTTGTGGAGGCAGGACCTGCATCTGCCGGGTGGACAATTTATCCGCCGCTTAGTGCATTACCACAGGCCATTGGAGGTTCAGGACTAGGGATGACGCTGTGGCTTGTGTCTATGGCTATCTTTATCGCCTCTTCTTTGTTAGGTTCCCTTAACTATATTGTTACAGTGATCAACCTAAGAACCAAGGGTATGTCGATGACCCGTTTACCATTGACTATCTGGGCACTTTTTGTTACTGCTATTATCGGGGTGGTTTCCTTTCCGGTTCTTTTATCTGCAGCTTTGATGTTGATCATGGACCGAAGCTTTGGAACATCTTTCTTCCTGAGTGATATCTATATTGGAGGAGAAGTGCTACACTACCAGGGAGGTTCGCCTATTCTGTTCGAGCACCTTTTCTGGTTCCTTGGTCACCCTGAAGTTTACATTGTAATTCTTCCGGCCATGGGTATCGCTTCAGAGATCCTGGCAACGAACTCAAGAAAACCCATTTTCGGATACCGTGCGATGATCGCTTCTATCCTGGGGATCGCCTTCCTTTCAACCATCGTTTGGGGGCACCACATGTTCGTATCAGGAATGAACCCGTTCCTTGGATCTGTATTTACCTTTACAACTCTTCTTATCGCTATTCCATCTGCAGTAAAAGCCTTTAACTGGATCACGACGATCTGGAAAGGAAACCTGCAAATGAACCCGTCCATGCTGTTCTCCATAGGATTCGTTTCTACTTTCATTACCGGAGGTTTAACAGGGATCGTTCTTGGGGATAGTACTTTGGACATTAACGTACACGATACCTATTTCGTAGTAGCTCACTTCCACCTTGTAATGGGTATTTCTGCTCTCTACGGAATGTTTGCAGGGATCTATCACTGGTTCCCCAAGATGTTCGGTCGTATGATGAACAAGAACCTGGGGTACATCCACTTCTGGATCACCATCATAGGTGCCTACGGGGTTTTCTTCCCAATGCACTTTGTGGGAATGGCAGGGTTACCGCGACGATATTATGATAACACCGCATTCCCTTACTTTGATGACCTTTTGGAGATCAACGTTTTGATCACTGTTTTTGCGATCATCACTGCACTGGTACAGCTGGTATTCCTTTACAACTTTATCCATTCCATCTTTGCAGGAAAGAAAGCTACTGCAAACCCATGGAATTCCAATTCCCTGGAATGGACTACTCCTGTAGAGCCTATCCACGGAAACTGGCCTGGAGAGATCCCACACGTGTACCGTTGGGCGTATGACTACAGTAAAACAAATGAAAAAGGAGAATATGTGATCGCAGGACAGGATTTTGCGCCACAGAATGTTCCGCTTCAAAAAGGGGAAGAAGAGCTCAATCATTAAGCTTTTTTTGACCGCCATAGTACAAAGCCTTTTCATCTAATGAGAAGGCTTTTTTCTTTTATCTTTGTTTCCAAACCTGAATGTTATGAATGAGAACCTGGATCCCACCGGGGAGAGCTTTTCTCCTGAAGAAATGGATATTGAGAGAGCCCTGCGTCCTCTCGAGTTTGATGATTTTGCCGGCCAGGATCAGGTACTTGATAACCTTAAGGTCTTTGTAAAAGCAGCCAACCAAAGAGGTGACGCACTCGATCACACCCTTTTTCATGGCCCTCCCGGGCTTGGAAAAACTACTTTAGCCCATATACTTGCCAATGAGCTGCAGGTAAATATCAAAGTAACTTCAGGTCCCGTGTTAGATAAACCGGGAGATCTTGCCGGACTTCTCACTAATCTGGAAGAGCGGGATGTTCTCTTTATAGATGAGATCCATCGGCTTAGTCCTATAGTTGAGGAGTATTTATATTCGGCAATGGAAGACTATAAGATCGACATCATGGTCGAAACCGGACCCAATGCCAGATCGGTGCAGATCAACCTTAGCCCTTTTACGCTTATTGGAGCAACCACCCGTAGCGGATTACTTACCGCACCTATGCGTGCCCGCTTCGGAATCTCCAGCCGACTCCAATACTACACCACCGAGTTACTTGCAGATATCGTACAGCGAAGTGCGCAGATCCTCAAGGTGCCCATTACTATGGAAGCGGCTATTGAGATTGCCGGTCGCAGCCGCGGAACACCCCGTATTGCAAATGCCCTTTTACGAAGGGTGCGGGATTTTGCCCAGATTAAAGGCAATGGGAAAATCGATATTGAAATAGCAAAATATAGTTTGAAAGCCCTTAATGTAGATGCTCATGGTCTGGATGAAATGGACAATAAGATCCTCACCACCATTATTGATAAATTCAAGGGAGGACCGGTAGGTATCACTACCCTGGCAACTGCAGTAAGCGAAAGCGCCGAGACCATTGAAGAGGTTTATGAGCCTTTTCTTATTCAGCAGGGATTCATACAGCGTACCCCCCGCGGCCGGGAAGTGACCGAAGCTGCCTACAAACACCTGGGAAGGATTAGAGGTGGAATTCAGGGCGGATTGTTTTAAACCTGACATTTAGACTTAATAGCTTTCAGAAACCTGTGAGGTCTTTGGGAGTAAAATAAACACATGAAAAAGACCCACGGCATACCCAAAGTTTCCCGGAAGCATTTTTACAAAAGTGCCCTTGGCATTTTAAAAAATCCTTTGCCGTTTCACCACCAGAATTTTGATAAGCACGGGGATACTTTTTTGCTGAATGTGGGGATGGGAAGGGAGATCATCTTTTCGCGTGACTCGGCATTTGCCGAATATGTGCTTCAGAAGAATCAGCGCAACTATAAAAAGTCCGAGATCCAAACGAAAGATATGGCCAAATATCTGGGACACGGATTACTTACTGCCGAGGGGGAGCTCTGGAAAAAGCAGCGTAAACTCATTCAGCCGGCTTTTCACAAGAAGCAACTGGCAGGTTTATTAGATAAAGTTCAGGCGGCAATTTCTGAGGAGCTGAACAAATTAAAGACCAATGCCCCAATGGATATTTTCCCTGTTTTTAACGACCTCGCTTTCCAGACGGTTGTAAAATCGCTTTTTAGCAGTGCGGTGGGGCAGCGGGAGATCAACAGGTTGCAGTATATCACAGAGGCTGCTCAAAAAATGCTGGTACGTGAATTACGGCAACCCTATTTGAGCTGGTATTTCACATGGACGGGTAAGATAAAACACCATCTGGCGCTAACTACCGAAGCCCGCGAGATCCTTACCCGCATTATTGAAGAGCGGAAGCAAAGCAAAAAAAGAGAGGATGACCTGCTCGATATGCTGTTGGATGCCCGTTATGAGGACGGTAACACAATGAGCCATGAACAACTTATAGATGAGATCCTCATCCTGTTTACGGCCGGCCATGAAACTACTTCCAATGCCCTTACCTTTACAACCCAGCTTCTGGCAAGAAATCCCGAAGTTCAGGAAAAGATCCTTTCAGAAGTAAAACCGGCAAAAGAGAATTCAGAGAATTTAATGGAATTTCTTAGGGAATGCCGCTATACTCAAAGCGTTGTTGAAGAAGCTATGCGGCTTTATCCGCCGGCATATTTTATAGATAGGGTAAATTTGAGAGATGATGAATTTGAAGGAAAGGCATATCCCGCAGGTTCCAGCCTGCTATTTTCCATTTATGAGATTCACCGCCATCCGGACCTGTGGGAAGAGTCGGAAAAATTTAAGCCCGAACGTTTTCTAAAAGGCAAATACGAAAATTATTTCCCTTTTGGCGCCGGCCCTCGCAAATGTATTGGCAACAATTTTGCTATGTATGAAATGATCATGAGCATAGCCGAATTGGTTTCCCGCTACCAAATTTCGGGAGCAAAAGAAGAAATAGAAATTCAGCCACTCATTACCCTCAAACCAAAGAATGCCGTTCTAGAATTTGAGCTACGAAAATGATATCTTCTAAATCGCATTTTTTGGCCCCGTTGATTGTCAGTTTAAAATGAAGAAGTTACAGTGTTAATAGTAAATGGGAGGTGAATTAACCATGTTAATGTATAAATATTCATGATAAAGTTTCTCCTCTTAATACTTTTATATTGTTTTTAAAGCTGATTCCAAGACCTTATCCATACCCCATTTAAGAATTTCTTTAGATTGCTCATTGTTGAGATGACAAACGTCTTTTGTTACAATAAAAGGTTCTATTCCCATTAGAACAGTAGCAAGATTGGCCAGATTTTCCAATTCAACAGGATTCATATCTTTTACTCTTTCCTGAAGTAGCATCAAAAGAGTTTTCTTTCTACGAGCTCCACGCAGTTCCTTGCTTTTATCGGCATTTAATACAAAGCTCATATATTTTCTAAAACCGGCTTCATGATCTATAGTGAGATTGTTATAATAATCTTGAATAGCTAAGATTGCTTCTTTAAGTTCCAGGTCTTTAACTTCTAGAATTATCTCCTCCGAACTTTTAGTGTTGAGATCAAGAATGGCTTCTGCGGCCAAAATTTCCACACTTGAGTAATAGCGGTAAATTGTAGCTCTGGAAATTTTAGCTTTTTTAGCAATGTCTTCCAAAGTAAAGTCATCTCCCTTTCCCATTAAATCTTGAGCACTTTCAAGAATTTTGTCTCGAGTTAACAGTTTTTGATTTCTCCGTCCGGTTCCTAAATATTTTTCTTTCATAAGACAAATGTCTTATAAAATTTTGAAATTTAAAAATTAAAAAATATATTTACGAGACAAAAATCTCATAAAATGGATAATTTAAATAAGGTTTGGGTTTTAGGACACAGAGTATCTCCTCAAAAATTATCAGCAAACTATGATTTAGCTATAGGAGAATCCCAGCCAAATGTACCAGGACCACCACCACATTGTCATGCCAAATATCATGAAGCCTTTCATATTCTGGAGGGAGAAATGGATTTTATAATAAATGGTTCCCGAAAAACAATTAAGAAGGGAGAATCTGTAGATCTTCCGCCAAACACGGTGCATACATTCAAGAATTCAGGAGACAAAGTTTGTAAATGGGTAAATATTCATAGCCCTAAAGGTTTTTCGGAATTTTTTGAAAAGTATGGAGTTCCTGAGAGTGAGTCTAATGCTGCAGAAAAATCTGTGTCTCCGGAAATAATCCAGCAGGTTTTAAAAACTGCTTCAGATTATGACATGATCTTGAAATAGAATTTTAATTGATTATTAACCACTAAATATAATAAGATGAAAAACCGAATTTTGCTACTCGTTAAGCCAGCCCTGTTACTTATTTTGATGTTAGGAGTATCCTGTAGTCATGACACGGCAGAAGAAGAAATTTTTGAAACCCTTGATTTTAAATTAGAGAAGGCTGAAACTGCCGAGGATCAGCTTGAAATGCTTACAAAAGCTATGAGCAGATTTCAAAATTTTAAAGTTGCTCTGGCTCAGGGCTACGTTGAGGCCAGTCCTTTGGTTTCAGGGATGGGTATACATTATGTGAAACCAGAATATGTTGACATGAACTTTGAATTATTGAAGCCAGAGATTTTGGTCTATCATCCTGATGAAAATGGAGAAATGATGTTCGTGGCAGCTGAATATCTTATACCGATTCCCGAATGTGATCCTGAAATTGAATATACCAATCCTCCTGAAGGATTTATAGGTTCTGAGGATGTATGGTCAGTAAATTGTGAGGCAGGAGGGTGGACTCTACATGCATGGGTAGGATTAGAGAATGATGCCGGAGTTTTTAAACCATTAAATCCTGCTTTGCAATAATCTCCAGTTTTTAATTTTTAAATTAGCTGTTCAATTCTTTTTTTGAAAACAACAGCTCGTAATTATTCAAATATAATTAAAGCCGAAGCCAAACGCCTCGGCTTTTTGTCATGCGGAATTTCCAAAGCAGGATTTCTTGAGGAGGAAGCCCCTCGCCTTGAAAATTACCTGAAGAACAACATGCACGGCGAGATGCACTACATGGAAAATCACTTCGACAAGCGACTGGATCCTACCAAACTTGTTGAAGGTTCCAAAAGTGTCATTTCCTTGCTGCTTAATTATTTTCCTGAAGAAAGTCAGCGGGAGGATTCCTATAAGATCAGTAAGTATGCATACGGGACCGATTATCATTTTGTTATTAAGGACAAGCTTAAACAGCTTCTGCAATTTATTCAGGAGGAAATAGGCGAGGTGGAAGGAAGGGCTTTTGTGGATTCGGCGCCGGTGCTGGACAAGGCCTGGGCTGCAAAAAGTGGTCTGGGCTGGATAGGAAAAAATACCAATCTCCTGTCCAAAAAAACCGGTTCTTTTTTCTTTATTGCTGAATTGATCGTAGACCTGGAGCTGGATTATGATACCCCTGTGACCGATCACTGCGGAAGCTGCACCGCCTGCATTGATGCCTGCCCAACAGAAGCCATCGTAGAGCCCTATAAGGTAGATGGCAGCAAATGTATCTCCTACTTTACCATTGAATTGAAGGATCAGCTGCCGCAGGAGATGAAGGGCAAATTCGATGATTGGATGTTTGGTTGTGATGTGTGCCAGGATGTTTGCCCCTGGAATCGCTTTTCAAAACCTCATCGTGAACCACTTTTCGATCCACAGCCCGAGCTGCTCAGCATGAGCAAAAAGGACTGGGAGGAGATCACCGAAGATACTTTCCGGAAGGTCTTTAAGAAGTCGGCGGTGAAACGTACCAAGTATAGCGGACTAACCCGAAATATTGATTTCCTAAAAGATTAAGCATATCTTTTCCTCAGGCAGAATTTTGTAACTTTCAGTTTCAACGGAAAAGTCATGGTGTCAAAAAAGCTTTTTTCAGCCTTTATTTCTTTTTGGTTTCTTCTGAACATTTCTGCCGGGGCGCAGGAACTGCGGCTGAAGGTGGATGAGACCATGCCGAGACTTCTTCAGCAGGCCGATACAGATCTGGATAAAAAAATCACCGTAGAAGATGATCCAAAAATGCCATTTTTGGTCCCTCTTTCAGAAGGTGATTCCGTAGAGATCAACCGGATCTATTATTTGTCAAACCTGCTTCAGGAACTGGCAATAGCAAGGGCCGGAGAAAAGGACAGTCTCAGGATTTCACTTGAAAGAATAAAGGAGCCACCTACCCAGCGCATTTCACGCCGGATTGAAGAACAATTCTGGGACGACCTCACCCGAACTATTGATCGCAAAGGCCTGAGAAAAATTCTGAGAGACACCAAAGCTTCAGATGGCGTGCAACGGCTGTATGTTCCGGCAACAGACACTTCAGGAATTAACTATTACAAAGATCTGCAGGATGAATTGAGCGGATTTGAAGTAGTAGTTCTTCCGCAGAAAATAACTCCGCAGTACGTAAAATCTATAAAATATAAGCCGGGTCTCCTCGCCTTAAAAATTGAGAACGGCCGCGGAGTTCCCTTCGTGGTTCCCGGCGGCAGGTTCAACGAAATGTACGGCTGGGACAGCTATTTCGAAGGCATAGGACTGCTTGTTGATGGCCGAATTGACCTGGCCAGGGCAATGGTGGATAATTTTATTTACCAGATCAACCACTACGGCAAGATCCTTAACGCCAATCGGTCGTACTACTTGACGCGTACCCAGCCGCCGTTCATGTCTTCTTTTGTGCGGGAAGTATATAAAGCCATGGAAGAAAAGGACAAGGTTTGGCTACGGAAAGCTCTTGAAGCTGCAATTAAGGAATATGAACAGGTTTGGATGGTGGAGGGCGAGAGGCTGACAAGGAATGGCCTCAACAGGTATTTCGCCCAGGGAATAGGTATCCCGCCGGAGACCGAAAAAGGGCATTTTGACGAGGTGCTTCAGCAATTTGCAGGCAAGCATGGTCTGAAGGTTCCGGAGTTTGTGGAAAAATACCGGTCGGGGGAAATTCAGGACCGGGAAGTAGACGAATATTTCCTTCATGACAGGACATTGAGGGAAAGTGGTCACGACACTTCCTGGAGGTTGGAAAATCGCGCGGCACATTTAAACACAGTAGATCTCAATTCCCTGCTTTACAAATACGAGAAGGATTTTGAACATCTAATAAATAAATACTTCGGCGGAAGCTTCATGACTTCAGAAGGAAAAACCTACTCTGATGACTACTGGAAGGAAAAAGCTGAAGAGCGAAAAAAATTGGTGAATAATTACCTCTGGAATGAGAAAGTGGAAAACTTTTATGATTACAACTTCAAAAAAGGGGAACAAACCGGGTATATTTCAGCTACAAATTTCTATCCCCTGTGGAGCGGACTTGCTTCCGAAGAACAGGCAGAGGCCATGGTTCCGCAGTTAATGGAAGATCTAAAGGCACAGGGCGGGATACTTTCCAGCGCAAAGGAATCGGTAGCAGCGACTGCTGCGAACCAGGTACAGCGGCAGTGGGATTATCCCTATGGCTGGGCACCCCATCAAATGTTGCTCTGGAAGGGCCTGCTGAATTATGGATATGAAGAGGAGGCTCATGAATTGATCTACAGATGGCTTTGGATGATCACGAAAAATGCCGTGGATTATAACGGCACGATCCCCGAAAAGTATGATGTGGTCGATGCCACTCATAAAGTCTATGCCGAATATGGTAACGTAGGAACTGAATTTGATTACATTACTACTTCAGGCTTTGGCTGGATGAATGCCTCCTATCAACTGGGGCTGGAGCTGCTTCCGAAGAAATATCATGTGCAGCTGGATGAGCTGGTGCCGCCAGATGAGGTGAGATTCAGGTAAAGATCTTATCAACAGGATCTCAATGACCCGTAAGTTCGAGGCAGGCTAAAAAATGACCTGCATCACTGAGCTATAATTGCTAAACTGTTACCTTTGTACCACCTGAAAAAAACAGGGAAATATGAAGAACGAACGCAAAAGGCGCGAAGCACTTGTCTATCATGCCAAGCCCCACCCGGGAAAAATACAGGTGGTGCCTACCAAAAAATATTCTACCCAGCGGGATCTTTCGCTGGCCTATTCTCCCGGAGTTGCAGAGCCTTGCCTTGAGATTCATAAAAATATTGAGAACGTTTATAAATATACTACCAAGGGTAACCTGGTGGCGGTGATCTCCAATGGAACAGCCGTTCTGGGTCTTGGAGATATAGGTCCCGAAGCTTCCAAGCCCGTGATGGAAGGAAAAGGATTGCTTTTCAAAATCTTCGCCGATATTGATGTTTTTGACATTGAAGTAGACACAAAAGATGTGGATGCTTTTGTGGAAACTGTAAAAAATATTGCTCCCACCTTTGGAGGGATCAATTTGGAAGACATTGCAGCTCCCGAAGCTTTTGAGATCGAAAGCAGATTAAAGGCAGAGCTGGATATTCCGGTGATGCACGACGATCAACATGGTACAGCTATAATTTCTTCGGCGGCTCTGCTCAATGCCCTGGATCTTGCAGGTAAAAAGATAGGAAAGGTGAAAGTAGTGATCTCCGGTGCGGGATCGGCAGCGATCGCATGTGCTAATCTCTATGTTTTGCTGGGGGTAAAAGTGGAGAACATCATCATGTTTGATGTCAAGGGAGTATTGCACAGGGACCGGGATGATCTTTCTGATCTTCAGAAGAGATTTGCGGTTAAAAAGAAGTACGAGAATTTATCGGCAGCAATGGATGGAGCCGATGTATTCCTAGGACTTTCTGTCGGAAATATTGTATCCCCCGAGATGCTGAAGAAAATGGCAAAGCGACCTATTGTCTTTGCCATGGCAAATCCCGAACCCGAGATCGATTATGACCTTGCAGTTGCTACCCGCAAGGATATTATAATGGCTACCGGGCGAAGTGATCATCCTAACCAGGTGAACAACGTACTTGGTTTTCCTTTTATATTCAGGGGAGCCCTTGATGTGCGGGCGACAAAGATCAACGAAGAGATGAAAATGGCGGCGGTTAAAGCCCTTGCTGCTCTTGCCAAGGAACCGGTGCCCGAGCAGGTGAATATTGCTTACGGCGAAACCAAGCTCCTTTTTGGAAAGGACTATATCATCCCAAAACCTTTTGACCCCAGACTTATCACTCAGGTACCGCCGGCAGTGGCCAAAGCGGCTATGGAGAGTGGGGTGGCCAAAAACCCGATTCAGGATTGGGGGCGATATGAGGATGAGCTGCTTGAAAGAATGGGTAATGATAATAAGATCACCCGCCTGCTAATGAACCGGGCAAAAATGAGTCCGAAGAAAGTGGTTTTTGCAGAAGCAGACCATCTGGATGTACTCAAGGCAGCACAGATCGCTCATGACGAAGGTATAGCAAAACCAATTCTTTTGGGCCGCCGGGATGTCATTGAAGAGCTTATGCGGGAGATCGATTTTCACGCGGATGATGTTGACATTATAGATTCCAAAAGTGACGATGAGAACGAGCGGCGTAACCGCTATGCCGAAGTGTACTGGCAAAGCCGTAAGCGAAAAGGCGTTACCCGCTATGACGCCCAGCTGTTGATGCGGCAGCGCAACTATTTTGCCGCTATGATGGTGAATGCCGGGGATGCAGATGCATTGATCTCGGGATATTCCAGAGCTTATCCCACAGTGCTCAAGCCAATGCTGGAACTCATTGGAAAAGCTGCAGGAGTATCAAAGGTTGCGGCGACCAACCTTATGAATACTTCCCGCGGACCCTTGTTCATAAGTGACACCTCAGTAAATGTAGAGCCTACAGCAAAGGAGCTGGCAAAAATCGCGCAAATGACAGCAAGAACCGTAAGGCTTTTTGGAATGGAACCCGTCATTGCTATGATCTCCTATGCCAACTTTGGCTCCTCCAAAAATGAAAAAGCCGAAAAAGTAAAAGAAGCTGTAGATTATTTGCATCGCTTCTATCCCGATCTTATTGTTGATGGCGAAATGCAAACCGATTTTGCGCTCAACAGTGAAATGCTGCAGAAGAAATTCCCTTTTTCGAAGCTGGCAGGTCGTAAAGTGAATACCTTGATCTTTCCAAACCTGGATTCAGGGAACAGTACTTACAAGTTGCTTAAGGAGCTCAACAAGACCGAATCTGTAGGGCCAATCCTTATGGGAATGAATAAACCCGTACACGTTTTACAGTTGGGGGCAAGCGTGGAGGAGATCGTCAACATGACTGCAGTAGCAGTGGTTGACGCCCAGGAAAAGGAAAAGAAAGCGAAGCGGGAGCAGTAATAAAAAAATATCGAGGTGCGGGAAAAAGTAAAATTTTCCCGCTCCTGATTTTTACAGAAGTACCCTTCAAAAATGTCATTTTTGAAGGGTATCAAGTAGAGAAGATAGTTGTTTTCCCGTCGTATGAATTTTAGTACATTTGGCATACTAAGCTTCTACTTTCCATGATCTACAGTATTAAAGGCCGTCTGGTTGAGAAGAATCCCACGAATGTGGTGATCGATTGCAACGGAATGGGTTACTTCATACACATCTCCCTTCATACATTTTCTCAAATCCCTTCGCAGGAATCGCTGCAGTTATATACGCACCTGCAAGTCAAGGAAGATTCTCACACTTTATATGGTTTTTGGGAAAAGACCGAGCGGGAGATCTTTAGGTTATTGATCTCTGTTTCGGGAGTAGGGGCAAGCACTGCGCGTAGTATGTTGTCTTCCCTTGAGCCCCGGCAGATCATGGAAGCCATAGCTGGAGGAGATGTGGCTACCATCCAGGGGATAAAAGGGATAGGAGCAAAAACAGCACAAAGGGTCATCATTGACCTTAAGGACAAAATCGTAAAAGTCTTTGGAATGGAGGAAGTTTCCCCACTACAGAGCAATACAAACCGCGAAGAAGCGTTATCTGCTTTAGAGACCCTGGGATATACCCGAAAGCAATCTGAGAAAGTGGTGGAGAGAATTGTGAAGGAAGAACCCGATGCTTCGGTGGAATCTCTTATAAAGCAGGCACTTAAAAAATTATAATTCCTTTGGGGCAGAACTACAGTTATAGGTTTTGGCTGTCAAATTCCTTTGCGCTTCTATGTGTGCTGGTAGTGTCTTTGCCTGCCCTCGCTCAAGATACCATTGTACAACAGGATACGACAAAGACAGGATATTCCCTAGGTAAACTTAGGATGCCAAACCCTAACAGTATAGTTGCTTCCTACACCTATGATCCTATTCTTGACCGCTATATCTATACCGAGACGCTCGGAGTAATAAATATTTCGGCTCCTTTGATCCTCACGCCCGAAGAATATCAGGAATTGGTGATAAAAGAGGAAATGCAGCGTTACTTTCAGGAAAAATCTGATGCTATTTCGGGCAGGAAAGAAGGAACAGAGGAGAGTCAGCGGGATCTGCTTCCGGAGTTCTACGTCAATTCAGGTTTTTTTCAGAATATTTTTGGAGGTGGGGATATTGAGCTTATTCCACAGGGATCGGTCGCTTTGGATCTGGGGATTTTATATTCCAAGCGGGACAATCCGGCTTTTTCCCCGCGTAACAGAAGTACCTTTACCTTCGATTTTGATCAAAGGATACAGCTGAGTCTCCTTGGAAATATTGGGGAGCGTCTTAAAGTGACTGCCAACTACGATACCGAATCCACTTTTGATTTTCAGAATCAGCTGAAGCTGGAATACACGCCTACCGAAGATGATATCATTCAAAAGATCGAGGTTGGTAATATTAATATGCCGCTAAATTCAGCTTTGATCCAGGGGGCTCAAAGTCTTTTTGGTTTAAAGACTCAGCTGCAATTCGGTAAAACCACAATTACGGGAGTCTTTTCTGAACAAAAGAGTGAGCGGCGTACGGTAAATGTTGAAGGTGGGGCGACAGTTCAGGAATTCGAGAAATTTGCCATTGAATACGACGAGAACAGGCACTTCTTCCTGGCTCATTACTTTCGCGACCACTACGACGAAGCTCTTGAAGACTACCCCTTTATAAATTCCAACGTACAGATCACCAGAGTTCAGGTTTGGGTGACCAACAGGACGAACAACGTTCAAAATCTTACCGACACCCGCAACATTGTTGCCATCCAGGACCTTGGGGAATCACCTGTGCCGGGCAACATCGGCCTCGAGAATCCGCCTGCCGGGTTTTTTAACAGGCCTGCCGGTGCCTTTGCCGATAACCGCAATAACGACCTTAACCCATTTGGAATTACAGGGGCTCAGGAATCGGTACTTACTCCTGCTATTCGGGACGTGGCAAGAGTAGAAGCCGGGTTTGGAGGCCTGCAGGTTTCGGAAGGCAGGGATTACGTAAAGCTGGAAAATGCAAGACAGCTAAAGCCTTCAGAATATAAACTTAATTCCAGGCTTGGGTATATCTCCCTCAACCAAAGGTTGGCCAGCGATGAGATCCTTGGGGTCGCATTTCAGTATACCGTAGGAGGGGAAGTTTACCAGGTGGGGGAATTTGCCAGTGACGGTATTGATGCTTCCGGGGGAACAGACGAGTCTTCTGTATCTCAAAACCTGGTAGTAAAAATGCTTAAGAGTGCCGTGACCAATGTTGATGAACCGGTTTGGGACCTTATGATGAAGAACATCTACAACCTCGGAGCTTTTAACCTTGAGAGGGAAGATTTTCGAATGAACATCGTTTATACAGATCCTCAACCCCTTAACTACATAACAGGCGTAGATGGCGTGCCTCTACCCGAAGATGTGGAGCAAACAACCCTCCTCAAGGTTTTCAATCTCGACAACCTGAATCTTGCCGGCGATCCTGTTGTAGGTGGTGACGGATTTTTTGATTTCGTGCCGGGCATAACCATTAATCCCGAGAATGGGAGCATCATTTTCACCTCTGTGGAGCCATTTGGTCGCTATTTATTTAACCAGTTGGATCCCAATCCCAATGCAGGATCGGAGGTTTATGAGATTCCCGAGACCTGGAATGCTAATCAGCAAAAATATGTTTTTCGGGCGCTTTATAACACCACTAAGACGCAGGCAGAACAGGAGCAGGCAGAGAAGAACAAATTTCAGCTTCGCGGGCGTTACAAATCCTCAAATGTTGAAGGAATTCCTATAGGGGCTTTTAATGTGCCGCAGGGTTCTGTCACAGTAACTGCCGGAGGGCGAGTGCTGCAGGAAGGAGTGGATTACGTGGTCAATTACCAGTTTGGAAGGGTGCAGATCCTGGATGAGGCCTTGCTCGCATCCAACATTCCCATCCAGGTATCAACAGAAAATAATGCTCTTTTTGGGCAGCAAACTAAAAGGTTCACCGGCCTTCATGTGGAACATCTCTTTAATGAGAATTTCCTTATGGGAGCTACTTATCTCAACCTGAACGAGCGCCCGCTTACCCAGAAATCTAACTACAGCTACGAGCCTATCAATAATACGATCCTTGGTCTCAACCTCAATTACTCTACAGATCTGCCCTTTTTGACACGCTGGGTAAACAGGCTGCCAAACATAGATACCGATGTGATCTCCAATCTCTCCCTTAGAGGGGAAGTAGCTTACCTGGTTCCCGGGGCGCCAAAAGGAAGTGAGTTTGAAGGAAGGGCTACCACCTATGTGGATGATTTTGAAGCAGCACAGACCTCTATTGCCATTGATAATCCCCTGGGATGGGAGCTATCGAGTGTGCCCCTTGGATTTGGCGGCGAGCTGGGCAATGGTGACCTCGCTACAGGTTACAAAAGAGCAAAACTCGCCTGGTATTCTATTGATCCTATTTTCTACGGAAGCAGCAGACCATCGGGTATTACAGATGCCGACCTGTCCAGTTATGCCACCCGCCGGGTATTCCTGGACGAGATCTTCCCAAATGTGGATGTGGTACAGGGCCAATCGCAGGTACTCTACACCATGGACCTTGCGTACTACCCAAGCGTAAGAGGGCCTTATAACTACAATCCTTCGGCTATGGGCGGGAATACGCTGCCAAATCCTTCAGAGAACTTTGGAGGGATCAGCCGGGCTTTAAATGCTACGAATTTTGAACAGAGCAATGTAGAATACATTGAATTCTGGATGATGGATCCTTTCCTTTATTCGGAAAATGCAGGTAATGACGGTGGTAAAATTGTCTTCAACCTTGGAAATATTTCTGAAGATGTATTAAAAGACGGAAGAAAACAATATGAAAACGGCCTCCCGCCTAATGGTGGCCTTGAAAATACCACACCTACAGAATTCGGAAAGGTGCCATCCAATCAATCCCTTATCTATGCATTCAACACTGAAGGGCAGGAGCGGCTAAACCAGGATATTGGTTATGATGGTCTGGACGATTTGCAGGAGGCTGCACGATTTGGTGCTTTTGCTAATCTTCCCGATCCTTCAGCCGATAACTATAACTACTTTTTAAATGCTTCCGGAGGAATTCTCGATCGCTACTTCGACTATAACGGGATCCAGGGGAACTCCCCTCCAGATGTTACGAATACTAACCGCGGTAATACCACTTTGCCTACCGTTGAAGACCTTAACCGGGACAATACTATGAATACGGTAGACAGCTACTACGAATATGATGTGCCGGTATATCCCGGGATGGGTATAGATAATAGTCAGTATATTACCGATGTCAAGGAATTTTCCATAGATCTTCCTAACGGGCAACAAATGCCGGTGAGGTGGTTACAATTCAAGGTGCCCATCTATGAACCTACCGCTGCCCGGGGAGGAATTGGGGATTTCAGGTCCATCAGGTTCATGAGGATGTATCTCACAGAATTTGAAGATCCAACTGTGCTGCGGTTCGGGACCATGGATCTTGTACGGGGGGATTATCGCCGTTACACCCAAACTCTTGACCCGGACAAATCTGACCCTACCAATGAGAATACCACCTTCACTGTAGCTTCAGTGAGTATTGAGGAGAATGAGAACAGGCAGCCAATCCCATACGTTTTACCTCCTGGAGTTGACAGGGAGGAGTTGATGAACAACAACACCAGGGTGCGCCAGAATGAACAGTCGTTATCTTTAGTGGTTTGCGATCTTGAGCCACAGGACTCGAGAGGAGTTTACAAGAACTTCCAGCTGGATATGAGGCAGTACAAGAATCTGGAAATGTTCATTCACGCAGAACCACTCGTGAACAGGCTTAAATGGCAGGAAGGTGAACTGGTGGCTTTTATGCGGATAGGTACAGATTTTACAGATAACTTTTACCAGGTGGAGATTCCGCTGAAGCCTACAGAATACGGTGCAGCTTCAGCCTCTGAGATCTGGCCCGAAGAGAACAGGATGAACCTGTCCCTCGAGCTGTTGCAGGAGATAAAAGCTACAGTTATTGGAAACCCCAATTTTGTAAATACCGAATTAAATTTTTTCACCGAAAGCGGTGAACCTGTGTCGGCCGAAGCTCCTTATGAAGTAGGACAGTTAAGGATAGGGATCAAAGGAAATCCGAGTTTTGGGAACGTAAGGATGCTGATGTTGGGTGTTAAAAATGGTCTTTCTGAAGCCTCTTCCCGAAACCTGTGTGGAGAAGTCTGGTTCAATGAACTCCGGCTTTCAGAATTGAACAATGAAGGCGGATGGGCAGCGATCGTAAATATGGATGCGAACGTAGCCGATTTCGCAAATCTTTCGGCTACAGGAAGAAGAAGCACCGTAGGATTTGGATCTCTTGAACAGGGGCCAAACCAAAGGAGCAGGGAAGATCTTATGCAATACGATGTGGTGAGCAACCTCAATATGGGACAATTGCTGCCACCAACCTGGGGCGTAAGGATCCCGGTGAGCTATAGTTACGGGGAGGAATTGATCACTCCAAAATACGATCCCGAATTTCTCGATCTTGAGCTTCAAAATGTGCTGGACAATGCGGCAAACGATGAGATAAGAGATGACCTAAGGGAGAGAGCAGAAGATTATACCCGTCGTCAAAGCATCAATGTAATAGGCCTGAGAAAGGAAAGAATTGGTGATGGCAAACCTATGCCATACGATATCGAAAACCTTAGTGTTTCCGGTAGTTACAATCAGGTGGATCACCGGGATTTTGAAATTGAAGACGCCTTTGATCAAAACGTGAGGGTAGGTGCAACCTACGATTACACCTTTGCTCCTGTCAATATTGAACCCCTTAAGAACATAAAGGCTTTAGACAGCAGCGCTTATTTTGCCCTTTTACGGGACTTTAATTTTAACCTGTTTCCTTCTAACATTGCTGCAAGTTCTACGATCTTCAGGCAGTACAATGAACAGAAATTCAGGGAGATCAATTTACCACCCGGTTTTATAAATGGAATTCCCACGCTGTACCAAAGAAACTTCCTGTTCGATTGGCAGTACACCATCAACTACAATTTCACCAAGAGCTTAAGGTTGAACTTTGATTCTTCAACCAACAGGGTAGTGCGCAACTATTTAGATGAAGACAATAATCCCGATACCACTACGGGAGTCTGGGATGGATTCTTTAATACCGGAATTCCAAATCAACATTTCCAGTCCCTGCAGGTGAACTACGATCTGCCTTTCTCGAAAATACCTGCCCTGGAATTTTTGAAAACCACGTATTCCTACACAGGAAATTTCCAGTGGGAGCGGGGATCTCAAATCTTCGAAACTCTTGAGGATGTTCCCGACCTCGGAAATAGTGTTCAGAATTCCAATGTGCATCAGGTAAATGCGAATCTCGAAATGCAAACCCTATACGATTATATCGGGTTGAAGAAAAGGACGCGTCCGGGAGGAGCAAAGACTATTGAGGAGAGAAGCAGAGCAGTACCAACCCTTAATCGCAATGCCCGGGATACCATTACCCCGGCAGATGCCTCACGGCTAAGTGCCGGAGACCGTACCTATAATACATTCGTAGGATTACTTACGGCAATTCAAAGAATACAGGTCAACTATCAGGAGAACAACGGGATCTACCTTCCCGGTTATACGAATGACATTGGGTTTATGGGCACCTGGAATCCAACCTTTGGATTCACGTTGGGAAGCCAGGAAGAGGTGAGGTATATGGCTGCAAGAAAGGGTTGGCTTACACTTTATGAGGATTTCAACCAACAGTATACTCAGGTTGAGAACGAACAACTTGGAATCAACGCAGAAGTTTCGCTTCTGCCAGACCTTACCATTCAGCTTACCGCCGGCAGGTTGTATTCTGAAACCTTTCAGGAAAATTACAGGGTAATTGGAGATCAATACATTCCGCTGACTCCATACACCTTTGGAAACTTCAATATTTCCACCATACTTCTTGGGACAGCATTTAATCAAAGTACTGCTGAATCTTCAGCAAACTTTCAGCAGTTCAGGGAGAACAGGCTTGAGATTGCGAGAAGACTGGCTGTAGAAAACGGTCTTGATCCAAATGATACAGATCAATTTGGTTACCCCATAGGTTTTGGTAGGAACAGTCAAAATGTGCTGCTTCCGGCATTCCTTGCGGCATATTCCGGCACCGATCCCGGGAAGATTTCTTTAGGGGCATTTAAAGATTTCCCGCTACCTAACTGGAATTTAAAATACACCGGCTTTATGCGCCTGCCATGGTTCAGAAAGAACTTCAAAAGGTTCTCTATCAACCATGGATATACAGCAGGTTATACCATTAACCAGTTCCAGACCAACCTGGATTATGATCCTGAAACTCCCCATGATCTTGACCAGGCCGGAAATTACAAAAGCGAGATCCTCTTTTCGAACATTAACCTGACCGAGCAGTTTAGTCCGCTGGTTAGGATAGACATGGAAATGGCAAATTCGATCAAGATCCTGGCCGATGTTCAGAAAGACAGGGCACTTTCCTTGAGCTTTGACAACAATCTGCTTACCGAAATAAGCGGAAACCAATATACCCTGGGACTGGGGTACAGGATAAAGGATCTCAAGATCGACACCAAGATTGGCGGCCGACAAAGGATCCTTAGCAGTGACCTCAATTTCAAGGCAGATATTTCCTATCGTCACAATGAGACGGTGATTAGATATCTCGATATTGATAACAGCCAGGTAACGGCAGGGCAGGATATCTGGGCGATAAATTTTACGGCAGATTACGCCCTTTCCAAGAACCTAACGGCACTGGTCTACTACGATCACAGTTTCTCTGAATACGCTATCTCCACGGCCTATCCACAAACCACCATAAGATCTGGTGTAACCTTGAGATATAACTTCGGAAATTAATTGTGGAAGCTTGACTTAAAGAATTAAAAAATTAACTTTGCTATAATAAAACACCAACCGATGAAAATTCCAAGAGACTTAAAATACACCAACGATCACGAGTGGGTAAAAATTGAAGGCGATATTGCAACCGTAGGGATCACAGATTTTGCACAGGGAGAATTGGGTGATATCGTATATGTTGAGGTTGAAACTGTAGACGAAACCTTAGAAAGAGAAGAGGTTTTTGGAACAGTGGAAGCCGTTAAAACAGTTTCAGATCTTTTCGCGCCACTTTCTGGAGAGATCATTGAATTCAACCAAAGTTTAGAAGATGAGCCCGAAAAGGTGAATTCAGATCCTTATGGTGAGGGTTGGATGGTGAAGATCCGGTTTAGTGATGCTTCTCAAATTGATGATCTTCTAAGCGCCGAGGAATACACGGAAGTTGTCGAAGGTTAAGATCATTTTCCTTCTGCCGGCTATTCTCTATACCGGCCTTATTCTATACCTGTCTCTCATCAATCTTGCAGATACACCTGTAAAAGATCTCGGGATGAGTGATAAAATGATGCACGGAGGAGCCTATTTTGGTCTGGGCCTGCTGTGGATGCTCTTTGCGACCTTTACATTTGAAGATAAAGGACTTTTTAAGAGAATTGTTGTTATTTCTGTAATTTCAATAGCCTTTGGCATTTTTATTGAGGTTCTTCAGGATACATTGACCAGTTACCGACAGCTGGACTTTTATGATATTCTTGCCAACACGATAGGAGTGTTTGTCGCCGGAGTTTTCGTATGGTCACTAAGGAAATATCTAATCAGGTTAAAAGCTAAGATAAATTTAGATTTAATGAAAAATTAATTATTTTAGCCAACCTATAATTAAAACGGAATTATGAAACCCAAAAAGAACCCAAAAGCTGATTTATCCAGGAGAAGTGTTTTGTTCTTCCAGATTGGAATGATCGTGATGCTTTTCATTACCTGGAGGGCGATTGAGTGGAAAACCTATGACAGGGAAGCTATTGATACCGGAATGGTAGATATGGATGCCTTTGAAGAGGAAGATGTGCCAATCACCGAATTAAATACACCACCACCACCGCCACCGCCACCACCGCCACCAGCACCCGAGGTTATCGAGATTGTAGAGGATGAAGAAGAGGTTGAAGAAACGGTTATTGAGTCTACTGAGACCAACCAGGATGAGATCGTGGAGGTTGAAGAAGTAGAGGTTGTTGAGGAAGAAGAAGAAATTGGGGACGTTCCGTTTGCAGTAATTGAAGATGTACCTGTTTTTCCTGGTTGTGAAAAAGAAAGGAATAATCAGGCCCGTAAGGACTGTATGAGTGAAAAGATCAATGATTTCGTAAACCGTAGATTTGATACCGGTTTAGGTAGTGATCTTGGACTTTCGGGGATCAACAGGATCTATGTGCAGTTTAGAATCGAGAAGAATGGTTCCGTTACTGTTCTTGGTGCCCGTGCACCACACCCACGTCTACAACAGGAAGCTGAAAGAGTAGTGAATATGCTACCTAAAATGCAGCCCGGAAAACAACGTGGTCAACCGGTTGGGGTTCTTTACTCTCTTCCAATTACATTTAGAGTACAAGACTAAACTTAGTTGCTTACTATATAAAAAGATCCCGCACTTGTTGCGGGATTTTTTTGTTTTGGTAGTTCCTCCTAGGGGAGATTTGTATTTCTGTAGGAATTATTATTGCGGTTGCTGCTCTTCGGTCTGGTTCTTGAGGTTATCCTAATAGATTAACTAAAAAGATATTTAAAATATCTGCTTTGGCTTCAGAAATCATTAATATCTAAATATATCATTATGGAAAACAAGAAGAACACCAAAGCAGATCTTTCTAAGAAAAGCATCTTATTTTTTCAGCTGGGCCTTATCCTGGCGCTCCTTCTGGTATGGCAACTCATAGAGTGGAAGGTCGATGCCGGTCCTATAGCTAAGGAGGAGTTTGTATTTGCAGATCAGTTTGAGGAGGACGAAGTGCCTGTTACTAAAGTGGAGGAGATAAAACCTCCCGAACCTCCCCGGGATATTGTAGAGGAGATAGATATAAAGGAGAATGATCTGGACGTGGAAGAAACCGAAATTGCGTCGACGGAAAGTGAGGATAAGATCCTGGAGGTAGCCGAAGTGGAGTTTGTGGAAAAGGAGGATGAAATTGAAGATTTCAATATTCATTCGGTAGAAGTAGCTCCAATTTTCCCCGGTTGTGAAGGTCTTAACGATAATGATGCCCGTAAAGAATGCTTTAGTGAAAAAGTAAATAAGCTGGTAGGGCGGACGTTTGATACCAGTCTTGGCAGCGAACTTGGGTTGAGTGGACTTCACAGGATATACGTAAGCTTTAGGGTAGAGAAAGATGGAAGTGTAAAAGTAGGGGTAAGAGGGCCTCATCCCAAACTGGAGGAAGAGGCAATAAGAGTTATTAATAAATTCCCTGAACTCATTCCGGGAAAGCAGGGAGGCCGCCCGGTAGGAGTAATATACTCATTACCGATCACCTTTAGGATACAAAATTAAACAGTCTTCAAAAACGTCATTTTTGATCCCGCAGGTGCTGCGGGATTTTTTGTGTGAAGGAAAATACTTCAGAAATCCAAAAAACTGTATCTTTCCCCTATAATACCTTCAGTTTAGTGCAGGATATGATAAAATTTTACCCGCTCCTCATCTTATTATTTCCCTTCTTCAGCTTTTCACAGACATTCCAGGGCGATCCTGAAAGGTTCCCACGTTTTTCTGAATGTGAGGCCGTACAATACGAACAGGAAGAAGAATGTTTCAGCAGTACCCTGAAGAAAAAAGTAAGAGAAAATTTCAGCATACCAGAAGTCATTTCTGAAGAAGATTATAAAGGACAGGTTATCGTTCTTTTTGAAGTGACAAGAGAGGGTAGTTTTAAGATCAATTATATTGATGCTGCCTATCCTGAACTAAAGGAGGAAATAACTCGCGTTTTTGATCAGCTTCCCCAGGTATCGCCTGCAACCTACAACAGTAGACCGATAAATATGCAGTTCCGAATGCCGGTGAGAATACCAATGGAGATGGAGCCGGTAAGATCTTCGGAGCCAAAGGACGACGTGGAAGTAGTGCAGGCAAAACGGGAAGAGCAGGATGTCCAGGTGGAGGTCACCAATGAGTATGATAAGATCAAATCCCTCGATTTTAATCACCCACGTCTGCAAAGTGAGATCAATATACCTCTCTCTCATGAATTGTACAGTAGGTTTGAAGATGAAATCAACCAGATAGGAACCAACTTTCATACTTCCTCCAAGCCCTTTCTTTTTTCTGAAGTTCAGCCTTATTACAATTTTGAAGAAGAGCTTTTAGGGCTGCAGAAACCTGTCGATTCATGGGTGGGAAGAAAGGTGTGGAATGAACATCTCTTTACATTTCGAGGGGAAGATTACTGGTTCACAGTAGATTTTGGACTTGACCTTCAGGTAGGGAAAGATTTCGACAGTGATCTGGATGTAACTTACAATAATACCCGTGCCGCGATTTTCCAGGGAGGTCTTGGGAAGAATCTCAGTTTTTATTCGGTGGTATATGAGAACCAGGGTCGATTTGCCGATTATTTCAACCGCTATGCCGAATCTATCAGGCCGGGTAGTGAAGGTGCTGCGATCATTCCCGGTCGCGGTATCGCCAAAGGATTTATGGGGCAGGCTTATGATTATCCTGTGGCTGAAGGTTATCTTTCCTTTAGTCCGGGTAAATACGTCAACCTGCAGTTCGGACATGGGAAGAACTTTATTGGAGATGGTTACCGGTCCCTGCTCTTAAGTGACAATGCCGCGCCTTATCCTTTCTTTAAGCTCAATACCACCTTCTGGAAAATAAAGTACACTAATACCTGGATGTCTTTAAGAGATGTGCGGCCCGAAGTAACCGGGGAGGATTCCTACCGAACCAAGTTCATGGCAAATCACTACCTGAGCTATAATGTGACAAAGAGGCTTAATATTGGCTTTTTTGAATCTGTAATGTGGGAGAATGATAATAATCGTGGATTTGACCTTAATTATCTCAACCCTGTGATCTTTTACCGGGCCATAGAATTTTCCACCGGAGCACAGGCAGGAAATGCAATTATCGGGCTTACCGGCAAGTACAAATGGAACAACAGTTTCCTCACTTACGGGCAGTGGCTTATCGACGAGTTCTCTTCCAGTGATGTGTTTGGAGGGGAAGGTAGCTGGAAGAACAAACACGGTTTCCAGGTAGGGACCAAATATTTCAACGCATTCAATGTGGAGGATCTCCATTTGCAGCTCGAATACAACCAGGTGCGGCCCTATACTTATTCTCATAACACAATTACTCTTAATTACGGCCATGCCAACCAATCAATGGCGCATCTTTGGGGTGCAAACTTTAGGGAATTGGTGGCAATTGCCCGCTATAAAAGAGGGAGGTATTACGGTCATGTGAAAGCCATCTATGGAGAACGTGGTTTTGATTTTTTTGAGAATGGCGATTACTATGGCGGAAATATTTACCGCAGTGAAGAAGACCGTCCTCTGGAAACCGGTGTAGAAATTGGCCAGGGAAATAATACAGACTCTTTCTTTGCGCAAACTGAAGTCGGTTATATTGTAAATCCTATAACAAACCTCAAGTTCTTCGGAAGTTTTATCTACCGCAATTTTGATCCCCAGGTGAATAGTATGCAGCATTTCGATAATACAACCTACTGGATCAACATTGGACTACGTACCGATATTTTTAACTGGTACTTCGATATGTAAAGGGTTAATTTGCTGATTATCAAGAATTGATTTTTATGTCACTTTAAAATTTAACGGATGTAGGTTCTTGGTAAAAAACAATTAAGAACTATCTTTGCGCCAAAATTGCCCTTTTTGGAAAACACCCAAGTACATAGTCCAGCAGTTTCCCTTGTAAGTGATCTTAAGGAAGTTACAAAAGTAAGGCTGGCCATAAGTGTTGTCTTTTCTTCGGTTGCCGGATATTTCTTAGGAGCAGAATCTATTGATTTTCTCACTGTGATCATGCTGTCCATTGGCGGTTACTGCCTCGTGGGAGCCTCCAATGCTTACAACCAGATCCTGGAAAAAGATCTCGATCTTTTAATGAAAAGGACGCGCAACCGCCCCGTACCTTCGGGGAGAATGTCTGTCAATACTGCTTTTATAATTGCCAGTTCCCTCACAATTCTGGGTTTGATCATTCTCTATCTTATCAATCCCAGAACAGCAATGTTTGGAGCGATATCTATTTTTCTTTATGTGAGTGTTTACACCCCGCTTAAGACAAAAACCCCGCTATCTGTTTTTGTTGGTGCTTTTCCCGGAGCCATCCCGTTCATGTTGGGCTGGGTCGCCGCTACAGGAAATTTTGGCATTGAACCGGGAACCTTATTTATGATACAGTTCTTCTGGCAATTTCCTCACTTCTGGGCTTTGGGTTGGTGGTTATACGATGACTATGCAAAAGGCGGTTTCTTCATGTTGCCAACCGGAAAAAGGGATAAAGGTACCGCGGTACAGATCGTGCTTTATACCGTCTGGACAATTATAGTGTCCTTGATCCCGGTAACAGGGATGACTGGCGCCCTTTCTATTACTCCTTTCTCTGCAGTACTTGTGCTACTACTGGGATTGGGAATGCTTTATTACGCCGTACAGCTTTACAGAAACAGGGATGAAAGATCGGCTAAAAAATTAATGTTGGCGAGTGTGTCTTACATCACTCTGCTGCAAATAATATATGTATTAGACAAATTAATTCGAGTATGGATTTAACACAAGGAACCCGCGAACACAAGCAGGACAGAGCTAAGAAGATGATGCTTTGGTTCGGGATCATAAGTATGGCCATGATGTTTGCAGGGCTTACCAGTGCTTACGTGGTAAGTAAAAATCGTCCAGACTGGCTGGCAGATCTGCAACTTCCTTCCACTTTGTTGTGGAGTACAGCAGTAATATTTCTTAGTAGTGTTACCTTTCATTTTGCGGAAAGGGCTGTAAAACAGAATAAGCATTCTGTCGCAATGAAAAACCTTGTGGCAACGCTGTTGCTGAGTTTTGTCTTTATTGCGCTTCAGATTGAAAGCTTTAGTGAGCTTTTGGAGACAGGATATTTTTTCACCGGAAGTGCAAGTAGTGTTACCACTTCTTTTCTCTACTTGATCGTGGGCTCCCATTTGGTGCACCTTTTGGGAGGAATAATCGTACTTTTGGTGATAATTTATAACCATTTTAAACAGCGATACCATGCTGGGCAAACACTTGGATTAGAACTTGGTGCTACTTACTGGCACTTTGTGGATGTCCTTTGGATCTACCTGTTTTTATTTTTATATTTCTTTAGATAAATAAAAAACCTATTTTTGCCCATACTTTAAAAATCAAACTCTTTCTATGGAAGCGACTGTTACCAGAACAGGTACCGAAGGAAAAACATGGGGCGGTGGGAATCAACCTTTGAAGGTGAGCTATGGAAAAATGATGATGTGGTTCTTCATATTGTCAGATGCGCTTACTTTTTCCGGTTTTCTTGCGTCTTACGGTTTTGCCAGATATAAATTCTCTAATAGCTGGCCTATAGCCGATGAGGTTTTTAATCACTTTCCATTCTTGCATGGAGTAGATGCTCCTATGTATTATGTGGCATTAATGACCTTTATTCTTATCTTTTCCTCTGTGACTATGGTGTTGGCAGTAGATGCAGGGCACCAGATGAAGAGAGCAAAAGTAACCTTCTACATGTTGCTTACCATTGTTGGAGGTGTCATCTTCCTTGGGTCACAGGCCTGGGAGTGGAAGAATTTCATACAGGGAACTTACGGAGCTATTGAGACCAGAGGTGGTAATGTGCTTCAGGTTGTAGATGATGAAGGGCACCGCGTGGCGCTGGATGAATTTGTGGTGGCCTTGCCAACCGAGAGAGTTCAGCATATGAGGTCAAACGGACTTTGGTTTACAGATGAACCAACTTTGCCGCGCTTTACAATAGAAGATGTGTTGCTAGGTTTTGAGGCTAATCCAAACCTGCACATTAGAACACAGGAGTTGACAGAGACCGGCGAAAAGGTAGTGCTTTCGAGACAGGCCTCTTTAGCTAAACTAGAGAATGAAGGAATAGGCATTATTGAGGGTGCAAACCTTCAAAAGAATGAATATGGGAATCCTCTTTTTGGAGACTTCTTCTTCTTCATTACAGGTTTCCACGGGTTCCACGTTTTGACGGGGGTGATTATCAATATCATCATCTTCTTTAATGTACTTATTGGAACTTACGAGAGAAGAGGTCACTATGAAATGGTGGAGAAAGTTGGACTGTACTGGCACTTTGTAGATCTTGTATGGGTATTTGTATTTACTTTCTTCTATTTGGTATAATCTGGAATAAGGACTAAAATGGCACACGATACTACACACGCACACGAATCGAACTCAAAAAGGATCTGGACAGTATTCATTATTCTTTCTGTTATAACTCTTGTGGAAGTTATACTGGGAATTATCAAGCCAGACTTTTTAATGCATACATATTTCATTAGCCTTAAATTGATCAACTGGATATTCATTGTCCTTACGATCTGGAAGGCATATTACATTACCTGGGCTTTCATGCACATGGAAGGAGAGACCAAAGGGTTAAGGCGCTCTGTGGTTTGGACAGCAGGTTTCCTTATTGTTTATCTCGTTTTCATTCTTCTCACCGAAGGAGATTACGTTCATGAGGTAATACAGAGGGGGCAGGTAGCCTGGGATTTCTAAACGTTAAAAAATTAAGGAGAGGCGGTTTTAAAACCGCCTTTTTTTATTTTTGTGCACATCTTTCCGGAAAGATAACATGAAAAAATTCTTTGTCATTTTTGTCCTTTTTGCCCTCCCTCTGGTAGCCTACCTTTTCTTCGCTTCGGGAGTGAATAATTTCGCAAAATTACCGGTGCTTACACAGGAGATTTATCAGCTGGAATCCTTCAGCAGTCTTGGGGAAGCAGAGGAAGAAGTGAGTTTTGATGGCAAGATCACCATTCTTGGTTTTCCCGGCAGTGAACCGCTGGATTACTCTAGTAATGCTTACCATTTGGCGGAAAAGATCTACGATCGCTACCACGAGTTCAAGGACTTCCAGTTCGTTTCCATAGTTCCAACAGGCAGCGCAGCTGAAGTAGAAGAACTAAAGGAAAAAATTTCTGACGTTATAGACCTTAAAAAGTGGAAATTCGTGACGGGTTCTCCCGAAGAGATCAATGCTTTATTTGACAGCCTTAACACAGATCTCGAGCTCACCGGCGATCTTTCCACCCCTAATGTGTTCATCATTGATAAGGATGGAAAACTGAGAGGCAGAGATAATGACGATGACGGCAATGAACTGTACGGCTACGATACCAGTTCAATATACGTGCTGAATAACAAAATGAACGACGACGTAAAGGTGATCCTTGCCGAATACCGTTTGGAGCTAAAAAAATACAACAAAGAGAATACTCAGCAATAAATGAAAAACTACTCCTACATAGGAATTTCCCTTGTGATCCTCATTTTTGGGATCATAGTTATCCCGGAGATCATTGACAGGGTGAACGAGCGGGAAGTGGTGTCTTCAAACCGTTCAGACGGGCAGGAAGAACGTGCTTCTGCCGGGATTGAACTCGATTACATCATGGTGAACGGGGAAAAGAAAAAGGTGCCTCCTTTTGAGTTCGTCGATCAACATGGAGATACTATTAGCAATAAGGATTATGAAGGAAAGGTCTATATAGCTGAATTCTTTTTTTCTACCTGTCCTACCATCTGTCCTATCATGAAAGATAACCTGGTGCAGGTACAGGATGTGTTTGCCGAAAATGATGATTTTGGAATAGCATCTTTCAGTATAGATCCGCAACATGATACCCCACAGGTATTAAAGGATTATGCCGAAAGAACCGGAATTACACATGACAACTGGCATTTGTTGACAGGGGAGCGGGAAGAGATCTACGATCTTGCCAATGCGGGATTTAATATATACGCCGGGGAAGATGAGGCAGCCGAAGGTGGATTTGCACATTCGGGTTATTTTGCTTTGGTCGACAGGGAAGGCTTTATAAGATCACGCAAAGATGCTTACGGTAACCCTATCATCTATTACCGTGGTTCTATACCGCGCAAGGCTGTAGTAGAGCCGGGAGAAGAGCAGCCACAAATAGACATTTTAATTGCAGACGCTAAGAAACTCGTCAATGATAAATAGAAATACAGATAAGGTGATGGTGCCGGCAATTGTTGTCGTCTCAATACTGGTGCCTGTGGCAGTGCTCATATTGATGTACCTGCCGGAGCGATATGAGATCATGGGTGGAAGATTCACCAATTTTCCCCTTTTCCATGCAGTACTTAATTTCTTCACCGCATTGTTCCTCATCACGGGGTTTTATGCAATGAAGAGCAAAGAACTTATATGGCATAGAAACTTAATGATCTCCGCATTTTTTCTTTCGGCGGTATTTCTTGTGAGCTATGTAATTTCCAAGATAAGCAATGAACCTGTTCCATATGGAGGAGAAGGTGCCCTTAGGTATATTTATTTCTTTGTCCTTATAACCCATATCCTGCTTTCGGCCATCATAGTTCCGCTTGTGCTGTTCACCATGTACCGTGGGCTGACCGGAGAGGTTCTAAAGCATCGCAAAATTGCCCGTTATACCTATCCAATCTGGCTGTATGTGGCTGTAACCGGGGTGCTGGTTTATTTGTTTATGATGCCATATTACTAATTATGAAGATCCGCATTCTGCTCACATTAGCTCTGGTTTTGTTCATCACGTTAGATGTAGATGCACAGTGTGCTATGTGTCGCGCCGTTCTTGAAACTGAAGAAGGTCAATCGGCCGCTGAAGGTATCAATGACGGGATCATGTATTTGATGATCTTTCCATACCTGCTAATGGCCGGGGTTGCCTACTTCATCTGGAGGTCTCGCAAGAAATCCCGCGCCCAGGAGTAATTTACTTCTTTCCTTTCCTTCCCTCCCGAAAATGTGCTTTTTCAGAAATCTTTTTTTTTGAAAAATGTAACATTTCTTGATTTTACCAGTCTAATGGTTGACCCCCGATTATAAATTGGAATTATACCCCGTATGATTGAAATCAAAGATTTACACAAGTCTTATAAGACCGGAAGTAATTCCCTTCATGTCCTCAAGGGAATAAACTTTAATGTTGCTGAAGGGGAGCTCGTATCTATCATGGGATCTTCAGGTTCTGGAAAATCCACTCTTCTCAACATTCTGGGAATGCTGGATGAAGCCGATGCCGGTACATATACCCTGGATGGTGTTCCCATCAAAAACCTGAATGAAAAGATTGCCGCCCGTTACCGGAATAAATTCCTGGGCTTCATTTTTCAGTCTTTTAACCTGATTAACTACAAATCTGCTCTCGATAATGTTGCGCTGCCGCTGTATTACCAGGGCATGAAGCGCAAAGAGAGAATGGAAAGGGCTATGGCCTATCTCGATAAGGTTGGTCTTACTCCCTGGGCACAACACCTGCCCAACGAACTTTCGGGAGGGCAAAAGCAAAGAGTTGCTATAGCAAGGGCGCTAGCCAGTGACCCAAAGGTTTTACTGGCCGATGAGCCTACAGGTGCTCTAGATACCAAAACTTCCTATGAGGTCATGGACCTTATTCAAAAGATCAATGAAGAAGGCCGTACCATCCTCATAGTTACGCATGAGCATGATATAGCCAATATGACAAAACGCATCGTCAACCTAAAGGACGGGGTGATCATCGACGACAAAAAAGTAGATCAGGTAAAGGCACTGCAGTATGTTTAGTCTGGAACGTTGGGAAGAGATCTTCGACACCATCCGAAAGAACAAATTAAGAACATTTCTTACCGGACTTTCTGTTGCTTCAGGAATTTTCATTCTTGTCATTCTCCTGGGAATAGGGCAGGGAATGAGGAACGGGATCTCTGCCGAATTTGAGCAGGATGCTGCCAATATTCTCTACATATGGACGGGAAGAACCTCTGTTGAGCACAAGGGACTAAACCCGGGACGGGAAATAAGATTAAGGAATTCAGATTATCAAACCACAGCTCAAAAATATGTTGATGAGCTTGAGTACAAATCGGCAGTATACAGGATCTGGAATGGCGTAGTGAACTACAAAAAGGAGACCGGCTCTTACAGGGTTGAAGGGGTTCTACCCGATTATCAATTCCTGGAAAACAGTACAATGGCCAATGGCCGATATCTCAATTATCTGGATCACAGGAACTATGAAAAAGTAGCCGTCATTGGAAACCGGGTCAAAAATGACCTTTTTAAGGAGGCAGATCCTGTTGGGCAATATGTCGAGATCTCGGGAATTAATTTTAAAGTTATTGGTGTCTTTGCAGATCCCGGAGGGGAACGGGAAGAGAACAGGGTTTATGTGCCATTATCAACTGGTCAAAGAGTTTTTAACGGGCAGCACTATATCAACAACATGGCCTTTACCCTTGAGAAAGAGGATAATTTTGAGGCGGCTTTAGCAGCTTCCACAAAATTTTCTGCAGAATTACAACAATTCCTGAAAGAACAGCACACGATTGCCCCCGAAGATACCAGGGCGATCAACATCAATAATTCCCTGGAAAATGCAAAGCGATTCTATGACCTAATGGATATGATCAAATTCTTCTTCTGGGGAGTAGGGATCTGCACCATCATCGCAGGAATAGTAGGGGTGAGTAATATCATGCTGATTATAGTTAAAGAACGGACCCGCGAGATCGGAGTGAGAAAGGCTCTTGGAGCCGAACCACTTTCCATCGTAGGCATGGTGTTGCACGAATCGATTTTTGTGACAGCCATTGCTGGTCTCGTCGGACTCATTGGCAGTCTTGCATTGCTGGAGCTTGTAGGACCCATGATAGAAACGAACTTTATTGCAAATCCTTCAGTAGATTTTGGGGTTGCGTTAACCACGGTGATCATTCTAATCATTGCGGGAGCCCTCGCAGGATTTTTCCCGGCCTACCGGGCGGCAAGGATCAAACCTATTGTAGCATTAAGAGATGAATAAGCATGTTCAGTAGAGATAATTGGGACGAAATACTTGAAGCGCTTAGTGCGAACTGGTTTAGAACAGTGCTTACCGCTTTTGGAGTGCTTTGGGGAATATTTATCCTTGTGATCCTGCTCGCTGCAGGAAAAGGACTCGAGAATGGCGTGAAACAGGGTTTTGGCGGAATGGCAACAAACTCAATGTTCATGTGGACCCAGGTCACCTCAAAACCTCATAAAGGTTTGCCTAAAGGAAGAAGATATAGTTTTAAAATAGACGATGTAGCTGCAATCAAGCGGGAAGTGCCCAATATGAGGTTCGTGTCTCCCCGCAACCAGTTGGGAGGCTTTGGAGGTGCCAACAATGTGGTTCGTGGATTGAATACCGGTGCTTTTAATGTCTATGGTGATTATCCCGAGATCATTCAGCAGGAACCAATGGATATCACTTCCGGAAGGTTCATCAACTATTCAGACATCAATGACAAGAGAAAGGTCGCCGTAATAGGAGAAGGAGTACGCACCACTTTGTATGATCAGGGAGAAGAGGTTCTTGGAAGCTATATAAAGATAAACGGTGTGAATTTCATGGTTATAGGCACCTATAAAAAGAAGGGCAATAACGGGAATGCCGAAGAACAGCAGAAACAGATCTTTGTGCCGTTTACTGCTTTTTCCCAGGCTTTCAATCGGGGCAACGATGTAGGATGGATGGCGATCACCGCTCAGGATGGCTCTTCAATTACAGAGCTTAAAAGTCAGGTGATCGACGTGATCAAATCCAGGCATTCCATACATCCCGAAGATGACAGAGCGGTAGGTAATTTTGACCTTTTTGAGGAGTACAATAAGATCAACGGCTTGTTCATCGCCTTAAAAGGGGTGGCTTATTTCGTAGGTATACTGGTTCTACTTTCAGGGATTATTGGAATAAGCAATATTATGCTCATCGTAGTAAAGGAACGTACCAACGAGATTGGAGTAAGACGGGCACTGGGAGCAACTCCCTGGGCAATAAGAGGTCAAATCCTGATGGAATCAATCTTTCTTACCATTATTTCAGGAATGGCGGGAATTGTTCTTGCCACGGGAGTGATCGCCCTTGTAAACAATATTTTGAGCGGAATGGACACTTCAGAAATGATGTTCCTCAATCCAAGTGTAAACCTCGGCGTGGTCATGGTGGCACTGGCCATCCTTATCATATCGGGATTACTCGCAGGTTTGATCCCCGCCCAGAATGCGATTAGAATTAAACCAGTAGATGCATTAAGAACAGAATAAAATCAAATACAAATAAATAACAGAATGAAAAGAGTTGTAACTATCCTGATCCTGGTTGTAATAGCCGTAGCTTTTACCGGTGCTTTGTACTATCTGTACGCAAAGAATCAGGAGGATCCAACAGTTTATGAGACCGAACAGGCTTCAGAACAAACTGTTGTGAAAAAGACGGTAGCCACAGGAAATATTGTGCCAAAAGAGGAGGTATTGATAAAGCCGAACATTTCAGGAATTATTGAAGAGATCTACATTGAGGCAGGCGACAGGGTGAAGGCAGGTGACCAGATTGCCAAGATAAGGGTGATCCCAAACGTTTCTTCTTTACAAAGTGCTAAAGATGCTGTACAGACTGCCAGGATCAATTTCGATAACGAGACAAAAAACTACGAGCGTCAAAAAGGCCTTTTTGAGAAGGGAGTGATCTCTGCCAATGAATTTGATAACGCACAGGTAGCTTATAAAAGAGCAGAACAAAACTATAAATCGGCCCAACAGAATTACGAGATCGTTCGTACCGGAACCACCAGTGGACTTGGAACTGCAGCCAACACTATGATTCGTTCTACGGTAGAAGGAATGGTGCTCGATGTTCCTGTGAAAGTGGGGAACCAGGTAATTGAGAGCAATAATTTCAATGACGGAACTACTATTGCCGTTCTTGCCGACGTCAACGAAATGATCTTTGAAGGAAAGGTAGATGAAAGTGAAGTTGGAAAGATCAAGGAAAATCTGCCTCTCGAAGTGACTGTAGGTGCTATTGAGAATAAGACCTTTAATGCAGTCCTTGATTACATCGCTCCCAAGGGCGTAGAAGAGAATGGAGCTATACAATTCGATATTGAAGGGACCCTTGACAAAGCAGACAGCACCTTTATAAGAGCCGGATTGAGCGCGAATGCTTCTATTATCCTGGCAAGAGCAGAAAACGTGCTTGCAGTAAGAGAAGCTCTTATCCAGTTCGATCCAAAGACACAACAACCTTTTGTAGAAGTGGCTACCGGCGATCAACAGTTTGAGCGCAGGGATGTGGAGCTGGGGGTGAGTGACGGGATCTTTGTAGAGGTGAAGAATGGACTTTCTGCCAATGACAAGATCAAGGTTTGGAATCAGCTAAAACCGGTTGGTCCTATGGCACAGGCGCAATAGTGATTGCACAGGTGTAACAAAAGCAGCTAACTACAGACTTATATTTTACAACTACCATTATGAAAAGATTTTTATTGACTGCAGTTTTCCTTTCCTCAGGCTTGTTTGGTTTTGCTCAACAAAGGGAATGGACACTTCAGGAATGTATAGCCTATGCACTCGAGAACAACATTTCGGTAAAGCAATCCCAGCTGGATGTAGAACTGGCCGATATACAGATCTCTGATGCCTTCGGAAATTTTCTTCCCGGTGTAAATGCTTCGGCTTCCAATTCTTGGAATACCGGTCTTACCCAAAATGTCACCACAGGGATCCTTCAAACGCAAACCACCCGAAACTTCTCTGCAGGAGTTACAGCAGGTCTCACACTGTTTGACGGCTTGAGGAACTTCAAGCAATACCAATATGCAAAAATGGCAAAACTGGCCAGCGAATATTCGCTGGAGCAAATGAAGGATGACATTACCCTTTTTGTTGCCAATGCTTACCTGCAGGTTTTATTTAACAAGGAAAACCTTAAAGTAATTGAGGCACAGCACCAAATTACCCTTGAGCAACTGGAAAGAGCCGAAGCCCTTGTAGAGGCAGGTTCCTTACCCAGGGGAGATCTTCTTGAGATCAAGGCTACAGCGGCCAACGAAGTGCAACGTATGATCGTAGCCGAGAACCAGATCGAGATTTCTCTAATTTCCTTAGCGCAGCTGCTGCTCATCAAAGATTATGAGAACTTCGATATTGCCGAAAGAGACTACGATATCTTCGGAAGTGAAATTCTTGAAGTACCGGTTTCTGAAGTTATTGATGTGGCCGAAGAAGAGCGATATGAAGTACAGGTAGCCGAAATGAACAGGAAACTAGCCGAAAAGGAACTGGAGATCGCCCGCGGCGCTTACTGGCCAACCCTTGGCGCCTTCTTCAACTACAATACCAGGGAATCTGGTGCCGGAAGGATCCGTGCAGCAGGACTCGACCCAGATGAGCCTTACCGCCAAATTGGTTTTGTTGAGGCTACAGAAGAGATCGTAGTGGCGCCAAACATGGCGACTGAAATTGGAAATCCGTTGCCATTTTTTGAGCAGCTTCAGCTCAATGACGGTATTTCTTACGGAATACAGTTAAGTGTGCCAATCTTCAATGGATTCGCTACCCGAAATCAGGTAAAGAGGAGGGAGGTTGGAGTACTGCGCTCTGAATATCAACTTGAGCAGACAAAACTTGACCTGGAAGCAAACGTCTACCAGGCCTATACAGACGCCCGTGGAGCCTTAAAAGCTTATGAAGCAGCCCTGGTAGCTCGGGAAGCACAATTACTGGCTTACGAATATGCTACAGAAAGGTATAACGTTGGAATGACCAATGCCTTTGATTTCAGCCAGGCGAAATTCAATCTTGAAAATGCCGAGAGTGAAGTCGTAAGGACAAAGTATGATTACATCTTTAAATTAAAAGTTTTGGAGCTCTATTTTGGAGTGCCCATTACAGACCTCAAATTTTAAATAATGAAGAAAAAAACTATTTACATTATTGCAGGAATTGCCCTTGTCATTGTTGTGCTGCTGGTTGTTGGTAAAAAAGCCGGCTGGTTTGGCAAATCGGGGAATTTCAAACAAGTTGAGGTTACAGAAGTACAGAGGTTTGATGTAATTGAGAAAGTTTCGGCTACCGGGAAGATTCAGCCCGAGGTGGAGGTAAAACTTTCTTCGGAAGTTTCGGGAGAAATTATCGAACTTCCGGTAGTTGAAGGACAGCAGGTTCAAAAAGGGGATCTGTTGGTGAGAGTAAATCCCGAGATCTACCAGTCCAACCTGGAGCGTTCCCGCGCCGGGCTACAGAACATTAGATCCGGACTTTCACAGGCCGAAGCCTCTCTAAAAGAAGCTGAAGCCAATTACGAGCGGAACAAATCCCTTTTTGAGAAAGGTATTATTTCCAAAGCAGAATGGGACAGGATCGTCTCTGCCTATGAAGTTGCACAAGCAACAAGACAGGCAGCTTTTTACAACGTAAGGAGTGCCGAAGCCAGTGTTAAGGAAGCTGCAGAAAACCTTGGCAGAACAAATATCTATGCGCCCATGAGCGGTACCATTTCCTCTCTTGATGCCGAACTTGGAGAAAGAGTGGTAGGAACCCAGCAAATGGCCGGAACGGAGATCCTTAGGGTCGCCGATCTTACCGATATGGAAGTTGAGGTAGATGTAAACGAAAATGATATTGTAAAGGTCTCTATAGGTGATTCTACCATTGTTGAAGTGGATGCATACCTAAAGCAGGAATTCAAGGGTGTGGTTACAGAAATTTCCAACTCGGCCAATGCGACAGCCACGGCAGACCAGGTGACCAACTTTAAGGTAAAGGTGAGAATTCTTAAAGAATCTTACGATCACCTTCTTGAAGGAAAGCCGGAGAATTATTCCCCTTTTAGGCCGGGAATGACGGCCACAGTAGACATTATTACCAATCGTAGAGATGACGTTATTGCTGTGCCTATAAGCGCTGTGGTGGTCAAGACAGATACTACAGCCGGTAATCGCAGAAATGTAAAAGAAACAGCTGCTCCCGAACAACTTTTTGAGACTGTTTATGTCAAAGAAGGTGATGAGGCAAAGATGCGTGTAGTGCAAACGGGAATTCAGGATGACGCCCGAATAGAGATCACTCAAGGCCTGGAAGAAGGAGAGGAAGTCATTACCGGACCCTACAATACAGTCACCAAGGTTCTAAAACCGGGCGATAAAGTTGAGGTAAAACAAGAAACGGAATAATCCTTATCTTGCGGCTGTGATTTTATGTATTGAAACAGCTACCACTAACTGCTCGGTAGCACTGGGAAAGAATGGAAAACTGCTGGCTTTAAAAGAAGACTACAGCAAGAGTTACTCGCATGCCGAAAGGTTGCACATCTTCATAGAGGAGATCCTAAAGGAAAATGAGGTGCAGGCAAAGGATCTTTCGGCGATAGCCGTTAGTAAAGGTCCGGGGTCTTATACAGGTCTGAGAATTGGTGTTTCTGCGGCAAAAGGATTTTGTTTTGCTCTTGATCTTCCCCTGATCTCAGTACCCACGCTCAAGTCTTTTGCCCTGCAGGTAAAGCAGGAAAAAGACGGCTTTATTATCCCACTTTTGGATGCCCGCAGGATGGAAGTCTATTCCGCCGGATTTACTTCAGAAAACCGGCAGGTCTTTGATACCCGCGCCGAGATCCTGACACCCGATTCGTTTTCTAAATACCTTGAAAATGCTGCGGTAACTTTTATTGGAAACGGAGTTGAGAAATTCAGGAACATCTGTGATCATCCCAATGCCACTTTCATTGAAGATAGATTACCTTCGGCTGCAGAAATGCTGATCCTGGCCGAAGAGAAACTTCAGAAGAAAAAGTTTGAAGACGTAGCTTACTTCGAGCCCTACTATCTAAAGGATTTTCAGGCGGGATAGATTTGGGATTCAAGATTTAAAATTTAGGCTTCAAGATTCAAAATTAACTTTATGGTTCAGATCTGGACTTTAATCTGAACCTCCGCTTAAAAGAAACTTTCACCTATTCCCGATCACTGACCACTGACCATTGGTCACTCTTCTTTACTGTGGTTAAAGAAATGCACATCGCGTTGAGGGAAAGGGATGGAAATACCGGCAGCTTCAAGTCGGGTTTTTGCCTCTTCAATAGTATACCAGTGACGATCCCAAAAAACCTCATTTTTAGCCCAGAATCTCACCGAAAGATTTACAGAGCTATCGGCCAGTTCGGTCACTACAACCGCAGGAGCCGGATCTTCAAGAATATCTTCCTGCTCCTTAAGTAGGCCCATGAGGGTATCCTTAGCCAGTTTGATATTACTGTCGTAGGAAATTCCTATGGTGATGGCATCCCTTCTTTTATCTTCAGCCGAATAGTTGATGATGTTTTCGTTGGAGAGCTCCCCATTTGGAATAATAGCTAATTGATTTCCGAAAGTATTGAGCTTCGTATAGAACATGGAAATATCCTTTACACTTCCCGAGATGCCGTTGACTTCAATCCAGTCTCCCAGTTTAAAAGGTTTGAGCAAGAGAATGAGAACACCTCCTGCAAAGTTGGAAAGCGACCCCTGCAGGGCAAGGCCAATCGCTAAACCTGCGGCTCCTAAAATGGCAATAAACGAGGTGGTCTCTATCCCCAGCATACCTACCACACTAATAAGCAGTAGCACCAGGAGTATCCCGTTGGCCAGGTTTAAAAGGAATTTTGTTAGCGCGGGATCGTGATTACTCTTTGCAAAGAATTTCCGCAAATATCCTATAATAAGCTTTATAAGCCACCAGCCAATTACGAGCCATAAAAGTGCACCTAAAAGATCGGGCAGGTAACCCAGGAATTTTTCAAAATATTCTTCAGAAATGTCTTTAAAGTTGGTAATCTCCTCCATGTAAAGTATTGATTTGCTGCAAAGGTGAAAATATCAGCTTTTTTAAACGTTTTTAGAATGTTAAAATAAACAAAAAACCAGCGAATCCGGTAACTCAGTAACTAAAAAAGCTTCCCGAAGGAAGCTTAGTTAACTAATTAAATTGTGCCTGTGTTCTAGGCATCTACTTCAAAAGTGATCTTGACGATCACCCGGTAGTCTGTAATACTATCACCTTCTACATTGGCGGTTTGGTCTTTTACATAAACAGACCTAATATTTTTTACAGATTTTGCTGCGGTTCTTACTGCATTTTTAACGGCTTCTTCCCAGCTTTGGTTTGAGTTAGCCATAATTTCCAGTACTTTCATTACTGCCATGATAATTTCTTTTTTAGGTTAGCAATTTCTTTAATTGATTGAATATCAATATACAAATTTCCTTGCCGTCCTTTTGGCAATAAACTGTTAAACCTTTATTTGAGAAAAAGCTCCTGGGCCTCGAAATGTTGCCGTAAAGGTTGAATTTATAGATTTCCCGGCCTTTCAGTAAATAATTCCTAAATTTGAATAGCAAAACCTGCTTTTCCTTATGGAAGACATTTACATCGTAATGCTGGTTGCCCTTTTTGGCCTTGCCGTGACCGACTTGGTTGTAGGGGTGAGCAACGATGCGATCAACTTCCTTAGTTCGGCTATTGGATCCCGCGCTTTTCCAATGAAGACGATCCTTATAGTCGCCAGTATAGGAGTAGGGGTGGGCGCTATCTTTTCGAGCGGGATCATGGAAGTAGCCCGTAAGGGGATCTTCATGCCGGGAGAGTTCTATTTCGAGGAGATCATGATCATCTTCATGGCTGTAATGATCACAGATGTATTGCTCCTGGACTTCTTTAATTCCCTGGGATTACCTACTTCGACCACAGTTTCAATTGTCTTTGAGCTCTTAGGGGCTGCCGTAAGTATGGCAGTGATCAAGATCTACTATGACACAGGAGATTACGGGGAAATTTTTAATTATATCAATACTTCCAAGGCGACCGAAATTATAATTGGAATCCTCCTGGCTGTCGTTATTGCTTTTCTCATTGGTGCCATAGTACAGTATTTCTCACGCCTCATCTTTTCATTTCAATTCGAGAAAAAAATAAAATACGCAGGTGCTGTTTTTGGAGGTGTATCTCTTACTGCCATCCTGTATTTTATCCTTTTAAAAGGTTTAAAATCGGTCACCTTTGTTTCTAAAGAGTTTCTCAATTACCTGGACAACAACACCCTGATCATTATTGCAATAGGCTTAGTAGTCTTTACGGTAATTTCGCAATTACTAATGAGCCTGTTCAAAACTCATATCCTCAAGTTCATTATTCTGGTTGGAACTTTTTCACTTGCCCTTGCCTTTGCCGGAAATGACCTTGTAAACTTTATAGGAGTACCGATTGCCGCCTGGCAATCTTTTGAATTATGGCAGGCCGCATACACTTCAGCCGGAACTCTGCCTTCAGAATTCCTGATGAGTGGATTGCAGGGGGAGGTCGCAACACCTGCTTTTCTTTTATTGGGAGCCGGTGCAGTGATGGTCATTACCCTATGGTTTTCGAGAAAGGCCCGCAACGTTGTTGAGACAGGTGTAAACCTTTCGAGGCAGGGAGAGGTGACAGAAAGATTTGATCCCAATTTCCTTTCGCGCGGAATAGTTCGGTATTCTGTGATGTTAGGTAATGTAATGGGTGCCATAACTCCGCAGATCATTAGCAAAAAGATCGAGGAAAAATTTCAAAAGCCGAGGGCATTTACAAGAGATTCTGAAGATACACCTGCTTTTGACCTCGTGCGTGCCTCTGTCAATCTCGTTGTTGCCAGTATTTTGATCTCTATCGGTACCAGTCTAAAGCTTCCGCTATCAACTACCTATGTTACTTTTATGGTTGCAATGGGTACCTCCTTAGCCGATAGGGCCTGGGATAGGGAAAGTGCTGTTTACAGAGTGGCCGGGGTAGTAAATGTGATCGGCGGGTGGTTGGTTACAGCCCTGGTGGCATTTTCGGCAGCTGCGCTCTTTGCCGCTATCATCTATTTCGGCGGAATTATAGCTATTACTATTCTTATTGGACTGGCCATCTTTAGTATTGCCCGTAGCTTTGTACTTCATTCCAGGAAAGAGAAGGAGAAAAAGCGGAAGAAACCTTTCCGAAGAAATGATATTAGTACCATCAATGACATTGTGGTGGAAAGCTCCAAGAATATTTCCAGCATTGTATGTGGGGTAAATCAAATGTTTTCCAAGACGGTGAAGAACCTTGGGTACTATGACAAGAGTAAGCTCAAAAAGAATAAAAAATCCATCAAGAAACTGGAATCTGAAATTGATGAGCTAAAGCGCAATGTCTTTTATTTCATTAAGACCATTGAAGAAGGTTCCCTGGATTCCAACCGTTTTTACATTCTTATCCTGGATTACCTGCAGGATATAGTGCAGTCAATTGGCTACATTACCAGGAACAGCTATAATCACGTCAACAACAATCACAAGAATCTTAAATTTAATCAGATAAGGGATCTAAAAAGGGTAGATGATAAGATGCAGGCCTTATTTGATGAGATCCAGAACATTTTCGATGAACAGGATTTTGCAAGGATCGATGTGGTCCTGGCCGGGAAACAGGATCTTTTGAATGATGTAGGGGAACTGGTCGAGAAACAGATCAAAAGGATCAGGACTACTGAAAGTAGCCCCAAGAATTCAGAACTTTATTTTGGGTTACTTCTGGAGACCCGTGACCTTATCACTTCTACAATGAACCTTCTCGAACTTTACAGAGAGTTCAATATCGCGGTACAGACCACGCATTTTCCTGATGCAGGATTGCCACTAAAATAAAACTGCAGGTTAAGGGCGAAGTTTTTGGGAGCTGTCTAATTTATCTTTTAGCTCCTCCACTTGCTTTACAAGCCTAGTTACATTCCTGTGGGGCGAGTAGATCTGGTAAATGATGACTAAGATAAGTCCGGTGAGGATGAGATTTTCCATATTCATTTCTGTTGTTGGTTGCCTGATTTTTAAAGGTAGTCTAAAATACCATTTTTGAAGGGTATTTACAGGAACTTGTGCGTTCCTGGCATCCAGGCATAAAAAAGCCGGAACCACTTTGTGTTCCGGCTATATATTTTGGAAACTGCTCGTTCCTTCCTGTTCTCTACCCATTGATGGCTTCCACGCGTTCCACGCGTCCCTGGAGCATATCTTTAAGCATGGTTTCAATTCCATTCTTAAGAGTAATAGTAGAAGATGGACAGCCGCTGCATGCACCCTGCAGGATCACCTTTACCAGTTTTTGCTCCTCATCATAACTTTCAAACATAATGTTCCCGCCGTCACTTGCAACTGCAGGCTTTATATACTCATCCAGAATAGCCACGATTTCTTTTGAAGTGCCTTCCAGCTGCACTTCGGGAGCGGGTGCCATATTCTCGTTTTTTGAAGCTGAAGTGTGCTCGTGGTCTTCCGTCAAGACTTCTTTTCCCTGTTCCAGGAATTCTCTTATGAATTCCCGTAGCTCCTGGGTAATCTCTTCCCATTCGGCTATGTCAAACTTCATGATCGAGAGGTAGTTTTCATCTATAAAAACTTCTTTCACAAAGGGGAAATGGAAAAGTGCTTTTGCCAGCGGAGCATTCTTAGCCTCGTCTATGTTCTTGAATTCCACACTCTGCAGTACAAGCTTCTTGTTAGAAACAAATTTCATCACCGTTGGATTCGGAGTGCTTTCTGCGTAGACAGTGACCGGGATCTTTTTGGCTTCTTCTTCCGAAGGTGTCACTACAACCCCGCCATTGTTAAGGAAAGACTGGATTTGTTCTGCTATTTCATGCTGCACATCTTTCCAGTGAACAATGTTGTATTTCTCTATGGCTACAAAATTTTGAGCTATATAAACCGTCTTCACAAAAGGTAAGTGGAACAGCTGTTGAGCCAGGGGAGAGCGATCTGCTTCCTCAATATTTTTAAACTCAAAACTTTCGTGCTTCGTAAGGAATATATTGGCCTCAAACTTTACTATAGTAGGTTTAGTAGTAGGCTGAATATTTATAGTGATATTTTTCATTTTGAAATTTTTGCAAAAATACAACTTTTAAAGGGAAGTTAGACTTAAGATGTTGGAAGTACGAAGTTCTTTGATCTTAAATTGAATACTTCCTATTGAAAGATTGAGGGTGGGAATTTCTTTCTGCCCTTAATACCTAACCCTGTTTCCTAAAAATCCATTTGTTTCACCACAAAAGACCCGGCGGGAGATGGGATGATGGTTTGTAGTACTTTGGGATCTCCATTAGTATAGAATTCGGGGATATGTTGTTGCATGTCCGTCAGCAGGTCGAGGCTTTGAAGTACCACTTTGGTTTGTTTTGCCACGGCCATACCCGAGTCTATGATCTGCACATGCGGTGGCAGGATCTCCTTCAGGCTCGGGATGAGGTAAGGATAATGGCTGCAGCCCAGTACGAGATGATCTATTCCTGCTTTGAGCATTGGCTGCAGGAGTTCGGTGAGCATAGCTTTTATAAAAGGGGAATCTTTTTGCCCTTTTTCGATCTGCTCTACAAGACCTTTTCCCACTACTTCAATGATCTTGTTGTCCCTGGAGTAAAGGTCTGATGTCTTAGCAAAAAGGGCACTGGAAAGGGTTCCTTTGGTGGCTAGTATTCCAATGCATTTAGCTTTGCTTTGCAAGGCTGCCGGTTTGATTGCAGGTTCTATTCCAATAAAAGGCAGGTTGTATGAGGTTCTTAACCGGGAGATGGCATTTGTAGTGGCTGTATTGCAGGCCACAACAATAATTTTAGCACCCATGGCAATTAGTTTCTCCGTGTTCTTTACACTTAGCCTAAGGATCTCTTCTGAAGGTTTTTCGCCATAAGGAGCATTGGCGCTGTCAGCCAAATAAATGGTATGTTCGAGAGGGAGCAGGTGGTGGATTTCTTTCCAGATGGAAGTGCCGCCAACACCCGAATCAAAAATGCCAATTGGCTTATCTTTACTCATTCCTGTAAAAATAAAAACTGCGCATCAATGATGCGCAGTTTTCGTTACTTTTTTTAAATATAAGTAGAAGGCGCAAATCCCTCTAAAAGGGATCTTTTAATTATCCGGATTTTTGGATAATCAGGCGTTGCAAGCGACCAGGGACTTTCCGTTTAAGACAGGTTTAAGCATTGTTTTTATAGGTTGTTGTAGCACGTTCTTTCTCCTGTCACCTCACAAGTTCTCCGCCTTTTAGAGGGATTAATTCACCAAGTGTATTTCAAGTCTGGCAAATTCGTTCCAAAGATCATTCTCCTTTTTATAAATATACAACAGTCCGCTATCTCTATACATAAATCCATATCTGTCGCCATTTTCTCCCTCAACTACAAAAGGAAACGTAATAGAACTATAACCAATTTGTTTCTCCATAGGAGTGCCGTAAGGGCTGCGTTTTTTGGATAGAACTTTAGGGTTAGACATTTCAGACCGTCTCAATTTTACAGATTTTAAATTTTTAAGGTTATTGTTAATTTCCTTCCGTTGCTTTTCATTGAAAATTGTGTCAAAATTTATAAATCTATCTTCTTCTGTAATTGAGTTGTATCTCACATTGTTCTGATTGATCTGCTCGTAAGAAAACTTATAATTGAAGGGAAGTTCTTCGTAAGACAAAGTTTTGTAATATAATCCATCTTCACCATACTTTACTGTTTCGATAATTGCATATCGATCATCTTGATCTTCGTTAATCCCTTTCTGTTGAGTTCCACAACTGACTATACAAAATATCAGGATAGACGTTACAGTTAATCTTAATTTCATTAAAGTAAAAATGCTTTTGTTTTTGTAAAATCAGAATGTGCTACAACGTTCGCGTATAAACGCCGTTATTTTCAATGGCGTTTTTATGCTGTTGTGGTTAGTATTTTTAGTCCGATTTTTCCCATTTAATACTTCCATCAGTGACAAAATACGTTTTATGTAATTCAGTTACTTTTAGAGTATCAATCTGATTTCTAATGGGAATATCTTGAAGATCCTCCGTTAAATAGATTTCAACTTTCTGGTTATAATTCAAATCTACTTTGAGATCATAACGCTCAAATCCAATCCAGGTAATTATGAAATCTGAAGTATTGTTTTCTTTTTCTAAACGAATATTTGCAGTCCCATTATTATCCGTCCGAATTTGTGATTTGCTATTTGCGTTATAAACCCAGGCGTGTTCAAGAGGGTTTCCTTTATGATCCATCACTTTAAAATTTACCATAACAGAATCATTCTGATTTCTCCAAATGTCTGTTTTGTGAAAGCCTAATTTTTTGGATTGAGAATTATTGAAATTTAAGATTAGAAGGTCATCTAAAAATTGGTATTCTCCTTTACTTGGTTTAGGATCTCCTAAGTCCCCACCTTTTTTGTATTCAAACGTACCATCGTTATTAAATTTTATAGACTCATAGGTATCAACCAGATTTGCTCTCCAAAAAGTACCTTCATAACTATCTTGTGAGATCGCTGATATAGAACTCAAGAAAATTATAAAGAATAGGATATTTTTCATTTTATGGGTTTGTCGATGTCATATTAACCACAACGTCCCGTATAAAAACTGTGCGAGCTGGCAAGCTTGATTGTCCGCAGGACAATCAGGCGCTGCAAGCGAGCACGGACTTTCGAATCGAGACAGGTTTAAGCATTGTTTTTATATGTCTTAAGTTTGATTTCCTAACTTTTATCCATTAACCAGAAAGAACAAAAGAGAGGAGTAAGGTTATGTTGAAAGCAAAGTAGGTGTCCTTTCCTAATCAATTATCTATGAATAAATGTAACCAAATTTATGGAGTAGACATTAGTAAAAATGTTTTCGATGTTGTAGACTCTAAAGGAACTCACTTTCAGTTTAAGAATGATGCTAAGGGATTTAAAGCCTTTCAAAAAGCTCTTCCTGCCGATGCTTTAGTGGTAATGGAAGCCACAGGATATTATCATTACCGGTTGGCTCAGTTCCTGTATGAGCAAAGCGTAAAGGTCTCTGTAGTAAATCCATTGTCAGTTAAGAGGTTTATACAGATGAAATTATCTAAGGAGAAAACAGATAAATCTGATGCTAAAGCTATCTGTGAGTATGCCACTGTAAATGAGGTTCCCTTATATACTGCAAGAGACAAGAACCAGGCGGAATGTTTACAGCTCATGCGTCTTATCGATATCTATTTAAAGCAAAGCACTGCCTTAAAAAATAAGCTGCACGGAGAGAAAACCTTGGGGAAACCATCTAAAACAGTATATCATTCTTTGAATCGCTCTTTAAAAGCTGTACAAAAAGAAATCAAGATCCTGGAGGACCGCCTGATGGAGATCGTCAAAGAAGAACAACAAAAACAATTGACCCTTCTAAAAAGTATTCCAGGAATGGGCAGTAAAACAGCCATTATGCTAATTGTCCTGACCGATGGATTTTCCAATTTTGAAAATGCCAGGCAACTCTGTAGCTATACAGGGATTACACCAACGTTACGAGAGTCCGGGACCAGTGTGAGAGGCCGTAGCCGGATAACCAAGATGGGAAATGCAAAGCTTAGGAATCTCTTATTTATGTGCAGTTTTTCGGCCTGCAAACACAACAAAGCCTGTAAGGAGATCTATGAACGCATTATAGCAAAAGGTAAAAGTAAAAAGTTGGCTCTTATCGCTGTATGTAACAAGCTACTGAAACAGGCATTTGCTATCGCTAAATCAGGTCTGCCTTATGAGGAAAATTTTGTTTCGAAATTAGCGTAGAGAACTTGTTTTTTAACTCAGTTCTTTGTTGTGCCCAGTATTTTTTAGGTTCTAAATAAGACCTTTCCTTTAATATTATTTTTATCAAGAAGTCCGAAATATCTAGAATCATAGGAATCTCCTCTGTTATCACCTAAAACAAAGTATTTTCCTTCTGGAATTACTAGTGGTCCAAAGTTGTCTCTATTCCAATTCTCACTGTATTTATTTGCGATTTCTTGCTCTTCAACAGATTTGTCGTAAATCAGTTCTTCAAGGTTCAGGGAATTTGCAAAATTTCTATTCACTGCAACCATAAAAGTATCGATATAAGTCAAATGAGCCGATTGATACGAGTGAAAAACTTGATCCGAATCCTTTATTTGCAAAAACTTACTTTTTGGCACCTTATACTGTCCTAACGTTTTCTCTTGATCCTCTTTTTGTCCGTTAAGAAATACAACTCCATTTTTTATTTCGACTGTATCACCCTCTTTTCCGACTGCTCTGAAGACGACAGGACCTGGAAAATTCTCCATCTCGAAAATTATTATGTCATCATTTTTAATTTCAGGAATATTGGATATGAAAACAGTGCTACCTTGTTGAATAGCAGGTTCCATTGTATGGGTTACCATATTATACCAGTTAAACAATCCGGTGCTTTTAATTATAAATAGAAAGAGAACAATTAAGGTAATAACTACCGCAGCTTTTTTAGTTGTATACATTTATTTAGGTTAAGTTTTTTTAATATTGGGCACAACGTCCCGAATAACGCAAGTTGCGGATTGGGAACTCGAATTTATCTCTTAAAGACTACTTTTTAAAAGTAGTCAAAAATGCCATTTTTTAGAGGTATTCCGCAATTTGTGTTATTCATTGTTGGCAACTGGGTTTACTCACTTCTTACTGATCCGTTACAGGCATCCAATTCTTCAACACCTAACCAGGCTCTCAAAGTTTCTGTTCTGTTTTCAGTCAGTTCTTTTAGGTAAAATGCGCGACACATAGGTAACATTGAGCCATAATGATTTCCCGGATAGGCTGGGAATTTCATATTCAATTCGGCGTCTCTGAATTGGACCCATAAGCGTTGTGCTTTTTTAAGATTTTCTATAAAAATTGAATCTTTTTTAAAGTCAGTCAGAATTTGATTATAAACCTCATTTAATTCTTTGTCCGCGTTTTTAAACAATTCGTTTGCATCCCGACTCATCTCGGCCTGGGTCTGTGCAAAGCAGTCAAAAGTTAGAAGTAAAAATAGAATCAGGATAAGTTTTTTCATTGTTTTCAGCATTTCCAGCTTGTTGCCAACTAAGCGTGCTATGGGCAGTGCCTGGTTTGTATTATTTCCTGATTAAGTTAATCTATTGATTTAAACTATAACCATCCTCTTGTCCTTTACTTCCTCCAGGCATTGCCTATAGCTGCAGTTAGATGCAGTTTAGATTACCGATCCTAATTTATGCTGCTTGAAACCAAAAGGGGATTACCTATATCATAGATTATGGGATAGTCCCATTTGGGGTCCGAAGCAACAACTGCAGGACCAAAAAGGATGGATTTTCCCCAGAATTTTTATCCTTTTTTTCCACTAACTTGTTCAAGGATCCCGATTTCTACACGTTTTAAAAAATAAATTTTTACGCTTCGAAATCGGGATCCTTGAACTAAAGCATCTGACCCATCCAATCCAGCCGTTTGGTTCCGCTCTTCGGATTCATGCCGAGCAAGGCCCGGTAAGATCAATTGCACTTTAACGGTTACGGTTATGGACAAGTAGCGGGAATAGGGACTCGGATTTGTCGGCTTAACTTTTTGTTTCTTGGTTTTCTAAATTATACTTTTTCCGCAAAAGCCCGCTATTTGCTATAACCGATGTTGTGCGCTGGCTCTTTCACGAATTTATTCTGTGACGAGAATTGAAACCGAATTTATTTTATATGCTCCCTCTAGACCTCTGTCTTTAGAATAATAATATTTAATGGTATTTATATCGTCTTTAATTATTGAATCTAATTTTTCTTTGACTTTTTCCTCAATTAATTCCAATCTTCCTTTTAAAGGACGTGCATCTTCAAATGAATTTTTAAAGGCAAGAAAAACAAAAAATCGATTATTATTTTTGAACAATCTTTCACCCTGGAATTTATAGTTCCACCATTCCACAGGTAATAAATTTTCTTCAATTTCTTCAATCATTTTATTACGTTCCTTCGTAATATCTTCAACGAAATTTTTCAATTCATCATTTTGTTCTGCCAATATTTCGAGCATTTCAATTTTGCTCAATCCTCCATAATTGGGTAGGTCTAAATCTCTTTTATATTCTTTATATTTTTCCTTTATAATTTCTTGTTCTGAAGGATTGTCTTCTATTGAAAAAGAATCGTGAGATTCCTCTGGAGAATCAATAATACCTTTTTTATGTAGATCAAAATAGTCATCGGATATATGAGTGATTTTAAGATCAAAGGGAATTATCTTATCACCTTTTTGAACTAGAAAATCAACAAATTTTATCTTTCTAAGAGTAGGAATTACATTAGGGTGGTCATTGAAGATGTGTTCGATCAGGTCATTAGTAACTTGATTGTAATATTGCCAAAGAAGATAACCTTTGATTCGATTTTCTAATAAATCATCTATTTTTTCTTCTAGATCATTTTTGTCTTTAATCGTCTTATCCCTTACTAGTTCTTTCGCGGTATCATTTAAATTGTCATTTCTGATACCACATTTAACTTCACCGAAATCTTTAATAATATCAGGTAGATATTCTTCTTGTTCCTTTCTACTTTCTTTTACCTTTGGATATTCTGTTTTTATATATTCGATGATTTCTTCATTAGTGATCTTTGAGTCAAATAACTTTTCGTAGAAATCTTCAAATTTTCCTTTATTAACTTCTTCTCCCGTATGTTTCTCAATTAGTTCTTTTAGATGATCCCTATCTAAAGATCTAATTAAAAGATATCTTGAGAAATTATCTTTGGTTTGAAGTTCGAATAAATCTGTTGCCTTGTTTTCAAATTCTCGGTGTAGGTTTTTAAACATAAATAAAGTAGATTCAGGAATAATTCACTGCTGTTTCGTATTCGGAAATCCATTTCCGATCTTCAGTGAATTTAAATTGTTTGGTTAGTATATTTAATACATTGATATTTCCAATGAGTATTTTTTCCTCAAAAATCATTCGCATTATTTTTAAAAAAATCTGGTTAGTATCCAATGATTTTTGAGATAACCATTCTTTGATTTTATTAATAAACAAAGCCTCTAATTCCTCATCAGTTTTAATTTTCGCTTGAATACTTGGAGCTTTTTGTAAAGTAACTAAAACATCTCCTTTTATACTTTTTAATCGATTAATTTGCCGAGGTGTAAAAGATTTTTGAACCAGCCATTCATAGTCAACTAATTCAAAGCCATTGTTAATGCACGCATTTGTAATTGCTTTCCATTCTAGCCCACTTAAAGAATGATATGTAAGGGAAAAATATCCTTCAGGTTTTAAAACCCTTCGAATTTCTTGAAACGCAAGGTTTATATCTTGCTCGAAGGCGGTAACATCCTTTTGTCTTTCCTTACTGTCAGTAATTACTATTTCTTCCTTATAATCTGGATTTAGTTGAAGCCACGAATTCCAAATAATACTTTGCTCAAAATATGGAACTGCTTCACCATAGGGAGGATCGGTAAATATATAATCAATTGAATCGTTCTTTAGATTTAAATTTTTCGCATCATTCTGCAGCACAGTATATGAGTTTTCGTATTTGAATAAATCCAGTGAATCTGTATTTGAGAAATATGAAAGATAATCTTTCTTACCATTTACAATTTTTTTAAATCTGTTCTCGAAATATTGCAAAACATTGTTCTCTAAATACGTTTCTCCAATATAAAACCCAGTCATCCAGGCACCAGGGGCCATAGGTCCTCGTGATTTTATAGGTGGCACTAATCTAGAACAATTGGCAAGATTAGCCGTAAATGCAACTTTAAGTAAATCTTTCTCTCTACCGGTGGATTTCTTTTCTATTAAGTGCAAAAGCTTCGAATGACAGGCTAAAGTTCTTTTTGTGAATAAATCTGCAACAGTCATATCCTTTTTTGCAGATATTCTGGAATTCTCAATTAATTTATTTTGAGGAAACCAATCTTCGATTGATTGAGATTCTTCAAATTCTAAATACTTATTAACTTCAGAACTATCTAAGTTAATTTCAATAGATCTTCTGTCTTGGTTTCTTTTTATTTTTCCTTTGATAGGAACATCATTTTTGTCTCTGAGAACTGTAATTAACTGAACATTTTCTCCCTGATATCTCCACGAATACCATTTATTTACAAAAGGGATAAACTCTTTCTTAATTTTTGCCCATTGAACTTGGAGTTTATCTAAGTCAATATCTTTTTCTAATAATTGTTGATTTATAAAATTTGCTATTGGATTTAAATCGTTAGAAATTACATTTCTATTAAGTAGATATGCTTCACAAGCAAAAACTCCATAACCAGAAAAAGGATCCAAAACCGTATCACCTTCTTCTGAGAATTTTTCAATTAATCCCTTTAAATTACTGGATGGCTTTTTTCCCCAGTATTTATGCATTTCGTATCTATTTCTCTTCTGCTTCAATTCCTTTTTCTTTTTTGTAAAGATACTAATTAGATTAATCAACCTATTTTAGGAAATAACAAAATTAGAGCTTGCGCACAACTAAGCGTGCTATGGGCAGTGCCTGGTTTGTATTATTTCCTGATTAAGTTAATCTATTGATTTAAACTATAACCATCCTCTTGTCCTTTACTTCCTCCAGGCATTGCCTATAGCTGCAGTTAGATGCAGTTTAGATTACCGATCCTAATTTATGCTGCTTGAAACCAAAAGGGGATTACCTATATCATAGATTATGGGATAGTCCCATTTGGGGTCCGAAGCAACAACTGCAGGACCAAAAAGGATGGATTTTCCCCAGAATTTTTATCCTTTTTTTCCACTAACTTGTTCAAGGATCCCGATTTCTACACGTTTTAAAAAATAAATTTTTACGCTTCGAAATCGGGATCCTTGAACTAAAGCATCTGACCCATCCAATCCAGCCGTTTGGTTCCGCTCTTCGGATTCATGCCGAGCAAGGCCCGGTAAGATCAATTGCACTTTAACGTCTCGTATAAAAACAGTGCGGCGTTTGCCGGCGATGATTTTCCGCAGGAAAATCAGACGCAGCAAGTACACACAGACTTTCGATTCGAGACTAAGATAGCATTGTTTTTATACGTTGTTGCCAAATGCACCGCACGTCCGAGTGAGCCGTTTCGCTCTTCAATCCGCTGCTTTTAGCTTTTAAAACTTTTATTTTCTTACCTCTCAAAAAGGGCAATTTTGCGTTCTTTTATTTTTCTCCGTGCGAGTGAAAAAGTCCGTTGTATTCTTCTTTTTAAATCAATTTACCTTACTTGTAAAAATGATATTCAAGCTTCTATTTTTTTTCATCTGAGTGAGAAAGTCCGCTGTATTTTATTTTAAACTCTATCTATCTTATGTGTCGAAAATGATATTTTTAGCTTCTTTTTATTTTCCGGCTGAGTGAGTAGTCCGTTGCGATTTATCTTTTAAAAATCATTTTTTCTTTCCTTCCAAAATGGCATTTTAAAGGTCAGATTTTTTTCTCGTTTTGTTTGTCAGCGGTGTTTTTGGCAACGTCCCGTATAAAAACAGTGCGAGCTGGCAAGCTTGATTGTCCGCAGGACAATCAGGCGCTGCAAGCGAGCACGGACTTTCGAATTGAGACTGGCTTAAGCATTGTTTTTATATGTTGTTGTGAGACGTCTTTTTGTTCTACAAGGCCAGATAAACTTTCTTCATTCAATTTCTAATTTTTATTACTAAAGAAAACAACGGCACTTAGGCTGTCTCGCTCTCGCCGAAGATCCGATAAGGAGTCCGTCAGTTTGTTGATCAGGACATCTTTTGTGACAAGTTCATTTTCGAGTTTAGAAATTTCTTTTTTCTCCTTACTTTTTGAGCAACTGGTCAGCAGCACTAAAAATAGAGCAAATAAAACGCGTGGGTATTTTTTTACATTTTCCATTTATATTGGGCTTCTCGTTGTTAAGTAATATTAATGATCAGGTTTTTAGATGTCTCACAACGTCCCGTATAAAAACAGTGCGAGCTGGCGAGCTTGATTGTCCGCAGGACAATCAGGCGTTGCAAGCGAGCAGGAAGTTTCGATTCAAGAGATGCTGGAGCATTGTTTTTATATATTGTTGTAAACTGGGCTTTTCCAGTTCCAATTCTATGACCTTTTCGCCAAGGTTTTTATCATCGGTTTTCTAAGTGGATCTGAAAACCTAAGCCTACAAAGAAATCCTTAAACTCAGAATCAAACAACCCGTCTCTTTTTGAAGTTGTATCAGTATAATTCAATGATAGCTCTAAGCCTACACTACTGTTAAAAAATAGAACACCTCCAGTACTTAATCCAAATCTTGTTGAGGTTCTATCGCCATTTATTTTACTCAACCCCGTGCTGTATAAAAAATTGGCCTCACTAAAAAGGTTGATAAGGTTTTCTGACTTCAGAAAATAATAGCGCACAAAGGGTCCAATACCCAGTGACCAGTTGCTGTTATTTCTTTCTGGTGGATTAGAAAACCCTATCCCCATATCTAAACCAACAGCAAATTTATCCATCAAAAAATATCCTATATTAGGATCCAATGCAATACCTGTTGCCTTACTCTGAATTTCACGTCCCGAAGTATCTTCTGATATGGCGGTCGAAGAGGTAAAAGACCCGCTCCCACCAACTATCCAGTTTCTTTCCGTAATCTGGGCATTTAAGGTTAAAGAAGTGGCTAATATCACCAATAAAAATAATGTTCTCACTAGATAATTGTCTTATTGGTTTATATAAATAGGAATTCAGATTTAATATTTAAATATATTTCTTTGCCTTGTTTACAACTAAGCGTGCTATGGGCAGTGCCTGGTTTGTATTATTTCCTGATTAAGTTAATCTATTGATTTAAACTATAACCATCCTCTTGTCCTTTACTTCCTCCAGGCATTGCCTATAGCTGCAGTTAGATGCAGTTTAGATTACCGATCCTAATTTATGCTGCTTGAAACCAAAAGGGGATTACCTATATCATAGATTATGGGATAGTCCCATTTGGGGTCCGAAGCAACAACTGCAGGACCAAAAAGGATGGATTTTCCCCAGAATTTTTATCCTTTTTTTCCACTAACTTGTTCAAGGATCCCGATTTCTACACGTTTTAAAAAATAAATTTTTACGCTTCGAAATCGGGATCCTTGAACTAAAGCATCTGACCCATCCAATCCAGCCGTTTGGTTCCGCTCTTCGGATTCATGCCGAGCAAGGCCCGGTAAGATCAATTGCACTTTAACGTCCCGTATAAAAAATAGTGCGAGCTGGCGAGCTTGATTGTCCGCAGGACAATCAGGCGTTGCAAGCGAGCACGACCTTCGATTCAAGACAGGCTTGAGCATTTTTTTTATACAGTGTTGCCCACAGTACTATTTTAGCTTTACCAACTTGCCTGGCATTTCGTAGTGCAGTGAATCATTTTCTATTACTCCCGAATAAATTAGAGTATCACCTTTAATCTCTAAAACCTCGACTTTAATACCTCCAGATGCATTTATATATCTGGCCATTTCATCCAAATTTTTTGAATCTTCATTGTAAGTGAGAACATAATTACAGTCGTCCTTGAACTTTATGTCAACTAAAGTTTTATCTCCTTTTTCATCAAATTCTATTTGTCTGCCATTTTTTCGTGTGACCTTGTAAGATTGTGCATCAAGAGAATCTGCAGGAATTAGAAATTCTCCATTTTTAAAGTCCGCACACGTTAATTCTTGCGCACAGGAACTAAATCCACAGACTAAAAGTGCACTAACTAAAATTTTTTTCATATTCATCTTTGTATTGTGGGCAACGTCTCGTATAAAAACAGTGCTTGCTGGCAAGCTTGATTGTCCGCAGGACAATCAGGCGCTGCAAGCGAGCACGGAGCTTCGAATTGAGACAGGCTTTAGCATTGTTTTTATATGTTGTTACCCAATGTGCCGCCCGCCCGAGTGAGCCGCCCGAGTTGACTGCGGCTTCTTTTTTTTATTTTCCAGGTCTGAGTGAGAATCCGCTGAGATTTAATTTAAACTTTAAATTTCTTCCCTTCCAAAAATGGCATTTTTACGTCCGATTATTTTTATCCGCCTGAGTGAAAAAGTCCGATATATTAATCTTGAAACTCTGATTTTCTTACCTCTCAAAAATGATATTTTTACCGCTTTTTTTCTCCGTTTTGAGTGAGTAGTCCGTCGCAATTATTCTTTTAAAACTCAATTTTTCTTTCTTTCCCAAAAAGGCATTTTAGAGTTCTGTTTTTTTATCCGAGTCAGTTTTATTTTTCCCGCGTTTTGTTTGTCAGCGGCATTTTGGGTAACGTCTCCGGTTAACGCAAGTAGCGGACTGGGAAACGATTATTTGTCGGGTAAGTTATCTTTTTAAAGGTAGTTAAAAATGTCATTTTTGATGATCTGCCGCTATTTGCTCGTTAACCGATGTTGGCGTGTCGTTTTTATTTTTTAAAAGTATTATTTGAGAAACATTGGAAGTAATTTTCTCCTAGATTCCAGCGTTTCGAAAATTCCGTTATATATAATTGTAAATCATTTTCAGATTTATATAATACTTTATTTTTGGCATCCTCAAATTCATCAACTGTATATTTCCTTGGACTTGGATGACCAGTTCCAAAAGTAGACTGAGCTTCATTGAAAAGTATGTAATAAAGTGCCTTAAATTTATAATTGCTTGACTTTAACATGTCTAAATCTTGTTCTGAAATATCGAACTCAAAACTCATATCCGCATGACCTGATGAAACAGGGAAGCAATATATAAGACCAGTTTTACTTTTATAAATAAAGGGACTATAACCTCCGTTCAGACTATAAACCTCATTTTCTCTTTTCATATCTGGTTTAATTAAATGCACGCCAACGTCTCGAATAACGCAAGTTGCGGCTTGGGTAGCAAAAATTTGTCAGTTAATTACAGTTTTTAAAAGGTAGTCAAAAATGCCATTTTTGAGAGGTATTCCGCAATTTGTGTTATTCATTGTTGGCAATAGTTTTTTTCAAATTTTGTATTTGTTCATATTCCGAAATCTGCAGTATATCGAGCAGATTATTAAAAGGTAATTTTTCTTCCTTATAATATTCAATTAAAACATCTTTGTTTCGGCGAGAAAACTGGTTTTCAAATTTCTGTTCAAAATTGATTTTAATTTTGTCTGATGTAATCAATTCGATTGTAAGCAGATTATTAAAACCATGAGAAATTTTAGGAACAGTTGTATTTGACAAAAGGATTTCTCTCCTTCCTTCGTAATCTTCAAGCTTAATCCGAACGGTTTTTATTTCTGAAATCATTATAGTGCGATCGCCTATTTCGATTCTATCTGAAAATAGCTCAAGATTCCCCGCAATTTTCCCATAAAGTTTTTGTTTTTCAAATTGGCTTTTAAATAATTTAAAGATGAATAATCCTATTGACCCATAAACTATTATCAGAATAATATTTTCAATTTGTTCCGAATATGGAGACTTATATTTCTGGTTGATGAGTAGGATGAGTATACTCGACAAAAAGGAAATTATTAATATGACACCTAAGGAAATTTTAGGTTTATCTATTTTTTTATACGTCCTAAATGATGTATTGGGCATTTGGTTCAAATTATTGCCAACGTCCCGAATAACGCAAGTTGCGGATTGGATATTAAAATTTCTCAGTTAAATGCCATTTTAAATAGTAGTCAAAAATGCCATTTTTGAGAGGTATTCCGCAATTTGTGTTATTCATTGTTAGCCAATGGCTTTTTTACCCATCTACTGGTCTGACACCTTTTCTTTTACCCACTCAATACTTCTTTTTTGTCCAATGGCTAATGGTCCAAAAAAAAATAAAATATTTCTTTTCTTTAACTCAATTAGACTTCAAAAAATCCCACTTGGGTTTTCTTTAGGAGAGCAAGTATGGCTATAAGAAAAAGAATGGTTGAAACACTCCAACCCAGTATTGTAGCTGTTTTTTGTGTTTTGTTTTTTTTCATTTTACTTATGTTTTAGATATTGGTTTTGTGTGTAGTTTTTTTAAAGCGAAATATCCAATAATCGAGGCTAATATTGTAGCAATAATATCTTTCCAGTCAAATGTCCTATTTGGAATAAATATCTGTAATAGTTCGTAGCCTGTTACAAATCCAAACACAGAAAAACACCATCTTAGGAATTTTCCAGGATCAAATTTATTTTCAATAAAATAGAATATTTGCATCGCAAGAATTGGAAAGAAGTTGGGGGAATTTGCTGAAAATCCATAATCATTTATGTTGTTTTCAGCTATGTAAGCTCTGCAAGTTAAGTTCTCAAATGTAATTGTCAGTATGGTTAAAAGAAAGAAGACAACCCAATACACTCTTACTGATTTAAAAGGTCTAGGTGACCAATTACCTAAGATTTTGCTTGCTGCCATATTCCAATTGGGACTTTTTTCAATAATTTCTTGTCAGCCTTGCTTTTAAGATACACGCTACCAATAAGTAACAGATTTTCCTGTTATGTTACAGATTTACTGTAAATCTTGTGTTTAACAGCTATTGGCTAACGGCTGCGGTTATCGCAAGTTGCGGGAGTAGGGACGCGTTCTTGTCGGCTTACCGGTTTGTTTGTTGGTTTCTAAAATTACATATTTTCGATTAAACCCGTAATTTGAGATGAACCGCTGTTATGTGTAGGTTTTTACTCAGCACTTAATTCTTTAGTTTTTGTATTAATTGCTTTTATTTCTTTTGTTAACTTCTCTATTGCTTCTTTATTTTCATTTAGAACTCTTATTTGTTGATCTTTCCAAACTTCATCTGATTGTTGATCAGATTCCGCAAAATCTAATGATTTTATACTAACCGTGATTGTAATTATTGCTAAACAGATTGTAAGAATAGAAAGAACTAAATTTATTAATCCACTTTTCTTGTTTTCTTTTTTAGCTTCTTTAGAATTTCATTCAGTTCTAATTGATTTCGTAAACTAATTTCTGTTTGTCCTAATTCTGACATTTGGTGCCAATAAGTTGCACCTAAACTTACATTTCCAGCCTTACTTACTCGAGTAGCATTATTAGCATATTTCGAGGCTAAATTTCTTACTTCTTCTAGGTTCAATTGATGTGGATAATCATCAGGAATAGTTTCTCTCATTGGTCAGCTATTTTCTTTTCAGAATTTTCGTGAAACTTACACATAACGTTCTCATATAAAAACAGTGCGAGCTGGCGAGCTTGATTGTCCGCAGGACAATCAGGCGTTGCAAGCGAGCAGTAAGTTTCGATTCGAGACTGATTTCAGCATTGTTTTTATGTGTTGTTGTGAGTCCGTTTTTTCATTTAAATGATCCGTCACAAAGGGTCTTAAAAATGCCAATTTTGACAGGTTTTTTCGTGATCAACTCTGACCGTAAATCCGCTTATTCACAAACTATAACTTCCAAATTTACCTAAAAAAAAGCGCCACTTCCAGTTGAGTGAGGATTCTAATCCGTAGCTTTTTTTTCATCCTTTCGACACCGACAGCAGCAAATAAATTAAAATTTGCTTATTGCGATCCGCTATAAATGGCTCACAACGTCCCGTATAAAAACAGTGCTTGCTGGCAAGCTTGATTGTCCGCAGGACAATCAGGCGTTGCAAGCGGGCAGGAAGTTTCGAATCGAGACAGGTTTGAGCATTGTTTTTATATAGTGTTGTGCACAGTTTTTGTTTATTTCTTTAGGATCTCACCATTTTCATCAAATTCGGTTTGCTTGGTTAAGAAACCCCGTTTGTCATAAATTGAAACTTCTTTTATCTTTCCATCTTGATAAAATCTTTTTAATTCTCCTATAACGAGTCCTTTTCTAAATTCCCCCATCAACCGAATTGAACCATCCGAATAGTATCCAGTTTGAAAACCATTAATTTTTTTGTCGCACTTTCTAAAGATGTAATTCGGTTTATTGTGAGTCACGAGATATTCTCTGATTTTGGGTATAAATAACGTGTCTGTATTTGTTTCCTTATTTAATTCAACTTGGTGAACTTCTCCTATTTCTGATGCAAAAAGAGTATAAACTCCTTTTTCAGGTAACATAATTGTATCATTATCTGATTCAAATGTCGAGTAAGATTTTCCATTTTTTTCAAGATGGTATAAATGGCTAAATACAATTTTTCCAGAACAAGAATCTTTAAAAATAAGTCGGTATTTAATTTCTTGGCTGAATCCAGAAATTGTGGAAAAAAATACCATTAAAAGGATGATTTTCATAAGTCAGTTAAATTGTGCACAACGTCTCGTATAAAAACTGTGCGAGCTGGCGAGCGTGATTGTCCGCAGGACAATCAGACGCAGCAAGCGAGCACGGACTTTCGATTCGACACTAAGATAGCATTGTTTTTATGCATTGTTGTAAAAATGTGCCGCCCGCCCGAGTAAGCCGTTCTGCTTTTAAGTCCGCTCCGTTTCTGTTTTTAAAGTTCTATTTTTCTTACCTCTCAAAAATGGCTTTTTGCGACCGTCTTATTTTTCCGTTTGAGTGAGTAAATCCATTGAAAATTTTCTTTTAAACTCAATTTATCTGATCTGTCAAAAATGCCATTTTCAATAACTACTTTTTTATCCGGCTTGAGTGAGAAAGTCCGCTGCATTTTCTTTTAAGAACCAGTTTTCTTAAATGTTAAAAATGATATTTTTAACTGCTTTTAATTATCCGTTTTGAGTAAGCAGTCCGACGAAATTTATCTTTTAAACTCAATTTTTCTTTCCTTCCAAAAATGGCGTTTTGAGAGTCCGTTTTTTTTAGGGCAGTTTTTATTTTTCTCCGCGTCCTGTTTGTCAGCGGCATTTTTTACAACGTCCCGTATAAAAACAGTGCGAGCTGGCGAGCTTGATTGTCCGCAGGACAATCAGCGCAGCAAGCAAGCATAATGTTTCGATTCAAGACTGGTTTGAGCATTGTTTTTATATATTGTTGTCAAACGGTTTTTTAGACGAACCAAATAGTTGTCACATTTAAAAATTCGGTTAATATGTACGCGATCAATATTGTTGAAATTGATAGAGCATTTTTATAATTTTCTCTTTGTCTAAAGCTTAAAAAATAGCTTATTATCGGGACAATCATTAATAGTTTTAATCCGTTCGAGTAGGGAAAATGCATTACAGAAAATACAAAAGAAGCGAAAGCAAAAAATCCGATTATCAGATTCAGCCATTTTTTCTTGAGTCCGCTCAGAATAGTGAAAATTAAAGTCAGAATTCCGAAACCAAAGAAGGAGATATTTATTAGAAGTTTCTGAGTGGTAAAAGTGAGTAAGAGTATAATAATGAGTCCGATTAAAAGTACTTTTAAAAAAGTCGGTTGAGTTTTTCTAAAAAGTAGAATTCCAGCTAACATTCCTACAATTAAAATTATTTCTTGGTAATCCATTTTTCAACTGTTTGACAACGTCTCGTATAAAAACTGTGCGAGCTGGCGAGCGTGATTGTCCGCAGGACAATCAGACGCAGCAAGCGAGCACGGACTTTCGATTCGACACTAAGATAGCATTGTTTTTATGCATTGTTGTAAAAATGTGCCGCCCGCCCGAGTAAGCCGTTCTGCTTTTAAGTCCGCTCCGTTTCTGTTTTTAAAGTTCTATTTTTCTTACCTCTCAAAAATGGCTTTTTGCGACCGTCTTATTTTTCCGTTTGAGTGAGTAAATCCATTGAAAATTTTCTTTTAAACTCAATTTATCTGATCTGTCAAAAATGCCATTTTCAATAACTACTTTTTTATCCGGCTTGAGTGAGAAAGTCCGCTGCATTTTCTTTTAAGAACCAGTTTTCTTAAATGTTAAAAATGATATTTTTAACTGCTTTTAATTATCCGTTTTGAGTAAGCAGTCCGACGAAATTTATCTTTTAAACTCAATTTTTCTTTCCTTCCAAAAATGGCGTTTTGAGAGTCCGTTTTTTTTAGGGCAGTTTTTATTTTTCTCCGCGTCCTGTTTGTCAGCGGCATTTTTTACAACGTCCCGTATAAAAACAGTGCTTGCTGGCAAGCTTGATTGTCCGCAGGACAATCAGGCGCTGCAAGCGAGCACGGAGTTTCGATTTGAGACTAACTTAAGCATTGTTTTTATACGTTGTTACCAAATGTGCCGCCCGCCCGAGTGAGCCGCTTCGCTTTTAAATCCGCGGGTTATGCTTTTAAAGTTTAAATTTTATTACCTCTCAAAAAAGGCTTTTTCACGTCTGGTTTTTCTCCGCTTGAGTGAGAAAGTCCGCTGTATTTCTTTCTTTCTAAAACTTAGATTTTCTTACCTCTCAAAAATGATATTTTCAGCTCTTCTTTTTTCTCCGCCTGAGTGAGAAGTCCGTTCCTATTTTACCATTTAAAATTCAATTTTTCTTACTACCAAAAAAAGACATTTTAGAGATCGGCTAAATTTCTATCAGTATCCAATTTTAAAATGGCTTTTTATGTTTATAAGAGAGAAATATTAAAACCATAAAAACTAAACCAAAAGCTGAATAAATCAATTTTAGTGAATTATCATTCGTGCTAATTACTTGAAATAGCATTGTAATGAACAACAGAATTAATCCAAGAATGTAAATTAGATTTTTCATTATCACGTTTCGTTTGTCAGCGGCATTTTTGGTAACTCGTTATATGAAAACTAATATAGTTATTTATCCCTCAAAGTTACGGGATAACAACAGGTTTTCGTTGTTTTTATCTGCTTGCAACATCTCCTTTACCGTTACATCCAAAGGACTCTCAATCTTCATGATGTCCTTTCTCGAAACATGGGTGTAGATCATTGTAGTTTCTGGTCGGGAATGGCCAAGTAGCTCCTGAATATATCTTATGTCTATCCCGTTTTCCAGCATGTGTGTGGCGTAGGAATGCCTATAATTTTATGAAATAAGTTTCTTCCTGATCCCGGTTATTGTTGAGTTAGGAGAAAAAAAAGCGCATCAATGATGCGCAGTTTTCCAGAATTTATTTTGAGCTAAAAATTAGATTCCCAATTCTTTCTTTACATCTGGCATTAGGTCATAACCATCGGCCATGATAACACCTGTTCCGGTAGTAGAATCAAGTACGTAATCAAATCCCTTAGCACGGGCTACTTTTTGAATGGTAGTGCGGGCTTTTTCAAGTACCGGCTTAAGTAGCTCCATTTCTTTTTTCTGAAGTTCCTGTACGGCATTTTGACGATATTCACCTATAGATCTCTGAGTTTGTTGTAGCTCAAGAGCTCTTTTCTGGTTTTCTTCATCTGTTTTGGTCTGTGCTTCAGATTCATACCTTTTCATGGTGTTCTGAGCTTCAGTAACCAGGTCTTTTATTTCGGTATCGTAGGTTTTCTGTAGTTTTTCCAACTGGTTCATTGCAGCTTTGTACGACGGCATTTGCTCAATAAGTTCCTGTGTTGCTATATGAGCAACTTTCGTTTGTGCATTTGCAAAAGAACTTGCTCCCAGGATTAAAGCTACAGCTATTAGAAGGGTCTTAAATTGTTTCATTGTCTTAGAATTGATTATTTAATTGTTGAATTATTGATTGTAAAAGTATTTGTGTTCAGTGTTGTGTTAGTTATTTCCTCTTTCTTCCCTTGCCTTAGCTACGGAATCTTTTTTCCTTTGGCGCTCCTTCAGGATCTCTTCCCTGCGTCTTTCGGCTTCCTCTTGTTTTGCAGTTCTAATCGAGTCTCTTACTCTGCGGCGCTCCTCCAGTAAAGCCTCTCTTTCCTGCTTCCTTTCTAGCTGAAGTTGCTCTCTTTCTGAAAGTACTGCATCTTCTTCAACGGTCTTGGCTTCCTCTCTTAAAAGTTCACGCTTTTCCTGGCGGGTCTCCAGTTCTTCTCTATTCGAAGCCCTGGTAATACTTCTAAGGACCTGGTCGCTTACATCAAGCCTGTCGGCTGCATAGAGGGTGACCACATCTGCCGATTTGTCAAAGATAAGATCATAGTTACGGGCTTTAGCAATCTCCTGCACTGCTACAAAAACCTGATCCTGGATTGGTTTTACCAGCTGAAGTTTTTGGGTGATAAGATCTCCATTGGGACCAAATCTTTTTTGCTGATAATCAAGGATCTTTTTTTCTTCAAATTTTATCTCATCTTCACGATCTGCAATTAGTTCACTTGTCAAAAGTGGCCTTTCATTGGCAAGATCCTGTTTCATTTTTTCGATTCTGGTCATTTCAGTTTCGATCTCCCTTTTCCACTGCTGTACTTTTTTGTCAAGCTGGGCAGAGGCTTCCTGATATTCGGGAACGTTCTCCAGGATGTATTCCATGTCTACATAACCAATTCTTACTGTTTGCTGCGCCTGTACGGAAAATCCTGAAAGGACTAAAAAAGCTAGTGGTAAAAGAATTGATTTTTTCATGATCAATAGGTTTATAGAAAATACCGTGCCAAATTAAAACTGCTGTCCAATTATAAAGTGTGTCTCCCAGCCGTTAGCTCCGGTCTCTCCGGGTAGTGGGTCAAATCCATAGCCAAAGTCGATTCCTAGTAATCCAAAGGCGGGCATGAAGATCCTAATCCCTGCACCGGCACTCCTGTTAACCTGGAACGGGTTATAATCCCTGAATCCGTCAAAGGAAGCACCTGCTTCCAAAAAGGTCAGGGCATATATAGAAGCTGTAGGTTTTAGGGTAATAGGGTATCTCAATTCTAGTGAGTATTTGTTGTAAATGGTGGCACCGTCGTTATCTGTAGCCGAGGTCATCACGCCTCTATCCAGCGGAATTAGTGACTGGTTAGGATATCCTCTTAAGGCAATAGCCTCCCGGCCATCCATACTAAAGGTTCCCATTCCGTCTCCTCCAAGGTAGAATCTTTCAAAAGGAGGCACACCCCTGTCGTTGTTGTATGCTCCAAGGAAACCGTACTCGGCATGAGTTTTTAGTACCAGTTTCTCGTAGAGATTCGTATACCAGGTTCCGTTGAATTTGATCTTGTAGAATTCCAGCCATTTGTATTTCTCCTGGTCGATCTTGGTTTGATCGGGTACCGGGTCTTCTCCTTCTCTCAAAGGTCTTCCCTGCCTGTTGATCAAAACACCTCTTTCGTTTTCGAGCTGAAATTCTCTCTGGTCTCCCAGATTTGCGTAGTCAATGTCGTTAAACAGGGAGTAAGGCGGAGTGAGCTTTGCAACTACTTCAAACTTCGAACCTCCCATTGGGAAGATAGGATTGCTAAAAGTATTATCTCTCGTAAGTCCAAGGGTAAGAGAGAAGTTGTTTGAATATCCGTCTCCAAAGGTGAAGAGCCCGGTGTTGTAATTGCTTAGGTTGTAATGCTGAAAAGCAACAGCAGTTGAAAGGATGAAGAAATCATCAGGTACTGTTAGTCTTCTTGCTAAACCAAAGGTAATCCCCGAGATAGAAAATTTTCGGTCTTTGTCTGCCTCCCGATTCCTGAAGTCATAGAAATATTGCTCTGTGTGTTGGAGGGAAGTCGATAGCCTTACCGGCTTCTTTCCGCCCCACCACGGTTCAGAGAATGAAAGACTATAGGTTTGGTAATATGTACTTGCCTGTGCGCGAAGAGAAAGTGTTTGTCCGTCTCCCATTGGCAAGGGTTTGTATGCTTCCTTATCAAAAAGTCCGCTTAACGAGAAATTATTGAAAGATAATCCAAGGGTTCCAACAAAACCTCCACCGCCATATCCTCCCTGCAGTTCGATCTGGCTGGCACCGGCTTCAACAACAGAATACTCGAGGTCTACTGTTCCTTCATTCTGATCCACATTTTTAAAATCCGGTGACAGGTTCTCAGCATCAAAAAATCCTAATTGCCCTAGCTCCCTCACCGTTCTAACCACAGCTTCCTTGCTGTACTTGTGACCCGGCTTTGTCCTCATTTCCCTGTAGATCACATGATCTTTTGTCTTGTCATTCCCAACTACCGTGATCTCATCAAAATATGCTATTTTTCCTTCCCTAATTCTTATTTCAAAATCAATTGTGTCATTGTAAACCCTTACTTCCACCGGGTTTATATTTGAGAAAAGGTAACCGTTGTTCTGGTAAAGGTTTGTGAGGTCATTGGCATCGGGCTTGGTATTGTCTGCGATCTGCTTTTCAAGCAAGACGCCATTGTAGACATCTCCTTTGCTTATCCCTAGCACCCGTTGCAGCTCGCGGTCTGAATACACCGAATTTCCAATAAATTCAATATTCCCGAAGTAATATTGATCTCCTTCTTCAATATTGATTTGCAGAGCGACATCGTCCTCATCTATTTGTACAAGGCTATCAGATATTATCCTTGCATCACGATAACCTCTTTTCTTATAAACATCAAGCAGGTTCTGCTTATCGGCCTCATATTCTTCCGGAATGAATTTGGATCGTTTCCAGAACCTAAAGAAGTTCTCCTGTTTTGTCTTTTTCATCGCTCGCTTTAAGCGGGCATCAGATAAGGCTTCATTTCCGGTGATCTCAATATCCTCAATTTTCACCCTTTCGCCTTTGTCGACATTGATCACCATGTTGACGGTGTTCCTGTTAAGCGTATCTTCCGCAGGGACTGTGTTTATGGCAACTTTAGTGTTGAGGAATCCTTCCTCTTTAAAGGTGTTTTGAATGTAGTTTCGGGTAGTTGTGACTAGGTTTTCGGTCACTTTAGTACCTACTGTAAGCTTGTTTTCTTTTATGAGGCTTTCGCTCTTTTTCTTCTTTACTCCCTGAATTCTTACATTGGCAAGTGCGGGAACTTCCTGAATCTCCAGTTCAAGATCGGCAACATTACCTTCTATGTTGGTAACGTAGATATTGATATCGCTAAAGGAGCCAACATCCCATAATTTTTTGAGTACTTTACTAATCTTGTCTCCGGGAATAAAGATCTTTTCACCCTTTTTAAGACCAGTATAAGCTATTATTGTTTGTTCATTGAAGGAGACATTTCCCGTAACTTTTATTTCTCCTATAGTGTACTCCTGGCCGTTTGCAAGTGGCAGGTCCTGTGCTGCTGAAGTAAAACTGAATAAAAGGCCAAGGGCCAAAAGTGCTAATCTATATCTTGTTCTAAAGGCACTAACTAAGTTGCTCACTTGTTTTTCCAAATCTTCGTTCTCTGTTTTGATAATTATAAATGGCCTCAAAGAGATCTTCCCTCCTGTAGTCGGGCCATAATATTTCTGAAAAATATAATTCGGCATAAGCGATCTGCCATAGAAGGAAGTTGCTTATGCGCTGTTCTCCGCTTGTTCTTATTACCAAATCTACATCTGGCAAATTGCGGGTGTAAAGATGCTTATTTATAACCGATTCATCAATATCTTTAGTGGAAATCTCACCTGCAGCTACTTTTGCAGAGATCTCTTTCACCATATGACCAAGTTCTTCCCTGGAGCCATAGCTCAAAGCCAGGGTAAGGGTCATCCTGCTGTTCGCGGCTGTTTTATTTATTACTTCCTGCAACTCCCGGTTCGCTTTTGCGGGTAAATTGTCAAGGCAACCTATAGCGTTGAGCCTTATATCATTTTCCTGCAGGGTCTTGATCTCTTTCTTGAGAGAAGAGACCAGAAGCTTCATGAGGGTATCTACTTCTACTTTGGGTCTGTTCCAGTTTTCGGTCGAGAAGGCGTAGAGGGTAAGGTTTTGCACTCCAATTTCGGCGCAACCTTCTACCACATCACGAACCGCCTTAGTGCCTTTTTCATGACCGCGCACCCGCATTAATCCCTGCTTCTTTGCCCACCTTCCGTTACCATCCATAATGATGGCGATGTGTTGGGGCAATTTAGAAGGATCAATTTTTTCTTTAAAACTCATTTTAATATTTATTGAAGCAGTCCGAACCTCTACCAAAATTAAAGGTCAGGTAAATTCCGGTGAAGACATACCAGTCGGTAGTATTTCTGTTTCCAAAGTCGTAGAGGTTGTAATCTCCCTCGACCTCAGATGGCTGGCTTCCGTCAAGATTATCTGTAAAAGTATAACGAGCTCCTATTTCAATGCCGCCCGCCATAAAATTATTAAGGGTTTGTTTATAGCCCATGACAAGGGGTATGGAAAATTCCCAGTTGTTTCCGGCTTCCTGCAGCTCATTTGCCTGCGGATTGGTATATGCCTTGTTCTTTAACATGTAATGTTTGGCAAAATAATAATTTATGCCGCTGTAAAGATAAGGAGTTGATTGGTAAGTATTGGAATGAAGATCCCATTCCCAGAAAGTAAATTCTAATCCCAGTGAAGCTTCAGCTAAAGTGTTTGAGAAGGAATAACCGCGCTGCAGTCTTCGGCCTTCATTAGATTTTGCATCATCGGCCTCCAGTTTTGCATAAAGTAAAGAGAATCTAAAAGAATGTCGGTCGCTGCGATTCCACTTTACCAAACCTCCAAAGACAGGGGTGTTGGGATTTATATAGGTAGTGTTGCCCACATCCCCAATGTAGTTTGCTCCTCCAATAAAAGGGCCAATTTCAAAATTTTGGGAATATGCCTGGTTACCGCAAAGCGCAATAAGAACCATAACAACAAGATACCTCATAGGTCTTCAAAAGTTTGCAAATATAACAATATTGTTTGCCCCGCAATAACCTGTACCGGTTTGTACCTTAGCATTAACAGATTTCAGGCGATTTTATTGTTTTTAGTTGCGCTTATCTTCTCCCCAGAGAAGTTTTTTACGAAGGGTTTTGAGGAAAGTGTCCTCTGTGAATTCCACCATTTTAAGCTTAAAAGGTGCTTTTTGGATGGTAACGGTTGTATTGTTTCGAAGGGTAGCTAGTCTCGAATCCATGGAGACAAGATAATGTTCTGCCCGCCCCGATACTTTTAAGGTGATCCTGGTGTTGTCTTTGATCACCAGGGGACGCGCATTGAGATTGTGTGGCGCAATAGGAGTAATTACCAGAGCTTTGGTGGCGGGAGTTATGACAGGCCCACCACAACTAAGCGAATATCCGGTAGATCCTGTAGGAGTGGAGATTATTAGCCCGTCTGCCCAGTAAGCGGTGAGATATTCTTCATCCAGCCAGGTATCTATAGTGATCATGGAAGTACTGTTCTTACGACTTACGGCAATCTCATTTAAGGCAAAATTGTTGCTGCACCAGTCTTCCACATCTGGATCTGTTTTTATGCACAGCAGGGAGCGCTCCGAGATCTTGTATTCATTTTTCAATAGTTTGGAAATAGTTGGCCGAATATCTTCTTTATGGACAGTAGCCAGAAAGCCCAGCCTGCCTGTATTGATCCCCAGAATGGGAATGTCCAGATCCTGAATGAAATTAACCGAATGTAAAATAGTCCCGTCACCTCCCACACTAATAAAAATATCAAAGCTGTCATCCAGCTCTTTAAAAGTTTCAAAGTGGTGAAAATCCTTTTTTATCTCATTGTTCTCATCAATTAGCCTTAGAAAATTCTCTTCTATGGCAACTTCGATATTTTCCTGATCAAGAACATTTAATAGCTCTTCAATATAGGTGCCCGAATTGGCGTGGTAAAATTGCCCGTAAATTGCAGCCTTCATTACTAGATGTTTAAGTATTTATCCAGATAACGAGACCGGTCCTGCAGGTTGGAGGAAAATGAATCTTCCTCATTCTGGGAAACTACTTCATATCCATATCTTCTAAAGGTTTGAAAAAGCGCATTAAAAGGAGTGGTTCCCGTTTTTATGGTGATCTGTGCCCTTTCATTATCACTGCCAGAAACAAAAGCGCCTAAGACATTAGTGCCGTTGGATTCCACAATCTGGCAGATCTCGCTAAAAGAATAATCCTTTATCCCTTTCTCTACCACCAGAATACCACCTGGATTATTGAGAAAAGGCGATTCCGTAAACAGGTTCATGATATCCTGCAGCTCCAGGTAACCCAGGAACTTGTTTTGGGAATTGAGCACAGGCATAATGTTCGAATCATTCTTGGAGAAATTGTGAAGTACATCGATCCAGTTATCTGTATCCCTAACAAAGAAGCCTTCAAGGGCATATTGATATTCTTCCATTTTCTTTTCGGGCTCAAAAACCCTGGCATCGGCAACAGGCACACAGCCCATATACGTCTCTTCCTGCATGATGGGCAGGTGTGAATATGGAAACTCGTTGAAGATCTCCAGCACATCTGAAACTGTACTGTCAAATCGCGGAATTTTGATCTCGTTGAGAATGTATGGTTGAATGTTCATTGCCCCTTCGTTTTTCTGCAAATTAATTAAAATAAAGTACTTTTTTGCTTATTCAACTTTGTATTTTTGTTCGAAACAGGAGCTAAAAATGACAAAACTTAGTGTTAATATAAATAAGATCGCTACCCTGCGAAACAGTCGTGGAGGTGATGTTCCCAACGTGGTGCAGGTAGCGAAAGATGTGCAAAAATTCGGGGGAGAAGGTATTACTGTTCATCCCCGTCCCGATGAACGCCACATTCGCTATCAGGATGTGCTTGATCTTAAATCGGTAGTTACGACCGAATTCAATATAGAAGGAAATCCAATTCAGAAATTTGTAGATCTGGTTCTCAAAGTAAAGCCCGAACAGGTAACCCTTGTTCCCGATGCCGAAGATGCAATTACTTCTAATGCAGGATGGAATACCATAAAACATAAAGATTATCTAAGGGAGGTCATTTCTGAATTTAAGAGAAAAGGTATTCGCACCTCTATTTTTGTAGATCCAGACCCTGAAATGGTAAAGGGTGCTGCAAATACGGGTACAGATCGTATAGAATTGTATACCGAAGACTATGCAAGGCAATATGAAAAGGGGAATAAGGCTGGTATTGAACCATACCGTAAATGCGCTGAAATAGCCAATGAGCATGGCCTTGGAATAAATGCCGGACATGATCTTTCGCTGAACAATATTGAGTACTTCAACAAAAATATTCCCGGCCTTCTGGAGGTTTCTATAGGTCATGCTCTCATTGCCGAGTCATTATATCAGGGACTTGAGTATGTCATTAATCAATATCTAAGCTTACTTAGAAAATAATGCAGTTACATTCAACAATATTAGGAGAGGGGCAACCTGTTTTGATCCTTCACGGTTTTTTAGGAATGAGCGACAACTGGAAAACTCTGGGGAATGAATTTTCCGAAGCCGGTTTCCAGGTGCATCTTATAGATCAAAGAAATCACGGGCGTAGTCCTCACAGTGAGATTTTTAACTACACCGAACTGGCGAAGGATGTTAAGGAGTATGTTGAAACCCAAGGTCTCAAAAATGTCATTTTAATTGGTCATTCCATGGGTGGAAAGACTGCCATGACTGCGGCTTCCCTTTTTCCTCATCTTGTTGAAAAGCTCATCGTGGTAGATATTGCGCCAAAATACTATGCGCCACATCACCAGGAGATCTTAAAAGGATTGGCGGCAGTTGATAATGCTACTTTGGATTCCCGGGGAGATGCAGATGAGGTGCTTGCGAAATTTGTTCCCGAGAAGGCGGTGAGAATGTTCCTGCTAAAGAACCTTTTTTGGAAGGAAAAGAACAGATTGGGATTAAGGCTTAATCTAGCTGTTCTTTCAAAAGAAATAGAGGAGCTGGGGCAGGCCCTGCCGGGGCAATATACCTTCAGCAAACCTACCCTGTTTATAAAAGGTGAAAGGTCCAACTATATTTCACCGGAAGATCATGGGCTCATAGAAAAACATTTTCCAGATTCCAGAATTGTAACAATTCCGCGCGCCGGTCATTGGGTACATGCTGAAAACAAGAAGGGATTTTATGATGAGGTAATGAGATTTATCTGATTTTTGAGGTAGAAATGTTATGCGCTCATAATAAATAAAGGTTTTTCTTGCCTAATATTCAATTTGTGCTATTTTTGAGCCATTGATCCTTAATTAAACCTACAAATTCTATTATGAGAAAAGTTTTATTGCTATTGGTATTTGCTCTTGCAGGTACCCTGACCTATGCTGGCGGTTATCGTGTGGCTGTACAGGGCCAACGCGCTCTGGCAATGGGGCACACGGGAGTTGCCGTGGTTAACAGTGCCGAATTGGGCTTTTTTAATCCCGCCGGTCTTGTTTATCTTGAAAATCAATTGACAATATCTGCCGGAGTTAGTGCTGTTTTTTCTGAAGTCGCCTGGCAAAATGAATCAACCGGAGCTTCTGCCCGTACAGATAACCCTGCGGGAACTCCATTCTACTTTAATGCTTCCTACAAATTAAAAGATTGGTTGTCTCTGGGGCTTAGTGTTTACACTCCCTATGGCAGTACCGTAGAGTGGGAAGACGATTGGGCCGGATCTCACCTTGTGAACAATATTAAACTACAGGCAATATACGTGCAACCGTTAGTTTCTGTAAAAGTAACAGATTACCTGAGCTTTGGAGGAGGTCCAATCTTCGTGACAGGATCTGTTAATTTCAACCGGAATTTAAGTCGTACCCTTACCGATATCGATGGGAACAGGTCTGAAGTGACTATTGATGCATCGGGGGTAAACGAATGGGGTTGGTCTGCCAGTGCACTCTTTACTGCAAGCGAAGACCTAAGGATCGGGGTGAACTACCGTTCCGAGATCATCATGAACGCTGAAGGTGGAGAAGCCGATTTTGAGAATATTCCAAATACGCCTCTTGCTCCCTTTAGTGATACTACTTTTGATGCGGAATTGCCTTTACCTGCAGAGCTTACTGTTGGACTTTCATACCAGTTGAACGACAAATGGTTACTTGCATTCGACTTCAACAGAACTTTCTGGGATGTTTATGAGTCTCTGGATATAAAATTTGCTAATGGTAGGGTAGCGAATAATCCACGCGCTTATGAAGATGCCAATACCTGGAGATTTGGCGCGCAGTATGATGCTACAGATAAACTTACTCTTCGTGCAGGATACTATCTTGACGAATCACCGGTACAACCCGGATATTTTGCACCCGAAACTCCCCGTAATGATTCCATGGGTTTCACAGCGGGTCTTTCTCTTGATGTGACCTCAAGACTTGCCATTGATGCTTCTTTTGCCTACATAAGGTTTGATGAGGTTGATGCTTCTTATGACTACTATGTCGACGAGAATATGCAGACAGTTCCTTTTGGAGGAACCTATAAGTCTGTAGCTTTTATTCCTGGCTTGGGTGTGACATATAAACTATAATTAAAGAAAAATTGAATATGAAAAACTATATAAAATACATCGGAATTCTGGCCCTGGGGATGGTCGCCTGTGAGCCCGAATTCGAAAACCCGGTCGATGAAAATGATGCTTACTCTAACGGGGAAGCTGATTTCTCCAACTATGTGGCGCTTGGAAATTCGCTAACAGCCGGTTATGCAGATAATGCTCTCTATATTACAGGTCAGCAAAATTCTTATCCCAACATTCTGGCACAACAGTTTTCTAAAGTTCAGGAGACGCAGGAGTTTGATCAGCCGCTTATGGCCGACAATGCAGGTGGATTGTTGCTAAACGGCACTCCTATTGCGGGAACCCGCCTGGTTCTTGGTATTGATGCAGAGGGAAATCCTTCTCCAAGAAATTACACCGGTCAGGCACCTTCTACAGAAGTGACAGAGCTTTTAAGTGGACCATTCAGTAATATGGGTGTTCCCGGAGCCAAGGTTTATCATCTTGTTGCTCCCGGATATGGGAATGTGGCCGGAGTAGCAGCGGGAGCTGCCAATCCTTACTTTGCGCGTTTTGCTTCCGAGCCTGGTACTACTGTACTTGCCGATGCAGCTGCTCAGAACCCTACCTTTTTTACTTTGTGGATCGGGAACAATGATGTTCTTGGATTCGCGACTTCAGGTGGAGCAGGGGTAGACCAGACAGGAAATTTCGACCCTTCGCAATATGGATCAAATGACATCACAGATCCGCAGGTTTTTGCTCAGGCTTATTCGACCATCGTAACTTCAATGATTGAGGCCGGTGCCGAAGAAGGGGTGCTTCTAAACATTCCCGATGTTACCAATGTGCCTTACTTTACAACTGTGCCATTTGCACCGCTTAGCCCTGCAAATCCAAGTTTCGGGCCAATGATCCCGACTCTGAATGCGACTTTTGCGCAGCTTAACCCGGCGTTAACTGCTCTACGAGGTGTTTCTGAAGAGACTCCCGGAGAATCGGTGTATTCAATTGAATTTAGTGCAAGTGCGGCAAGCCCCGTAATTGTTCACGATGAATCTCTTCCCGATATTTCTGCACAACTAACAGAAGTGTTGATACAGAGCGGAATGGATCCCGGGCAGGCTACTATTTATGGAATGCAGTATGGTCAAGTAAGGCAAGCCACTGCCGAAGATCTTCTTGTGCTTACAAGCTCCGGAGTGATTGGACAGGTTAACACTACGCGTGTACAGGAGTTGATGGCCATGGGTCTAACTCAGGAGCAGGCAGGTCAATTGGCTGTTAATGGTGTTACTTACCCTATGCAGGATAGATATGTATTGGTGCCTTCAGAGATCGCCAGTATCAATGGAGCGCGTACAGCTTACAATCAGGTAATCGCTCAAGTTGCCAACGCTAACGGTCTTGGTCTTGTAGACGCTGCTGCTCTACTTCAGGAAACTGCAACAACGGGGATTCCTTTTGATGGTGGAGTCTTGACTTCAACTTTTGCTACCGGTGGTGCATTCTCATTAGACGGAGTACACTTAACACCACGAGGATATGCACTTGTGGCCAATAAGATTATCGACGAGATCAATGAAACCTATAATGCTACAGTTCCAAAGGTAAATATTGGAAACTACGGTACGATTACTCCGAGTAACGACTAAGAGTTTTAATAAGAATTACAAAAACGCCGGGCCTGTCCCGGCGTTTTTCATTTTATAAACTATCTTAGTGTTAAAATACACACTATGACTTTTCTGTTAAGAATTCTCCTCACCGCCGTTGTGGTGGTTTTTTTGGCTAATTTTCTTCCGGGAGTAACAGTTACAGGTTACTGGACGGCCATCGTGGTAGCTTTAGTGCTGGCTCTTCTCAATCTCATCATCAAACCAATTTTGGTCTTGTTGACCTTGCCCGTGACTATTCTCACTTTAGGTCTTTTTCTCATTGTGATCAATGCTATAATCATTCTGCTGGTAGATGCCTTTGTAGGCGGTTTTGAAGTAAGTGGCTTCTGGATTGCAGTGCTCTTTAGTTTACTTTTATCCATTTTCCAATCTTTGCTATATTCTCTTGCCGAAAGAAAATAAGGTTGCTGAATTTCAGGTTTTTGAAACTTTGCTCGCTCTCAAAAAAGTTGTACTTTTGCAGACCAATTTTTATAAGCGCTTATAATGAATATAACGAGAGAGAACATTGACGATCTTAATGCCGTACTTAAGGTAGATATAGCAAAAGAAGACTACAGCGGTAAAGTAGAAAAGGTCCTTAAAGATTACCGTAAAAATGCAAATATCCCTGGCTTCCGTAAAGGACATGTGCCAATGGGAATGGTGAAGAAACAATACGGAAAAGCTGTTTTGGTCGATGAGGTGAACAAGCTGCTTCAGGATGCATTGAATAAATATCTTACCGAGGAAAAACTGGATGTTCTTGGAAATCCGCTACCAAAAGAGCAGGAGAATTTTGATTGGAATGCAGAGAACTACACTTTCGAATTTGAACTTGGACTTTCTCCGCAGTTTGAGGTTAGCCTTGAAAACAAAGAACCTATCACGCACTACAAGATCGTTGCCGGTGAGGAAATGATCGATAACCAAATAAAGACCGTTCAGAAGCAATATGGAAAATTAATTTCCAAAGAAGCTGCCGAAGAAGGGGATCAACTTTCGGGTACATTTAAGAATGAAGCTGAAGGCATAGATTCAAAGACGACATTACCTCTTGAAAAGGTGAAGAATAAGGAGCCTTTCCTTGGTACCAAGGCAGGAGATGTGGTTAAGGTGAATACGAAAGACCTGTTTGAGGATGATCACCAATTGATGGACTTTCTAAAGGTGGAGCATGATAAGGCGCACGGTCTTGAGGTGGAAGTGGAATTTCATGTAGAGGAAGTAAATACTCAGGAACTGGCAGATCTTGACCAGGAATTATTTGATAAGCTCTTCGGAAAAGGGGAAGTTACTTCTGTGACCGAACTTAAAGAGAAGATCAAAGAAGATGCTGCCAAACAATTTGAGCAACAGAGTGACCAGCAACTGCTGAACGATGTAACTGAAATGTTGATCGAGAACACCTCTTTTGACCTTCCAAAGGAATTTCTTCAGAAGTGGATACAGACTGCAGGAGAAAAAGAACTTACTCCTGAAGAAGCACAGGAAGAATACGAAAAGAGCGAAAAAGGTTTAAGATTTCAGCTAATTGAAGGAAAGCTTATCGCAGAGCATAACCTGCAGGTGCAGTTTGAAGATCTAAAAGCTTTTGCTAAGGAGAGGATCAAAGAACAAATGGCTCAATTTGGACAGATGAATCCTGAAGAAAAAGAGCTTGATGATATCGCTGCACGTATCCTTTCACGCCAGGATGAAGTGAAGCGTCTTTCTGAACAATTGATGAATCAAAAGCTTCTTGAACTTTACAAGGAAAAAGTGAACCTTGAGGAGAAAGAAGTAACATATGAAGAATTTGTTAAAGAAGTTTATCAATAGAACTTTTGTTAATTAATACTTATATCTTTAAGGGCGTTAGACCAAATACGGGATAACGCCTTTTTTGGCAAATAATCTTTGGGGCGATCTATCTCCCCATTTTAATGCAAAACCGACACTATTTCAATGGATTACGCAAAAGAATTTGAAAAATATGCAACCCGTCACCACGGGATCAATAGTAACTATTACGACAAGATCATTAGCAGTATGTACCCTCAGGGTATGACGCCGAACATCATAGAAGAGCGGCAGATGAACATCGCTATTTTTGATGTTTTTTCCCGCTTAATGATGGATCGTATTATCTTTTTGGGCACCGGGATAAGCGACCAGGTGGCCAACATTATCCAGGCACAGTTGTTGTTTTTGGAGAGTACAGATTCGTCTAAAGACATCCAGATATATATTAATTCTCCCGGGGGAAGTGTATATGCCGGTTTAGGTATTTATGATACCATGCAGTTCATAAAGCCCGATGTGGCTACGATTTGTACAGGAATGGCAGCTTCTATGGGGGCAGTTCTTCTTTGTGCAGGTGAAAAGGGTAAGAGAAGCGGTTTACCCCACTCGCGTGTGATGATCCACCAGCCGTTAGGTGGTGCACAGGGACAGGCAAGTGATATCGAGATCACGGCCCGTGAGATCCTAATCCTTAAAAAGGAACTGTATGAGATCATAGCCAAACACACCGGTCAAACCTATGAGAAGATACACGAAGATAGTGACCGTGACTACTGGATGAAAGCTGATAAGGCTTTGGATTATGGCATGATTGATGAAATTTTAACTAGGGAATAATCTCCCTTTTTTGAAGAATGTAGGGAAGCCGTTTTCGGCGACAAGAAAAGATTTATGGCAAAAGAAGAACTAGAATGTTCCTTCTGTGGAAGGAAAAAACCAGAGACCAACCTGCTTATAGCCGGACTGGACGCACATATTTGCGACCGCTGTATTGAGCAGGCTCATGGTATTGTAATAGAAGAATCGCGACAGGATAGTACCGGAGAACTTTCATCTGAACTTAAGCTGAGAAAACCTCAGGCCATTAAGGCATTTCTGGACCAGTATGTAATTGGCCAGGAGCATACCAAGAAGGTGCTTTCAGTTGCTGTTTACAACCATTATAAAAGGTTGCTGCAGCCAACCAGTCATGACGATATTGAGATCCAGAAGAGTAATATCATAATGGTAGGGGAGACCGGTACAGGTAAGACGCTTATGGCTAAAACAATTGCCAAAATGCTCAACGTGCCACTGGCTATAGTTGATGCGACTGTTTTGACCGAAGCCGGTTATGTTGGGGAAGATGTGGAAAGCATACTTACCCGGCTCTTACAGGCAGCCGATTATAATCTTGAAAAAGCTCAGCACGGGATCGTATTTATCGATGAGATCGATAAGATCGCCCGTAAGAGTGATAATCCTTCTATTACCCGTGATGTGTCTGGAGAAGGAGTGCAACAGGCATTACTTAAACTACTGGAAGGCACTACCGTTAACGTTCCGCCAAAAGGAGGGCGTAAACACCCCGATCAAAAATTTATAGAAGTGGATACCGAGAACATCCTTTTCGTAACGGGAGGGGCTTTTGACGGGATCGAAAGGAACATTAGCAAACGTCTCAATATGCAGGCCGTTGGTTTTAGCGCTTCAAAAAGTGATGATGCGATAGAAAGAGAAAACCTGTTGAAATATATCATTCCAAAAGATCTAAAGGATTTTGGACTTATCCCTGAAATCATTGGACGTCTACCTGTGCTTACGCATATGAATCCGCTGGATAGAAAGACTTTAAGATCTATTTTGACAGAACCTAAAAATGCCATTATTAAACAGTATCAAAAGCTGTTTGAAATGGATGATATCGAGTTCACCATTACCGACGAGGCACTGGATTTCATTGTAGAAAAGGCTATTGAGTATAAACTTGGTGCCCGTGGATTGAGATCTTTATGTGAAGCTATACTTACAGATGCAATGTTTGAAATGCCTGAAGGTACTTCAACTTCACTGGTGGTGGATAAAGATTATGCGGAGCAGAAACTGGATAAATCCGGTATAAAACGACTCAAGGCAGTTTCTTAAGAAAAGGGAACAGTTTTAAAAATAATTACCTAAGCCATTCTTGACGGAATGGCTTTTTTTATTGAGGATTTTCCTGTAAAAGTTCTTTTTTGAAAATTTTAATAGAACAATTCATATATTGATGTAAATTAGAATTAATGTAAAGTTTTGTAAATCAGTGTAAAATGGAAAAATTAAATCCCTACTTAACTTTTCCCGGCAATTGCGAAGAAGCCTTCAACTTCTACAAATCAATATTTGGAGGTGAATTTTCCTTTATTGGAAGATTTCGCGACATCCCTTCAGAAGAAGGCCTGTCTATTCCCGAAGAAAGGATGAATAAGATCATGCATATTGCCCTGCCCCTGGGAGAAAAGTGTCTGCTTATGGGCAGTGATTGTGATGACGGCTGGTGCCCCGAGGTGGTGGTGGGAAACAACGTATCTCTGTCGATCAATACCGAGAGCAAGGAACAGGCCGATAAGCTGTTTGAAGGTCTATGTAATGAAGGTAAGATCACCATGCAAATAGGTGATGTCTTCTGGGGCAGCTACTACGGAATGTGCACCGATAAATATGGTGTGACCTGGATCATCAATTATGCTAAACCTGAAGGGAATACATGATATGGAAGAACTTGAAATCAAAACCACCATTCAAATCTCCCGCTCTCAAAAAGACGTTTTTGAAGGGATAATCCAAAAAGACAGGATGTCCAATTATTTCATCTCTCATGCTTCAGGAGACATGGAAGAAGGTAAGACAGTAGAGTGGACCTTTCCGGAATTTCCCGGATCCTTCCCGGTAAAAGTCCTGGAGGTAAATTCCCCCGAAAATGTCATTTTTGCATGGGAGGGAATTGAAGGATCTACAACAACGGTGGAGATTCGACTTGAAAAAGTTGATGATTCGAAAACTGTTGTAAAGATCACCGAAGGCAAACTGGGAGTAGATGAGAACGGAATCCTGTGGTATGGACGAAACACCGAAGGCTGGGCTAACTTCCTTGCCAGCTTAAAAGCTTACCTGGAATACGACATCAACCTGCGCAAAGGCGCTTTTGACTTCATGAAACCCTGAAAAGAAAAGAACTACTAAAGAACAGAGGTCCCAAAAATGGCATTTTTGGGACCTCATTACTTTTGTAAAAACTGAGGTCCAGGATTTGTAGACCAATGACAGCTGAAGCAGCCGATTCTTAATCTCCTCAAAATCCCTTTTGAATTTATTGTACTGTTCCTCTTAGTCGCTCATATCCTACAAGCAAACTCCGGAAATACTTTTTGTGCCAGCAATAGGAATACAAAAAAACCCGCTTCAAATTTGAAGCGGGTTCTATAGGATTGAGTGAGTCTAACTTCTCACTTCTAAAATCAAACTTTCCGGTTTACATCATTCCCGGCATACCTCCGCCCATTCCCTGAGGCATTCCGCCACCGGCGTTCTCTTCCTTGATATCAACCAAAGAACACTCGGTAGTAAGGATCATTCCTGCAACAGAAGCAGCGTTTTCAAGAGCTACACGGGTAACTTTCTTAGGATCGATAATACCGGCTTTCATCATGTCAACAAAAGTGTCGGTTTTAGCGTCGTATCCGTAGTTGTCTTTTCCTTCAAGAACCTTATTGATTACCACAGAGCCTTCGCCACCTGCGTTCTCAACAATAGTTCTAAGTGGAGCTTCAATAGCGCGGCTTACGATTTGAATTCCTGTACCTTCGTCAGCATTTTCAGGCTTCAGGCTGCCAAGAACTGCTTTTGCACGAACAAGAGCAACACCACCACCGGCAACAATTCCTTCCTCAACAGCCGCACGGGTTGCGTGAAGTGCATCGTCAACACGGTCTTTCTTCTCTTTCATCTCAACTTCAGATGCAGCACCTACATAAAGTACAGCAACTCCACCGGCCAGTTTAGCCAAACGCTCCTGTAGCTTTTCTTTATCATAGTCTGATGTTGTAGTTTCCATCTGAGCCTTGATCTGGTTCACACGGTCTTTGATAGCCTGCTGGTCGCCGGCACCATTAACTACAGTTGTATTGTCTTTATCGATAGCTACTTTTTCAGCAGTACCAAGCATGTCAAGAGTTGCGTTCTCAAGAGTGAAACCTCTTTCTTCAGAGATCACAGTACCACCTGTAAGGATGGCGATATCCTCAAGCATTGCTTTTCTTCTGTCTCCAAATCCTGGTGCTTTAACAGCAGCGATCTTCAGGGATCCTCTAAGTTTGTTCACTACAAGAGTAGCAAGAGCTTCCCCGTCGACATCTTCAGCAATGATCAATAGAGGCTTTCCGCTTTGAGCAACAGGCTCAAGAACAGGAAGCAGATCTTTCATGGCAGAGATCTTCTTGTCGTAAATAAGGATATATGGATCCTCAAGATCTGCGGTCATTTTCTCACTATTAGTTACGAAATAGGGAGAAAGATATCCGCGGTCAAACTGCATTCCTTCTACAACATCAACGTGAGTCTCAGTTCCTTTAGCTTCTTCAACAGTGATCACACCTTCTTTTCCAACTTTTCCAAAAGCCTGGGCGATAAGTTCTCCAATCTGGTCATCGTTGTTGGCAGAGATAGAAGCTACCTGCTTTATTTTTTCTGAAGAATCTCCAACCTGCTGGGTTTGTTCTTTAAGGTTTGCAGTCAAAGCCTCAACAGCCTTGTCAATTCCTCTTTTAAGATCCATTGGGTTTGCACCTGCAGCCACGTTCTTCAAGCCTTCTTTTACGATTGCCTGTGCAAGAACGGTAGCAGTAGTAGTACCGTCACCGGCGAGATCATTGGTTTTGGAAGCAACTTCCTTCACCATTTGAGCTCCCATATTCTCAAGAGCATCTTCAAGTTCGATCTCCTTTGCTACGGTAACTCCATCTTTGGTCACCACAGGAGCACCAAAAGATTTGCTAATGATCACGTTACGACCTTTAGGTCCTAAAGTAACTTTTACTGCATTTGCTAAAGCATCAACGCCACGCTTAATACCGTCGCGGGCTTCAATGTCAAATTTTATTTCTTTTGCCATTTTAATTTAAATTTTTACTCCCTTAAAAGGGAATGAGTTAGTTGTTTTCTTTAATACAATGAGGTAAAAAAACCGCCGGAAAGAAGTTTGGCGGCACGACCACAGTAATTATACTATAGCAAGAATATCATCCTCTCTCATCATAAGGTAATCCTTACCTTCCAGTTTGAGTTCGGTACCTGAGTATTTTCCATAAAGAACGGTGTCTCCAACCTTGACAGTCATGTCGTGGTCTTTCTTACCGCCACCTACGGCTACTACTTTCCCTTTTTGCGGTTTTTCTTTTGCTGTTTCGGGGATGTAAATACCTGATGCAGTTTGTGTCTCGGCTGCTACAGGCTCAACAAGTACTCTGTCTGAAAGAGGTTTAATGTTTAGTGCCATTTTACAAATGTATTTTAGTTAATTAATTTTTTATTCTTGATTGCCTTAATGACGAAAATTGTGCCAGTTGAAAAATGCTGACAAAAGCCAAAAAAAAATGCCAGCTTGTCATAAGCTGGCATTTTCTCTCTGTATAAATATTGTCTAGTTCTGCTCTGCAGGACTCTCAACCGGAGCTTCAATTGGGGCAGGAATATTAGTTTCCACCTCGGCTTCTCCATTCATGATTTTTGATTCTCCTACTCCGTTTCCATCCATAATGGTCACGTTTGAAAGTAGAATAAGTACCAGTAGAAGCGTAGCCAGGGTCCAGGTACTTTTATCTAAAAAGTCAGACGTTTTTTGAACTCCACCAATTTGGTTCGCACCACCACCAAAAGCAGACGATAATCCACCTCCTTTAGGGTTTTGAACCATAATTACTACTACCAGCAAAAACGCTACTATAATTATAAGTGCTAAAAAGATTGTAAACGTGCTCATTATGCTTAACTGTTATTTTCCTGTAATTTTTCGATCGCCCGAATTTGGTCTGCAAAGAAACCACTTTTTTCGGGATTTTTCAAAATTAAAATTTTATATGCCTGGATGGCTTTTTTATAGTTTTTCTGCTCCAGGTAAACCCTTGCTAAAGTCTCTGTCATAAGGGCTTCCGGGGCTGCTAGACTCTCCTCGGCAAGGTTAATTTTTTTTACATTTTTTGAGGGGGTGATCCGCGGATTTTTACTTATAAAATCTTCAATGAGTTCAAACTTTCGGCTCTTAGCCTCCTGTTCTTCTGAAGATAATCCTTCCCGGTTAATAGGTTTTGCCGAAGCCAGTTTTAACCATTCTGAAAATGAATGATTTTCATTGCGGTCAAAGGAAAGTGGTTTTCCCATTTCCAGCATTTCTTCTTCGGCTGAAGATCTTCTTTCTCCTTCTCTCTTTTTGAAAAGCTCTGGGTCAAAGACCTGTTCAGATTCCTGCCGCTTCATCTTTAAAGCCTCATCCAGGGAAAGGTTTTGATCTTTCCCGGATGTTGAAGTCCTGCGGATCTCCAGATCTTTTTGTTGCTGCTCCTGTTTCTTTATGGAATCCGCGATCTGGTTCTGGTTGAATTCCCTGGAGGTGATAAAGTCGAAGAGTACTCCGCGGTCTGCGGTATGAGCAGCCGTTACCTTGAGTTCTTTATTGTAATGAAGGCTATTGATGTTCTTGAGTCCCTTGAGCCTTACTGCACGGGCAGCCTGGAAGTATGGATACTGTTTTAAAACCTCGTGCAGCGCCTTTGTCTGCTCAAAGCTAATTGCAGCGGGTTGTTTTAGCACAGATATTACTTCCTCCTGTTTCATTACCAGTTCGCAAGGGTTGCGTTAAAGATATCCTGAGTGATTCGGGTGAATATTTCTTCCAGGGCAGTAGCCAATACTGCTCCCTGAAGTTGGGCGTTGGCAGGATAGTCATAATAAAAACTGAATCTCCTGTCTAAAATGTCCTTTTCGGGATCCAGTGTATTATAGAAGCGCAGGTTTACTACAATAGTTAACCGGTTTTGCGCAGCCGTACTCTGGGCAGTTGCACTCATAGGGGATACATAATAATCCACTATTTCGCCTTCGTAGACCAGGTCGCCATTTTCATTGGTAAGGTTCAGGTTTGTCTGACTTTGAATAAGATCCTGAAGCTGAAGTGTAAAGGTACGGTCGATCCCGGGCTCTACAATTGGGGCTGCATTTTGAAAATAATTCACTTGAAAAGTTTGTGCATTCCCCACATCGGCTCCAGAAAATGAATAGATGCCACAGGAGGTAAGACTCAGGAGGAGCAAAGAAACCAGTAGCAGTTGAATTTTTTTCATAAAACTAATAGGTGTCAAAAATGACATTTTAGAGGTCGTATTGTTTGATCTTTCTATACAGGGTGCGCTCGCTGATACCCAGTTCATCGGCAGCGGCCTTTCTCTTTCCGTTGTGGCGTTCCAATGACTTTTTGATAAGCTCCAATTCCTTATCCTGTAAAGAAAGTGTTTCTTCTTCCTCAATTTCTTCAGCAAAATAATATTTATCCTGCTTATCGGGAGCATTTTGCTGCGGAATTTGTAGAACTTCAAGTTGCTCATCGGTGATTTCCTCGGGAATGACCTCCTCTTCGTCGTTACCGTATATTTTCTGAATGAGCCCTTCATTGTCTTCTTTTACTTTTTGATGGCTGTCATTCTCCATGAGCTCCATGGTGAGCTTCTTAAGATCATTCAGATCGCTTTTCATGTCAAAAAGCACCTTGTAAAGGATCTCGCGCTCATTACTAAAGTCACTTTCCTTTTTCTTTTCCTCGATCACTGCCGGTAGATTGCTGGAGTAACCGGGCAAATATTCTTTTAGTTTTAGAGCATCAATGCTCCTTTCCTGTTCCAGGACAGAGATTTGTTCAGCGATATTTCGCAACTGCCTTACGTTTCCGTTCCAGCGGTATTTCTGAAGCAAGTCTACTGCGTCATCTTCCAAACGAACGGTGGGCATTTTGTACTTCTGTGCGAAGTCGGCCGCAAATTTCCGGAAGAGCAGGTGGATATCATCCTTTCTCTCGCGGAGTGGCGGCAAGTAGATCTCAACCGTACTTAGCCTGTAGTAAAGATCTTCCCTGAATTTCTCTTTTTTAATGGCGTCTGCCATGTTGAGGTTCGTAGCTGCGACAATACGTACATTGGTTTTTTGCACTTTTGAAGAACCAACTTTTATGAACTCTCCGTTCTCCAGGACACGTAGCAGTCTCACCTGGGTGGTCAAAGGCAATTCTCCTACTTCGTCAAGGAAAATAGTACCGCCATCGGCCACTTCGAAATATCCGTTTCGGGTTTGGGTGGCGCCGGTAAAAGCACCTTTCTCGTGCCCGAACAATTCACTGTCAATAGTGCCTTCGGGGATAGCGCCGCAATTTACTGCAATGTATTTTCCGTGTTTACGATGGGAGAGGGCGTGAATGATCTTAGGAATGCTTTCCTTACCAACGCCGCTTTCTCCGGTCACCAGTACAGAAATATCTGTAGGAGCAACCTGCATGGCCTTTTCAACTGCCCTATTCAATTTTTGGTCATTCCCCAGAATGCCAAATCGCTGTTTTATCGCCTGAATGCTTTCCATCCTTTAATTCAAGGTTCAAAATTTAAAATTCAGAATTCCTTTTTCACTGCCACTGAACACTGAACACTGAACGCTGATCACTGAACACTGATCACTGATTTTCGCTGTATCCAACAGCTTCTCCTATTAAAGTAGCGCTGGTGCAGTCGTTGATCTTTACCATTACAAAATCTCCAACTTTATAATTTTCTTTAGGAAAAACTGCAACAGTATTCTGAGTTGTTCTTCCACTCCAGTGAGCATCAGATTTTTTGGACTCTTTTTCTATAAGTACTTCAACCGTTTTTCCAACGAACTGCTTTGTTCTGTAGTGGCTGTGCTGTTGTTGCAGGTTCACAATTTCGGTCAATCTTCTTTTCTTTACCTCTTCAGGTACATCGTCTTCCATTTTTCTGGCAGCCATTGTGCCGGGTCTTTCAGAATATGCGAACATGAATCCAAAGTCGTATTTCACATATTCCATCAGGGAAAGGGTGTCCTGGTGATCTTCCTCGGTCTCGGTAGGGAAACCGGTGATCATGTCCTGAGAAATAGCACAGTCGGGCATTAATCTTCGAATGTTGTCGATCAATTCAAAATATTCTTCCCGGGTGTGCAGGCGGTTCATTTCCTTCAGGATCCTGTTGCTTCCGCTTTGAACAGGCAGGTGAATATACTTACAGATGTTCGGGTATTTTGCCATTGCCTCGATCACATCCAAAGTCATATCCTGCGGATTCGAAGTAGAGAACCTGATTCTCATTTTTGGATGTGCTTCGGCTACCATACGAAGGAGTCCGGCGAAATTTGTTGCGGTTGCTTTTTGAATTTCAGAAGCATTTTTGAAATCCTTTTTAAGTCCGCCGCCATACCACAGGTAGCTGTCAACATTCTGCCCTAGAAGTGTGATCTCTTTAAAGCCTTTTGCTGCAAGATCATTTACTTCTTCCATAATGCTTTGTGGGTCACGGCTACGCTCCCTTCCGCGGGTAAAAGGCACCACGCAAAAAGTACACATGTTGTCACATCCACGGGTTATAGAAACAAAGGCTGAGACTCCATTGCTCTGCAAACGCACGGGAGAAATGTCGCCGTAAGTTTCCTCTTTAGAAAGAATAACGTTTACCGCGTTTCGTCCTTCTTCGACTTCATGGATAAGGTTTGGCAGATCTTTATAGGCATCGGGTCCTACCACAAGGTCCACGATCTTCTCTTCCTCAAGGAATTTAGCTTTTAGACGTTCGGCCATACAACCAAGTACGCCCACCTTCATTCCCGGATTTATCTTTTTTACCGCATTGTACTTTTCCAGCCTTTTACGAACTGTTTGTTCTGCTTTATCTCTAATAGAGCAGGTATTAATCAGGACAAGGTCTGCTTCCTCAAGGCTTTGGGTGGTGTCAAAACCTTCTTTAGCAAGAATGGAAGCTACGATCTCACTGTCGCTAAAATTCATCTGGCAGCCGTAGCTCTCTATCATCAGCTTCTTGCCATTTCCGGCTTTAGGCTCCATTACCAGTGCATTCCCCTGCTGTTTTTCGTCAATTATCTTCTCCATAACTCGAATTCTACCCTTTGGTATTTGAACGTGCAAAGATACGTTTTTAGTTGAGATGTGACAAAGTGACAGGAATAAATAATGCTATTTTGGAGAGGTATTAAAAAAGGCATTTTTGAAAATAAAAAAGCGATATTTAAAAATTCCTATACTTTTGCAAAACAAAAAAAGATACTATGGCAAAGAATTTAGTGATCGTGGAGTCCCCTGCTAAGGCAAAGACCATCGAAAAATTTCTGGGCAAAGATTTTACCGTTGCTTCGAGTTTTGGTCATATTGCCGATCTACCTACAAAAGAACTTGGGGTGGATACCGAGGGGGATTTTACTCCTAAATATATAGTATCTAAAGATAAGCGGGAGGTAGTCAAAAAACTTAAAGGCCTGGCCAAGAATGCCGAAATGGTTTGGCTGGCCAGTGATGAGGACCGGGAGGGAGAAGCAATTGCATGGCACCTGGCCGAAGAGCTGGACCTCGATAAGGACAAGACGAAGAGGATCGTTTTTCACGAGATCACGAAATCAGCTATCCTTAAAGCTATTGAGAATCCGCGTGGAATCAACTACAATCTGGTAAATGCACAGCAGGCGCGCCGGGTTTTGGACAGGTTGGTAGGATACGAACTCTCTCCGGTGCTATGGAGAAAAGTAAAAGGCGGACTTTCAGCCGGACGGGTGCAGTCGGTTTCTGTGAGATTGATAGTGGAGCGGGAGCGGGAAATCCAGAATTTCAAGCCTGAAGCTTCATATAGAATAGATGCTGAATTTACTACGGAAGAAGGAAAGGTCTTTAAGGCAAAACTTCCGAAGAACTTTGATACAAAAGCTGAAGCTGAACAGTTCCTTTCAAACAACCTGGGAGCGAATTACAAAGTAGCCGACCTTTCAACAAAACCGGCAAAGAAATCTCCGGCGCCACCATTTACAACATCAACACTTCAGCAGGAAGCAGCTCGAAAATTGTATTTTTCAGTAAGTAAGACCATGACCATGGCCCAGCGTCTCTATGAGGCCGGGCATATTACTTATATGAGGACCGATAGTGTGAACCTTTCTGATGACGCAAGAAAGGGTGCCAAAAAAGAGATTTTGGAAGCCTATGGTGAAAAGTATAGTAAGACCCGCCAATTTAAAGGTAAGAGCAAAGGGGCGCAGGAAGCTCACGAAGCTATTAGGCCTACGAATTTTGCCGCACACAGTGTGCGGGCCGATCGCGATGAACAGCGGTTGTATGAATTGATCTGGAAAAGAGCTATCGCTTCTCAAATGAGTGAAGCGCAACTGGAAAGAACCAATGTGAAAATTGAGGCCGATAAGCACGACAAGCATTTTACGGCCAATGGTGAGGTTCTGAAATTTGATGGATTCCTGAAAGTCTATCTCGAAGGAAGGGATGATGAAGATGAGGAAGTGCAGGAGCAGGAAGGAATGCTGCCTGCGCTGAGGGTGAATGAGAAGCTTGAGAATAATTACATAACCGCAACAGAAAGGTTTACCAGGCCACCTTATCGCTATACTGAAGCTTCTTTGGTAAAGAAGCTAGAGGAGCTGGGAATTGGCCGTCCTTCTACATACGCGCCAACAATTTCCACTATTCAGAACAGAAATTATATCGAAAAAGGATCTGTTGAGGGGACCGAAAGAAAATATGTGCAGCTTACATTGAGCGGACAGAAGATAAAAGAGAAAGAGCTTACAGAAACTGTGGGCAGTGATAAAGGAAAACTTGTTCCCACCGACGTGGGAATGGTGGTGAACGATTTCCTGGTAAATCACTTTTCAAGTATCCTGGATTATAATTTCACTGCCAAAGTAGAGCAGGATTTCGATGATATTGCTGAAGGGAACGAGGAGTGGACCAAGATGATGAAGGATTTTTACAATGATTTTCATCCCCACGTTAAAGATGTTGCCGAAAATGCCGACAGAGAAGTAGGGGAGCGCATACTGGGAACAGATCCTGATACGGGAAAACCGGTGAGTGTGCGCTTAGGTAAATTTGGACCTATGGTACAAATGGGTTCTGTCGAAGATGAGGAAAAACCAAAATTTGCCAGCCTGTCGCCAGATCAGAGTTTGGATTCAGTCACTTTTGAAGAGGCTATGGAGCTGTTCAAGCTTCCGAAGGAACTTGGAGAATACAAAGGAGAAAAAGTTGAAGTGAACAACGGGCGTTTTGGTCCCTATGTTCGCTTCGGAAAGAAATTCGTTTCCCTGGAAAAAGGGGAGGATCCTATTGAAGTAACCATGGAGCGGGCGCTGGAGCTGATAAAGGAAAAGGAAAAAGCCGATGCTCCAATCTATGAATATAAAGGACTTCCGGTACAAAAAGGAGTAGGTCGTTTTGGACCTTTCCTTAAGTGGAATGACATGTTCATCAATGTCAATAAAAAGTATGACTTCGACAATCTTTCCGCAGAAGATATTGAAGAGCTCATCGAAGATAAGATCAAAAAAGAGCGGGAAAAGGTGATCCATCATTGGAAAGATGAAGGTATTAAAGTAGAGAAGGCTAGATGGGGTCGCTCCAATATTATTAAAGGAAAGACCAAGGTGGAATTGCCTAAAACTGTTGACGCAGCCAAGCTTACTCTGGAGGAGGTAAAGGATATCTTAGATAAGAAAGCTCCAAAGAAAAAAGCTGCCAAAAAAACAACCGGCACTAAAAAGACTGCTGCCAGGAAGACGACCGGAAAAAAAACTGCCCCGAAAAAGAAATAACCTATGGAATTGGATTTTTTCACGCCGGTGAAGGAAGACCTTCTGGTGACTGATTCCGGCAAGCTGGGATCTTCATTGAAAATTCATCTTGAGAATAAAGCTTTTCCAGATCTGGAAGGGGTGAAAATCGCCTTTTTTGGAGTCCTTGAAGACCGGCTTAATGAGGAGAGAAATGGGGAGCCATTTGATTTTAATGGCATCCGCAGAGAATTATACAACCTTTATCCCGGGAACTGGCACCTCCAAATGGCCGATCTTGGAGATATTCAGAGAGGAGAGACTGTTGAAGATACATTTTTCGCGGTACAGTCGGCGGTAAATTCATGTCTTAAAAAAGGGATTATACCGGTTCTTTTGGGTGGCAGTGAAGATATAGTCTATGCTCAATACAGGGCCTATGATGGAGTGGAGCAGATGGTGAACCTGGTGAATATCGATTCCAGGTTTGACCTCGGTGATGCCGATAAGCCCATAAGTAACCGGTCTTATGTTGGTAGCATCGTGGTGACAAAGCCTTATAATCTTTTTAATTATTCTAACCTGGGCTATCAAACTTATTTCAATTCTCAGGATGAAATTGAGTTAATGGACAGATTGTTCTTTGATGCATACAGGCTGGGAGAGGTTACAGGAGATATTACTGTAGTAGAGCCGGTGATGAGAGATGCTAATTTGGTTGGGCTCGACCTGGGGGCGGTGAGTGGAGGTGCTTTAGGCAATTATAGAATGAGATCCCCGAATGGATTTGATGGAAGAGAGATCTGTGCTTTGGCTCGTTATGCGGGTATAAGTGATAAGGTTTCCTCATTTGGGGTCTACGAATATTCTTCTGAATTTAACTTTCCGGCATCTAATATGCTGGTGGCTCAAATTCTTTGGTATTTTGTTGAGGGCGTAAATTTTAGGAAGAATGAAAATACTATTTCCGCAAAAAAAGAGTTTATAAGATATCAGGTCCCAATTGAAGAGGAAGTGCTGGTATTTTATAAAAGCCCCGTTAGCGGTCGCTGGTGGATAGAAATTCCTTTTATTTCACCTTCGAATAATAAACTAAAAAGACACACGTTATTACCTTGCACGCAAGGAGATTATCTCGATGCCTGTAATCAAATCATCCCGGAGAGGTGGTATAAAACGAAAAGGAAAAACGAAATTTAACGATATAAACATCTGTAGCTCCGTGCATTTTGCCTAATAAAATTGTTTATTAGAAAATAAATAAATAGGTTTACTGCCTTGAAGCTATTATGTCCTAACTTTGAGAGATATTATGAGGAAACTTTTTTCGCTTATTGCTGTAATTTCTGTTTTGGCCTCTTGTGGCCGCGGTGATCAAGGGCAATTGGTAGGTGCGCAGGGAAAAAAATGGCATCCCGAGAAGCCTTTGGGAATGACATTGATCCCGGGTGGGGCATTCATCATGGGTAAGAGTGATGATGACATCGCCGGCCTAAACAATGCGCCTCCAAAAACGGTTACTGTACGCTCCTTTTACATGGACGAGACCGAAATAACCAATGCGGAGTACCGTCAATTCGTGAACTGGGTAAAAGATTCAGTTACACGAATGAAGCTTGCGATCTTTGCCGAAGAAATTGGTGAAACTCCGGGGACAGGAGGAATTGGCGAGTTTGCTTTTGCCGATACCGAAGAGGCTGATATGACTCCGTATGAGAAGTACATGTACGACAACTATTACAGCCTTGGTGGATACGAAGGCAGAAAGATCAACAAGAATGTTGATGTAATTTGGGACACCCGTGATTACCCGGATGAATACTATGCAGAGGTTATGGATACCCTGTACATTCCTATTGAAGAAGCTTATAATGGGCAGCGTTCCTTTGACGTAAATCACTTGAAATTCCGTTACACCTGGATGGATGTGAGTTCTGCTGCCAGAGATGAACCCGGAAAGCGTGCCGACTATATCAGAACCGAAGAAATAAAGATCTATCCCGATACTACTGTTTGGATCAAGGATTTTAATTACAGTTACAACGAGCCAATGCACAATGACTACTTTTGGCATGATGCATATGGCGATTATCCTGTGGTGGGAGTTTCCTGGAAACAGGCCCGTGCATTTGCACAGTGGCGAACCCTGTACCACAATGCATACAGAAAAGAAAGAGGTAAACACAATGTGAATTCCTATCGTTTGCCTACAGAGGCAGAATGGGAATACGCAGCTCGTGGAGGACTGGAATCTGCCAGCTATCCCTGGGGTGGACCTTACACCAAGAATGACAGAGGCTGCTTTATGGCAAACTTTAAGCCTCTGAGAGGAGATTATGCGGCCGATCAGGCTTTATATACCGTTGAAGCAAAATCATACGAACCCAACGACTACGGCCTGTACAATATGGCAGGAAATGTTGCTGAATGGGTTTTCTCTTCCTACGATCCTGCTTCATATGAGTATTCATCATCTATGAACCCGTCTGTTAATGATGAGGAGAACATGAAAAAAGTTGTTCGCGGTGGTTCATGGAAAGATGTTGCATACTTCCTTCAGGTAAGTTCCCGAGATTACGAATACGCAGATTCTGCCCGAAGCTATATTGGCTTTAGAACTGTGCAGGATTATTTGGGTACCGATCTTACCCTGAACCAGGCAAGATAAAAATTCCCTATTTTCACACAATAACCTATTAAAAAAGAGAACTAAATTTTTATTTATTATGGCACAATCAAAGTCAAGTAAGAAGTTAATGAACATGGTGTATGGTTTGGGTGCATCTGTAGTTATCCTTGGAGCACTATTTAAGATCATGCACTGGCCTTACGGTAACCTTATGCTAATCATAGGTCTAATTGTAGAAGCAATTGTATTTGCTGTTTCTGCATTCGAGCCTGTAGACGATGAAGTCGACTGGTCTCTGGTATATCCTGAACTTGCCGGGGGTGAGGCAACTGCCCGTAACAACAACCAGGCACTTGTGACCGATCAGGAGACTGAGGGGATGCTTTCCCGAAAACTTGACGATATACTTCGTGAGGCTAAGATCGATGCCAGTCTTATGAGCAGCCTTGGAGAAAGTATTAGAAATTTTGAAGGTGCCGCAAAACATATTACTCCTACTGTAGATGCTATGGCTTCTCAAAAGAAGTATAGCGAAGAGATGAGCCTTGCTGCAAACCAACTTGAGTCTTTGAACAGTATCTATAAAGTACAGGTGGAATCTGCTTCACGCCAGGCCGAAGTGAATGACGCAGTTGCTGAAAATGCCCACAGATTGAACGAGCAAATGGAATCATTGGCTTCAAATCTTTCTTCTTTGAACAATGTCTATGGAGGAATGCTATCTGCGATGCACGTGAAGGCGTAATTAATTATTTTAAGAACAAACTAAAAATAGAGAATGGCGTCTGGAAAACAATCACCAAGACAGAAGATGATCAACCTGATGTATCTGGTTTTCATCGCAATGATGGCTCTAAACATGTCAAAAGAAGTACTTACTGCTTTTGGGATGATCAACGAAAGTTTAGCCGAATCAAATGCCTCTGTTACTGAAAGAAATATCGCTGCTATGGCAGGGTTGGCGACAAAAGCTGAGGAACAACCGGTTAAATATGTGCCACTAAAAGAAAAAGCTGAACAAATTCACACCCTTACTACCAATTTTACTACCTATATAGATAACCTTAAAGAAAAAGCTCTTGAGGATATAGAAGGAGAAGAGCGGCAGGATTATGAAGCTATGGATCAATCTGCGAAACTTGATGAATATCTTTTTTCAAGTGGGCAGCCAAGCGAGGCAGGGAAAGAATTTCTTGCTGAAATTGAAAAATACAGGGAAGGAGTTGCCGGAATTTTAGATGAAGGTTTCTCCCAGATCGCTGCTGAAGTTCGAAGAGAATTTAGCACCGAACCTATAGTTGACGGTGAAGGTGTGAAGAGACCATGGTTGTCTTATAACTTTGAAGGTTTCCCCCTAATTGCATCTATTACAAAATTGACCCAGATGCAGGGAGATGCTAAGTCTGCAGAGAATGATGCGCTTTCAGCAATGCTTTCGGGTCAACTTCAAAGCGATGTTTCCTTAACTAATTATGAGGCTATTGTAATTCCAGATAAGACTGCTTTCTTCAGTGGAGAGCAATTCTCCGGAAAAGTGGTATTAGGAAGGGTTGATCCATCCCTTCGTTTTGAGAACGTTGTCATCAATGGTAATGAAGTTGAATCTACACAAGCGGGACAGGTACAACTTAAGTTTCCTGCAGGAAATGTTGGCGAGCAGAAAATCACAGGTCAACTTCAGTTTAAAGAAGGAGATTCTATTGTAACTATTCCTGTTACCAGTTCCTATAGTGTAATTCCAAAGCCGAATTCTGCTGTAATTTCAGCCGACAAAATGAACGTGGTATATCGTGGGGTTGCTAACCCTATGACCATCTCAATACCTGGAGTTGGTAATGTTTCGGCAAATGCACCGGGTCTTAGATCTGCGGGTGGCGCCGGTAATTACATCATGGATGTAACTACATTACAGGCTCGTGAAGTGACCATTAACGTTAGTGGTGAGCTTCCCGGAGGAGAGAGAGTAAGTGACAGCAAAACATTTAGAGTACGTGATATTCCAAGACCTGTTGGAACTGTAAGAGGTGAATCTGGAACTGTGAGAATGCAGCGTCAAAACCTTGAAATTTCAACAATCGGTGCTGCTTTGCCCGACTTTGAATTTGATGTTGATCTAAGGGTGACAGGATTTAAATTCCGTGTTCCCGGGCAACCTACAATTCAGGTGAGAGGTCAAAAGCTTGACCAGAGTGCTATTGGGGCTCTTAGAAGAGCAGGAAGAGGAGAGACTATCCAGATCTTTGATGTGGAGGCTCAACTTGCAGGTAACTCTGGTTACAAGTTAAAGCAGGTATCTCCGGTGCTGGTTGAATTAACAAATTAAAATATTGAACATGAACTGGAACCAATTTTTGTTAGGATTATGTGGATTGTTCGTTTCGGTGACGTCTTTTGGTCAAAGTAATTTATTAAATGCCAAGAGTCCCGATGAGATAGGTGCGCCAACCAGAGCCGAGCTTGCCTATGGAAAGAATGATCCTTTGGAATATGGATATGTGGATGACAGGGATGTACTGTGGGCAAAGACCACCTGGGAGATCATTGATCTCGATGAAAGGGTGAACTTCCCTTTGTACTACCCAATAGATACTAATCAAATTGGTAGTTCAAGACGGTCTCTATATGACGTTCTGGTTGCCGGTATAAAAAGTGGAAAGATCAAGAACATCTATGCCGATTCTTACTTCAATGACAAACGTACGTTAAAGGATATTCAGGCTGCCCTGTCAAAAGTTGATACTACAGATCTTGGTATCGAGCAGTACAACGCAGGGGAGGAGATCGATCCTCAGTACATTAGCCGCAGGGACATCTCTTCTGCCGATATTGCTGAGTACCATATTCGCGGATACTGGTACTTTGATAAGCGCCAGGCCGAGTTAAAGTACAGACTTTTAGGAATTGCTCCTGTAGCACCCGATGTTAACTTTATTGATGAAGGTGGGGCTTCGGCTTTAGTTGAACTGTTCTGGGTATGGTTCCCGGGGGCTCGGGAAGTGCTTAATGAAGCTTATGCCTTTAATCCTGAAAATACGTCAAATCCTGTTTCCTTTGATCACTTGCTCAACGCAAGAAGGTTCAATGCTGTGATCTATGCAGAAGACAACGTGCAGGGTGACAGGCAGGTGGACGACTATATTAGCAATAATGCTTTTATGCAGTTACTGGAATCTGAGCGTATAAAGGAACAGATCAGGAATTTTGAACAGGATATGTGGAATTACTAGTAACATCCTCATTATTATTTAAACGCCTTTCTTTACCGGAAGGCGTTTTTTTTATGCATAATTTTGCAGCATGAAAGACTTTATAATCGTTGGGGCAGGCCTTAGCGGGGCCTGTCTTGCCTACCGACTTGAAAAAGCGGGTAAATCCTTTGTCGTTTTTGATGATGAGAGCCAGGAAGCTTCCAAAGTAGCAGGAGGGTTTATGAATCCTGTCATTCTTAAGCGATTCACTCTGGCGTGGAAAGCCGATGAGCAACTCCATAAAGCTTATGAGTTTTACCGGGACATGGAACACCACCTTAAAAAGACCTTTTTGAGCCCGTTACAGGTCTTTAGGAGATTTTCTTCTATCGAGGAACAAAACAACTGGTTTGCTGCTGCCGATAAGCCGCGGCTTGCACCTTTTTTGGACACCACCCTTGTTCCGGTGGTGAATAAGAATATCCCCGGAAAATTTTCCTTCGGAAAAGTCCTGGGTACCTCCCGGATTGATCCCCGTTACCTGTTGGAATCCTATTCTGAACATCTGGAGGCGAGAGGATGGATAAGAAAGGAAACCTTTGAGCACGATAAACTGGAACTGACTTCCGAAGGAGTTAAATACAAAGATTTACCTGCCAAAAAGGTCATATTTTGTGAAGGTTTTGGATTGCTGAAAAATCCGTTTTTCAATTATCTTCCGTTGAGAGGGAACAAAGGAGAGTACATAATCATAAAAGCTCCGGGCCTTGATCTGGAAGTTGGCGTAAAGTCCTCCATTTTCATTTTCCCGGCGGGAGGAGATCACTATGCGGTAGGTGCTACCTACAGCAATACAGATAAGACGCCACATCCCACGAGGGCAGCACGTGAAGAACTGGTAGAGAAGCTTAGAGATCTTATTAAAATAGATTTTGAAGTTATTGATCAGGTAGCCGGGCTGCGACCTTCAACTATTGACCGAAGACCTTTGGTGGGGCAGCATCCGGAATATGAGAATCTCTACACCTGTAATGGATTTGGAAGTCGTGGCATCTTGATTGCCCCCACAATATCCGAGGAGCTTTTGCAAAACATCGAAGAAGGAAAACCTTTGGACCCGGAAACCGATATTTCCAGATTCACCAAAAAGTGGTTTAAACAGGCTTAACTTTTTGTCTTTTTCGGATCATAGGAAAAAAAGAAGTTGATCCAGATATTTCTGCTCCAACGTACAATGACCGGTAAAAAAATTACCAGGACGGTAACTATTGCAATGAAAGTACCAAGCAGAGAGAGATCAAACACCCAATAGGAGAGCACAAAGGCTGCTGTTGCAAATGCAATCCCCACAGCATAGCTTACATACATTGCTCCAAAGAAGAAGGAGGGTTCCATCTTATACTTGGTTCCGCAGTTAGAGCAGCGCTCATGCATATCGAATAGCCGGGAAATTTTGTATGGATTGTGCTCTTTATACATGCTCTCTTCGTGGCACACGGGACAGGTTCCCGTGAAGATGCTATACAATTTACTGTTTTTCAAGAATTCCATGAGATCCAATAATACTTTCAAATTTAAACATCTTTTAAAAGCTGAAGTAAAAAGCCATCAATTTAATTAAGGTGATTGGAGCTTAAATCCTTTTAAATTAATCTGCTGCATTGGAAAGCATTTTTTTTTACCCCGGAAAAATGAGCATCTTTGCAAAAATTTTGAGAGAGCATGTTGAATATTCACAATTTGTCGGTCTCCTTTGGAGGAGAGTATTTGTTTGAAGAGATCACCTTTAGGCTTGGTGCCGGTGATAGAGTGGGATTGATTGGAAAGAACGGAGCCGGGAAATCTACTATGCTTAAAATCCTGTCCGGGGAAATGGAGCCGGATACCGGGCAGATCGCTTCAGATAAAGATCTTAAGATAGGCTTTCTTAAACAGGACATAGATTTCGTTGAAGGTCGTACCGTACTGGAGGAATCCTATCAGGCTTTCGAGGAGATCAAAGATCTTGAAAAACGCCTTGAAGAAATCAATTACCAATTAGCAGAGCGAACCGACTATGAGAGTGAAGCATATCATCAATTAATGGTTGATCTTAATGATGTTCAGCATCAATATGAGATCCATGGAGGATACAACTATCAGGGAGAGACCGAGCGGATCCTTCAGGGGCTTGGTTTTAAGAGGGAGGATTTCAACAAACTCACAGATACTTTTTCGGGGGGATGGAGAATGAGGATCGAACTCGCCAAACTTTTACTTCAGCAAAATGATATTCTACTTCTCGATGAGCCCACCAACCACCTGGATATAGAATCGATCATTTGGTTGGAAGGCTTCCTGAACAATTATCCCGGTGCCGTGGTCATCGTATCTCACGATAAGATGTTCCTTGATAACGTGACCAACAGGACCATAGAAATCTCCCTTGGGAGGATCTATGATTTTAATAAACCTTATTCAAAATATCTGGTTCTTCGGAAGGAACTAAGGGAGCAGCAGTTGGCATCCCAAAAAAATCAGGAGAAACAAATTCAGCAGACAGAAAAACTAATAGAGAAATTCAGGGCTAAGGCTTCAAAGGCAAGTATGGCCCAATCGCTTATCAAGAAGCTGGATAAGATCGACCGGATCGAAGTGGATGAAGATGATAATTCGGTAATGAATTTGAAGTTCCCGGTATCTGTTGTTCCGGGTAAGGTCGTTATCGAAGCTCATCATATTTCGAAAAGCTACGGACACAAAAATGTACTAAAAGATATCGACCTTCTCATTGAGAGAGATTCGAAGACTGCTTTTGTGGGTCAGAATGGGCAGGGAAAATCTACTTTGGCAAAGATCATTGTTGGGGAACTGGATCATAGAGGGGAATTGAAACTGGGGCACAATGTGCAGATTGGATACTTCGCACAGAACCAGACCGAATATCTCGACGGGTCCAAGACAGTTCTTGATACCATGATCGATGCGGCAAACGAAAAGAACCGCGCAAAGGTGAGGGATATACTTGGTTCTTTTCTTTTTCGCGGGGATGAAGTGGAAAAATATGTGCGGGTACTCTCCGGGGGTGAGAGAAACAGGCTGGCGCTGGCAAAGTTGATGTTGCAACCTTTCAATGTGCTGGTGATGGATGAACCTACCAATCACCTTGATATAAAATCCAAAAATGTATTAAAGGACGCTCTTAAGAGCTTTGAAGGTACATTAATCCTGGTTTCCCATGATCGTGATTTTCTCCAGGGGCTTACCAATAAAGTCTATGAATTTAAAGATCATAGGATAAAGGAGTATCTCGGGGATATCGACTATTATCTTGAGCAGCGAAAAGTGGAAAATCTAAGGGAAGTTGAAAAACGCGATGTCGTTAATCAAGCTCCTAAGGAAAGTAATAAGGACTCTTATCAAAACCAGAAAAAGCTGAAGTCGCTTAACAACAAATTGAGCAATATTGAAGCAAAGATCACTAAACTTGAGAAGGAGATAAAGGAAAGGGACCTTGAGATCGCCAGGGACTATGAGCAGACAATGGCAAAACCTGAATATCTTGAGAAATATCAGGCTAAAAAGAAAGAGCTGGAAAAAGCTATGAAAGAGTGGGAGCAGGTGCAGTTAGAACTTGAACAGGTAAGCTAAGAAAATGTACGAGCATTTTTTTCAATGTCCCTATTGCTGGGAGGAGATCTCCATGTTGCTGGACAACACGGTAAGGCGGCAAAAATACATTGAGGATTGTGAGGTGTGTTGTAATCCTATTGAGGTTGAAGCTGTCTTTGAGCACGGAGAATTAAGCTCCTTCGAAGCGAGGAATCTTGAACAGTGAAAATTAAAACTTTCCTAAAGTAACATTTTTAGGATAGTATTTTTCGTATTTTCTTTTAAACCTCAAATCTTATTAAATGAAGACAACTTTCGAATTTTCTGATAATGTAGTGGGAATCATTCTGGAGCAAAAAGTGGATCATGACAGACTAAAACAGATCCAGCAAATGCTTCAGGAGAAGATAGAAAAATACGATAAAATAAATGTATACCTGGAAGATCGGCATGACGATGGAATCACCTTAAAAGCCGTTTTTAAAGATCTGTTGTTCGAGATGCAACAAAAGAACTCCTTACACAAAATAGCGGTAGTTACAGATGCCAAATTTTTCAAACTTTTTACTGAGGTAAAGAAAATCTTGGTGGACGCCCAGGTAGAATCTTTTGATAAAGAGGAACGTATGAAGGCCATGAATTGGGTGATGCAATAAAATTAAAAAAGCTTTGGAGATTTAAAAATTGACTGTATATTTGCAGTCCAATATCGCGGGATAGAGCAGTAGGTAGCTCGTCGGGCTCATAACCCGAAGGTCACTGGTTCGAGTCCAGTTCCCGCTACTAAGAAAAAACCACCTTCAAAAGAGGTGGTTTTTTATTTATAGATTTTTCAAGTGCTTCGGGTTTTATCATGGTCTGAATTGGCAAGGACCAGGGATTAGCGTTTGGAACTGCTCACAACATCCCTATATATTTTCCATTCACCATCTACTTTTTTCCAGATAGAAGAATAGGTCCCGGAGTCTATAATTTGGTCTTCTTTATTTAGCAGCTCATATGTGCCAATTTCGTAACCGGTATTGCCCAATCTCTCTACTTCATTTGTTCTTGGTCTCACAGAAATTCCCTGTTCAATCATCATCTCATGGTGCTTTGCTATAGCCTCTCTACCTTGAATTGGGTCTAAACCTGGAAATTTCATCATAGCATCTTCAGTAAAATGAGTGGCTAACAATTTCGGATTTCCACTGGACATGGCCTGCCCCATCTCCTGTAAATTTTGTTGAATTGCTTTTTTTAGATCGTCAGATGTATCTGAGTTACTCGTCAATTCTATCATTTGCTTATTCAAAGCAGGAGGAGGAATAATTTCTCCGCTAAAGTTTACCTGGTCAAAATATTTCAGGAACCCAGCCTGCTTAGCAGCCTTCTCCAGCTGGTCAGAGCTTTTCTTGTCGGGAAATGTCCAGACCGCCATGAACTGGTAATCCATTCGTTCGCTGCCAGTATTGTTATTAACAGCAGTACCAAGAATATCTGCTCCAGCTCCCATCGCCCCCATTAGAACAGGTTTAATTTTATCTTCAAAAAATTGTGTTCGTTCCTGAGGGGCTAATTCATACCATGCTGGTTTGGCTTTCCATATTTCTGTCAGGATATAATTGTTTTCTGGCTTAGCACTATTCTGTGCACTAAGTAGTGAGACAAATAATAGAGCAGTGGATAAAGAAATCAACAGTTTTTTCATCTTTATTATTTTTTGGTTAGTTTAAACTAAAAGTAGAGCCAGGTAAAAGTTAAAAAAAATTTTTAAATAGCACAGTATCAGCAGAAAGCAATAGTATCTAGAGGTTGTTTTAAAGGTGGAGAGCAGTTAGCGTCTGGTAAGAAAAACGTTCTAAAAAGGTTGATTTAAAGAGCAATTGAAGTTATACACTCTAAAAGTTGGTTCAATATTTTCGAAATTCCCGCTAATAGAAGAAAAGGGCTTCAAAAAAAAGTCAAACCCTTCTCTTTTTGTTAAGTACAGGATAAATTTAGAATTCTAAAAAATCTTTAGACTATCGAACCAGGATCAAAATACTGCCGTAGATGATTACCCCCACACAGAAAGCGAAGAGATTGCTTTCCCTTTCTTTTGGCAACTCTTCCTTAAGGACATTCATAATAACGCCGCCAGCAAGAAATGAGAAGATAATGCCGATGTAAACTTCAGGAATACTTATATAAATAGAAGCCAACCAACCTAAAAAGACTGCAGCAACCAATATCCACCTGCCTTTCTTTTGATAGCTCTTGGAAAAATGATCCTCCAGGGAATGATCTGTAACTATGAAGTGAAAAGCCATGGCAATTGCATAAAGCAGGAAACTCTGCAGGGACTCTTCTTCCCGGTTTATTAAAAGGTAACCAATGATGGCATTGTAAACCGCAAAGGAAGAAACGTGGATCCAGAAGATCCCCAGGTTCTTCTTGGCCCCTTCGTCTGGTGTTCTCTGGGATTCCCAGGACTTTTTAGAGCGATTTTCGAGACCGTAGAAAAAGGTAAGTCCTATCAAAGAGAGAAGGAAAACTTCCATTTCTGAAATGCTCTCCCAGCCAATGATTTCCGATTCACTCACTTCATGTTGGATTTCGTTCAACTCCGGAAAAGCAGCCAAAAATATATAAGCTACCGAAATTCCTCCAGCCAGAGATAACCACTTGCTTCGCGGAATATTACTAAGTCTTAGTTTATTGGTGAAAATATGTGTGAGGCAAAGGATCACGACCGCAAAGAAGGAATATAGTACCATAGAGAAGTCTTTCTTTTCTAAGGTATAAAAACCTCAGTACTATTGTTTTAAAATTAATTTAAAAGAGCAGGATTTGCCTTTTCTTACGGCTTCTGGAGCAGATCTTTACTGTTAGGTTTCCTTCAAAAAATAATTTAAGGCAACCTCCAGGTGCATGTTTTTTTAACAGAACTATGATGTACATTTGATCATGATTATGCTGAAAAAGATTTTTATTCCGGCTCCTGTAGTTCTTCTGCTCCTCCTGCTGCTCTGGAACAGTAACGGCCTGTTGGCTGCTACTGTCGGTGGTCATTTCTTTTATACCGGTGATGAGGGAGAACAGCAGGAACTTGCTATTTCTTCAGTAGGAGAGCAGGTGGATGAAGTCTTTGATCCGATCATTCCTTTTAACAAGAACCTCGTTTTTCTTAAACACGGAAATACATCAAACGATTTTGAATTCTACATTCGTCTTCATACTAAGAGCTCGACTGGTTATATTCAACGCTCCCGAAATATTTCACCCGGCCTTGGGCTGAAGGAGGTGATATTTCCGTTTCACGTTTTTCTTTAAGTTTTTCTTTCAGTCGCCGAAAAGAGCCTTAACCGAGCTCTCCCTGTGTCGCCCCTGCGGGCAGACACGATGAATCAGCACCATAATTTTAAACTTAAAAAAATGAAACTAGATATTCTATTAGTAGACCTTGCCCTGGTGGCAGCAGTGGTTATACCTTATATTCTTTTTATCCTGCTTGGGAAAAAGGAGGGAAGGAAATTGAAAACGAGATTTTCAGAAGAAATGCAGAAACACGATCTATCCCTTAGTGAAGAGGACAGCTGGAACAACAGTATTGTGGGACTCGATAAAGTTAGAGCCATGATCCTTTTTGTTCAGAAAAGAAAAGTAGACTTTGCTGTTGAATTCATCGACCTAAAGGAAGTTCGCACCTGCGAGATTTATACAGAGATGCAAACCATATCAAGAGAGCAGGACTCAGAAGATATTCTTCAAAAATTGGGATTTCAGTTGAAATTGAACAACGGAGAGTTTAGGTTCATAGAACTTTACAATTGTGAAGAAAGTTATGCACAGGATTATGAGTTAAAACATGCCGAAAGATGGAAGAAGACAATCAATGATCTTATTAATGTTCGTTCAACCCTTAATTCTGCTGCTTAAATAAGATAAAGAAAAGAGATTTGCATAAAATCCCTTTTTTTTATCTCCTAAACTTCTCAAAACTAGATGATACTTGAAATTTTATGGCTTGTCGCCGGACTTTTATTGTTGATCAAAGGAGCAGACTGGCTGGTAGAGAATTCTTCAGCCTTTGCACGAAAAAAAAAGATCTCTGAACTTGCTATTGGTCTTACTATAGTGGCCTTTGGTACTTCGGCTCCGGAACTTGTAGTAAACGTGGTGGCGGCATATCAGGGGCATGAAGATATAGTCTTTGGAAATGTTATAGGTAGTAACAATTTTAACCTGCTCTTTATTTTAGGGGTGGCAGGACTTATCTCTCCTCTGCTGGTGCAGCAAACTACTGTATGGAAGGAGATCCCTATTTCCATTTTAGCCGCCGTGATTCTTTACTTTTTGGTCAATGACTTTTTTGTTGATCAGGAAAGCACGCTGGGCAGATGGGATGCCCTTATCTTAATTCTATTCTTTCTAATTTTTTTGTTTTACGTCTACAAACAGCTCAAGTCGGGAACTCCTACTGCCGAGGGGGGTGTTACATCATCTTCTAACTTGAAGATCTTCGGTTTTATAATCCTGGGTTTGGCAGGTTTGATCATTGGAGGTAGATTGGTAGTTGACAGTGCAATGGAAATTGCTGCTAATCTTGGGGTGAGCGAAAAAATTATTGGTCTAACAATAGTTGCAGCCGGTACTTCCCTTCCGGAGCTTGCGACTTCTGTGATCGCAGCTTTTAAGAAGAGCAACGACATCGCAGTAGGTAACATTGTGGGATCCAATATTTTCAACATCTTCTTTATTCTTGGGATAAGTTCCATGGTAAAGCCAATAGCTTATAATGTTGTCTTCAACGTCGATCTCTATCTCTTGTTTGGAGGTACAGCCCTTCTCTTTTTATTTATGTTCCTGGGCGGTAAAAGAAGGCTTGAGCGATGGGAAGCAGGAATACTACTTCTTATCTACATATCCTACACAACTTTTCTGGTACTAAAAGAGGTGTGACCTTAATTATGATAACAAAAAAAATTCCAATGCACTGGAAGATCCTTTTTGGGATGGCCCTTGGAGTGCTCACCGGTCTGGCTCTGTCTCAATTCTCCTGGGGACCCTCCCTGGTTCGGGACTGGATCAAACCTTTCGGTAACATTTTTATAAATGCCCTTAAACTTATTGCTGTTCCTCTTATTCTTGCTTCGCTAATTAAAGGGGTGTCTGATTTAAAGGATCTCACTAATCTTTCAAAAATGGGTTTCAGGACCGTCTTTACATTTATTCTTACCACAGTAACGGCGGTTTCCATTGGTTTGCTCCTGGTAAATCTAATTAAACCTGGTTCTTCTATTTCTGAAGAGACGAGAATGGATCTTTTATCGAGCTATCAAACCGAGGCTTCTTTAAATATTTCTAAGGCAGAGACTCAAAAAGAAGTAAGCCCGCTCCAGGGATTAGTTGAAATTGTTCCTGAAAACTTTCTAGGAGCTGCTGCCGATAATAGAAATATGCTTCAGGTAATCTTTTTTGCCATTATGGTGGGAGTAGGATTGATCCTTATTCCAGGTGGTGCAGCGAAACCAGTCAAAGATTTCTTTGATGGCTTTAATGAAGTGATCCTTAAGATGATCGATGTGATCATGATTACAGCACCAATAGGAGTATTTGCTCTTCTGGCAACTTTGGTGATTGATTCCCCCAAAATTGATCTTTTTGCAGCTTTAGGAATGTACGGCCTTACTGTGATAGTGGGTCTTATTATAATGATTGGCTTCTATGTCTTCATAGTTTTCCTGTTCACAAAAAGATCTCCGAAGTCTTTTATCTTAGGTATAGCCCCTGCACAATTGTTGGCTTTTTCGACCAGTTCAAGTGCTGCGACCCTTCCGGTTACTATGGAAAGGGTAACAGGTCATCTGGGTGTTTCTAAGGAAGTTGCAAGTTTTGTGCTGCCTGTGGGAGCGACGATCAATATGGATGGTACCAGCCTCTATCAGGCAGTGGCAGCTGTCTTCATTGCCCAGGCCTTCGGGATGGACCTTTCCCTGGGAACCCAGCTGGGCATCATTCTCACTGCAACTTTAGCTTCCATAGGATCGGCAGCCGTGCCGGGCGCCGGTATGGTAATGCTGGTAATCGTTCTTGCGCAGGCAGGCATTCCCGAAGCAGGATTAGCTTTGATCTTTGGAGTTGACCGCCCTCTCGATATGTGTAGAACCGTGGTGAATGTTTCGGGAGATGCAGCTGTTTCCACTATAGTGGCAAAGGTTGTAGTTGAGAAACCGGCCGCCACTCATTTAAGGAATATTCCAGTTTAATTTTCAGGAGGAAAGATCGAATTCATTTCCAGCTCACTGTATTTTAGACTTTGATCTTTCCAAAGGACCACCTTTCCTTCAGGATCTGTTGGAAACCCGGGATCAATATGTTTATCTATTACTACAGAATTTTGATTGGTGATCACCCAGAAAGATTTGATCTTTCCATCCTTGGTCTTCTTTAACCGGAGATATTGGTGCCATTTCTTTCGTTTGGAACTATATTCCAAATGAATGGCGACTTCCTCTTCTGTGAGCGCAATATCAAAAGCTGAAGGATTATGAGGTTTTAGAGTGCCAAGATCGAAGGTTTTCCCTTTTGAATCCTTTTCAGCCGTTGCCTGGGATTTAGAGTAGCTATAGGTGACTTTTCTTTGGAGCCTCAGATCCTCAATGGGATCTTTACCATTAAGCGTGATGAGTACTGTGGCTGCTGAATCCTGTAGCTTGGATATGGTGTTGGCTTGGGGATAACTAAATACTCCCCGGGACCTTAACTCTTCAGACAATTGTTGGTTTTTACTTTCGAGCAGCTTTATCTTTTCCAGCTGATCTTCCAGTGCTGCCTCTGTTTCCAGACTGGATTTTTTCATTCCCAAAAAGAACGATGCTGCTGCTAAACCTATCAAAACTATAGCCCATACGAGATCAGATTTCAATTTCATTGATGATGTACGAATTTTAATACAATATAGGTGATATAGGTCTGCGGGCCATGACCTGTAAAAGAAATTCTTCAAGGATGGAAGAGCTCCGTAATAAGTTCATTAAAGATGGTGGAGTATTGGTCGATCTCCTCTCCTGTATCAAATGCTTTTATTTTAACGGGGATTGGATCAACAAGATCAATCTGTACCTCTACAAAAAAGTGGTCTATAGAATAGAACTCGCGTTTTTCACCACCGCTATAAAAAGAATCCAGGTAAACACCAATATTTTTGAGGATTTCGCGCTGTTCTTGATCTGGCAGTCCTGAGAATTCTTCAATTGTGATCCGGTTCATTCCTAATGCAAATAAAATCAACAGATTAAAGGTAATAGGAAGAGAGGAAAGTTTGACAGGAAGAACTCATAAGATAATAATAAAAATAAACTCACTCTTCTTAAAATTTTAAAACCGGAACCGAATAAATTGTCTGAAAGTCAATCGAGTATGGCTGGCAGGCCAATCTTTGAATTTTTCTTTCACTTATAAAAGTGGCATTCATTTTGCATACTTTGGTGAAAAAGGATCTATGTCTAGGCAGGATATTTTGAAGCTCATTAAAAATTCCGAGGTTCGCTTGATTGGAATTTTTATTCTTGCAGCTGTGGCGGGGATTATTTTAATTCTTTCCCTTCAAAGGCTATTTGTCTTTTAGGAATTTTTTTAACTGAACCAGTCACTGTACATGACATAATTCGATGCAGTCTTTCTTATGTTCTTTATCTGTTCTTCTGAAATTTTCTTCATCTTCTTTGCCGGAACTCCTGCATAGATGTGCCCGGCTTCACAAATTGTCTTTTCCAGGACTACCGCACCTGCAGCTATGATGCAGCCTTTTTCTACTATCGCATCATCCATCACAATCGCACCCATTCCTATTAGCACATTATCTTCCACCGTACATCCATGAACAATGGCCCTGTGGCCTATGGAAACATCGTTCCCAATAGTAGTTGCTGCTTTTTTGTAGGTGCAATGGATTACTGCTCCGTCCTGAATATTAGTCCGATCCCCTATGCGAATGGAATTTACATCCCCTCTAACTACAGCGGTGAACCAGACCGAACAGTCTTTTCCCATTTTGACGTCGCCAACTATAGTGGCATTTTCAGCAATAAAACAATTTGGACCTATTTCAGGAGAGGTGTTTTCAACAGGTAGGATAAGTGGCATAATTAGTAGATCTTGTCATGTAAAAATACGAAAGAAGGAGAGCATCTTTAACCGTAGCGTTAAAAAAATCTTAGCTTTTGAGGTGTGGTTGATTGGGTAATCAAAAATCATTATCTTTTTCCTTTTATGCAATTGACCTAATATGGAAGGAATAGATCCTGAACACAACTATAATGTGGTACTTCGTTTGCCGGTAAAGGTAGACTATCAGGTACTGCAAGTTTATCTTCAAAAGAAATTGCTGGGAAAAATAATCAGCAAGGGTAAAGCCAATGGAGAAACTTTGGATCGTGCACGAATCCAGGGGATAAGTCTTGAACGTAGTACCTTGGACGATTTTGATCTTGCCGTCCATGTTCAGTTAAAGCTTCTAACCACTTTCTTTAAGAATAAAGTTATCAAACTGGTGGCACACCTTTCTTTGGCTTTTAATGAAGCAGACCAACAGGTTCATATAAGGCGATATAAATTAGATAGTGAAAATAATGGTTGGATAACAGACAAGTTGGTAGAGTCAATTGTAAATAACTTTATGTATTCAAAACTTAAGGAGAAGATGAAGTTTGATATACGCCCGGTGGTAATAGAAAAACTTGATAAGCTCAATCATAGGTTGACCGGGGGAATGGAAGTGGCCGACGGTATAAGTATAACAGGAAAATTAAAAGAGTTTCGTGTTGAAGAAATTATCCCGGGCCAGCGTACCTTACTTGTTGCTGTAAGCATTCTTGGGAACAACGTACTCAACATTAAGAAAATCGATATATAAAAAATTCCCATAGTGTCATTTTCTGAATACTATGGGAATATATAAGTAAGAAGAATATTCAATATCAGGACTGAGGCTGATCCTCTTGCCGGTTGTTATCAATAATATTCTTTCTTATCTCGTCGTGCTTGTTCATGATATCCTCATGCTCGCTTTTCATGGTGCTGTGTTCATCCATCATTGTGCTGTGGACATCCTTCATTTTCGAGATTTGCGCTTTCATCTCTTCACTGCTCAGGTTGCCGAAATTGTTTCTAAGATCCTGATGCCCTTGCATGAGCTCCTCATGACCGGCAAGGATCCCTTCATGTTTCTTGATGATCACCTCATTCTGCGCCATGTGCTCAAAATAGGTCGAATCAGAAACCTGCATGGTGTCCAATTGCTGCATTAGGTCCTGGTGGTTTTGTTTCATTCTCTCATGTGTAGACCGAAACTCTGTATGAGCCTGTTGAAGGCTGTCATTCTGCGACATTAATTGATCAAACTCTGCAGAAAGATTTTCCTTTTCGTTATCACCACATGAAGTCAAAAGACCAATGGTGATAACTAAGATCATAAATTTTTTCATTATTTTTTGGTTTTGAAAGTTATTACCATCAAAAATACAAAAGAAGGTTCCTATTACTTATAATTCTCTGTTAAAAGGAGGTTCGTCGAAATGGGAAGGATTGATTAGCTTGCTTAAAACCTATTAAATATTCTCTTCTTCCCACTCAAATATTTCTTCAATAGGCTTTTGAAACAATTGAGAAATCTTAAAGGCCAGTGGTAAACTTGGATCGAATTTCCCTTTTTCAATAGCATTGACGGTTTGGCGGGAAACATACAGCTTATCTGCCAACTGTGCCTGTGTCAAATTAAATTTTGTTCTGAGATCTTTGATATTGTTTTTCATCTGTACCTTAGATTTCCAACAATAGTTCCGGTGAGGTAGGTAAGACCAATGATGATCACCAAATGTGAGATCTCAGCGTCAAAAGAGATGAGGTTCCATACATCCAGCATGGAATAACTAAGGCCCGCCACCACTGCTATTCCCAGTGTTATCGCCATGGCTTCGAGCTGTATCTTTCGCTGTAGTTCATCCAGGTCGTTCAGATGTTTTTTATTAGCCAGTATCATCCCGATTCCTGCCAGGAAGTTGACCAGAATACCAACCAGGTTGAGAGTATCATTATTGTCCCAGAGAAATTTAGGTCCAAAGGCAATCAGAGCCATGGTTAGAACCCATGCCATTGTCCAATAGAATAAAAGAAGGTTGTTCCTTTTCTGTGTAGTGCATCTGCTTAGTTTTGATTTTTCCATGATGATGTAAAGTTTATTTGACAAATATAGACAAATATTTACAATTGTAAAATAAACTTTACATTTGGCAGTGAAAGGTTTTTCTGTTTTTGACAAGTTTGACCCCCGGAATTAGGAAAGACCTGTATTTGAGAATATCTTTGCAAAAAAGAAGTTATGGCGCATAAGGCTGGTTTTGTAAATATTATAGGTAATCCCAACGTTGGTAAATCTACGCTCATGAACGCGTTTGTGGGTGAGAAATTGAGCATCATCACCTCCAAGGCTCAAACAACGCGTCACCGGATACTGGGAATTGTCAATGGTGATGATTTCCAGGTCATACTAAGTGATACACCCGGTATTATCAAACCTGCCTACCAGCTTCAGGAGTCAATGATGGATTTTGTGAAATCTGCTTTTGAAGATGCCGATGTTCTGGTCTACATGGTGGAAATAGGAGAACAGGAGTTAAAGGATGAGGCTTTTTTCAATAAGATCATCAATTCTGAAATCCCCGTATTGCTCTTGCTGAACAAGATCGATAAATCTAATCAGGAACAACTTGAGGAACAGGTGCAACTTTGGCAGGAGAAAGTGCCGAATGCCGAAATTTTTCCGGTTTCGGCTCTTGAAGGGTTCAATGTTCCGCAGGTATTTGGCAGAATCGTAGAACTGCTACCAGATTCCCCGCCTTTTTATCCTAAAGATACCCTCACGGATAAGCCGGAACGCTTTTTCGTGAACGAGATCATTCGTGAAAAGATCCTGATGCATTATAAAAAAGAAATCCCTTACAGCGTTGAAATTGATACCGAAGAATTCTTTGAGGAAGAGGAGATCATTCGTATGAGAAGTGTTATCATGGTGGAAAGGGAAACTCAAAAGGGGATCATCATTGGCCACAAAGGTACCGCACTTAAAAGAGTAGGGGTAGAGGCCCGTAAGGATCTTGAGAAATTCTTCGGAAAACAGGTTCACCTGGAGCTTTATGTAAAAGTAAATAAGAACTGGCGCAGCGACGTGAAACAACTAAAGCGTTTCGGGTATACAGGGGACAAACGCTAGGCCAATCAGGAACCTTATTTAAGAAAGAATCTGCATTTACCGCTGCAGTTTTCATTTTCCAAATGTTTTTCAGAACTTTTTCGTCTGTTATTACTGAAAATTAGACAGATATATGTATGCTGCAATTGTTTTAAATCACCTAATTTTGCAGCCCTTAAGAATAAAATTATTATGAGCAGTATAGTAGCCATTGTAGGTAGACCTAACGTTGGAAAATCCACCTTTTTCAATAGATTGATCCAGCGCCGTGAAGCCATCGTTGATTCGGTAAGTGGTGTGACCCGCGACCGGCATTACGGAAAGACCGACTGGAATGGCCGCAATTTTTCTGTTATCGACACAGGAGGCTATGTCATAGGAAGTGATGATGTTTTTGAAGCCGAGATCGATAAACAGGTAGAACTTGCTATTGGTGAGGCCGATGCCATCATCTTTATGGTAGATGTAGAAACAGGCGTTACTCCCATGGATGAAGACGTGGCTCAATTACTCCGGAAGGTGAACAAGCCTGTTTTTCTTGCCGTGAATAAGGTTGACAATGCCAAGCGTTTGGAAAATGCAGTGGAATTTTACTCTCTCGGTCTGGGAGAATATTTTCCTATTGCCAGTACCAACGGAAGTGGAACAGGTGAACTACTTGATGCTTTGGTCGATGCTTTACCCGAAGATACCCGCGAAGAAGAAGCCGAACTTCCACGTTTTGCAGTGGTAGGTCGTCCTAACGCCGGGAAATCTTCCTTCATCAATGCCCTTATAGGAGAAGATAGATACATAGTAACTGATATTGCAGGAACAACACGCGATTCCATCGACACCAGATATAATCGCTTTGGATTTGAATTCAACCTCGTAGACACGGCAGGGATAAGGCGTAAATCCAAGGTAAAGGAAGATCTCGAATTCTACTCGGTTATGAGGTCTGTCCGCGCCATTGAACACTGTGATGTATGCCTCATCGTTATGGATGCTACCCGTGGATTTGACGGACAGGTTCAGAATATTTTCTGGCTTGCCCAGCGCAACCGCAAGGGAATCGTAATCCTTGTGAACAAATGGGATCTGGTCGATAAGGAGACCAATACCATGAAGGAGTATGAGGCGCAGATTCGCAGGGAGATGGAACCATTCACAGATGTGCCCATAGTCTTTATGTCTGTGCTCACTAAACAAAGGATCTTTAAAGCTATTGAAACGGCTGTAGAAGTATATAATAACCGAAGCAAAAAGATCAAGACCAGCGAACTGAATGAGGTGATGTTGCCTATTATTAAATCCTATCCGCCGCCTGCTTATAAAGGAAAGTATGTAAAGATAAAATTCTGTATGCAGCTGCCAACTCCACAACCCCAGTTTGCTTTTTTTTGTAATCTTCCTCAGTATGTAAAAGACCCTTACAAGCGTTACCTGGAGAACAAATTAAGAGAAGAATTTAATTTTACAGGAGTACCCGTTTCGGTCTACTTTAGAAAAAAATAGAAGAGAGGTGTAACTTTTGACCTTTTTAGGAGTCCAATGAGTGCTGTTACCTTTAGTAGCAGCATTTTTATTTTTAAAGACCTCCCAATAAATGAAGAAAATTCTATTTCTCTGCCTGTTCCTTTCTGTGACCGGAACATGGGCCCAGCAATTCAGCATTTCAGGAAAAGTTGTAGATGCAGAAACCCGGCTTCCGCTAGAATCGGCAACGCTTTTTGTAGAAAAAGTGAAAGACAGCAGCCTGGTAGCTTATACTATTTCAAACAATGCGGGAGACTTTATGATCGAGGGCTCCGGAAAAATGGATAGCCTAAGGCTGGTGAGTTCTTATAATGGGTATATGCCACTCTCACGATTCATACAACTAGATAAGCAGAATATTGATCTTGGTCAATTATTAATGGAAGTTGCAAGTAATGAACTGGGAGAAGTAACTGTGGTTGCAGAAAGAGCCCCGGTAACCGTGAAGAGGGATACGCTGGAATTCAATGCGGCTTCCTTTAATACCAGACAGGACGCAAACCTTGAGGAATTGATGAAAAAACTTCCCGGGGTGGAAGTGGATGCGCAGGGTAATATAACTGTGAATGGGAAACCTGTCTCCAGGATCCTTGTTAACGGAAAGGAATTCTTCGGAAATGATCCCAAGATCGCCACTAAAAACCTTCCGAAGGAAATAATTGACAAGATCCAGGTGGTAGATACCAAAACAAAATCCGAAGAATTTACCGGAAAGGCAGGAGATCCCGATAACAAGACGATCAATGTCACCATTAAGGAAGACAAGAATAAAGGTTATTTCGCCCGCTTCACGGCCGGTGGCGGTACAGATGAACGTTATGAACTAAGCGGTATTGCCAATTATTTCAAGGATGATTTAAGGGTAAGTGCCCTGGCAAGCTCGAACAATATCAATAGCTCCGGCTTTAGCATGGATGAGGTCTTCGATATGATGCGCGGTCGTTCAAGAAGTATCATGATTAGAAGTAATGGAACTTTTGCCGTGAATGGAATGAACTTTGGATCTGACCAGGGAATAACGAAGAGCGAAACTGCAGGGCTAAACTTCACGAACGAATGGGATAAGAAATTAGAACTTACCGGCGACTATTTCTTTGTCAAAAGTGATACAGAAACAGCTAGTGTAGTGGAAAGGGAGACTTTTTTGCCAGACCGCACCTTTTATACAGATATAATTTCTGATGCCAATATTGTAAACGAAAATCATCGCGCCAACCTGAATTTTGAAATAGAGCTGGATACGATGACCAGGATCGAGATCCGCCCTTCAATAAGCATTAGCGACGGATTCGCCCATAGAAGCAGTGCTTCCGAAAGAATGGACAACAACCGGGAACTGGTAACGAATACCGAAGACAGGGAAGATATCTATAATAAAGACTTCAACAACAGGATAAGTGTCACCAGGAAATTTGGCAGCCGCGGGGCTTATCTGGAAGCTTCTTTTGAAAATTCAAATCAGCTTCGGGAAAGTGAAAATTTCTTTTATTCCGAACTTTTTGACACCGAAGGCGGTGAGCTTGTGGAAACCAGGATTCAGGACCAGTTCATAGACGAGGAAAATAATACAGATGAATATGAAGCCGGAGTAACTCAGCGTTCTGTGCTTGCCGATAAGCTGTTTTTGGACCTGTCTTATGACTTTAGCACCCAAAGTATGAACAGCACCAGAAGTGTGTTTGAATTTGATGAGCAGACGGGACAATATACTCAGTTCAATAATCTTCTTTCAAATGATTTTGAGGTCAAAAGTTTCAAGCATATTCCTAATGCAGGTATCAGCTTTGAAGGAAAGAAGCTGCGTGCAGGTTTGGATATGGGGCTATTAAATACTACCCTTGAAAACCGGAATTTCCTTGCAGACGTGGATTTTAAGAACAATTATAACAACCTTTATCTAAGGTCAAACGTTCGCTACGAGTTAGCCCGTGGAAAGTCACTTTACATCAATTACCGCAATGACACCGAAATTCCTTCCATAAGAGAACTGCAACCGGTCCCTAATCTCACAAATCCGCTGAACATTGTGATTGGGAATCCAAAACTGGATCCGACATTTACCCATCAGGTTTATTTGGGGTACCAGAATTTCGATTTTGCTACGCGTAGCGGGATGAGTATTTATGCATCAACTACAGTGTATGAAGATCAGGTGGTGCCATACAGCATTACCAATGAGGATCTTGTTACGACTACAACCTTCAGGAATCTTGACGGCGGAATTTCAGGTTATGCCGGTGTTTCCTACAGTAAAAGACACAAAAAGGAAGAACAGGAGTTTAGCTACAGGCTTGGGTTGTACGGGAATTATAACCGACAGATAGGTTTCAGCAATGGTTTTAGATATAATGCCGATCGCTTCGGAATAAACCCGTCATTGAGATTAGGATACAATTACAACGATTTGGTGGAGATCAATCCACGTTATGAAGTGAGTTACAACCTTTCCAAATATGATATCAATTTTGGAAGAGAGGAGGAGTACACCAATCACACAATTGCTTTGGAAGCTACCACCTACTGGCCCAAAAATGTGGTTTTTGGGAATGATATTTCTTTTATTTCCTTTGGAAATGTCGCTCCCGGTTTTGATCCCACGTCCCTTCTTTGGAACATGAGCCTAGGATATAAATTCTTGGGAGATGATGCTACCCTTAAGGTAAAGGTTTATGATCTGTTGGACGAAAACGTCAGCACCCGAAGAGTCATAGGAGAAGATTACGTGCAGGATACTCAGGAGTTGATCCTGGAGCAGTACTTTATGGTGAGTTTCACCTATAAACTCAGCAGGTTTGGAGGAAAAGATCCAAACAAAGGAAGAGGTAGAGGTGGAATTTTCATGTTTTAGAGAATAAAGTACCGTCAAACAACAAGACCTCCCAAAAATGGCATTTTTGAGAGGTCTTGTTGTGTAAGGAATAATCCATTGGCGCGGATTTTCCATTCGTGCGGTGCAAATAAATATTTCGCCCCTACAGGGCTCTAATACATAGGAATTATTGACCCGGGGTTGAAACCCCGGGCTATTGAGGTGTCGCCCCTCTGGGGCTATTTTTTCATCATATATTTTACCCCCGGAATAAATTCCGGGGCTACCGGGAATGTTGTCCCACTGGGCCTTTCCCGAATTTATTTTCCCCAGGTATAATCCATCGGCGCGGATTTGCCATCTGGGTTGTGGATTGTATTTCGCCCCTATAGGGCTCCGATACATTGGGATTATTTGACCCGGGGTTGAAACCCCGGGCTATTGAGGTGTCGCCCCTCTGGGGCTATAATTTTCAATATCTAATTTTACCCTGAATAAATTCCGGGGCTACCGACGTGTTGCCCCGCTGGGCCCTTCCCGAATTCATTTTCCCCATGAATAATCCATCGGCGCGGATTTCTGGGTTGTGTGGATTGTATTTCGCCCCTACAGGGCTAAAATAAATTGTGATTATTTGACCCGGGGTTAAAACCCCGGGCTATTGAGGTGTCGCCTCTCTGGGGCTATAATTTTCGATATCTAATTCCGGGGCTACCAACATGTTGCACCGCTGGGGCAATAATAAAAAAATGAGATATAATCCTCCTCCTCTGAAGCTTGCGAAGATCGATGATCGCAAAGCGAAATTTTAACGTCTAAGGTCTACAGACAATCGACTAAAGACTACCGTCTACCCTACCATCCCCCGCCGGCGCCACCGCCGCCAAAGCCGCCGCCACCGAAGCCTCCGCCAAAGCCACCGCCTCCGCCGAAGCCACCTCCACCTCCAAAGCTGCCGCCGCCACCGAATCCGCCGCGACCAAGGCTGCTTAGAATTAGAACGTCGAGAAGACCACCGCCACGACGGAATCCGCCACGGCCGCCACCTCTTTTGTTTCGGGAGCTAAGGATAAAAAGAAAAACAATAAAAATTATTGCCAGAACTATAAACCTGGGAGGAGCCCCTCCGCCCGAGGTGGGTCTGGAGCCCTGGTAGGTCCCGTTGAGGACCTGAAAAATGGCTGTCGTGCCTGCATCGAGACCTTGGTAATAACTGCCATTTCGGAACTCGGGAAGGATGATATTATGGACTATTTGGTGGGAGAGTGCATCGGTAAGGTAAGGCTCTATTCCATATCCAGTTTGGATCTGGATAAGGCGGTCCCCTTCAGAAAGAAGGATAAAAATACCGTTGTCTTCTTTTTCCTGTCCCACTCCCCATTCATGTGCCCATTCAGTAGCATAGGTTGCGATTTCTTCTCCTTGCAAAGACTCTATAGTAGCAATTACAATTTGTGTAGAAGTGGTATCGGCATAATTGATCAGCTTTCTTTCCAGCGCCTGCTCTTCCTGAGAGGTGAGCACATCGGCCTCATCATAGACACTGGTCTCCAAAGAATGTTTTGGCGGAATATCCCTTTGCGCGATGGCTGTAAAGCCAAGGCATAGAAAAAGCATTGAAAAAAGAGAATTCCGAAGTGAGTTGTTCATTATTTGGATATTTTATCCGAAAGTTCATTGACATCACCTTCGCTCCAGGGAAAATGTTCCTGTAATTCCTTACCGGCCTTAAGTATGCCTTCAACAAGCCCCGCCTTAAATTCGCCTTTTTTGAATCTCGAGGCAATGACATCTTTTGTGGTTTCCCAGAAGTCTTTTGGTACTACCTTGTTGATGCCTTTGTCTCCATAGATCACGAACTGCCGGTCATCAATAGCCACGTAGATAAGCACCCCGTTATCTTCTTTGGTGTTGTCCATTTTTAGAAGGTGAAAAACCTCCATGGCACGATCCCAGATATTGCCTTTGCTCGTCTTCTCAATATGCACCCGAATTTCTCCCGAGGTATGACTTTCGGCCTTTCTAATGGCTGCGACCACTTCGGCTTCCTCTTCTTCGGTAAGAAATTCTTCTATTTTTGACATTTTCGAGGCTTTTAAAAATCGAATTCTACATCAGGCGCGGTCTCTGCTCCCGGATCTGACTCGAAGAGAGGCATTTCATCAAAGCCATACATTCCCACGATCACATTGTTCGGAAATTTTCTAATGTAAGTGTTGTACTCTCTTACCTGCTCATTGAACCTGTTCCTTTCCACGTTGATCCTGTTCTCTGTACCTTCCAGCTGGGATTGCAACTGCTGAAAATTCTGAGTTGCCTTGAGTTCGGGATATCTTTCTACCGTCACCAACAGGCGCGATAATGCCGATGAAACCTGACCCTGAGCCTGCTGGAATTGTTGCAGTTGTTCCTGGGTAAGGTTGTCTGCATCTACATTCACTGAAGTTGCCTGTGCACGGGCTTCGATCACATCAGTCAACGTACCACGTTCAAAATCGGCCGCTCCCCGCACTGTATTGACGAGATTAGGGATAAGGTCGCTTCGCCGTTGGTAAGCACTTTCTACCTGTGACCAGGCAGTTTCAGCATTTTCCTGCTTCACAACAGCATTGTTATATTTTCCGACGAAAAGTAAATAAATACCTAAAAGTATGGCCCCAATGATCAATACGGGGACGAGCCATTTTTTCATGTTATAGTTCTTTTTTTAGATTGATTAGTGTTGATTTTATATTCTCCAACTTTCGGATGATCTCAAAGTTAGACAATGTTTTCCGGCTTTTCTCCTCCTTTAAGTGGATTTTTGCACCTTCAAGCGTAAAGCCTCTCTCCTTGACCAGGTGATAGATCAATTCGAGATTTTTTATATCATCCCGGGTAAATTTTCTATTGCCTTTGGCGTTCTTCTTCGGCTTAATGACATCAAATTCCTTCTCCCAAAATCTAATAAGCGAGGTATTGACGTTAAAAGCCTCAGCGACTTCCCCAATTGAATAATAGAGTTTATCGGGCAGGTCTACGTGCATTAATCCAGGGATTGGTTTTCAAGCTGTGCCTGTTCGAGGATCTCATCGTATTCAGATGGAGAAAGATGTCCGTAATAGAAATTGATTGGGTTGATCTTTTCTTCATCCTTAAAGATCTCGTAATGCAAATGTGGTGCCTGGGAACGACCGGTACTTCCTACAAAACCTATGAGATCTCCACGTTGTACTTTTTGTCCTCTTCTTACATTGTACTTGTATAAGTGTGCATACAGGCTCACGTAACCATAACCATGATCGATGCGAATATGATTTCCATAGCCGCTGGAACGGTTATCTGCCCGTTCTACCACCCCGTCACCGGTTGCATATACCGGGGTGCCGCGAGGAGCAGTGAAGTCCATACCATAGTGGAACTTTCTTACTTTGGTAAAGGGATCTGTTCTCCATCCATAACCCGAAGCCATTCTTCGAAGATTTTCATTTTTTACAGGCATAATAGCGGGAATAGAAGCTAGTAGATTTTCCTTGTCATTAGCCAGTTCTACAATCTCATCAAGAGAACGCGATTGCACTACCAGTCTTTTGGTAAGCATGTCGAGCTTCTTATGGCTATCTATAATAAGTTTGGAGTTGTCAAAACCTTCCAGATCCTTATAGCGGTTTATACCTCCAAATCCTGCAAGCCGCTGCTCTTCGGGAATTGGATTGGCCTCAAAGTAAAGACGGTAGATGTTATTATCGCGGTCTTCGACATTTGCCAGAACCTGTTCTACCTGCTCCATTTTTCTATTGAGAAGGTTGTACTGCAACTTCATGTTCGCTAGCTCCCTCGAAAGAGCTTTTTCCTTAGGAGTCTCGAGTTGCGGAATGTTGAGGTAAATGACCAGAAGTACGAAGCCTGCCAAAAAGGCTCCGAGTACACTAAGAGCAGCAATTCCAAGGCGGCGGCCCTTCTTGCGCTCGATTTTTTTGTATGAAAGCGTCTCGCTGTCGTAATAATATTTAACCTTAGACATAAGTTAAATTATTCTATTTTTGCGTTACTTAAAATGTTGCAAAAACAGTGCAACAATCAGCTTGAGAAACGAACAAATATAAAAATTGTTTTCCCGAAAGCATAATATAAAATTTTAGCCTTCATGAAATCCCAGGAGATACGTTCTAAATTCCTCGAATTTTTCCAAAGTAAATCCCACAGCATAGTGCCATCTGCGCCTATGGTGGTGAAAGATGATCCTACCTTGATGTTCACCAACGCCGGGATGAACCAGTTCAAGGAGTACTTCCTGGGCAACGGAACTCCCAAGAGCCGGCGTATTGCCGATACCCAGAAATGTTTGCGGGTAAGTGGCAAGCATAATGACCTGGAAGAGGTAGGGAAGGATACCTATCACCACACCATGTTCGAAATGCTTGGCAACTGGAGTTTTGGTGATTATTTCAAGAAAGAAGCCATTACCTGGGCCTGGGAATTACTTACAGAAGTTTACAAATTGAACAAAGAAGATCTGTTCGTTTCCGTTTTTGAAGGGAACGAGGAGGAAGATCTTCCTTTAGATAATGAAGCTCTTGATCTTTGGAAGCAGATAGTTGCTGAAGATCGTATCATCTACGGAAATAAGAAGGACAATTTCTGGGAAATGGGAGATCAGGGGCCTTGTGGACCTTCTTCTGAAATTCATATTGATTTAAGATCGGCTGAAGAAAAAGCAAAAACTCCGGGAAGAGATCTTGTAAATAACGATCACCCGCTTGTGGTAGAGATCTGGAATCTGGTTTTCATTCAGTTTAATAGAAAAGCCGATGGTGCCCTGGAAAAACTTCCTGAAAAGCACGTGGATACGGGAATGGGCTTTGAGCGCTTGTGTATGGCGCTGCAGGGAGTGAAATCGAATTATGATACAGATGTTTTTACGCCACTCATCAGGAAGATCAGTGAGATCACTAATTCTGAATATGGCAAGAACGAAGAGACCGATATTGCGATCCGGGTAATTGCCGATCACGTTCGCGCCGTATCCTTTGCCATTGCCGATGGGCAGCTGCCCGGCAGCGGCGGAGCAGGATATGTGATCCGCAGGATCTTGAGAAGGGCGATTCGATATGGATTTACCTTCCTGAATCAAAAAGAAGCCTTTGTTTGTAAGCTGGTGGAAACCCTGGCAGATCAAATGGGAGAAGCTTTTCCAGAGTTACGATCTCAGCAGAACCTCATAACTAATGTGATAAGAGAGGAGGAAAATTCCTTTTTACGCACCCTTGATCAGGGACTAGTTTTGCTGGACCAGATCATGCAGGAGAGCAAAGACAAGAATGTATCGGGTAAGAAAGCCTTTGAGCTATACGATACTTATGGATTTCCAATTGACCTTACAGCACTTATTTTAAGCGAGAAAGGATACTCGTTGGATCAAAAAGGTTTTGAGGCAGAGCTTCAAAAGCAGAAAGATCGTTCCAGAAACGCATCAAAAGTGACTTCGGGAGACTGGCAGGTGCTGAAGGAGGCAGATACTGAAGGATTTGTAGGTTATGACAGCCTTGAAGCTGACGTGGAGATCCTGCGGTACCGAAAAGTAGAGTCAAAAAAAGAAGGAGAATTATACCAGCTGGTTTTCAGCAGAACTCCATTCTATCCTGAAGGCGGAGGCCAGGTAGGGGACACGGGAACTCTGGAGTCAAAGAATGGAGCTGTAATCTATATTTTAGACACCCGTAAAGAGAACAACCTTATCATCCATCTTGCGAAAGAACTTCCCGAAGATCTTTCCGGCACCTTCACGGCAAAGGTCAATGCTGCACAACGTGCACGGACTGCTGCAAACCATAGTGCAACACATTTGTTGCACCAGGCCTTGAGAGAAATTCTCGGGAATCATGTGGAGCAGAAAGGGTCAATGGTGCAGAGCGATTATTTGCGATTTGATTTTTCACACTTCAGCAAAGTAACTCCTGAAGAATTGCAGCAGATCGAGGATTTCGTCAACAAAAGGATTGCAGAAAAATTGCCTTTGATCGATAACAGAGAAATGAGCTATCAGGAAGCTATAAATGACGGTGCAATTGCCCTTTTTGGAGAGAAATACGGAGACAAAGTTCGCGCCGTTCGCTTTGGAAAATCTATGGAGCTTTGCGGGGGAACTCATGTTGGAAACACTTCAGATATCTGGCATTTTAAGATCCTTTCAGAAGGTGCGGTAGCATCGGGAATCCGAAGGATAGAAGCGATCACAAACGAAGCTGCAAAAGAATATTTTACAGATCAGACGAAAACATTCAGCGAATTAAAGGCGGTGCTTAAAAACGCACAGGATCCTGTAAAAGCTGTAGTGAATTTGCAGGAAGAAAATGCAGAACTAAAGAAACAGGTCGAGACTCTGCTTCGCGATAAGGCTAAGATCCTAAAAGGAGACCTGAAAAGTCAGATCCAGGAGATCAACGGAGTGAATTTCTTAGCTCAGCAGTTAGACCTGGATATGGGCGGGATCAAGGATCTTTCCTTCCAATTAGGTGACGAGCTGGACAACCTGTTCCTGCTTTTTGGAACAAAACAGGACGAAAAGGCTATGCTTTCCTGTTACATTTCGAAGAATCTGGTAGAGGAAAAAGGACTAAACGCAGGAAAAGTAGTAAAAGAACTTGGCCGCTACATCCAGGGCGGCGGCGGCGGACAACCTTTCTACGCTACTGCCGGAGGGAAAAATCCCGCAGGATTAAATGAGGCTTTGGAAAAAGCGGAGGAGTTTGTAAAATAAAGGATCGAGGCAACCCTTTCAGGAGTCCAAACCCTGAAAGGGTTCTAAAAGAATTCATCGGTTTCTAGGACCCTCTGAGTTTTCTTTAGAACAGAGGCTGTAAGCCTCATAACTCTTAGCCCGGAGCACAGCTCCGGGCCCTTTTTCAATCGGGTTCTATCAGCCTGTAAGGTTGAAACAACCAGGCTCTCCAGGTTTCCAGCCTTACAGGCTGGTCTTGAGTCGGATTATTTTTTCCCGGGCGTTGCCCAGGGCTAATTCTTTGGAGCCTTTCAGGCTCATTCATATGTTGAAGGAAATTAAATCGGGAATTTCGTATTTCCAGTTCCATTAACCCTTTAAGGGTTCCAAACCTGAAAGGGTTCTAAAAGAATCCATCGGTTTCTAGGACCCCTGTGAGTTTTCTTTAGAACAGAGGCTGTAAACCTCATAACTCTTAGCCCGGAGCTGTGCTCCGGGCCCTTTTTCAATCGGGTTCTATCAGCCTGTAAGGTTGAAATTAATCAGGTTCTTCCATGTTTCCAGCCTTACAGGCTGGTCTAGAGTCGGATTATTTTTCCCCGGGCGTTGCCCGGGGCTAATTCGTTGGAGCCTTTCCGGCTCAAGAAAATGTTGGAGTAGATTTAAATGTGTAATTTCGTGTTTCTAATCTGCAAGATCTTTTTTGTACTAGTAGGTTCAGTAATAGCAATCTTATCAACCCTTTCAGATACTATGATTAAATCCTAATGTGACTCTCCTTTTTTCCTCTTGATTTTTTAACTTTGTACTAAAG
>NZ_JAYDZX010000003.1:0-361105 GCF_035607535.1 Salinimicrobium aquimaris
GGACAGGATGGCCATGATCGTGGAGCCAAAGTAGTGGCCACAGGTTATGCCGATGTTGGTTTTGATGTGGATATAGGTCCATTATTCCAAACCCCTGCAGAAGCTGCAAAACAGGCAGTTGAGAACGACGTACACATCCTGGGCGTTTCTTCCCTTGCTGCAGGCCACAAGACCCTGGTCCCGCAGGTGATCGAAGAGCTCAAAAAATACGGCCGCGAGGATATCATGGTGATCGTGGGTGGGGTGATCCCGTCCCAGGACTACCAGTTCCTCTTCGATGCGGGAGCAGTAGCGGTATTTGGGCCGGGGACAAGGATCAGCGAGACTGCCATCAAACTTTTGGATATTCTCATCGAGGAATAACCTAAACCAAAGGATAATTGAAACCATAAATTCAGTGTTATGCAAAATTCTCTTAAGTTCGTTTCCAAAGAAGAAGCTGTTTCGCATGTAAAATCAGGAGATCGCGTGTTCCTTCACGGTGCCGCCATGACTCCAAATGTTTTAATAGATGCTCTTACAGAACGCTATCGGGAAATAAGGGATGTGGAGTTGATCCACATTCACACCGAAGGTCCTGCCCCCTATACAGATCCTCCTTATAATGAATCCTTTAAAACCAACAGTTGTTTCGTTGCAGGAAATGTAAGAAAGGCAGTGAATTCAAGTATTGGTGCTTATATCCCAATCTTCCTTAGCGAGATCCATCTGCTCTTCAGAAGAAATATACTTCCGCTGGATGTTGCCTTTATTCAGGTTTCTCCGCCAGATGAACATGGATATTGCTCTTTAGGAGTTTCAGTAGATATAACTCTGCCGGCGGTCCAAACTGCAAAGAAGGTTGTTGCACAGATCAACCCTAGAGTTCCAAGGACCCATGGAGATGGAATTATTCACGTAAGTCAAATCACTGCAGCTATTGAGGTGGATTGTCCCATTCATTCCCCCAGGGCAAACGCTCCTTCGGAACTTGAACAGAAAGTAGGAGAATATGTAGCCGGCCTGGTAGAAGACGGGGCAACCCTGCAAATGGGAATTGGCGGGATACCAAATGTTGTTCTTTCCAAGCTCATGAACCATAAACGGCTCGGAATTCATACCGAATTATTTTCTGACGGAGTTCTGCCTCTAATCGAAAATGGGGTGATCACCGGGGAAGAAAAGAAGATAAAGACCGGAAAAATTGTGACCTGTTTTGCAGCAGGAAGTCCCGATTTATATGATTTTATCCATGACAATCCGGTAGTGCATTTCAAAGAAGCGGCTTATACCAATGATTCAGCCATCATTAGGCAGAATCCAAAGGTCACGGCAATAAATTCGGCTATAGAAATTGATCTTACGGGTCAGGTTTGTGCCGACACCATTGGAAAATACCATTTTTCAGGGGTAGGTGGACAAATGGATTTCATAAGAGGAGCTTCCCTTTCTGAAGGTGGTAAGGCCATTTTTGCCATGCCTTCTGTGACCAATAAAGGAATTTCCAAAATTGTGCCGTCCTTAAAAGAAGGTGCCGGCGTCACCACCACGAGAGCGCACGTGCATTACGTAGCTACCGAATTTGGGGTGGTCAATCTCTTTGGAAAGAACCTGAAGCAGAGAGCTCATGCCCTTATCTCAATTGCTCACCCCCAACACAGAGAGGAGCTGGAAAGAGCTTTTTTTGAGATGGCTTATTAAAAAATAGTTGAATTCGTTGCAAAAGGCTGCATTAAAAGCCGGTAGGCAGTCATTCTGAATTTATTTCAGGTTGACAGTAATCGAGCCTTTAGGGCAGCCTTTTCTTTTCGATACTTATTAAGTGTAAATTCCCTGTAGTATTTTGATTGCTAAAAAATAAAACCGCCCGGAAATCTCTTCCCGGGCGGCTTCGGAGGTTGGTTGTATTTAGTTAGTATTCTGCATCCATATGGTGGTGTTCGTCAATTAACGGACCTCCATTTATTATTTGTTCCGATGCCTCTGTAGAGAATTTCTCGAAGTTGAGGTGGAAACTATGGGCCAGCTGAATTGACTTCTGAATATAAGCTCCTTTTTGCAGCCAGGTATTCATTGGGTTCAGCATTTCTGTTGGCACATTGTGACAATACTTTGGCATGAATAATCCAAAGATGGGGTGCATTTCGTAGTCCACATTTTCAAGCTCACCTTTAAGGATGGAGGTGATCATGGCGCGGGTATATTTCAGTTTTATTCTGGATCCTACTCCAAAAGGTCCGCCGCTCCAACCGGTGTTGATAAGCCAAACATTAACTCCCGCTTCTTTCATTTTTGAACTCAGCATTTCTGCATACACTGTTGGGTGTAGCGGCATAAATGGAGCTCCAAAACAAGCTGAGAAGGATGGTACCGGCTCATTGATGCCCGCTTCGGTACCTGCCACCTTGGCTGTGTAACCAGAGATGAAGTGATAGGCAGCCTGCCCGGGTGTCAACTTGGAAACAGGTGGCAGCACCCCGAAGGCATCACAAGTGAGGAAGAAAATATTTTTTGGGTTCTTAGCATAAGAAGGCACCTGGATATTTTCTATATGATCAATGGGATAACTTACTCTGGTATTCTGCGTAATAGCAGCATCGAAAAAATCTACCTCTTTAGTGCCTTTTTTGAAGATCACATTTTCCAGAAGAGCTCCCGGTTTTATAGCGCGATAAATATCGGGTTCAGATTCTTCGGTAAGGCCGATCACTTTTGCGTAGCAACCACCTTCAAAGTTAAAGATCACATTTTCTGCTGTCCATCCATGTTCGTCATCTCCAATCAATCTTCTATCGGGATCTGCGGAAAGGGTAGTTTTTCCGGTTCCCGAAAGTCCGAAGAAAATAGCTGTATCTTCATCTTCCCCAACGTTGGCAGAACAGTGCATTGGCAGCACCTCTTTTTCTACCGGAAGTATAAGGTTAAGGGCAGAGAAAATACCTTTTTTCATCTCCCCGGTATAGGCAGAGCCTCCTACCAGGGCAACTTTGCGGGTAAAGTCAAGGATGCTGAAATTCCCCTGACGCAATCCATATTTTGCAGGTTCGGCTTCCACATAACCCGGGGCGCAAACTACCAGCCATTCTTCAGAAAAATCTTCGAGTTCTTCAGGCTTCAGGCGTAGGAACATATTCTTAACAAAGAAAGCAGACCAGGGATATTCAGCAATGGTTCGCACGTTCATCCGGTAATCGGGGTGGGAGCATACATAACCATCGTGAACATAGACTTCCTTACCCGAAAGATATTCTGTCACCTTTTCGTAAAGCTTTCCGAAGTTCTCTGAAGTCAAAGGTTTATTGATATTTCCCCACCAAACTTTGTCGCGGGTATAATCATCTTTTACAAGAAAACGGTCTTGCGGCGATCTTCCTGTAAAGGTTCCGGTATTCACAGTAAGGGTACCATTTTCAGTTTCGGTGCCCATTCCTTTTCGCACTGTGATCTCCTGTAGTTCTTCGCCGGGAAGATTCCAGTGGATCCTGCAGTTTTTTAATCCGTACTTGTTGAGATTGTCAGTTTGGGGTCTTTCTAAAACATCTTTCATGATCTAAATATTGAGTGGTTATTGTTGGCCTGCCTCACCAAATGATAGCAGAAAAAAAATTGTGCAGGAAAAATTGAGGAGTCACTGCGCTCCTGTTCTAGTTTCTAGTCCAGTACCAGTAGGGGAACGTTTGAGTGTAGGGTAAGTAACCTGGTAAGGCGGCCGGGGGAAGCATCTTCGCCGGGTAAGTGGTTCTTTGGCATAATAGCCAGCATATCCATATCATTCCTTTCGATGTATTCCAAAAGACCTTTTTCTATGTCTTCATTTTCATGGAAGGTGTGGTGTGAATAGAACATTTCAAGGAAATAGTTGAGAGTGGTCTCATTGCTTTCATCATCCTCACTGTATCCCATGGCCATTTCATGCTGTTGGATAGTTAGAACATGTACCTGGGCTTTATGTTTTCTGGAGACATCGAGCAGCACGTAAAGGGGTGACCTATCGGCTATCTTCTCATTGCCAAGAGAAAGAATAATGGTGTTGAGCCTGAATTTCCTATAGCGTTCGGGGATCACCAACACAGGGAGATCGGCTTCCTCCACCAGGCGTGAAGTAGTGGTCACAATATTTTCTTCCCCGGGTTTGGCACCTCTCGTACCCATTATAATAAGGTCTATTTTTAGCTCTTTTTGAAGCTGAATTATAGAAGGTACTAACTCTCCGCTGCGGATTAAAGTGTGGATCTCAGGAAATAAAGGTTTGTTGTACTTTTTGGTGATCTTTCTGAATTTCTCTTCAGTAGAATTCACATCAGTACTTCCGTCGGCAATATTGAGCAGAAATAAATTGATCAAAGGATCTTTATCTGCAAATCTTACAGCATATTCCAAAGCGTTCTTAGATACTTCAGAAAAATCGAAAGGGATGAGGATATTTTTCATGGCTTTATTGGTTACGGAAATTGCTGTACATATTTCCTGATTATTATCACCTAAAGATACCTCCCAAAAAGGGCTGTTATCATGACAAATATCATTTGCAGACTGAAAGAAATCAACATTTTAGCCCCGAAAACGATTGCAGGATTCAGGACAAATTTGCCGCAAAATATGCGGTGTCAAAAATGTCATTTTTGAGACCTCATTTTGGAGGCTGCTTTGCCTAAAATTAATTATTTCAGTTTCCCAGACTAATTTAGGAATAGAGACTAAGTTGCCTACTGAACACTGAGCACTGCCTACTTTATAATTTAGTTTCCCGTCTCCTACGTTTTGCTAAAATCACCATTCTTTAAGCTGAAGGTTTTCACCATCAAAGACCCCGTAGGTGTAGAAATTGATCCAGTCTCCCAGGTTCATGTATTTTGAATCCTCCCGAAGCTGAATGTCCAGCGGTAGATGCCGGTGACCAAAGATGAAGTAGTCATAGTCTGCGGTCTCCAGTTTTCGGCGGCAATATTGAATTAACCATTCCTTTTCCTCTCCCAGGAATTTCACATCCTCCTCTCCTGAAATAGCTTTGTTCTTGACCGAGAAATATTGTGCCAGTGGCACTCCCAGGTCGGGATGAAGCCAACGGTAAAGCCATTTTGCAATAGGGTTGGTAAAAACTTTTTTCATTCGTTTAAAGCCCTTGTCCCCGGGCCCGAGACCGTCGCCATGTCCAATAAGAAATTTCCTGTCATTGAAAAGAAACTCTTTTGGCTTGTGGTATACAGGGATATCAAGTTCCTTTTGGAAATAGTCATTCATCCAGAGATCGTGATTCCCCACAAAGAAGTAAATGGGAATCCCACGGTCCCGCAGCTGCGCAAGTTTGCCCAGCACCCTTACAAATCCTTTGGGGACTACGTGCTTATACTCAAACCAAAAGTCAAAAAGATCCCCCAGCAGGAAAATTGCTGCGGCGTCTTCACTAACGTGATCGAGCCAGGCTACAAACTTTTCTTCCCGCGGCCGACTTTCTTCGGCTGTAGGAGCTCCAAGGTGGTTGTCGCTGGAAAAGTAGATCTTTTTACCTTCAGGTATCTGCATTGCCGGGATTTGTGGGTAAAGATAGGCTGAAAATTTCCGAAGTTAAAATCTTCAGAAAAAATGGCTTCCTCCATCAGCCTCTTTGGGGATTTTCTTAAATAAGGCTATCTTTAAAAGAAACTGTATTAAATGGAAAAATTGATCACGGGAATTCATCATGTCACTGCTCTTGCCGGCAATCCACAAAAGAATCTGGATTTTTACACCGGGATCCTCGGGCTGCGGATGGTAAAGAAAACTGTGAATTTCGATGCTCCCGATGTTTACCATTTCTATTATGGTGATGAAGCAGGCACACCCGGTTCTATCATGACCTTCTTCCCTTATGACGGGATCCAGAAAGGCCGCCACGGGAAAGGGATGCTCAATATCACTACTTTTTCTGTTCCTTCTAAATCCCTCCTGTACTGGGAAGAAAGACTTCAAAAATTTGATATTGATTATCGTCCTGCCCAGGACAGGTTTGACGCAGAAGCTGTTATCTATTTTGAGGATCCGGATGGACTGGGCCTTGAACTTGTATTCAATGACAGGGACAACAGGAAGGGCTGGACCTACGGCAACATTCCGCCGGAGCATTCAATTAAAGGATTCTACAGCCTGGAGATATGGCAGGAAGGCTATGAAAGAACCGCCGGTTTACTTATAGAAGGACTGGACCACAAACTAATAGCCGAAAAAGGAAACCGCTTCCGCTTCGCAGCAACCGATGCTCCCGGTAATTACATTGATATACTTTGCAGGCCCGATGCTCTTCGTGGCCTTGGAGGTGGCGGCACCGTTCACCACCTGGCTTTTTCTACAGCAAACAAGGAGAGTCAGCTAGAGGTAAGGCAGAAGTTGGCCGGTTTAGGGCACAACCCTACTCCGGTGCTGGACCGGCAGTATTTTGAATCCATCTACTTCAGGGAACCCGGCGGAGTTTTATTTGAGGTAGCCACTGCCGAACCCGGTTTTGCTATTGACGAACCTCAGGATAAACTGGGAGAGGAATTAAAACTTCCACCGCAATATGAATCCCGGCGCGACCTGATTGAAAAAGCGGTCACCCCCGTAAAAATAAATCTCACAAAATTTAAGTAATGCTACATAAGAAAGATTTCAAATACAACGGTACTCCTATAGAACAAGCTAAAAAGGCGCTGATCATGGTCCACGGCCGCGGCGGATTTGCCGAAGATATCCTTGCCGTAGCCGATCATCTTAAAATCGAAGATTTTGCTCTGGTTGCACCCCAGGCATACAACAACAGCTGGTATCCCTTGTCCTTTATGGCTCCGGAACAGCAAAACCAGCCGTGGCTCGATTCAGCAATTGAAATGCTGCAGTTACTCGAGGCAGAGCTTAACGAGAAGGGAATCGCTTCAAAAGATATTTACTTTTTCGGGTTTTCCCAGGGTGCCTGCCTCACGCTTGAATATGTGACCAGGAATGCGAAAAGATATGGCGGTGTAATTGCCATTATTGGAGGCTTAATCGGCAAGAATATCAACACCGGAAATTACCTGACAGACTTTGAAGGTACACCGGTATATCTGGGCACCAGCGATCCCGATGCACATGTGCCGGCAGACCGGGTAAAACAAACCGCCGAAATACTTGAAAATAAGAATGCGAGGGTAGAATTGCAGATCCATAAAGATGCCGGTCATGCGATCATTCCGGAGGAGTTGGGACGTGCCAACAATTTCATCTTTGGGTATTCGGGAATGGAAAATGAGAAGCCTTAGGCATTATCTGAAGCAAACCACTCGGCATACGAAGTTTCCGTTTCCTGAAGTTTAAGTGAGAATAACTGGATATGTCCGGGTAGACGCTTCTTAATTCTTTCAGCAAAATCCTGGATCATATTCTCGCTTGTAGGTTGATAATCCACCAGGATCACGCTATGTCCTCTCTTTTGTAGTTCTTCGGCCAGTTCTACGTGAGGGGTGTTCTTGTTGAAAACAGTGGCATGATCAAACTTATCCACGATCTCCTGCTTTACGATCTTCTTGAGATCCCCAAAATCGATCACCATCCCCAGCTTTACGTTGTCTTCATCTTCTATAGGTTTACCTATCACAGTTACGCCCAATTTATAGCTGTGACCATGCACATTTCTGCACTTACCATCATAGCCAAAAAGGGCGTGACCTGTCTCAAAAGAAAATTGTTTGGTGATGCGTATCAATGCCATATCAAAAATTTCTGCAAAGATAATGTTTTTGGCTGCGGTGATTTTAACTTTTGACCCTGAAAATAAAAGACTTGTAATTAAGATTTTGAGAATACATTTGCAGCCTTAAATTTATAGTGTGGAGATCGTTACAAATCCGGTTTACGAGAAGATCATTTCAGATCTTATTGAGCGGCAATATTCTATAGTTGAAAATTTCTTCAGCCTGGCAGAAGTAGAAGAGCTCAGAAATTCTCTTTTACACAAGTATGAAGAAGACAATTTCAAGAAAGCAGCAATAGGAAATCGCACTAATGAGATCATTGCAAAATCCATTCGGGGAGATTTTATCCTATGGCTTAACGAAGCAGAAGCAGCAGAAGCAGAAAAAGCCTTCTTCAGAAAGATCAACGCTTTCGTCCAGTACCTCAACAGGACATGTTTTATGGGCATACTTTATAAGGAATTTCATTATGCTCTTTATCCTGAAGGAACATTTTACAAGCGCCACCTGGATACCTTTCAGAATGACGACCGGAGGAAACTTTCTATGGTTTGCTACCTCAACGAACAGGACTGGCAGCCGGAATACGGTGGGGAGCTGGTGATCTATACCGAGGAAGACGGAGTGGAAGTTCCAAAGACGATTTATCCTTTCCCGGGTCGAATGGTAATTTTTGAGAGCCAGATCCTGGAGCACGAAGTAAAACCTGTGAAGACTGAGAGACTTAGTATTACCGGATGGTTAAAGACCAGGTAATTACTTCCGGAATTTCTTGTAAAGCACCACCACGATTAGAAGGAGTGCAATAAGGAGCCACCAGCCATAGCCGCTCAAAAACCTTAAAAGATCAAAGGTTTCCTCGTTAACCTGTAGATCCTCCTGCATTAGCGTTTATTTCTTTTTCGCCACGAATAGCGGGCATAGAAAAATACTGCCAGGACTACAATAATTGCAACCAGATAGATCCATTGGTCTTCCCAAAAATCTTCTAATGAAAAACCATATCCTTCTCTCTCCGTCGCCGGCCTGTCCTTGGGTAAATGTTCCTGTTGAAAACTCATACTACTGAAATATTAGGTGTCAAAAATGACATTTTTAGCCGATGTTATTTTTTCTCTTTCTGAAGAAGGCCAGGTAAAGTATGGCAGCCAATACAATTACGGCTGCGCTTACTACCTCCCAAAAGTTTGAACCCATGAAATAGCCAACTTCGTATCCTAATTGAAAGGCTTTTGAGTTCTCCATTTCCTGAAAAGCAAAAATCAAAAGTGCTTTCATATCATTTCCTGAATTTCGATAAAGCATTCCTCGTAAAATCTGAAAGTACCAATTCTCCCGAAATTGCCGCTCTTTCTTCGAGCAGGGAATTCCAGTGTTCGGTTCCTTCCCACAACACCTTCTTCATCTCATAAAGTGCAGCCGGATTATAAGAAGCCAGTTTTTCGGAAAAGAATTCCAACTCTTTGTCCATTTCACCTAAAGAGTCAAAAACCCTTGCATAAAGGCCTTTTTCCTGCGCCCAGTAGGCATTCTTCCAGTCCTGTGCTGCCAAAGTAAGTTCAGCTAATGCTGCCACGCCTATTTTTCGTTCAATGGCCGGAGCAATTACAAATGGTCCAATGCCAATGCTCAATTCTGAAAGTTTAATGGCTGCCTGTTCTGTAGCGAAACAGTAGTCGCAGGCTGCAGCCAATCCTACTCCGCCGCCCACGGTCTTTCCATGAATTCGGCCTATAATCAGCTTTTTACAGCTTCGCATAGCATTGATCACACTGGCAAAGCCTGAAAAGAAGACTTTCCCCTGTTGCATATTTTCTACTGCCAACAGTTCGTCAAAAGAAGCCCCTGCACAAAAAGCTTTTTCACCTTCAGATCTCAGGATAATGACCTTCACCGCTTCATCTTCAGAAAGTTTGTTCAGCTCTTTTGTCAGTCGTTCAAGAAGCACTCCCGGAAAGGAATTACTGGCAGGATGACCAAACTCCAGAGTGGCAATTCCGCTTGTGATTTTGGTAAAAAGGCTTCCGTTTTCCCTGTTCGTGGTCATTGTAAGATCTCTTTTCCGTAAAGTTACATTTTATTTGACGTCTTCGGGAATTTAGACCTCTCTATGCAGATATTTCCTGCGGAATTTTATCACCAGGGCGCTGCTGCGAATTAACATCCACACAAAAAATGCGATCCAGACGGCATATAGTTCCAGATCGAAATAGTCACCGATGAGCAATGCCGGAGTGAATCCGAGGAAGGTTGCCGCGAGTAAGACATTCCGAAGATATTTTGCTTCTCCCAGCCCTTTAAAGATCCCGTCGAACATAAAGGCAATTGCATTCACCGGCTGCATGAAAAGCACCATCCAGAAGACAGAAGAGAACAGCACAAGCACCTGAGTTTCTTTGCTAAAAATGAGCCCGATCTCATGATAAAACAAGGCACAGATCCCGATGAGCAGGATTGCAATGGTCACAGAGTACTTGCTGATCTTTTTACTCAGCGTCCATAAACCGCTGTAATCTTTGGCACCAAGCAACCTGCCACCCATGGCATTTCCGGCATTGGCGTAACCGTCGATAAAGAAGCTGAAGAACAGCCAAATGTTCATGAGTATACTTTGTGCAGCTATATAGTTCTTACCGTAGTCTGTAGCGTAAGCATTTGCGAGATAAATGGCAAAATTGAGAGCGGCTGTACGAACAAACAGATTTCCACTCATAAACAGCAGGATCTTCATCTGGGGATTAATGCTTCGGCTGAGCCATAGTTTAAAGGGAGTCTTTTTAAAGAAGAAGTGCAACGCCATCAGGAGCATTACCAGCTGCGCGATCACACTTGCGTAGGCAGCTCCTTCCAAATGCATGGCAGGTATCCATCCTTCCACTCCATACACCAGCAAAAAATCCAGCCCCACGTTTAAAAAAGCGCCGGTTAAGCTGCATTTCATTGCCCACAGGGTGTTCTGCAATCCCCGAAAGACTCCAAAAATAGCAAAAGTGACCAGGGTTAAAGGATAACCCAAAGCACGAATCTGGTAATAATCGGCAGCATAATTCAGCACTTTTCCTTCCGCATTGTAAGCGCTAAAAATGGCTGCGGCAAAATAGGCTGTTACGGCATAGATTAGAAGGCTGAGTAAAAAATTAAAAAAGATCGCCTGGGGCACTAAAGTTTTTACGGCATGTATTCTTCGGGCACCTAAATGCTGTGAAACCAAAGCCGAGATTGCGGTTTTTGTCTGCGCCACGATCCAGATAATTGCCGAAAGAAAAGATCCAACTATACCTGCTGCCGCCAATGCTTCTACAGGATCCTGCTCCACATTCCCAATGATGGCTATATCTGTTAAGGAGATCAAGGGTTCTGCTATTCCTGCAATAATAGCGGGAATGGCAAGACGGTTGATATTTTTAAAGTTTACTGCAGAATTCACTCGAGAATGCAAAAAAGCAAAGTTAAGATAAGCAGGAGAGTTGCCCGGGAAAATGTTTAGGAAATCCCTTACATCAGGATTAAAATTCTATTTTTGAGAAATTGCCGACTTTCGGCATTCTTGAATATGCTTTAAAAACCTTCTTAAACAAATGAAAAACAAATTCTTATTTCTTCTTGCAGCTGTATGTCTGGGGTTTCTTCCGGCTGCGGCTCAGGATGATTATCCTACCAACAAAGAAGTCGCTCAAAGATTGCAGCAAATAGGTTCCTCCCGTGATGCAAAGCTCATTTCCCTTGTTAAAACCGAGGGCGGAGAGGACATTTGGGCACTGCAAATAGGAAGAGGCGACCTTGAAAACAAACCTGCCATCGCAATAACCAGTGGTGTTGAAGGTCACCACGTCCTGAGCGCAGAACTTGCCTTACAAGTAGCAGAAAAAATCGTAAAGGATCACAGTCAGCTTCTGGAAACCACCACTTTCTATGTGTTTCCCAATATGTCGCCAGACGCATATAGTCAGTACCACAACAAACTTAAGTACGAGCGCAGAGGCAATGCTGTTAAGGTGGACCATGACAGAGACGGAGAAATTTCAGAAGATGGCTATGAAGATCTAAACCGCGATGGAATGATCACGGATATGAGGGTAGAAAGCCCTCTTGGAAAATACATTGCTCATGAAGATTATCCGCAGATCCTGGTCGAAGCTGAAGGAGCAAATGCTGCCGGAAAAATCCGATATCTCAAACTTTCTGAAGGTATTGATAACGATAAGGACGAAAAGTTCAACGAAGATCTTTCTGAAGGAATAGCATTCAATAAAAGTCTCACCTATCAATTTCCGGTCTTTGAAGCTTTAGCCGGGGATTATCCGGTCTCCCAAAAAGAAACACGGGCTCTTCTGGATTACCTTTTTGAGAGGTGGAACATTTTCGCTTTTGTAACCTTTGCTCCCGAAAATAATCTGTCAACTCCCCTCAAGTACAACAAACAAGGCGCCGAGAAGAGAATTGTTACTTCAATACTGGAGAAGGATGCAGAATTAAATAAAATAATATCGGACATCTACAATGAAACAGTGCCTTTAAAAGCGTACAATCAGGAGAATCAGGGAAAAGGCGGAGATTTTTTCCAGTGGGCTTATTTTCATTTTGGCAGGCTAAGCTTTAGTACCCCAGGATGGTGGATTCCGGAAGTGAAACAGGAAGAGAAGGATAGTTTAAATCCTAAGAAAGGTAAAATCACACCTGAAACTAATTTCCTGGCCTGGGCAGAAAAGGAAGGACTTGATAATATATTCGTCAACTGGACAGAAGTTGAGCATCCCGATTTCCCTAATCGAAAAGTTGAGGTGGGAGGAATTCGTCCTTTTGCGATGATGAACCCGCCTTACAGGATGGTTGACAGCATCGCCGAGCAGCACACAGATTTTGTCGTAAAACTGGCTGAAATGAAGCCGAAGCTCGAATTCCATAACCTGGAAACAGAGAAGTTAAGTGGAGGATTGACCAGAATTACTGTAGATCTTTTCAATAATTCACCATTACCCACCCATTCGGAAATGGGCGAAAGGTCGCGATGGCTTCAGAAGTTACAGATTACAGTAGACAAGGAAAAAGAGGATATCCTGGCAGGAAATACGATCAAGCTTTCAGGAAAACTTGGGGCTTATGAAAAAGAAACCATCTCCTGGATAGTAAAAGGGAATGGTACAGTCACAGTAAAGGCCGGTGCCCCGCACACAGGATATGCTACAATGAAAGTAAAACTTTAATTTTTAGAAGAGATGAAACTAAATAAGATACACACCGTAGTCATTCTGGGAATTCTAAGTTTTCTTTTGAATATCCCTTCACTTCAGGCACAGGAAAAGTTTTTTCGTGCGATAGGAACACCGCACAAACCTGAGGTCCAGGTGAGCTGGAACAGGTATTACACCTATGAGGGAATAGTGGAGATCATGGAAAAGATCGCCAAAGCACATCCCAATCTGGCAAAAATGGAAAGCATTGGAAAATCCTTTGAAGGAAAAGATATTTACCTGTTGACCATTTCCGATTTTAAAACAGGAGATCCGGATAAAAAACCTGCCATGTATATTGACGGAAATATCCATTCCAACGAAATCCAGGGAGCAGAATTTTCTCTTTATACCGCATGGTACCTGACGGAAATGTTTGATGAGCTGGATTTTATCAAGGAATTACTTCAGGATAAGACCTTTTATATCAATCCCACAATCAATCCCGATGCGCGGAACAACTACATGAACAAACCGAATACCCCGCACTCCCCAAGATCCGGAATGATCGTGCTGGATAATGACCGGGACGGGCAGGCAGGAGAAGACGGCTTTGATGACCTTAATGGAGATAACGATATCACCATGATGATAAGGAAATCTCCAACAGGGCGCTACATTAAAGATCCACAGGATCCAAGAAGGCTAATAAGAGTTGAAGCTGAAGAAAAAGGCGAATATGAGATGCTTGGTTATGAAGGTAAGGACACAGATGGCGATGGAGAAGTGAACGAAGACGGCATTGGATATTATGATCCAAACCGTGACTGGGGCTGGAACTGGCAGCCCGATTACATCCAGCGCGGTGCTTATAAATATCCCTTTAGCCTGCCTGAGTCGAGAAGCGTCATGAATTTCGTAATGGATCATCCAAACATTGCAGGCGCCCAAAGCTACCACAACTATGGCGGAATGATCTTGCGCGGCCCCGGTGCAGAAGAGGATAAAGACACCTATAATGCCGAAGATGTTAAGATCTACGATGCTATAGGGAAAAAAGGTGAAGAAATGATCCCGGGTTATCGCTACCTGGTAGTTTACAAGGATCTTTATTCGGTTTTTGGCGGCGAACTTGATTGGTTCTATGGCGGAAGAGGAATTTATACCTACACCAATGAACTTATGAATTCCTACCAGTATTTCCACAAGAATGAGGGCAGAGGAAACCAGGAAGAACAATTAAAGGTCGACAAATTCCTCACTTTCGGCGACGCATTTGTGCCATGGGAGGAATATGATCATCCGCAGTATGGAAAGATCCAGATCGGCGGCTTTAAAAAGAACTTCGGAAGGGCCCATCCCGGATTTCTACTCGAGCAGGATGCTCACAGAAATATGGCTTTCACCATCTACCACGCTTACCATACTCCAAAGCTTAGCATTACCGAAGTAAAAGAGAAGAACCTGGGCGGCGGATTAAAACAGATCACTGCTACCATCTACAACGAAAGGCTAATGCCTACACATTCTAGTCAGGATCTAAAGCATAATATTGAGAGACCGGATTACGTGAGTATATCGGGAGCCAATGTTATTACCGGGATGGTGGTCAACGACGAGGATTTTAATAAGGTGGAAGAGCAAAAGCACAATCCGGAGAAAATTAAGGTCAGGAATATTCCCGGAATGGAAGCTGTGAAAGTCCGCTGGATTGTTTCCGGAAATGGGAATTATCGCATAAAGGTTGATTCAGCCAAAGGCGGAACGGCAGAGTGGCGTAAATAATTCCACTCGAAAATGACATTTTTGGATCTGTTTAAAAAGCTCACAGTTCGTCTAGCTGAACTTGTTTCAGCTTCTAGTAATAGTGATTTTCAGTCAATTTAGATCCTGAAATAAATTCAGGATGACGTTTTTTAGCTTTTTAAACAGTCCCTTTTTTTGCGCAAGTGGATTCTAATCCAAAACCAGTTCATAACAATGAAAAGGATGCTCGCTCTGCTTCGGAAAGAAGATATCCCCGAGTTTTTTATAGCCCCTTGCTTCATAAAATCTCAGGTTCCGTTGGTTCTGACTAAAGGTATCGAGTCGCACCGAATCATATGCATTTTCTCGCGCAAAGGCTTCGGCAAAATCCATGAGCTTGCGGCCGTTCCCGCTACCCCATTGCTGAGGCTTTGTTGCCAGGCGATGAATATAAAGGTTTCTGCTGTCTTTTGGAGTGAGCCATTCTATGGGTATGTACTCTTCATCCATGTGGGGAGTAAGCACAATAATCCCCTTTAACTCGTCATTTTCCTCCAAAAGAAACAGTTCTTCCTTCTCAATATCTTGTTGCAGTTTTTCAAGAGAGGGATAATGTTCATTCCATTGAAAAACGCCTTTTTCCTGCATGCTTTTAGCGCAGGCTTCGGTGAGATTTTTTATTGAGGTTAAGTCCTTTAGTTCAGCTTTTCGGATCATAGGAGAGGTTATTCAAGGACAAAAATAATTTTTATAGAACGAATTTAAACCTTTACCTATTTAAATAAATTTAATACATTTGCCTCGTTGAATTCGTTCAGCACAATGGGGGATTAGCTCAGCTGGCTAGAGCGTTTGGCTGGCAGCCAAAAGGTCATCGGTTCGACTCCGATATTCTCCACGAAAAACCACTGCGAAAGCGGTGGTTTTTTTATTTTAGACCTGCAAGGTTTCCAAAACCTTCTTGGTCTGTTTTTAATATCTTTCCTTTTAAAAACCTACAAGGTCAAAAAAGACCTTGCAGGTTTGAGATTTGGGTGTAAAGAAATAGTTAGCGGAAAAACTTCTTCCAAAATGCCTTTTTCAAATGCTAAAAGATCAGCAGTTTCCCTGAAGCTTCGGCGCGATATTCTCCACCAAAAGGCATCGCGAAAACGGACTTTTTTTTGGACCTGCAAGGTTTCCAAAACCCTGTAGGTCTGTTTATTATATCCTTCCTTTTTAAAAACCTACAAGGTCTAAAAAAGACCTTGCAGGTTTGTCTAAAAATCAGGTGTCAAAAATGCCTTTTTAGGAAAACTATTTCTTGATGAATTCTGTAGCTTTTTTGATGATCTTCTCTAAAGCAGGAGGAAGTTCCTCCCGTTCCCAGGGATGAGAAGCTTCAAAGACATGATTACTGCCTTTAAGCAAAAATAACTCCGATTGTTTTGCCCATTCCTTAAGCTGATGAGCATTTTCAACATCAACCGTGGGATCATCGGTGCCGTGAACAATTAGATAAGGAATGTTCAATTTTTGAGCCGACCTGGAAATGGTAAGCCGTTCTTCATTGAGAATGAAATCTTCATAGAAATCAAACAGATGCGGCATTTGCTGCTTGGTACGTGCATTTTCGATGTAGGCAATCCCTTTTTGCTTCCAGGCTTCCAGCTCCTCCCCTTTCGGAAAGCGATCTCCAAAATCACTAACAGCAGCCAAAGTGATCAACTTTTGAATTCGCTCGTCTTCAGCAGCTTTTATGACAACAATTCCGCCACCTCGCGAGTGCCCCACGAGTGTGAAGCGGGAGAGATCGGTTAATTTGGCATAAGGAAATTCTTCGCTGCTTATCCAGTCAATTAAAACCTTGAGATCGTCAAGTTCCTTAGTATAGGTATTCTCTCCAAAGGCATCCAGATCTGGAAAATCTATAGGGTCCTCGAGAGTTCCGCCGTTGAAGGCGAAATTAAATTTTATGAATAAGAAGCCATTTCTGGCAAATTCTTCCGCCATCAGGTTCCACGCGCCCCAATCCTTAAAGCCTTTATAGCCGTGACAAAACAGCAATACCGGCTTATTTTCACCTTCTGCAGTATAGAAGACATCTGTTGGGATGGGTCGACCGTGGAGCCCGGGAAGGCTTATATTCTTTTCTTTTTTAACTACCATGTACTTTGTTTAATCTCCTTCTCTACAAAAGGAGTGTTGGGATCACAGATCTCTAAAATAAGATTTTTGAGTTGCATTTTGAATTCCTCCAGTGTTTCAGTAGTAATATCTGTATCCTTGTTAGCACCCCGCCCGGATTTGTCTTTCTTACAGAATTTTAGAAATCCTTCTTTCAGGTTTTTGAAAGAAATAATTCCTGCTTCAGCGGTTTCGGGCAGTGTTTCCTGTTCATTCATCATCAAAGCATATGTCAGGATCTGAAAGGGTTTGCTGTACCTGTCATAGTCGGAGGTGATCTCTTCCCAGTCCACCACCTCAACCTTGGACTGCTCTACTCTGCCGGTCTTGTAATCTATGATGCGCATTTTCCCATTAAATTCATCCACCCGGTCTACAGTACCTTTGAGGTATACCGGGAAATCAAGTTCATCAACAGAAAAAAGAGTCTTCAGCTTTTCTTCTATTTTCAGGATTTTAAGTTCATTTCCGGCCTTGATCTCTTCAATTTCTGACTTTAGGAAATTCCGCACATACCGCCTTGCCACCTCAAAAATGAGCAGGTTCTTTCCGCTATTCAACGGAGCTTTTGTATAATGTTCCCTAAACTGCTTTTCTATTTCGGCATTTGTCGCCTTTAAAGCCTGTTCCAGTTTCTCTACTGTCACTTTTTCCTGTAACCACACCTTATAAAAGGTCTCCAGCGTATCATGCACCACACTTCCAAGGGTATTATAAGCCACGGTTTCTTCCACTTCTTCCCGTTCTTTTAATCCCAGCACGTACTGCTTATAAAAATCCAGCGGATTTCTCATATAAGTGGACAGGGCCGACGGTGAAAACCCTTCGGCTGCTCTCTGTTTGATCTTTTCCATTACTCCGGAAGATTTCAAAATGCTCTTTAATTGTGAAGGAATGGCGGGTACAACCGGACTTATATTAAACTTCTGAAGATGATGATTTGGGTTTGCTTCCATTTCCAGCTGAAGTATAAAGCGGCTCTTCTCACCGGCATTGAGACCATCACTTTCAGTATTATAGAGCAAGTGCACCTGTTCTGCCCGCTGAAGTAAATGGTAGAAGTGATAGGTATAGACGGCATCTTTTTCCTTGTAAGTGGGTAATTTATAGGCGCACTTAAGGTCAAAGGGAATAAAGGAATTACTGCTTTTCCCTGCGGGCAATACTCCTTCATTAACAGAGGTCAAAATGACATTTTTGAAATCCAACACCCGGGATTCGAGCATCCCCATAAGCTGTAGTCCCGAGAATGGTTTTCCGCGGAAATCAACGGTCTTTGAAGACAAAAGATCCTTAAAAATAGAGGCCAGGATCTTGATCGAACTGATGTACGGATACTTCTCCAGCAGATTGTTAAGCTGATTGAGAAGCAAATTCAGCTGATAAAGGAATTCCAGGGTAAGCTTGTCCTTCCCGGCGTCCAGTCTTTCCTTTAAAAGCATCACTAGTTGCTTAAGGACTTTTAAAGCTTTTTGAGGGTCATTGTTCCAGCTTCCAAAACAGATCTCAAACAACTCCTGAAACTCTTCGGGTAGGGAAGAAAATATTTCCTCCCGCGATAAATAGACAAGGTTTTCCCTGCGTATTTGTTCCAGTAACCTGCGGGAGTATCCCCCGGTTACCTGCTGCATTAAGGGATGACTAAGGACGAGCATGATATCCTTATAGTACCTGCTGTCTTCTGCCGGTGTACTGTGAATTTTGAGAAGGTGCTCAAAAAGGAATACTACAGGCGCATTTTGCAGTGCAAAACCCATCGTAACATTCACCTCATCCACATTAGGCGGCAGGGAATTCAAAACAGGAAGCAAAAGACTTTCATCTCCAAGGACTACAGCGGTTTGTTTTAATTCTTCGGGAGATAATTTGGATAACAATTCACCTACATATTTTGCCTGACCAATGTTCTTTGGCACTCCTACTGCTTTAATATCTTTAGAACTCTTGTAGGAAATGGAAATTAGCCTGAAGTCATTCTTTTGGTAATGAGGCCAAGTTTTTAGATAGTTCCGGAGAAAGAGGGATACATCGTGCTGCTCATCATTTAAGAAGCTTTCGTCTACGTCCCAGAAAACTTCAGCCTTTCCTGATGCGAGCAACGTCTGGAAAATATTCTGTTCGGCATTATTAAGAGCATTGAAGCCAATAAAGTAAAACAGCCCCGGGGCAACATCGGCGAATTCATCAATTTTTTCAGAAGCTCTTCTATAGACCATCCCCTGGTAAGCCAGATCTTTCTTCTCGAGTTGCTTGTGCAGTTCTTCATAGTATTCGGGCAGCTTGTTCCAGAAGAGCAGATAGTTCTCCATGAGCGGTGTCCTCTCTTCCTGAAGATACCAATGGTTCATTTCCTGAATGTCTCCCAGGTAACCAAAGAAGGATTTATAATCAATTAAGTACCGGTCAATTTCATTGAAATCGTATAAAAGGGTTTGTGCCCAGGTCGAGAAAGTTTCAAAATTCTCCTGATTTTCCTTTGGAGTACAGGTTAGGTAAGCTGAATAGAATTCAAACAGGGAAGTCACGTTATCAATTGACTTCAATCCCGCCACCTCTTCAGAAAAATTTTCGATGCTCAAGATTCGTGGAGCAAAGATCGGGGAAGAAGAGAGTTGAGAAAGCTGGTGAAGCAAAAAGGCTCCTGCTCTCTTGCTTGGTAAAATAAAGGTGGCTTTAGAAATATCCTCTTCACGGGCCATTATCTCCCTAAGCACCTGTTCAATGAATGTAGTCATGCCCTAAAAATAAAAAACGCCCCGGTCAATCCGAGGCGTTTTTATTACTTTATTTATTCTGGGTTACATATCTGTAGTATCCTCAACAGCCGATGGCTTCATTTCTCTTTCTTTATCAAGAGAGATCTCCACTCTTCTGTTTTCCTGTCTACCCTTGGCAGTCTGGTTTGTGGCGATTGGGTTGTTTTCTCCATAACCTTCTGCAGTTAGACGGGTTTGGGAAATACCTCTTTCCACAAGAGCTTCTCTTACAGATTCTGCTCTTTCTCTCGAAAGCTTCATGTTATAAGATTCACTACCTGTACTGTCTGTATGACCTCCAAGGTGAAAGATCGTCTGTGGATATTCCTCCATGATTTGTGCAATAGCATCAAGGGTTTCCATTGATTCCTGACGAATTGTGGCTTTATTAAGATCAAAGAGTATGGTTCTTGAATACTCATTCAATTCTTCGATCACCTCAACTGTTGGCTCTGGACATCCGTTGTTTGCAGCAGTTCCTGCTACTTCAGGACATTCATCATCCTTGTCAAGGACACCGTCATTGTCCATATCCTGCCATGGGCAACCATTGTTCTCTGCAGGACCAGCTTCGTTTGGACATTCGTCCTCGCTGTCTCTAATACCATCACCATCTGCATCTGGACATCCGTTCATTTCACGAAGACCGGCTACTGTAGGACATTCGTCATCGATATCTCTAATGCCGTCCCCGTCTGTATCTGGACAACCATTGTACTGAGCAAGACCAGCCTCATTAGGACAATCATCCATTCTATCTTCAATTCCGTCGCCGTCTGAATCAGGACAACCATTGAATTGCTCAAGACCGGCTACTTCAGGACATTCGTCATCTTTGTCGTAAATACCGTCACCATCTGTGTCTTTTCCACCAAAAGCGAACTTAATTCCTGCAGCATGTTGAAAATGTGAATTCATCATATCATCTTCAAACCCGTGCTTGTATATGGTTTGAACTGAAAAGGCAATGTTATCTGAGAACCAGAAATTTAAACCTACTGTTCCGTCTAAAGTTGCAAAACCTTGATCGTCAAGCCAGGTATATCCACCCCCGACACCAATGATCGGGTCCAGCCAGCCTGCGTTAGCATCATTACGGAAGCTGTAGTTAAAAGTACCGTCTAAACCGTAATACATTAGGTCATCACGACCTTCATCTCCAAATTTGTTGATCTGGTTAATAGAACCAGCTCCTTCAAAATAGAATCCGGCTCCAATGTTGCGCGCAACTGATATTCTGGAAAGACCTGCAAGTACATTCCAGTGATCACCGGTATTAAAAAATTCATCAAAATATCCACCTAAGGGAGCATCTTCTCCTGTAGGGTAAAAGTCCACTGCATTAATTCCTATGCCTACGGCCCAGGGATTATTGTCGTCCTGCGCCTGCACGCTGCTAAAGCTCAGGATGAAAAGTGAAGCCAATAAAAAAGTGCTTAGTTGTTTCATATTGAAGAGTTTAATTTTAATTAGTTAGTAGAAACAAAAGTAGACTGATAATCAATATTAACAAAGCTTAATTTAATAAAGTTTTCTTAATTGGACCGTGCATAGCGGTGCTTTAAAGGGTTTCTAGGGCACATTTTTTTGAAAATATGTCAAAATATTAATAATTCTTTAAGGTTTATGATTTTGCATATTTCTGATTAGGAAGTAATTACAGGAGCCAAAGGTCCGCTTTTGTTTGCCTTACAAAAAAAGGAAAAAAAGAAGCCCTTCTTGTAGGAAAGGCTTTACTTCTATTAAGATTTTTTTCTTATTCTATCACCTTAAGTTCTTTTCCGACCTTCGTAAAGGCTGCAATAGCCTTTTTAAGATGTTCTTTTGTATGTGCTGCAGAAAGCTGAACTCTAATTCGGGCCTTACCTTTCGGCACTACCGGATAGAAGAATCCAATAACATAGATCCCCTCTTCCAAAAGCCTGTCTGCCATATCCTGGGAAAGTTTTGCATCATACAGCATCACTGGAACAATGGCGGCTTCTCCATCAATGATCTCAAAACCAGCATCTTTTATTCCCTTTTTAAAGTACCTGGTATTCTCCTTTACTTTATTTCGCAGTGTATCATCATTGGCCAACATATCAAATACCTTGATAGAAGCTCCAACAATAGCGGGAGCTAAGGAATTAGAGAACAAATAAGGACGGGATCTTTGACGAAGTATATCAATGATCTCCTTTTTGGCCACTGTATAGCCACCCATTGCTCCACCAAGCGCTTTTCCAAGGGTTCCGGTAATGATATCTATACGACCCAATACTCCTTTTTCTTCCAGAGTACCGATACCGTCCTGGCCAATAAATCCTGTGGCATGGCATTCATCGATCATCACAAGAGCATCATATTTGTCTGCCAGGTCGCAGATCTTATCCAGCGGTGCTACCAGTCCATCCATAGAAAAAACTCCATCTGTCACTATGATCTTAAAACGTGCTCCTTTTTCATTTGCTGCTTTAAGCTGTTGCTCCAGGTCTTCCATGTTCCCGTTTTCATAGCGGTAGCGTGCTGCCTTACACAACCTTACTCCGTCAATGATAGAGGCGTGATTGAGAGAATCTGAAATGATAGCATCTTCAGCAGTTAACAGGGGTTCGAAAACGCCACCATTTGCATCAAAAGCAGCTGCATAAAGGATGGTGTCTTCCATGCCATAAAAATCGGCGATCTTACGCTCCAGTTCTTTGTGGATGTCCTGCGTTCCGCAAATGAATCTCACGCTGGACATTCCAAAACCGTGTGAATCTAAAGTATCTTTTGCTGCCTGAATAACATCGGGATGAGACGAAAGACCGAGGTAATTGTTCGCACAAAAATTTAAGACCTTTTTTCCGCCCTCAAGACTTATCTCTGCTCCCTGTGGGGAAGTGATAATACGCTCTTTTTTGTATAAGCCTTCTTCTTTAATGTTTTGAATTTCCTTTTCCAGGTATTCTTTCATTTCTCCGTACATAATGTGTGATTTTTTACAAAATTACATTGTTTTAAACATAATTTACCTGAATGTCTTCGTTTATGTAAACCAGGATCATTTTTTCTACATGATAGCCCATTTTTTTGAGCTGCCTACCATACTCGCTTATTTGCTCATGGTGGGTATGGCTCGAAGCACCAGTTTTGTAGTCGATGACACTAACAGTAGTCCCTTTAAAGTTCAGCCGGTCTGGCCGCAACAGAAAACCATCTTCAGAGATCATCTCCCTTTCATTGTAATTCACTACTCCCACCTTGAAGTATTGTCTTAAATCGGGATGTCCCGTCACTTTCACTATTGAATCATTTAGTTCCTCCTTTTCTTCGGAAGTAAAGAGTCCTTCATTTTCAGCACTTTGAAGCACTCCCTCCACATCGGCTTCAGAATCGATCTTAGCGAACAGGTCGTGGATCAACTGGCCTTTTTCAATGGCTTCTTTTTGTTTGGAATTCCACAGAAGGCCAGACCTGGTAATAAAGGAAATTCCATTGCTTTCTGTAGGGGAAGAAAAGAAGTTTTCCTGCAGGAGAGAGTTTGTTGCAGCTTTCTCTACCTCCCACTTTTCCTGTGGATCACCAAAATGGTATTCCTTGCTGCCGTCCCACTTCTCTATAGAACGCAGATAAGAGATCAATAATCCCGAAAAGCGACCGGTGTTCTCATTGCCTTTTTTATCAAGCTCCATTTTTGAAACTACATACAATTGCTGTTCCGGGCGGGTCATGGCAACATATAGAACGTTTAGGGCATCGAGTTGGCTATTACAGCACAATTCGTGGTAAAGCTCCGGAGCCTCACCTTCCCACTCCCTCATTTTTTCGGCTGCACGTAAATAAGCTATTCCAATGTTCGTATCGAGATCTTCGGGTAGATCTATCCATAGATTTTCACGTGCAGTATCATTCAGCAAACTATTGGCGAAAGGATAGATCACTACAGGAAATTCGAGTCCTTTTGCTTTATGTATCGTCATGATCTGCACCGCCTCTTCCCCCTGAGGCACCACTATACTCAGCTCATCCTTCTTTCTCTCCCACTGTTCCAAGAATGCAAAAAATCCTGATCCTTCTTTATTTGAAACTTCATAAACAAAATCCAAATAGAATTGCAGGTAGGCATCCGAGCTTGCTTCCAGGGAAAAGGCCCTGATGATATATTCTACAGCTTCATATACTGAAACTGAGGTTGCTTTTTCGGGAGAAAAATCTATTCCATGATCCTCCAGAGCCTGAAAGAATTCCCGTCCTTCAAGCTCAATTGTTTTCATTAAGAATTCAAATTCCTCTTGAACCTGCAAACTGCTGTTCAACAGGTGATCAAGAATTTCAAACCTCAGCGCCTTGTCCCCGGGATCAAGACAGTACTGTAAAACCGCATTTATGAATAAAATTTTGGGAGATCGGGACAGCAGTAAACTTTCAGCAGAAATCACCGCGACACCGTTCTCACTAAGATGGTTGGCTACGGCAATACTCTCTTTACGGGTGCGGGTTAGAATGCAAATACCCGAAAGCGGCAGACCTTTCCCCTGCACCTCTTGGATGATCTCCAGGACTCTTTGCGGATATACTTCCATTTCTTCGGAAGCATTTTCGGCTTCTATAAAAGAGATGTTGACATATCCCTCCTTGTCACTTACCGGTTGCTGACTACTCTTTAGGAAGAGATCCTGATGGGTTTCATTTAAAAAGACACCTGAAGCGAACTTAAAAAAGGAATTATTGAAATTGACTATGTTTTTAGCGCTACGGTAATTTTTCGGCAGCACGAGCATTTCTACTTCTTCAATGCTAAAGGGATGTCTTTTTTGACAAAGCTCCATAAATTGTTCTGCCTTACCACCTCTCCACCTGTATATCGATTGTTTAGCATCTCCCACCAGGGTAAGGCTTCCGGATTCCCCGTCGGGATTTCCCGCTAAGGTGTTATCGACCAGCGGGATCAAATTTTCCCACTGTAGCTTAGAGGTATCCTGAAATTCATCAATAAAATAATGGCGGTAACGGTCTCCCAGCCTCTCATAAATGAATGGCGCCGGCTGGTCTTTTACTGCTTTTCCAATAGTCGCATTAAATTCAGAGATAAGGACCATGGAATTTTCAGCTTTTATTTCCTCCACCTCAGATTGAATGGCACTTAACAGTGAAAGCGGAACCAGGTTCTTTTCTACTGCCTCCAAAAATTGCAATTTGATGATCCCTTTTTTTGCCTGCTCATAAAGCGCTACTATTTGCGGCTGCAGTTGATCCAGAATAGCTTTTTTTTCGGGGGCTACAGATTTTGAATAAAGAGGTCTGTCTGCCAGATTTATCTGCCAACCTGCAGAGAATTTGACATTGAATTCCCCTTTTTGAAGCTTCAGGAAAAATTTTGGACAGTAAGCTCCACTGAAACAGCTATTATCGAGGTCGTTTTTCTCGAGCAAACAGAAGAATTCGTTCGTCAGTTCAATGATCTCCTTTTCAAGATCCTGCTTCTGAATCCTAATCTCCTCTGCCAGCTTTTTGAAATCACTCATTTCACTGGACTTGAGTATTTCTAAGAATTCCTGACTGGTTTCCTGGGTCAGCAGTTTTGCAATAGCAAAAAGATCCCGGGCTATATCCCAGCTCTTGTCATCATCTGTCTTCGACAGCACGAAACTCACCAGTACTTTCGTAAGCGCCTTATCCTTGCCAGCTTTGCTGATCAACCTGTCAACAGCCTCATTCAACACCTCATCTGTTCGCAACTCCACTTCAAAATTGAGAGGAAGGCCGAGATCCCTGGCGAAGGTTCGCAACACTCTGTGAGTAAAGCCATCAATGGTAGAAACTTCAAAGGACGCGTAGTCATGGATGATATTTTTTAAAATATCCCGACTTTTTGCCTGGATTGAAACCTCAGGAATATTTAAACTTTCAGAAAGATCCTTTAACAAAGCCTTTTCCTTAAAAGACATATCTGCTTTTGACAGAGAATAAAGATTATCAATAATTCGCGACTTAAGTTCCCCTACAGCTTTGTTGGTAAAAGTAATGGCCAGAATATTTTTATATGCATCCCGGCGTGGAGAACCTAATAACAGTATAAGGTATTCTTTAACAAGAGTATAAGTCTTTCCCGAACCTGCAGAAGCGTCATAAATTTTAAAGGAGTTGTGCTGCTTCAAATTTTTTCCTCTAATGTAAGAAATACACCGCAAATCTCCAGAGATCCTGCAGGAAGGACCTTTTTAATTAAATTATTTTCAAGGAGTTGGGATTTCCGATTGCGATTCCTTATTATTATTTGTTTTTCAGCCAAAGGTTTAAGGATTTTATAACATTTTATAATTTCAATTAAATGCGTTTATCCATAATTTTGAGGTTGACTGAATAATAACGTAAAAAAGATAAAATTATGGCTTTTGAGTTACCAAAACTAAAATACGCATTTGATGCACTGGAGCCTCACATTGACGCCAGAACAATGGAGATCCACCACGACAAGCATCATGCAGGCTATACCAGCAAATTGAATGATGCTGTTAAAGGAACAGACATGGAAGGTAAGAATATTGAAAACATACTTACTAACCTGGATATGGAGAATAAAGCTGTTCGTAACAACGGTGGCGGATACTTTAATCACAACCTTTTCTGGGAGATCATGGGACCAAACAGTGGTGGGAAACCACAAGGAGATCTTGCTGCTGCAATAGACAGAGATTTTGGTTCATTTGATGCTTTTAAAGATGAATTCTCTAAAGCAGGTGCGACACAATTCGGTTCGGGATGGGCCTGGTTGTGTGTGCAGGAAGGCGGAAAGCTTGAAGTTTGTTCTTCTGCAAATCAAGATAACCCGTTAATGCCCGGAATTGGGTGCGGCGGATATCCTATTCTTGGAATGGATGTTTGGGAACATGCGTACTACCTGAAATATCAAAACCAACGTCCTGCCTACATTGAAGCTTTCTTTAATGTGATCAATTGGGAAGAAGTATCAAAAAGATACGCACAGCATAAATAAAAAGACCTGCAAAGGTTTTTGATTGTGTCCAGAGCTGCCGGTAATCCCGGCAGCTTTTTTTATGATCTGAAAAAAATGCGCATAAAAAAAGGTGGAAAGCTCCACCTTTTTTTGCCCCAAATCTACCATGAACTTAACCTACTTATGTTATGGCTTTACTAAAGTAGATAAACATCTCATTATCAGAAAGTTTTTTAGACCAACTACAGGGAAAGTTGTTGAAGAGCAAGTGAGCAATGGTGACTGTAAGAATTCTGTAACAAGATCAATTCTCAATCAATTCACCTCCAGGTCTTTCAGCTTTAACTGAAGGCTGATATTTCCCTGAAATTCGTTTTCCTCAATACAATATGCAGCCTTAACGGTTTTACCTTTAGCCACCAGGTCGCACTTCTTACCAAGATCAAAACCAATGGCATCAAAACTTCGGTTGGTCTCTTTCTGGAAAAGCCGGGCTTTCAGATGCCTGTCATTCCCACCTACACAACGGGCATAGCCCGTATCTTTGAGATTTGTGGTCATAAAGACCGGAGACATGTTCCCCGGCCCAAAAGGAGCAAATTGTTTAAGGATCCTGTGGAATTTAGGAGTAATGTCCTTTAGGTCAATTTCAGCATCTATTTGCACTTCGGGAATTAGCAGGTGTGGATCTATGGTCGAAGAAACCACCTCTTCGAATTTTCTTTTAAAGTTCTCATATTGTTCTGAAAGCAAGGTCAATCCTGCAGCATATTTATGACCTCCAAACTGCTCAATGAATTCACTGCAACCTTCGAGGGCATCGTATACATCAAAGCCCCGAACAGAGCGTGCAGAAGCCGCAAGTTTTTCACCGCTTCGGGTAAAAACAAGGGTTGGCCGGTAGTAGGTTTCGGTTAGTCTTGACGCCACAATACCTATAACACCTTTATGCCATGTCTCCCTGTAAACCACCGTCGTTTTTCTTTCCTGCTCATTGAGCTCTTCAATTTGCGCCAGCGCCTCTTCGGTAATTACTTTATCTGTATCCCTGCGATCCTTGTTATATTCTTCTATTTCGGCAGCAAAGATTCTCGCCTGTGCCATATCTTCCTCCGTTAGGAGGTTAACTGCATGCAGACCGTGCTTCATCCTGCCGGCGGCATTGATTCGCGGTGCGATAATAAAGACAACATCGGTCAATGTTAGCTGATCCTTTTTTACCTGTTCGAGGATTGCAGAAAAACCAGCCCTTGGGGCTGCATTAATTACCTGAAGCCCGTGATATGCCAAAATCCGGTTTTCGCCTGTGACGGGAACGATATCTGCACCAATAGCAGTAGCTACGAGGTCCAGGTACGGAATGAGCAAATCAAAGGACTCTCCCCGTTTTTGATTTAAAGCCTGAAGCAACTTAAACCCCACTCCACAACCGCAAAGTTCCTTGTAAGGATACTCGCAATCCTGCCTCTTTGGGTCGAGTACGGCAACTGCCGAAGGAATTTCGGCACCCGGCCTGTGGTGGTCACATATAATAAAGTCAATGCCTTTTTCTGAAGCATAGGCCACTTTGTCTATGGCTTTAATTCCGCAGTCAAGGGCAATGATCAGGCTAATGTCATTATCTGCAGCAAAGTCAATTCCTTTATACGAGACCCCATACCCTTCTTCATACCTGTCTGGAATGTAAGTAGCTACATTGGGATAGATCTTCTTTAGATAGGATGAGACAAGTGCTACACTGGTAGTTCCATCAACATCATAATCCCCGAAGACCATTATATTTTCCTCTTTTTGAAACGCCAGTTCAATACGGTCTATTGCTAGGTCCATATCTTTCATGAGATATGGATCATGTAGATCCTCCAGGCTCGGCCTGAAGAATTTTTTTGCCGCTTCGAAGGTAGTGATCCCGCGCTGGGCCAAAAGGGAGGCTATGGGTTTATCTACACCCAGCACTGCAATAAGATGGTCTACAGCTTGAGAATCGGGTTTAGGTTTTAAGGTCCAGCGCATAATTTTTTTTCAAAAATACATATTGTTACCAGAAATTTTCCTCCTACAGTTATTCCTGATTGAGGAATTGAAGAAAATTCTTTCTATCTAATGAGCCAAAAATGATATTTTTCCAACCTCCTTGTTTTTTATGTAAATTGGCTGAAACAACTTCAGCATGAAACTAAAATGGATTCTTCTACTGCTTTGTACATTCAGTCTTGCTTGTAACTCCGACGCTATAAAAACCGAAAAGGCTGAGGAAAGCTTTACAATATCGAATTCTGAAAATCTGGAGTTCCTCTTATCACCCGGCATTCCTATTGAAGGCGGATTTAGCATTTACGAGCAAGCAGAACATTTTGAAGTAAGTGAAATACAGATCAAAGACAAAGGTGTGGTCTATTTGTACACTCCGGAAGCAGGATTTACAGGTACAGATATTGTAAAGATAAAAAGAGAGGATTCAAACGGAGCTGAGATCTACGCTCAGACCATTACCACTATCAAAATTAACGTAACGGAATAGTTTTATTTCCCGGCAACTATAACTACTATTTCCCCTTTTGGAGGTTTTTTTTCGTAATGGGCAAGGACTTCAGCTGCAGTTCCTCTCACTGTTTCTTCATGAAGCTTGGTGATCTCCCTCGACACTGAAACCTGCCGATCTTCTCCAAAAAATTCAGCAATCTGGGCCAAGGTCTTCAGGAGTTTGTGTGGCGATTCATAAAGAATGATGGTACGGGTTTCCTGCGCCAAAAATTCGAAACGAGTCTGTCTCCCCTTCTTTACCGGGAGGAAACCTTCAAAAACGAACTTGTCATTTGGTAATCCGCTATTGACAAGTGCAGGTACAAAAGCTGTTGCTCCGGGAAGACAATCTACTTCTAATCCGGCTTCTACACAGGCCCGGGTAAGTAAAAACCCCGGATCGCTTATGGCGGGAGTTCCGGCATCACTGATTAAAGCTACGTTCTTTCCATTTTGAATTTGCCTCACAATACCTTCCACCGTTTTATGCTCGTTGTGCATGTGGTGACTCTGCATGTGGGTATCGATCTCAAAATGCTTCAAAAGTTTCCCGCTGTTGCGGGTATCTTCAGCCAGTATAAGATCCACCTCCTTTAGAACCCGAATAGCCCGAAAGGTCATATCTTCCAGATTGCCTATAGGAGTTGGCACCAGATAAAGTTTTGCCATGAATATTTTCTAATCGAATTTCTTCTCAACAATTGCGAGAAACCTGCTTTCGTACTCTTCCTTTCCTTCCCAGTTGTTATAGTCGGGCTTTACTATATTGGAGACAAAGTTAAAAGCTTCTTCCTTTGATTTTATAGTGTTGAGCTGCGATAGCACCCGGTTGTAGTCTGATGTACTCCCGTCAAAAAGGTGCTTTACAAAGGCCATTCGATCATTAAGACCAACGTTAATACCTTTTTTGAGTCGGTCGTTGAGAGAACGGGGTTTGTCCTGAGATGAGCCCGAACGGTTCACAGGTTCGAATTGAGGGAGGTTGTCGTAGTGAACGCCTCCTATATCCTTCATGTCATTCTTCTTGTAGTTGCCAGATTCTATATGAGCAAAAAGATCGTCTATCTGCTGAGTTTCCGGAGGCATCTGGGCCACAATATCCTTAATTTTTTCGGTATTAGGTTCGGTAATTTCTTCGGAGTCATTATACTCTAGACCGGTAGGATTATATTCATCCGGTTCGGGAGCAGCTGTTTTCTGTTTTACAGGTTCAGGCTTTTTGGCAGATGCTTTCTCCTCCTGCTTCTTTTCTTTTGGAGCTTCAACTGTTTGAGCGGTTTTCACCACTTCCTGTTCCCTTTTTTCCGCGGCAGAATAAAGATTGGATTCTGTGAAGTTATAAATGGTAAGTTTTTCGTACAACCTTTTTGCCAACTCCTTCAACTCTCCTGTGGAAACCCGTTCTTCATCTTTTAAAAGAGTAATTTTTTCGGCTAAAGCCACTAAATCTTCTTTCAACTGCTTTTTCATAACTTTCATACTTGCAAACTAAATGCGGTTGTATTTTTAATAAATTTGTGTCACCTTTATCAAAAGCGACATCTGCTTTTTGGTCTTGAAAAATACAAAATGTTTCTCGAAAATACAGTAAATCATAAGGAGCAATTTGGGTGGATTGAAGTTATATGCGGTTCGATGTTCTCGGGAAAGACCGAAGAGCTTATACGCAGGCTCAAGCGTGCCAAATTTGCCAAACAAAAGGTCGAGATTTTCAAACCGGCCATAGACACGCGATATAATGAGGAAATGGTAGTTTCCCACGACTCCAATGAGATTAGGTCTACACCGGTACCTGCTGCTGCCAATATTAGGTTGTTGGCAGATGACTGTGATGTGGTGGGCATCGACGAAGCTCAATTCTTTGATCAGGAAATAGTCTCCGTATGTAACGATCTTGCGAACAGAGGTGTGAGAGTTATAGTTGCCGGTCTTGACATGGATTTTAAGGGAAATCCCTTTGGACCTATGCCAAATCTTATGGCAACTGCGGAGTACGTAACAAAAGTACATGCCGTTTGTACCCGCACGGGAAATCTCGCCCAATACAGTTACCGTAAGACATCAAATGAAGATCTAGTAATGCTGGGCGAGACCGAGGAGTATGAGCCTCTTAGCAGGGGAGCTTTCTACAAAGCCCGGTTAAAAGAAAAACTTAGAAATTTCGAGGTAAAAGACCCTGAAGAATTAAGAGATACAAAAAGAAGTGAACATGCCGAAAGCCAGGGAGACCGTACTTGAGATTGACCTCAATGCCTTAGCGCACAACTATAATTATATAAGATCCAAAATAGATAAAGACGTCAAGTTCATGGCTGTAGTCAAGGCTTTTGGCTATGGAAGTGATGTTACAGGAATAGCAAGAAAATTGGTGGAACTGGGTGCTGATTATTTTGCGGTAGCCTACACCTCGGAAGGGATCGCTCTTCGACACGCGGGTATTGAAACTCTCATTCTGGTACTTCACCCACAGTCGGCAAACTTTGATGATATTATCAAATACTGCCTGGAGCCCAGTCTTTACAGCAAGTTTGTCCTGGAAGAGTTTATTAAAACTGCGGAAAAGCAGAAACTTCAGAATTATCCGGTGCACCTGAAGTTCAATACGGGTTTGAACCGGCTTGGCTTTTCACAAAAGGAAACTCCGGTAGTTAGAGATCTGCTGAAGGGCACAACAGCAGTAAAAGCAAAATCCTTCTTTTCGCACCTTGCCGCAAGTGAAGACTGGAGAGAAAGAGAATTTACCCTCGAGCAGATCTATACTTTCAGGAAAATAGCATTGAAGCTTTATGACGAACTGGGATACCGGCCTATGCTGCACATTTGCAATACCTCTGGAATAATAAATTATCCCAAAGCACATTTTGACATGGTGAGATCGGGAATTGGTCTTTATGGTTTTGGAAATGATGAGCCCGAAGACCAAAAGCTAAAACCAATTGGTACGTTAAAAACAATAATCTCTCAAATCCACACCATGCAAAAAGGTGAGACTTTGGGTTATAACCGTGCTTTTACCGCTGAAAAAACCACCAAAACCGCCACCCTGCCCATAGGTCATGCCGACGGAATCAACAGGCAGTATGGCAACGGTCGTGCAGGTGTAATTATCAATGGAGAGTATGCGCCCATTATTGGGAACGTGTGTATGGACATGATCATGGTAAACATTACCGGAATTGAATGTGAGGAGGGAGATGAAGTCATTGTTTTTGGAGGACCGCAACATGCCACGGAATTCGCTGCAAAAGGAAATACCATCTCCTACGAACTGATCACAGGGATCTCACAAAGAGTAAAAAGGATATTAATAGAAAATTAATTTTTACTTTTACTTCAAACCAACTCACTAATTATGGCATTTTTTAAAGATTTTAAAGCCTTTCTAATGAAAGGCGACATCATCGCTCTGGCTACAGCCGTAGTGGTAGGAGCTGCTTTTAATAAGATCGTTTCTTCTGTAGTGGCCGATATTATCATGCCGCTCATAGGAGTGATCACCGGCGGAGTCGATTTTTCTCAGAAGTTCATATCCCTGGATGGAAACAATTACGAAACCCTGGACGCAGCAAAAGAAGCCGAAGCGGCAGTTCTCACCTACGGAAATGTTATACAGGCCATCATCTACTTTATTATCGTAGCTTTCTTTATTTTCCTGGTGCTACGAGCCTATGAAAAAACCAAGACGAAAAAAGAAGCTCCAAAAGTGACGGAACCAAAAGGAGCTTCACAAGAACAGCTGCTAACCGAAATACGGGATGAGCTGAGAAAAAGGAATTCGTGAAAAACCTGATCCTGCATCACCTCGACACTTTCATTCCTGCCATTTTATTAATGGCTTTCTGGGAGTCAATAATACCGGAAATAAGTCTGACGCTTTTGATGGTCTATGCTCTTGTTTACCGCACATGGCTGGATGGAAACAGGTTACACCTCAAAGGCCTGATCTCAAAAGAAGATATTTGGAAAATAGCCTATAACGGCTCCCGAATCACTTATTTAAAAGCTTTATATTTGCAGAAATAGATTAAAAGACACGTAGTAACCGCTACGCTACATATCCTAATCCTAAACCCCCGCCACAAGTGGGGGTATTTTTTGCTGAACATTCTATATTTAACAATCTGTTCAAAGTGGTTATAAAAATGTTGTCATTCCACAATTTTCTTCCGGCCATAGACTTAGTTTTCAAGGAGTACAATACCTTTGCACTCAAATTCATGAAGATCTAAAACCCTTTAAAAATTTCCTTTCAAAAAGGTCTTTTTAAGGAGGCATAAATTTTAAAGAACATAAAATATGAAAGTAGCAGTTGTAGGAGCCACCGGAATGGTGGGACAGGTGATGTTAAAAGTACTCGCGGAAAGAAATTTTCCTGTGACCGAATTACTCCCGGTAGCTTCAGAAAGATCTGTGGGAAATAAGATCAGCTTTAATGATAAAGAATATGAAGTAATTGGTTTGGAAGAGGCCGTGGCTCGACGCCCGGACATTGCACTTTTTTCAGCTGGAGGTGAAACTTCACTTGAATGGGCGCCAAAGTTTGCCGAAGCAGGAACAACAGTGATCGACAACTCTTCGGCCTGGAGAATGCATCCTGATAAAAAGCTCGTGGTACCGGAGATAAATGCTTCAGAATTAACAAAGGAAGACAAGATCATTGCAAACCCAAACTGTTCCACAATTCAGATGGTGATGGCCCTTGCACCTTTACATAAGACGTACGGCGTAAAGAGAGTAGTGGTTTCAACCTATCAATCCATTACCGGTACAGGTGTAAAGGCGGTACAGCAGCTGGAAAACGAATATAAAGGCGAACAGGGAGAAATGGCTTATCCTTACCCTATTCACCGTAATGCGATCCCCCAGTGTGATGTTTTCGAAGAGAACGGTTACACAAAGGAAGAAATGAAACTCACCAATGAGACAAAGAAGATCCTTAAAGATGATTCTGTTCACGTCACTGCTACGGCAATAAGAATTCCGGTCGTTGGTGGGCATAGCGAATCTGTGAATGTCACTTTTGAAAAAGATTTTGAGATTAGTGATGTAAGGAATCTTTTGAATGATTTTCCCGGGGTGACCGTACAGGATAATACCGATGTCAAAACTTATCCCATGCCTATTTATGCCGAAGGAAAGGATGATGTCTTTGTTGGAAGAATAAGGAGGGATCTATCCCAGGAAAATTCCCTGAACATGTGGATTGTAGCCGACAACCTTAGAAAAGGGGCAGCCACTAATGCTGTGCAAATAGCCGAATATCTGGTAGAAAACAAACTGGTGTAATCCGGCCGAAAAGGCCATTTTTTAGAAGCTTTTTTGAGGCTGCACCTTCGAGTGCAGCCTTTCTTCTTAAAGTTGTCAGGAATTTCTTTAATTTTAGGACCGTTCTTAAAACCTGAAATATGAAAAAAACAATATTTACTGTACTGGCTGCCGGAGCACTGGCTTCTTGCGGTGGTACACAACAACAGGAAACACCCGTTCCCCCAACCCCACAAACTCCATCTACAGCTTTGGAATATCCCGAAACCCGTAAAGGTAATACCGTAGACACCTATTTTGGAACTGAAGTCAAAGATCCTTATCGATGGCTGGAAGATGATCGAAGCGCCGAGACCGAAGCATGGGTAAAGGCTCAGAACGCAGTAACATTTGCGTATCTCAACCAGATCCCTTTTAGAGATGAACTGAAAGAGAGACTGACTGAGCTTTGGAACTATGAAAAGTTGAGTGCTCCCAATGAAGAAGGCGGATGGATCTACTTCAGTAAAAATGACGGACTTCAGAATCAAAGTGTGATCTATCGCAAGAAATCTGAAGACGCAACGCCCGAAGTCTTCCTTGATCCAAATAAATTCAGTGAAGATGGTACTACTTCTCTCGCCGGAATGAGTTTTTCAGAAGATGGAAAGACTCTTGCCTATAGCATTTCTGAAGGCGGAAGCGACTGGAGAAAAGTTATCATTATGGATGCTGAAACCAGGGAGATAAAAGAAGATACTTTAATTGATGTCAAGTTCAGCGGAATTTCGTGGAAAGGCAACGAAGGTTTTTACTATTCAAGCTATGACAAACCTGAAGGAAGTGAGCTCTCGGCCAAGACAGACCAGCATAAACTCTATTACCACAAGTTAGGTACTCCACAGAGCCAGGACAAGGTGGTCTTTGGAGCCAGTCCTGAGCAAAAGCACCGCTATGTAGGCGGGAATGTTTCTGAAGACAACCGTTACCTGTTTATTTCCGCAAGGACTTCAACATCTGGTGGTAAGCTGTTCATGATGGACCTTACCAAAGATAATCCAACTCTAGACACCATAGTAGGACATGAAGAAAACGAAAGTTATGTAATAGATAACCGCGGCAGCAAATTGTTCATAGTAACAAACATGGACGCTCCAAACAGGAAGATTGTCACCGTTGATGCTGCCAATCCTACACCTGAGAATTGGGTTGATCTCATTCCGGAAACCGAAAACGTGCTTAGCCCTTCTACAGGAGGTGGATATATCTTTGCTGAATACATGCAGGATGCTGTCTCTAATGTGAAACAGTTCGATTACGAAGGTAAACTGGTAAGAGAAGTCGAACTACCGGGAATTGGAACTGTAGGAGGCTTTGGCGGAGAAAAAGATGAGAAGGATCTATATTACAGTTATACTAACTATGTTACCCCCGGAAGTATCTACAAGTACAATGTAGAAAGCGGAACTTCAGAATTATACAATCGTCCAGATGTGAACTTTGATCCCGATAACTACACCAGCGAACAAGTTTTCTATACTTCAAAAGATGGGACAAAGGTGCCAATGATCATTACCTATAAAAAAGGAACCCAGATGAACGGGAAAAATCCGACAATTCTTTATGGATATGGCGGATTCAATGTGAGTCTTACCCCTTCCTTCAGTATTGCAAATGCAGTATGGATGGAGCAAGGCGGAATCTATGCGGTTCCAAATCTTCGCGGTGGTGGAGAGTACGGTAAGGAGTGGCACGATGCAGGTACTCAAATGCAAAAACAGAACGTTTTTGACGATTTCATTGCAGCTGCAGAGTACCTTATTGACAACAACTATACATCAAGAGATTACCTGGCCATTCGGGGCGGATCAAATGGAGGCCTTCTGGTTGGAGCTACTATGACTCAGCGCCCAGACCTCATGAAAGTTGCATTACCGGCTGTTGGTGTTCTGGATATGCTTCGCTACCACACCTTTACCGCGGGTGCAGGTTGGGCTTATGACTATGGAACTGCTGAACAGAGTGAAGCTATGTTCAACTACCTTAAAGGTTATTCTCCTGTTCACAATGTAAAAAGCGGAGTGGAATATCCTGCGACCTTGATTACTACGGGAGATCACGACGATCGCGTAGTTCCTGCTCATTCCTTCAAGTTTGCTGCCGAACTTCAGGAAAAGCAGGCAGGAGATAAGCCGGTGTTAATAAGGATCGAAACTAATGCAGGGCATGGTGCCGGTACTCCCGTGAGTAAAACAATCGAACAATATGCAGACATCTTTGGTTTTACACTTTACAACATGGGATTCGATAGTCTTCCCAAAAATGTAGATTAGCAGAACCCTAAAAATTTTTCACCTTTTTAAAAGCCTTCTCACGAAGGCTTTTTCTCTTTTAAAACTGTAAATTTACACTTCAAGAAGTCCCCATGTTAAAGGTAAAAAATCTTTCTTTCGCTTATGGAGAAAAGCCGGTCATAAAGAACCTTAGCTTTAGCATTGAGAAAGGGGAAATTGTTTCTATTATTGGTGCAAGCGGCTGTGGAAAGAGCACTCTCCTTCAGTCTGTTTATGGACTTCACCATGTGGACGGAAAGATCTTCTGGAATGAAAAACAACTCCTGGGTCCCAATTTCAATATTGTTCCAGGAGAAGAATTCATGAAGTACCTCACACAGGACTTTGATCTCATGCCACCTTTGAGTGTGGCCGAGAACGTTGGCAAATACCTGTCCAATGCTTTTCCCCGCAAAAAACAGAAAAGGGTGAATGAACTGCTCGACCTGGTAGAAATGAGGGAGCTTGCGAAAGTAAAAGCGAAATTCCTTAGTGGAGGCCAGCAACAGCGTGTCGCTCTCGCGAGGACCTTGGCCAAACCTCCCGAAGTCCTGCTTCTGGATGAACCCTTTAGCCATATTGACCACTTTAGGAAAAATAAGCTAAGAAGAAACCTTTTTAGCCACCTCAAGAGAAACGGAGTTACTGTACTCATTGCAACCCATGATAGTACTGATGCACTTTCTTATGCCGATAAAACTATTGTGATGAAAGCCGGCAGGTTAATTGCACTTGGTTCTCCCCAGGAGCTTTACAGCAATCCTAAAAATGCCTATGTAGCTTCACTTTTCGGGGAGGTCAATGAATTACCGGCTGCGCTCTTCATAAAAAATCTGCCAACAAGAAAAAAGGTGATTTTATATCCTCATGAGATTGAAATTACTAATACAGGCAGATATAAGGCAGTTGTCAAAAACCATTTTTTCAGAGGAAGTCACTTCTTAGTCGAAGTGGAAATGGAAGGGCAGGTAATCTTCATAGAAGATCCAAGAAGCTGGATAAAGGGGGAGCCTGTTAGTCTTTCCATTAACCCTGAATTACTCCAGAAAAGGATTAAATAATTTAAAACACCTCCAATATTTCAATTTCTCTGTTATTAAAGTGGATTCTATCGCCGGTAGATCTACCTGTGAGAATTTTGGCTATTGGCGCCGTTGCTCCAACACTATAGAATTTTTCACCTTCTATAAGGATTTCCCCTGCAGGAATACCAATAAAATAGTTTGCCATTGAGGTGCGAACTCCGCTGCCAAAAGTGGCAGTAGTATCCTTACGGCTGGGCGGGATCTTACGCAGTGTTTTTCGCAGCTTTTGAAATTCCTCATGCTGTACAGCCAGCTTCTCAAACTCCAAATGAAGCATTGCCCTTCCCGTTTCATATTTGTCACCCATGGAACATTTGGTTTCCAACTTTAAGGCCGCTTGCAGATCATCTATGGCAGCCTGAAAGGTTTGAAGCTTTTTCTCTACATAAACCTCACAGGCGTCTATAAGTTTTTGTTTTGTCCCCGCACTCATCAGTCGAGTTTTATTGGCCCCAGATTCCTCATTTGTCTTACGATCCATCCCTGCCTCCCCTGGATATAACTACTGGCTGGTTTAGCCCTGTACTGCCTGGGATTGGGAAGAATAGCAGCAATAGCTGCCGCTTCATAAGCGGTGAGATTCTCTGCCGATTTTCCGAACCATGCCCGGGCTGCTGCCTCTGCTCCATAGATTCCTTTCCCCATTTCAATGCTATTAAGGTAAACTTCAAGAATTCGTTCCTTGCTCCAAAATAATTCGATCAAAAAAGTAAAGTAGACTTCCAGTCCTTTTCTAAACCAGCTACGCTGAGGCCAGAGAAATACATTTTTTGCAGTTTGCTGGGAAATGGTACTTGCCCCTCTTACTCTTTTTCCTTTCTTGTTCTCTTCCATGGCCTTCTTTATAGCTTCGTAATCAAAACCATTATGATTCGGGAAGTTTTGATCTTCACTAGCTATTACAGCCACCTTGAGATTGTTTGAAATTTCTTCCATTGGAACCCAGTCATGGCGAATTTCCTCTTCAGGTTGTTCAAAGTATCTAATTGCCATGAGCGGTGTAAAAGGTACCGGAAGCCACTTATAAACAACCACCATGAAAAGGCTAAAAAGGAATAAGCCCAGGATAAGCTTTAGTAAAAATCCAAAGAATCTTTTCATAGTTAATCTATTAGATCGGCCAGTTCTTTACCAACCAGGCTGCCAATGGCCACACCCATCCCGCCGAGACGCACTCCGCAGTATACATTTTTGGATACCTTCTTGATCACAGGCTTCTTCTGTTCCCCTACCCCCATTATTCCGCTCCAGCGTCTTTCAATCTTGAAAGGAGTGTCGGGTAAAATGACATTTTTGAGGAGCTTTTCCAATCGCTGCTGAATAAGAGCAGTAAGAGCCAATTCAGTCGTTTCTTCGCCTTTTAGGTTGAGATTTCGGCCGCCACCCAAAAGAATTCTGTTGTTGATATTCCTGAAATAGTAGAAACCTTTATCCATGTGGAAGGTTCCTTTGATATGCAGATCTGGTATGGGTCCTGTCACCAGCACCTGTGCCCTCGCAGGCTTTACTTCGGGAATGCCGAGTTGGGAGGCAAAGCCATTGGTGGCTAAGATCAACTTGTTGGTATAAAAGCTAAAATGCTCTGTTTCCACCTCAACAGAATCAGTTCTTTCCGAAAAGCCATTTACAGTAACGGAATTCAGGATCTTCACCCCTGCCGCCTGCACTTTTTGAAGTAAGGCAGACATCATCTTACCGGTATCTAACTGACCTTCAAACTTGTTATAGATCAAATTCTCCTGCACCTTTCCGAAGTTGAAAATATTGCCGGAAGTACTAAAAACATCCTCTCCAAAAATGGGTTTTAAAAGACTGTTTACTTTTGCCATTTTTGAGACACAGGTATTGTACAAATCTACCTCTGCCGACGTGAAAAGCTCATAACCCCCGTTAACCTGCAGCGCGATGTTTTCCTTTCCTAAATTTTGCTTTAGCAGCTCCAGGCCTTGCGTGCGTTTTTTCACCAATTCAACCACATCTTCTTCAGAGTGGTGCGCCAGGTCATCCAGGATTTCACTCAGACTTCCGAAGCAGGCAAATCCTGCATTTTTGGTACTGGCACCATTGGGCAACAGACCTCTTTCCAGAACAACTACTTTTGATTGGGGAAATCTGGCCTTTAGGTGCAGTGCACAATTGAGGCCGGTAATACCGCTGCCAACTATAGTGAAGTCAATATTTGAGAACCAGGAATCGTGTTCCCAATAAGAAAAGCTCATGAAATGTCATTTTTAAGACCTCCTGAAAACACCTGTTTTAGAAGCATCTAAAGGTATAAAAAGATTGGTATCAACAAAAAACCTCACAAGTCTTTGAAAACTTGTGAGGTTTGAGCTTATTGAAAGGTTCCTATCTACAAAATTATTCTTTCGGATTCATTGTAAAGCTCTCCATAAATTTAGTGGTGTAGTTACCCGCAACATAATCGGGTTCATCCATTAACTGCCTGTGGAAAGGTATTGTGGTCTTAATACCTTCAATTACAAACTCGTCCAATGCCCGCTTCATTTTACTAATCGCTTCTTCCCGGGTTTGTGCCGTGGTGATCAATTTGGCAATCATAGAATCGTAGTTTGGCGGAATCACGTAACCACTATACACATGAGTGTCAATTCTCACTCCGTGGCCGCCCGGCGCATGAAGATTGGTGATCTTCCCCGGAGAAGGTCTAAAGTTGTTATATGGATCTTCGGCATTGATACGACATTCTATAGAATGGAGCTGTGGTTCATAGTTCTTACCGGAAATAGGCACTCCTGCCGCAACGAGAATTTGCTCTCTAATAAGGTCGTAATCTATTACCTGTTCAGTAATTGGATGCTCTACCTGGATGCGGGTGTTCATTTCCATAAAGTAGAAATTCCTATGCTTATCTACCAGGAATTCAACAGTTCCGGCGCCTTCATACTTAATGAATTCGGCTGCTTTAACGGCAGCATCTCCCATTTGCTTTCTCAGCTTATCGGTCATAAATGGCGACGGAGTTTCTTCTGTGAGCTTCTGGTGACGACGTTGTACCGAGCAATCCCTTTCGGAAAGGTGGCATGCCTTACCCGAGCTGTCTCCTACGATCTGAATCTCAATATGGCGTGGCTCCTCTATAAGTTTTTCCATATACATTCCATCGTTTCCAAAGGCGGCACCGGCTTCCTGCCGGGCAGATTCCCAGGCCTTCTTCAGATCTTCCTTTTTCCAAACGGCACGCATTCCTTTACCACCACCACCGGCAGTAGCCTTCAGCATGACGGGATATCCCATATCGGCAGCGATCTTTTCGGCCTGCTCATAAGATTCAAGAATTCCTTCAGAACCCGGCACACAAGGCACTCCCGCAGCTCTCATAGTAGCTTTTGCAGTGGCTTTGTCTCCCATCTTTTCGATCATTTCGGGGCTGGCTCCAATGAACTTAATATCATGCTCTGCGCAGATCTTCGAAAACTTAGCGTTTTCAGAAAGGAATCCGTATCCGGGATGAATGGCATCTGCATTGGTGATCTCGGCAGCTGCAATAATATTTGAGATCTTTAAATAGGAAAGGTTGCTGGGAGGTGGGCCAATACACACGGCTTCGTCGGCAAAGCGTACATGAAGACTCTCTGCATCGGCGGTAGAATAGACCGCCACGGTCTTTATGCCCATTTCCCTACAGGTGCGAATAACGCGTAAAGCGATCTCACCCCTGTTGGCAATTAATATTTTTTTGAACATACCTGTAATGTTTTAACTGTAGGGTTAACTGCTATCAGCTGTTAAGACGGATCTACCAGGAACAATGGTTGGTCGAACTCTACCGGTGATGAATCATCAACCAGTACTTTTACGATCTTACCGGAAACTTCACTTTCGATCTCGTTAAATAGTTTCATGGCTTCAATAACGCAAAGCACATCTCCCACTTTAACAGAATCTCCTACTTCTACAAAAGCATCTTTGTCTGGAGATGGTTTTCTATAGAACGTTCCAATAATTGGAGATTTTATAGTGATGTATCCTTCATCCTCCTTACCCGCTGCTTTTTCTTCGCCTCCAGTTGGCTGTGATTCCTGCTGAGGTGCCTGAGGTTGCTGCTGCACAGGTTGTTGCATTTGCGGTGCTGCCTGCATAGGCATTTGTTGCAGGATTGTAGTTTCTCTTTCGTCAGATCCGGTTTTGATGGTGATCTTTACATCATCCATTTCCAGCTTTACTTCACTGGCTCCAGATTTGGCCACGAATTTAATTAGATTCTGAATTTCTTTTAAATCCATAATATTTAGTGTTGGGTGTTTTAAGAATTATAAGCCCACTTAAGGTATACGGAACCCCAGGTGAAACCTCCTCCAAAGGAAGCAAAAATAAGATTATCTCCTTTTTTTAATTGCTTTTCAAAGTCACTGAGTAACAACGGCAAAGTGGCCGAAGTGGTATTTCCATAACGATGAATGTTCATAAGCACTTTAGAATCATCCAATCCCATGCGTCCCGACGTGGCATCTATTATCCGACGGTTAGCCTGGTGTGGTACCAGCCAGTCAACATCCTCATTCGTAAGATTATTACGTTCCATGATCTTCGCACTTACATCGGCCATATTGGTCACAGCAAATTTAAAGACCGTCTTTCCATCCTGAAAGACGTAGTGCTGCTTATCGGCCACAGTTTGTGCGGTTGCGGGTATTAAAGAACCTCCGGCTGAAATTTTCAGGAATTCTCTTCCCGTACCATCGCTTCTCAGAATCTCATCCTGCAAGCCGAGACCTTCTTCATTGGGCTCAAAAAGAGCTGCCCCTGCCCCGTCACCAAATATGATGCAGGTAGTTCTATCTGTATAATCTATAATAGAAGACATTTTATCGGCCCCAATCACCAGTACTTTTTTGTACCGGCCAGACTCGATATAAGCTGCTGCCGTAGACATTCCATAAAGGAAGCTGGAACAGGCTGCCTGCAAGTCGTATGAAAAGGCATTCACAGCGCCAATCTGAGTGGCCACGTAAACTCCTGTTGCTGCAACGGGAAGATCGGGCGTTGCAGTCGCCATAATTAAAAGGTCGATCTCAGCAGGGTCAATGCCAGATTTTTCAATAAGATTCTCAGCTGCTTTTATTGCCAGGTAAGAAGTTCCCTTATCAGCATCTTTTAGGATGCGGCGCTCTTTGATTCCGGTCCTGGAAGTGATCCATTCATCATTTGTATCCACCATGGTCTCCAGGATCTTGTTGGATAATACAAACTCTGGTACGTAAGCGCCTACAGCTGTAATCGCTGCTGTTCTTTTATTCATAAAAATGCATTTTATGCCTCTGTATGATGGTTAGCATGCTGATAAACAGTAAATTACTAATTCTTCAAAATACAGCGGTGCAAATTAAGGTCTTTTTAGCACATTATCAACTTAAAACAAAAAACTCTCACAATGTGAGAGTTTGTATGATGTTCAAAGCTCCTTATTACTAAGCCTCTACTTCTTCGTTATTATCAATTAGAACCTGGCCGCGGTAATAAAGTTTACCTTCGTGCCAGTGAGCTCTGTGGTATAAATGAGCCTCACCTGTAGTTGGATCTGTAGCTATTTGTGGTACAGAGGCCTTATAGTGCGTTCTTCTTTTATCTCTCCTCGTTTTTGAGGTTTTTCTTTTAGGATGTGCCATGGCTGCGTATTATTTATCGTTTAATAAATTTTTTAATTTGTTCCAGCGGGGATCAATATCCTCCTCTGCCTTAACTTCTTTTTCCCGCGGACTTAATTCGTCCAGCTTTTCAAGTACATCTGACTTTAAAGTGCCGTCAAGCACTCCCGGATGAACTCTTTTTGACGGAACGGCCAAAACCAGCATTTCATAAATATACTGTTGTATGTTGACTTCATACTCACCGTGTGGCAAGATCAAAATGTCTTCATTATCATCATTATATTCATGACCAAACTTTATCACCAAAAACAATTCGCATTCAATTGGCTGGTCATAAGGCTCATTGGTAAGGTCACAGTTAATGTTTACCGTTCCCGATGCTTTAAAAGTAAGCTCCAGCATAGTAGATTTTTTCTCCAGAAGGAGATCGACCTCTATATTGGCGCTATTAAATTCATCGTAGTCAAAATGTTCAAAGAACTTATTGTCAATGTTGTACTCGAACTGGTGTTTTCCTTGTTTAAGACCCACAAAAGGGATCGTAAACTCCTTTAGTTTCCTCATTTCATCATCAGTTTCAAGTGCCTACCCCTTAGGATAAGGCGGGTGCAAAGATATAAAAATTAATGAATTGCCTATTCTTTATAAACAAATTTTTGTTTATATCTTTTTCCCCTGTTTCTTAAGTACATTTTGAGTGAGTTCCTCATATTCCTCCCGACTGCGAAAGATGTCTATTCCTCTAAAAACAGCTTCTTTAAAGGAATGATGATCTGCCAGGTCTTTTCCCGCAATCTCGTACGCTGTGCCATGATCGGGAGAAGTTCTCACCTTGCTTAATCCGGCTGTAAAATTCACGCCATTTCCAAAAGAAAGGGTTTTAAAAGGGATAAGGCCCTGGTCATGATATGCTGCTACAATAGCGTCGAAGTTCTTGTAGTTTCCACTTCCGAAGAAACTATCGGCCGAATAAGGTCCAAAAACGAGTTTTCCTGAGTTTCTTATTTTTTCAAGAGTTGGTTTCATTATTTCCTCATCCTCTTTTCCGATAACACCGTTGTCGCCGCTATGAGGATTTATTCCCAGAACCGCTATTTTAGGCTGATCTATCCTGAAATCCTGCTGTAGGGTCTTGGATATAATTCCGATCTTTTTCTCGATGAGCTGTGGCGTAATGTTAGCAGCAACGTCTTTTACCGCCACATGATCTGTCAACAACCCTACCTTTAAAGTGTCGGTGATCATAAACATCAAACTGTTTCCACCAAGCTCCTTGGCCAGATAATCTGTATGTCCCGGAAACTGAAATTCCTCACTTTGAATATTGTGCTTATTAATAGGTGCTGTAACCAGAACATCAATGTATCCTTTTTTTAAGGCACCTGTCGCTGCCTGAAGGGAAAGGAAGGCATACTTACCTGCTTCTGGAGTTTCCTCTCCAAAATGGATGTTTACATTCTCCTTCCATACGTTCACAACATTGAACTTATTATCAATGGCTTGTGAAGCTTCCTCGATCCCCTGAAAAGCAATATCTATCTTTAATTTCTTTTTAATGAAGGTAATGGTCTTTGCCGAAGCAAAAACTACAGGAGTACAAAGCTCCATCATCCGGATATCTTCAAAGGTCTTTAGCACGATCTCGCTCCCAATACCATTGAGATCTCCAATACTTATTCCCACCTTTATTTTATCTCCAGATTTCATAGTGATTCCCTGTATTTGTCCTATTTTTATACTCACAAAGGTAATTAATAATAACAGAATGTTTACAGGTATAATTGAAGAGCTTGGAGTTGTTACAAAGCTGGAAAGGGAACAGAAAAACCTACATCTTACTATAAAAGCAAACTTCACTTCACAGCTCAAAATTGACCAGAGCGTTGCACACAATGGAGTGTGTCTTACAGTTGTTAATATTGATGGGGAAGAATACACCGTTACAGCTATAGATGAAACTCTTTCCAAAACAAACCTGGGGGAAATCAAGAAAGGAGATATTATAAATCTTGAGCGGGGTATGCAAATGGGAGCACGCCTGGATGGGCACATTGTCCAGGGTCATGTCGATCAAACTGCGCTGTGCACTGCGGTAACAGAAAAAAAAGGAAGCTGGGAATTTTCTTTTGAATACGATCCAGATATGCAGAACATAACTATTGAAAAGGGTTCAATTACAATTAATGGAGTAAGCCTTACAGTAGTAAATTCTAAAAAGAACAGCTTCAGCGTTGCCATAATTCCCTATACTTTTGAACATACTAACTTCAAGAACATCAAGAAAGGCACAAGGGTCAACCTTGAATTTGATGTGATTGGAAAATACGTAAAGCGGCTTACTGAGTTACAGTAACTTCCTTTTTCTTCTGAAAATTATACAGTGAGAACGCTCCAAGGCAAACGCCGGAAAGGAACAACGGGTATAAATATGCATTTATAGGTAAGCATAGACCTTTTGGTGGCGGTATACCTCCGGTCTGCCCTCCATCTCCGCTTCCGCACGGAGAAAGAGTGCTTTCTTCCTGTGTGGCCATTATTGGAGGAGGCGGATTCTCTCCTGAGGTTTGACATAATCCGCTCCAACTCATACCAACGATAAATACAATAAGAAGACACCTCCATTTTCTTCCCATGCAAGAAAAATAATGCAGTAAAACTTCCCCGACAATCTAATGATGGTATTTTATCGTTATTTTAACACCGTTCGTCGTTAAATACCCTTTTTGGCTTCGGAAAATTTCTCCAACTTCCAGATTTTATATCCTCCAAAAGCAATCCCAACGAGCAAGAACGGTAAGAGATAGTCATTAATAGGAAGGCAAAGACCTACAGGAGGGGGAATTCTGGGACCTCCACCATTTGCATTTTCAGGTAGTTGTCCACATGGTCCACGTCCATTTCCATTTCCATGATTGGAAGCCATTGGAGGAGGAGGATTGTTTTGCCGTACCTGGGCTGCAATTCCAAAGCTCATACCGGCTACAGCAAAGATCAAAACCCAGTATTTCACCCATTTACCCATTTGCCAATACTTCTAAAAAAGGAAAATTATTCCAAACAACCAAGATGCAATATTTTTTACATTCCCCTACTTCTCTTAAAATCAAAAATATAAAATAAAATAACTCTTTTTGATGACTCTTTTCAAAAATAAGAAACTACTTACAAAAAAATTACTGGCTACCCTGTTTATAAACAGCTGATAACCAACAGTAGAAACAATTTCTGTAGAAATTTATAACTTGATCCCCACAATTTACTTTATGAAAAGATTAATATTATTCCTTACTTTATTTTTATTCAGTTTTTCTGTCAGTGCTCAGGATACTTTAGCCTCTGAAAAAGCTCCCATTATTATCGGCCTTACCCAGGCCCCTCCTTTTGTTATGGAACAAAACGGTAATTTTTCAGGTCTTAGCATCGAGTCCTGGAAATTAGTCAACCGCAAACTCAACTACGATTATGACTTCAGGGAATTTGCAAATCTGGAAGCACTTCTTTCCGCGGTAGAAAATGGGGAAGTCGATTTTTGCATTAATCCTATCACGGTTACCGATCAACGTATGAGTCGGATGGATTTTTCACAACCTTATTTCATTTCCTACACCGGTATTGCCCGTAAAAGTGGATCGACCTTCTGGAGATATCTTTCCAATATTTTTAGCTGGAACTTCCTCTCGGCTATTCTTGTTTTGGTCAGTGTCATTTTTATTTTTGGATTTCTTGTCTGGCTGTTTGAAAGGAAGAAGAATAAAGAAGAGTTCGGTTCAGGTCTTAGAGGGGTGTTGCAGGGATTCTGGTGGAGTGCAGTTACCATGACCACTGTGGGTTACGGAGATAAATCTCCCCGCACTTTTGGAGGTCGTTTTGTGGGATTCATCTGGATGTTCATGGCCATAATAATGATCTCGACACTAACTGCCGGTATTGCCTCTTCTCTTACTGTCCATAATATCCAGGAGGACATTTCTTCGGTTCAGGATCTCGAAAGGTTCGATGTTTATACAGTTAGAAGCTCCAGCGCTCAGGAACTTCTGGAACAATATGGTGTAGGTTCCTCAATGGTATCTAATGCAGATGAAGGTCTTGAAGCACTAATGGAAGGTGACAACAACCTGTTCGTTTATGACAAACCCATCTTAAGCCATCGTATAGAAGAAAAAGGTCTGGAAGATGAGCTTGTTGTTCTGGAAAACAACCTTAAGAAAGATTATTACAGCTATAGCTTTCCAAAAGACTCTGATCTTCTAAAAAAAATTAATCCAATCCTGGTGGGAACATTGAAAACCATGGAGTGGTCCAGCCTGATTTCGGAATACAAATAAGGATTGACTTTTTTTCTTTTTTGAACACCCGTAGACTGCGTTCTCACGGGAACAGCCTCTACCTGTAACAGGTCTCCTGAAAATCAGACTTATTACCAATAATAATTCTATATTGAACAACCTTTTAACTAAAACAAGTAAAGTATGAAAAAATTGAGGTTTATGGCAGTGGCGTTTTTTATGTCATTGTTGGCTGTGAGCTTCGTTTCCTGTGACAAATTGCAGGGAAGTGAAACGGGGGTAAGCCAGGAAGAGGGCTTATCCATAGATTACGAGAAGTATGAATTGGACAACGGATTAAACGTTGTACTCCACCAGGATAAATCTGATCCTATTGTTTCAGTAGCCATACAGTACGGAGTGGGATCAAACAGGGAGAAAAAAGGTCGCACCGGTTTTGCTCACCTTTTTGAGCACATGTTATTTCAGGAGTCTGAAAATGTTCCGCAGGACCAGTTCTTTAAAAAGATTCAGGATGTTGGAGGAACTTTAAATGGGGGAACCTGGCAAGATGGAACAATATATTACGAGGTAGTACCTCAAAATGCACTTGAGATGGTGCTTTGGCTGGAATCTGACAGGATGGGGTACTTCATCAATACTGTGACAGAATCTGCATTTGCCAACCAGCAAGAGGTAGTACAAAATGAAAAACGCCAGCGGGTTGACAACAATCCTTACGGCCATACCAGCTGGGTTATTGATAAAAATCTTTTTCCCGATGGCCACCCATACAGCTGGCAGGTGATTGGAGAGCTTGAAGATCTTCAGAATGCCACAGTAGAGGATGTCAAGGAGTTCTACGATAAATTTTACGGCCCTAACAATGCGACTCTTGTCATTGCGGGAGATTTTGAAACAGAAGAGGCTAAGGAACTTATCGAAAAATATTTCGGCGAGATCAAGAAACGCGAGGAAGTTGCACCGCTTGAGGTTCAGAATGTAAAACTTTCAGAAACAAAAAGGCTTTACCACGAAGACAATTTTGCAACAGCACCTCAACTAAACATGGTGTGGCCAACAGTCGAGCAATATACTGCCGATGCCTATGCTCTAAATTTTCTTGGCGAGATCCTTTCCGACGGAAAAGAAGCACCGCTGTATGAGGTACTGGTTAAAAAAAGAGAACTGGCTTCAAATCCCCGTTCTTATAACAGTTCTGAACAGATTGCAGGGAAATTTAGAATAATGGTTACAGCCAATGCAGGAGTTGATCTTGACAGCGTTGAAGCGGGAATTAATGAAGCTCTCAGCCGATTTGAAAAAGAAGGAGTGACCGAAAAAGATATTGAAAGGATCAAAGCAGGGCTTGAGACAAGCTTCTATAACGGAATAAGCAGCGTGCTTGGAAAATCCTTCCAACTGGCCCAGTATGATGTTTTCACCGGCGACCCGGGCTATATTGAAGAAGATATCAAGAATATCAAAAAGGTGACTAAGGAAGATGTAATGCGGGTTTATAACACATACATTAAAGGTAAACCTTATGTCATGACCAGCTTCGTGCCCAAAGGACAGCTTGAGCTCATCGCCGAGAATTCTGAAAAAGCACAGGTGGTAGAAGAGGAAATCACAGAAAACGTGGAACAGACAGTAACTGAAACTGAGGCTCAGGAGGTTCAGAAGACACCTTCTAAGATAGACCGTTCTCAACAACCTCCTCTTGGTGAAGCTCCTGCCTTAAATGTGCCGGAATCCTGGACGGTGGAACTTGAAAACGAATTGGAAGTACATGGTATCGAACAAACCGAATTACCCCTGGTGAACTTTAGCCTTGTTATTGAAGGGGGACATTTACTTGACGACCTCAACAAGAACGGAGTAGCCAATCTAATGAGCGATATTTTAATGGAAGGTACTGCCAACAAAACTCCGGCAGAACTTGAAGAAGCCATTGATCTTTTGGGTGCAAATATCAATATGTACACAACAAATGAATCAATTGTGGTAAGAGGAAATACCCTTGCCAGGAACTTCGAAAAAACAATGGAACTGGTTGAGGAGATCCTTCTTGAGCCAAGATGGGATGAGGAAGAACTGGCTCGTATTAAAACCAGTACTATTAATTCCATCGAGAGGAATGCGGCTAATCCAAATGTCATAGCAAGTCAGGTTTATGACAAACTTCTGTACGGGGAGAACCATCCTTTGGCGCACCCAACTTCCGGCACTGTAGAGTCTGTAGAGGCAATTACAATGCAGGACCTTAAGAATTACTACAATAAAAATTTCTCTCCAACTGTAAGTCGTTTTCATATAGTGGGTGATGTTTCACAGGCTCGGGCAGTAGAGGCCCTCGATGACATTGAGGACAATTGGGAGCCTAAGGAAGTGACTATTCCGGAATTTGAGGTGGTAAGCAACCGGGACAAAGCCTCCTTATACTTTGTGGATGTCCCCGGAGCAAAACAATCTGTGATCAATATTGGTTATCTGGCTTTGCCACGCACCAGCGAAGACTTTTTCCCTGCCGAAGTGATGAACTATAAGCTAGGAGGTTCCTTCTCCGGTAACGTTAATCTTGTATTAAGGGAGGAAAAGGGTTATACCTACGGTGCCCGAACCGGCTTTAGCGGAACAAAAATTCCTGGTACTTTTACTGCATCTTCCAGTGTACGCACCAATGCCACTGGAGAGTCTGTGGGGATCTTCAAAGATGAGATCGCCAAATACAGGGAAGGAATAACTCCCGAAGATCTGGAGTTCACTAAAAACGCGCTCATTAAATCCAATGCCCGACGTTTTGAAACTCAAGGTTCCCTATTGGGGATGCTTCAGGAGATGAGCGCCTACGATCTTCCTGCCGATTATATCGAAAAGGAGGAGGAAGTGGTTCGCAACATGACCCTTGAGCAACACAAAGAACTTGCCCAAAAATATCTTGATGAATCCAGGATGGCTTACCTGGTAGTCGGAGATGCCGCTACTCAGTTTGAACAATTCAAAAACATGGGCTTTGATGAAGTTAAGCTCATCAATAAAGAAGGTGAAGAAGTAGAGCTAACAAACCTCAAACCATAAATTCATCCTGATATCAATTCTGAAGCTCCCGTTAACTGCGGGAGCTTTTTTTATGTTGACGATTTTATTTGCTTCGGAAATGAGCATCTATTAATTTTTCCGCAAAATAGACGCTGATCCCTCCAAGCGTATAAAGCAACATGTCCAGCCAATCGAAGTGACTTCCTAAAACTGCCGAAGCTATCTTGTTCTCCTGGAGCCCCAGGAAATTAATTGCGCGTACATACTGCAAAGCCTCAATTAAGAATGAAAAAAGGAGCACTCCAAAAATGGCATTTTTGACAGATATTCTAAAAAAGCTTTTCAGCAGGCAGTAAAGAAATATTACCACCAGAAAATCTCCGCCGTAAGGCCGCAAAATAGAATCACGAACGAAAACTGCGATTAAGAAAAGTGTAAAAAAAAGCAGTAAGGACGCCATGAAGTACTTCAGATTAAAATCCAGCATTACAAGATAATTAGAGCACCTGAGTATCAATAAAAGATCCCAGGATGACCTTAATTTGTTCCTGAATCTTCGGGTCCATTCCTTTTACAGATCCACAGTACATCCCAATGACTTCAGGTTTTGAATAGCGGGCACTTTTTAAATGCTCCACAACATAACCATCCAGGGAACCTCTGTTAACATCCTTCCCAAGTACCTGGATCACACTCGTATGCCTTGAATCCTGCTGAATTTCCTGGAACAGACTTAAAACACTTTCCTTTTCACCCTCCAGCACCTGAAAGAAGTGACCTTCGGAGTACAGCAGAATACCTTTTATATTCTGTTTGCTGTTTTGTTCCTGCCATTCTTTCATTAGAGCCTCAACTTCTTTGTCATCAAGATGTTTTGTAGCAGTACTTATATAGCAAATGACATGTTTCATGGCATTTTAGAACTTAATTTTGCCCTACAATGTAGGGAAGTAATGTTTAGGCAATGTAAAAGTTATTATAATAAATATGCATAGCTGTTTATAAAGAACAACATAAGAGGTAAATCAAAAAATGTACACCAGTCAAAACCCGGGACTATTCCCACTATAATTTTATTTCCAAGCGACAACCAAAACTAAGAGTTCCATTTTTGAGGCAGTAGCACAAATATAATGTCAGGATTAAAATCTTGAGAGAATAAGAAAGGTTTGTGAGCTTTAGGCCCCCTTCTACCTCTTCTTTTTAAAAGGAATCCATAGATTTGAACCTGTTGCTTAAAAGTAAAGTTGCTTGAATATTACCTTCAACATTTTTCTCCTGTTCTTTTCCCTCGGAGCGATCCAGGGATTTATTCTGAGCGTGCTTATTCTTGTTAAACGGCAGCAAAAGTTGTACAATTATTATTTCGGAATATTCCTGCTTTTGTTGTCGCTCGCAAGTGCAAAGATCATTCTGCAGGAAACCATTCCGCAATTTCTGGACAATTTCCATTTTCCTTTACTGTATAAATTCGCTTTCGGCCCACTACTCTATCTGTTCGTTAGAGAGCTGCTTTTTAAGAGCGCCGGAAGCTTTTCAGCAATATTTCCGCATTTCGTGCCTTCACTGATATTTGATGTTTTCTTTAGGGTTAGTTTGCCGCTTTTCGGTTTTAAGAACAGCGATGCAGCGATACAAATCTTTAACTTCTTCGGGCTCAATATTGGCAGCTTGCTCTACAACCTTGTCTACTGGTTGCTGGCAGTTCAACTTTTGCTGAAGTATAGAAAAGAGAGAAAAGGGAACTTTCAGCTAAAAGATAATCGAATCGTTTTTCATCTGAAAAGAATTCTGGCTGTAGATCTTTTCGCAAGTCTTTCTGCTCTTGTTTTTATTGTACTCACTCTTTACAACCAGAACTATAGTATTGGCGGATTCCAGAGTTATTATTTTAACTACCTTGTAATTACCTTCTATATTTATTTCCTCTCCTATACCGTATATATTTTTCCTGAAGTTGAATTGATCACTCCAAAAACCCCAAAAGTCCATTCCAACAAAGAACCTTCAGAAAAAGCCGTTTTTGAAGAACTTAAAAAGAAGATCAAAGAGAACGGATATTTTACAGATCCCGATCTCAACCTGAATAGGCTTTCTGAAAAGCTGGAAATTTCTCCACGGGAACTGTCTTATATAATCAACACTGAAGGGCAACAGAATTTTAATGATTTCCTGAACGAGTTTCGCATTAATTATTTTATAAACCTGCTGCAGAATGATGAGCTTTCCATAGAAGGCATGGCCTATGAATCTGGTTTCAAATCTAAAACTTCTTTTTACAGAGCATTCAAAAAATCCACCGGTAAAACTCCTTTGCAGTACAAAGCTTCGGAAAAAAGAGTGCCAGATTCGGTAATTGAAACTCCCGAAGCCCCATAAAATCTTAGAATTGCAGCAAAATTTTAAAATGACTACAACTCAAAAGAATTTTACTGCCTGTTTTATACTTTCCCTCTGTTTCATTTTTAAAGCTTCCGCTTTCCAGAATTTCGTCACAGTATCAGGTAAAATTGATCAACACTCAGAAGAGGAAATTTCAGTAAACCTACTGGATGCTGTCCTAGATGAAGAAGGAAGATTTTCGCTTGAAGTTCCTGTTGAAGAAAACGAGAATCTTAGTTTTTATTATCGGGATTTTAAACTAGGCCTGTTTGCAGAACCGGGGGATAGCATCCAAATCTATTTTAATGCCCACAACCCGGCAAAGACTGTGGATTTCGGCGGAAAAAATGCTTCAATCCAGGCTTTTCTTTTCGATCAACAGCAGGTCAGCAAAAGTTTTAATGCTTATTTCAACAGGAATATCAATCGGGTGCTCGCGAGATTACCTGAAGCAGAATTTGTTCAGAAAACAGACTCCTTAAAAATGACATTTTTGGATCCTCTTGATGACCTGGAAAAAAAGGAGCCAAATCTCAATCCGGCATTTGTCAACAATTATCGAAAAGACCTGGAGCTTTTTTTCCTTTCGCTTCTGGCCGATTATCCGTTGCTGCATTACAAAACCACAGGAGAAAAAATTAGTTTAAGTGAAGAAAGCAGAAACCGGATAGACAATATAGATATAACCGACCTTCAACTTTACCGTTTTGACGGTTTTAAAAGACTGCTTCAAAATTATCTATATCTCGCAATAAACCGGGAGCTGGAAACGGGAAAGTACTCAGCCAGTGACAATCGGCGATTGGATGCGGGTTTTAGAGTAATTGCTGAAAATTTCTCTGATCCCGAAATGTTTGACAGGGTGCTGTTCGGGTTCTTCCGGAATCACATTGAGAATCTGGGGATAAAAAACACGCAGGACAACTATGAAGTTTTCATGACTAAAGTATCCAATCCTGACTACAAAGAAGAGATAAGGAGCTTGTACGAAAGGAATGAAAGGGATCGGAAAGGACATCTTATTGTTCCTTACAAGCAGATTAATGGCTACAGTCTGGATGCACATATATTTCAGCCGGTTTCGCTTCAGAAGGGAAAGATATATCCTGTTATAGCTATGTTTCATGGCGGAAGCTTTTTTGAAGGTAAACCCGATTGGTTCTTCACTTCGGCAAAAGCTTATGCAAAGAAAGGTTGGGTAACCGTTGCCGTTGAATACCGCGTGGCAGACCGGCATGGAAATACCTTGCCTGAAGCTATTTCAGACGGGAAATCTCTCGTGCGTTTTCTTCGCACCAATGCCGAAAAGTTTCAGCTTGATCCGAACAAGATCCTGATTTCAGGAAATTCTTCCGGCGCCACTATTGCCCTTGCTTTAGCCACAACCGGGGAGATCCTGGACGAAAAGAACGAAAACCGGCAAATAAGCTCCCGGCCGAATGCTGTTATAGTCAATGCGGGACTTGCCGACCTTAGAGAAGCAGGTCATTGGTGGCAGGAAGATTACACAGAGGAATTCATTGAAAATATTTCCCCACTAAATAATGCCGATAAGGATCTACCTCCAATGCTGATCTTTCACGGCACTAAAGACAATTCTGTTGATATTGAGTCGATTAGAAAATTCGCTTCTCTGTCGAAAAAAAGCGGTAACCAGGTGACGCTTATGGAATTAGAAGGGGCTCCACACATGATCTGGAGAATTCCCTATTTCTCAAGACAGATGGAGGAGCCGAAGGAAAATTTTCTTTCAGAACTTAACTGGTAGTATTTAAATAAAAACCAAGGGGCAAAAAAGATTTTTTAGTGTGCTTAATAAGAAAAAGATTCAACGATACAATTAGGCGTAGATTCTACTAAAAATAGTTGGGATTTCATTTAGATTCAGCTTTACCTAAAAATAAGCTTAACCTGAGGATGGTCATTCCTTTTTGAAAGAGAAAAGATTAGAATTGCACTATAAATTTCCCCTTTTATGAGAGAACATTTGGTTGACAGTCTGAAAAATTCCATGAGTTACCGGGAATACATGGATCTTTTAAAAGATCTTGTGCTTACAAAGAGCACAACAGGAGAAATTGATCAAACCCGGGTAGATTTCACCGCTTTAAATTTTGCACGTTCCCAACGTCTGAATAAAAAATTTCAACTCTCAGAACCTGAGGCCGCCTTTTTTAAGGACCTCAGAGTGCAGCAAACATGGTTGGTGATCACGGAATCCTGGTGTGGAGACGCTGCCCAGACCTTGCCGGTTCTACATAAGCTTGCAGAGACTTCAGAAAATATCAACTTCAGGGTCATCTTGAGAGACGAATATCCCGACTTAATGGATCATTTTCTTACCAACGGCACCAGATCTATTCCAAAACTTATCATCCTGAATACAGATCTGGACGTTATGGCCTCCTGGGGACCAAGAACAGCTGCAGCTACTAAGTTGGTGACCGATTACAAGGAGAAGTTTGGAAAGATCGATGCTGAATTTAAAACTCAGCTGCAAATGTGGTACAATAAGGATAAAGGCGCGAGTATCGTTAAGGAGCTTACAGAGGTAATAAGCAAAGCCGAAGAGCAGGAAAGGCTTTTACTGCAGGATTAATCTAACGCAACTCCAATTCCACGCAGTACAACCTTGAGCTTATTAAAAAATAGGTGACAAAAGATCAGAAAGAAAATTACCTGCTTTGCCAGATGTTATAAGCGTCTGAGTTTTGTTACTCTAGCTTTCTTGAATAAAGTTTCAGATGAAGAAGCGGTAAATATTCTTAGAAAATTCCTTGATAACGCCAAAAAGAGAAATAAAGATTTTGAATACGTTTGGATAGCAGAACGACAGACTAAAAATGATGCTTTCAAAGGGAATGTTCACTTTCATATGATTACCAATAAATATTGGAAAGTTGAAAAGTGGTGGAATTATTGGATAGAACTGCAGATAAAAAACGGAATTAAACCAAGAAAGAAAGATTTTAAACCCTCTTCAGCCTTTGATGTGAAGCAACTAAATTCGAGTAATATTAGATCTATTGCTTCTTATGATACTAAGTACATAACAAAGAATGATGCAAAGTTTAAACGTCAGGTTTGGAACTGGTTAAAGCGCGTTTCAGAGCTTTACACAGACTTTTATACAACAACAGAGTTCACAAATCAGTTCAAACGTTTAAATGCAGTCTTATAAGAATTTGAAGTAAAGGATCACATAGAACGACCTTTTTTAAAAATTAAAATGATAGATTTAAATAGAAATACTTTGCCGTTCTATTGGAGACTGGATGAAAAAAATAAAGCCGTCTTTTAGCTAAACATAAGTTATGTTCTCGGCTACCGTTCCTGTTGGTTCTTCAGTAATGAACATTTCATATTTTTCCGTACTCAAGTTTGCATAGTAGACTTTGATATCTTCATCCCTGTTTTGATTAGCCAGACTTACTGCCTTAAGTACTTGTCTCTTATAATAAAGATTAGTTCTGTAACCTAAAATTATCCCCTTTAAACTTTTCCGTCTAAAGATTGGATCAACTCCTTTTTTAAGAATTATGCGATACTCTTTTTCATACTCCCACACTAAAGACTTAGTGAAAATTACTGGTTTCAACTGAAATTTAAGCTCTGTTTCTAAGCGTTCCGAGTTTTCTGGATAACGAAAATGGATATGAGGTATATGAGTTGAATAAATTATATCACCAAAATCAGAACACAGACCATATAATGTTAATTCCATTTCATCAAAAATGTAACATACGCCTCGATGTTTGTCTGCATAATGGCTCCACATCAATGGTTCCTGAGGATTTCTGCTAAAACAACTAATTTTTACTTCGTCTAAAATATCCCGTCTATTAAGTTGTCCGTACGATTGTGAATCATAAAAATGATGTGCAATTTCAAAAGGATCATTTAGATTACCCGCTTTACTAAACCCAAGCTTGTTATGTATGAGCGTGTCTTTTAAATGTTTTAAGGTTCCATATTTGAAAATATCATTTTTACTAAAAGTTGTTTCTTTTTCCATTAGATACAGCTAGACAAATAAAAGTATAAACGACAAGACGCTTTTAAAGTATTACTTCGATCGAAATAAGTTAAACTAATCAAATTCTGGATATTGTTCTAAAAATCCCTCGTATGTACCACTACCATCATTAATCATATAGTATCGTTCCCTTAAATAAAGTTCTCTAGGATCTATTCTAAAGGCGTTTTCAGGGTTGGGCAAGTAAGTCTCCAATTCTATGGAATAAGCTCCATCCTCAAATTGAATTGATTTATCAGCTTCAAAATATATTGCGTATAAACTTCCCTTTCGTAAAGCTCCAAAACCATTTTCAGCCCTGTAGACCAATTCAATAAACTTTCTTTCCCCGTGCTCCTCATCATATTCAATAGTAGCCATATGGTCTATTTTTAAGGGACTGTCAGGATTAGTGGTGTCTACTTCAGTATACTGATAATCTCTTATTATGTTCCACTCTATTTCCTCGAAACTGTCGGGATTATGTAACGTTCTATTCAAATGCTCACGTATTTCTTCCTTTACAAGATGATCCTCTTCAAAACTATTACAAGAAAAAAGACCAAAAAAGAATAGTAGTAGATAGGAAAACTTCTTCATTAGAGGGATTTTAGGCATTGTTCAAAATATTAACTAAAATAAAGTATATAAATCTTATGTCATAACTGAAAACCACACTTTTATTTAGTTTTATTCGTCCCCTCATTCGTCCCCTGTAATAAAAAAAGCCCCACAAACGTACTGTTCGTAGGGCTTTACAAGCATTAAAAGTGGTCCCACCTGAACCACACAACCACAAAAATGAAAATCTAAAAAAATCCCCAAACACGGCTATAAAATCAGTAAAAACGCGGTATAACAGCATTTCTGCCTAATGTCATTTTCGATTTAGATTGAGGCCGTTTGCATTTATTTGCGCCTAACCGTACAACTATCGTACAAATTATCTACATTTGACTGTACAAAATATCTGACATGGCAAGCGTAAATTTCCTCTACCGTTCTACTAAACCTAAAGCTTTTCTAAACCTGAGATTACTCTACCGAATTACTGATGAAAAATTTCCTAAGGGTTATAATGATTTTTCCCTTGGAGGAAAAACAAAGCTGGAGATATCGAGGCAATATTGGGAAAAAGAACATCTGCAAATACGATTCAAAAGGACCAATGATATTGATGAACTAAACAGGATCCAGGAGCTCAAGGAAAAACAGAATTCTATTAACCAGGAGCTGACTAAAATTGAAGCTCATATTTTGCAATCCTTTAATTCTACCGATCCTGAAAAGATCTCTAAAGAATGGCTTCAGAAAACAATTAATGATTACTATAATCCAAAAAAAGTAAAGGAGAAGCCAGATGACCTTATCTCTTACGTGGAAGTCTATATTGAGGAAAGAAAAGAGCATGTGAGCCCGGCTACTGTAAAAAAGTCAAACGTAATTAAGCAAATGCTGGTAAAATTCCAGGATAGCTTAAACCACCCTATTCTACTGAAGGATATCAATCTTGATTTCAAAAGGGATTTTGAAAATTTTATGCTTGAAAAAGGCTATGCTTACAATACCATTGCAAGAGCCATTAAGTTTACTAAAACAGTAGCAAGACACGCCTATAGCCAAGGTTTGGAAACAAGTCGGCAATTAGACAGCATCAAAACAAAAACTAAGGAATCAGAGAAAATATTCCTCACTCTTGAGGAGTTGGAAAAAATTAAGAAGAAGAGCTTTACGAAAGAGCACCTGGAGACTGCCAGGGACTGGTTAATAATTTCGTGCTTTACCGGGCAAAGAATTTCCGACTTTATGCGGTTTAATAAAGATATGATTAGGAAGAAAGATGATAAGTTTTTGCTCGAATTCACTCAGAAGAAAACGGGTAAAATTATGACCATCCCTTTGCTCAAACAGGTCAGGGAGATCCTCGATAAAAGGAATGGGGAATTTCCCAAACCTCTTCCTGATCCAAAGTATAACGAATATATTAAAGTGGTATGTAAGAAAGCGGGGTTAAAGGAAGAAGTTTGGGGGAGCAAAAAAATAGAAGTTGCCGAAAAACAGTTTAGGAAGAAATCAGATTTTTATGAAAAGTGGAAGCTGGTGACAAGTCATATCGGCAGAAGGAGCTTTGCAACCAACTATTACGGAGAAGTTCCATTATCACACTTAAAAACTATTACCGGCCACCACACAGAGAGAAATTTCATGGCCTACTTAGGGAAAGGAGATGAAGAAAAGGCTATTGATGCTTTAAAATACTTCGACTGATTCACTCGTTCTAAGATCATTATATATTCTATTAATTAAAAGATCCCCATGGAAAGAGGTAATTAAAAGATTACCAGAAGATCCGGACAAAGCTCGATATCATCTTTTTCTTCAATGGTGCGGGTTATAAGTTTTTGCTGGTTTTTTTATGCAAAGCATTTAAGTGCGATTCGATTCTTTCTATAAACTCCTTAGAGGTAATGTCCAAATTTAAATTCTGTTCTTTAATATAGACATCGTAAATAGATTCAAGGGTATTAAGGAACAAATTAATTTCCGGTTTTGTAATATTAAGTTCTTGAAGTGTCATGAATTTCATAAAAGGGAGATCAAGGTTAATATTTAGTTCCTTTTCCAACAGATCGTAAAACTTTTCTTTTTCAAAATCACTGTTTACCATGTCACTTAAATATTAATCTTTTTGAAAAGAATTTTATGAGTGTTTTAATAAGTCTTTCATATACCTCTTACCTTCTTCTGTAGTTATGGCATTCATATAAAAAAGCAGTAATTCCTGCTGATATTCAGAGCGGCACAATTGAGAAGTATCCAGAAAAGGAGAATTATCATAGCTCATGGTCATTTGAAAAAACAACTTTGAATATAGTTGTGCATCAAAATCTTCACGGTAAAGTCCTTGTGTTCTTCCTCTTTCAATATTATGAATAAGTAATTCGGAAAATTTTTCAGAAAAGAACAGCATATGCTTTTTGAAAATTTGGGGATAGTACTTAACGAGTTGTCTTAGCATAATTGAATCATTAGTCCTAGATGCTTTTTCTATATCTTCATCTCTTTTAAACATCCGTTCTACTGCATTATCTACATTTTCATCAAGGTGTTGCATCTTAAAAAGAACCTTTTCGATGTTAAATTCCAAAATTTCCTCTAGAAGATTTTCCTTGCTCTCGTACACTTTGTAAAGTGTCTTCTTAGAAACCCTCAACTCTTTTGCTATGTCATCCATCGTCAAACTTTTGGCTCCGTTTTGGAGAAATAGCTCTGAAACCTTTTTTAAAAAAATATCCTTTTCCATTTTATATATCTTTTTCACATTCTAAAAGTTTTTATTCTTTTTTGAATTAGTTTTTAAACCTGGCCAGCTGAACTAGCCAGGCTTTTTTTTAATCAAATTCTACTTCCATTTCAGGATGAATGTGGTCATATTCAGCCACCATTAATTCTTCATAGTTGTTCTTTTCCTTTTTGGTAAATTTTTCTTCAAGACGTACAAAGATCATAAACACAACCGGCACGATGACTAATGTAAGGAACAGGGAAGACAATAGTCCACCAATGATAACAATAGCAAGGCCATTACTCATTTCGGCAGCTGCTCCCGAGGCCAGTGCAATTGGCAACATTCCAAACACCATAGCAATAGTGGTCATAAGGATAGGGCGCAAACGCGCATGGTTTGCCTGAATCAAGGCATCCCGGATCTTCTCCCCATGTGCGAGCCTGTGGTTGGCAAAATCTACCAGTAAAATGGCATTTTTGGCTACCAGTCCAATAAGCATAATGACCCCCAGAATAGTGAAGATGTTCAAACTGTTATTTGTAAGTGCCAGTGCCCAAAGCGCTCCGATAAACGAAAGCGGAATGGAGAACAGCACAATAAACGGTTTCACAAAATCATCGTACAGCACCACCATGATCATGTACACAAGCATAATAGCCGCTAATAGTGCTATCCCGAGGGTTCCAAAACCTTCGCTCTGGTTCTCCATGTTTCCACCCCAGGTCCATGCTACGCCTTTTGGCTTCTCAACATTCTCTAACTTTTCTTCCCACTCCTGAGCTACAGCACCTGTTGTCCTACCTACAGTTTGCGCCATGATGGTCACAGAAGGAGAACGGTCAAAACGCTCGAGCAAAGAAGGACCGGATTCATAGCTGATATCGGCAAATTGAGCCAGATTAATACGCTCTCCCCGGTTATTCATGAACTGTATATTCCTTACATCCTCAATGTTGTTCCTGGAAGCTTCATCAAAAATGATATTGATATCATATTCTGTGCTTCCGGTACGGAATTTATTGTCGTTATTTCCACTGAAGGCAGTACGTAAAGTTTGTCCTACCAAAGCAACATTAAGCCCTAAAGAAGCCATTTTGTCGCGGTCCACATTGATCGAAATTTCCGGGTTCCCTTCTTCAACACTCAGGTCGATCTCGGTAGCTCCATCGATGTCTCTCAAAATGCTTTCAGCAGTTTCGGCATAAGCCAGTGCATCTTCAAAGCTGTCGCCAATTACGGTCATTTGTAACGGTGCCTGCTCTGCACCAATAATTCCTACGGGTACAGTGGTTACTTTAGCACCTACCAATTCCTGCTCCAGGTCGCGCTTAAGTTTAGCTGCAAAAACATTCGTCTTTTCATCTCTTTCAGATTTATCTACAAGGGTGACACTGATCTCAGACTTATTATTTGTAGCCTGTGCGCCTCCAAATCCTCCACTACTGGACTGGCCTACAGTGGTTATCATACGCTCCACTTCGGGTAGCTGAGAAAGGTAATTTTCAGTTTGCTGGGTGATGAAGTTGGTCTCCTCAATAGAAGCATCTTTATCTATTTCAAGTTGCACCAGGAATTCTCCCCTATCGGTTCTTGGGAAGAAATCAGATCCTATATAGCCCATAGCTACAAGCGCGATGGAACTTGCAAAGAGGACAAAAACCACAAGAAAAGTTTTCACCTTGTTGTCCAATGACCAATTAAGGATCTTTGTAACTTCTACAGTAAACCAGTTAAGCCCGGCTTCAAATTTATGGATGATCTTTCCGAAGAAAGAGTCCTCCCTAATCAATTCCAGCTTTCCGTATCTTGAGAAAAGCCACGGCACCACAGTAAAGGAAACCAGTAATGACAATAAGGTTGCAATGATCACGGTCACACAGAACTGGGCGATAATATTGGCCACAAGTCCTGTACTCAAGGCGATAGGAAGGAATACCACCACGATCACCAGGGTGATTGCGGTAACAGTAAATCCAATTTCACTCGCACCGTCATAAGCAGCACGCACTTTGTTTTTCCCCATCTCCATGTGCCGGTGGATGTTCTCAATCACCACAATAGCATCATCCACTAGAATACCAACCACTAATGAAAGTGCCAGTAAGCTCATTAGGTTCAAACTGTAACCAAGTAGCAACATTCCAATAAAAGTAGCGATAAGCGAGGTAGGAATGGCCACCATCACGATAAGGGCGTTTCTATAACTATGCAGGAAGAAAAGCATCACAAAGGCCACGAGCCCTACCGCGATTAGAAGATCTTTGATCACAGAATCTGCCGCAGCAAGGGTAAAGGTCGAGGTGTCATTAGCCATTGTAAGCTCCACGCCCTGCTCCGCATACCGCTCTTCTATTTCGGCCATTTTTTCCTGAACAAGCTCACTCACAGTTACCGCATTCGCATCGGTTTGTTTCTGAACCTGGAGTAAAATGGTGCTTTGACGGTCAATTCTTGCAATCTTTTCGGTCTCCTTTTGAGTATCCTGAACTTCAGCAACATCGGTTAAACGAATGTTTTGACCATCCTGGGAAGCGATTACCAGGTTCCTTAGCTCATCAACCGACTGGAGCTTTCCAGAAAGTCGAATAAGCGTGGTATTTTCCCTTGTAGTAAGGTTTCCTGTTGGAAAGTCGAGATTAGAAGCACTAACGATCTGCTGCACCATTGGCACAGTTAGTCCGTAACCTTCTAATTTATTGGGGTCTAGGTTTACCCTTATTTCCCTTTCCTGTCCACCCACCAGGGTTACCTGGGCTACTCCCGAAAGTCGCGAGAACTCAGGTTGAATCTTTTGATCGATAAGGTCGTAAAGTTCATTTTCTGAAAGATTGGCAGTCACCCCTAAACTTACCACAGGTAAATCTGAAAGGGAGAACTGGGAGAGCGATGGCTCTTCGATATCTTCAGGTAAGTCTGAACGAATGGAGTTGATCTTACGCTGGGCTTCGTTCAACAGGAAATCAACATCTGCGTCACTAGTGAACTCTATAGTCACTACAGATAAGCTCTCGAAAGATTTGGTCTGGATCTTCTTGATATTTTCCAGGGAAGAAACGGCATCCTCCACCTTACGGGAGACGGTGTTCTCTACCTCGGCAGGTGATGCCCCGGGATAAATGGTCATTATGGTCACTACCTTAATTTCCATTTTTGGTATAAGCTCATAATTGAGCTGACTATAGCTGAAAAGTCCCCCGATGATCAATAATGCAAGCATTACGATCACGACGCTGGGCCTCTTAATTGATATTTCTGCTAATTTCATTTTTTCTTACTTTAGAATTTTTACCGCAGTATTGTCGGTAAGGTTAATCTGTCCACTACTCACGACTATATCACCCTCATTTAGCCCTGCAGTTACTTCTACTTTATTACCGTAGTTAATCCCTGTCTGAATCTCTTTTAACTTCGCTATTCCGTTTTCTAAAACGAACACACGATTGTCACTTACACTACCCACAAAAGCTTCTCTGGGGATAGTTAGAACATTATCCAATCCCGATTCATTGAACACAGCAGTTGCATACATTCCGGCTCTTCTGGTTCTTTCAGAATTCTCTACAATGATCTCCACCGGGAATTTTAATGCTCCGTTAGAGGCTGGAGCTATAAAAGTTATTTTTCCGCTAATGGTATCTTTGGTGACGCTGGGCACTACCTGAACAGTGTCCCCTACCCGAATGCGACTTACCACTGCCTCATCTACTTCAACCCTCAACTTTAGAGAGGAGATATCCACAACTTCAATAATAGGTGTACCAGGGCCTACAACCATTCCCAGTTCCACCATTTTTTCGTTCACAATGCCGCTTACTTTTGAACGCACATTGGTATCACCCGAACTAAGATTGGCAGAGTCAAATTGAGCTCTGGCATTTTGAACCTGCAAGCGAGCCTGGTCGAGCTGTACAGCGGTAACACCTCCGGTTTTAAAAGCTGCTTCATACCTTTCAAGAGTAGAAATTGCGTTGTCAAGATTTGCTTTTGCATTATTTAAATTCACATTTATTTTATCTCCTGAGAGTTTCGCAATCACCTGGCCGGCTTTTACTTCATCACCTTCTTGCACGTAAATCCCCACTACCTGACCACCCATTTCTGCTGAAATATTTGCACGGGTTTCGGGTTGAAAGGTTCCGTTAACCGTAAATTTACCACTGATGCTTTCTCTTTGGGCAGAAGCTGTCCTTACGGAGACTTCTGTATTCTCTTGAGCCACAATGCTAAGTTCTGCTTCGTTGTTGCTTTTGTTATTCTGAAGGATCAGAAAAAAGATAGCAGCAACAGCTATTAAAGCAACGATTGTTATTATAGATTTCTTTTTCATTTTATAATGTATTATTAGTAAGCGTTTCTAATTTTCCCTGTGACCTTAAGAGTTGCACTTCGGCAAGTTTATAGTCAAGTTGGGCGTTGGTAAGGTTGTTCATTGCTGCGGAAAGGTCCCGCTCTGCGTCCAGTAAATCGTTGAGGCTTGCAAGTCCAAGTCCATAGTTGTTCTGGGTGTCTTCCAGCACTTCTCTGGCCAATGCCACGTTTTCCTGTTGGGCCTGGATGGTTAGCAAATTATTTTCAAGCTGTGCAACCGCGTTGGCATAAGCCAGGTCCAGTGCCAGCTGAGTTTCCTGAAGGTCCTGCTGAGCTTTTTCGATATCGATCTGGTTTTGCTGCACCCTGGCTTGGGTGGCCCCTCCGTTAAAAATGGGAATATTTATGTTCACACCTACCGCTGCAAGATCAGACCAGTAAACACCTTTATCTTCTCCATTACCTACCGGAAAAGTATCTCCCTGACCAAGCCAGCCGTAGTTGGCAAAAAGTGAAAGGGAAGGGTAATATTCAGCTTGGGTAGCTTTTTTCTGCCAGTTTAGCAGCTCTATCTGCTTGTTCAACAGCTGCAATTCTGTTCTTTCATCTGAACCAATATTGGTTTCAGGTAAAATAGTAGGTGCAAAAGTTTGCTCCGGAAGCCTTATTTCCTGAACTATAGGCATTCCAATCATGAACTTGAGTGCATTTTCGCTAAGCTCAACCGTATTGACCACCTGCTGCCTGTTAGCTCGTAAATTATTAAGTACTACAGTGCTGCGGTCATAGTCGATCTTCTTGGCAAGGCCGTTGTCAAATAGCCCTTTCACGATGTTTACCGTTTGTTCGGTAAGTTCCAGATTGGATTGGATATTCTCCAACATTTCCTGTGCCTGGTACACCTGGTAATAAGCAGTAGCTACTCTTTCAATGATCTCTTCATTGGTGAGTTGAGCGTTAAGCTGATAAAACTCCCTGGTGGATTTTGCAGCTTTAAGTCCGGTGAACACCTGTTGATTAAACACGGCCTGGGTTAATTGGGCATTCGCACTAGAAGTCCACTCCTGCCCAAAAGCCACAGATATATCCTGCCCCGGTAATCCAAAAATTTCGCCAGGCAAAACATTCTCCTGTAAAAGAGGATTATATGTTGTGTTTGCACTTCCTGAAAGGTTAGGCAACGCTCTCGCCCTTATTTCGGCGATCTGTGCATCTGCTTTCCTGATGTCTAACCGAGCTTTTTCGGCTTCTGCTTTATGCTCCAGCGCATAAGCCACCGCCTCATTTAGATCCAGCTCCACGGGATCCTGGGCAAAGGCAAAGCTGGTAGTAAAAAGCAAACCTATTAATAACTTTTTCATTTCACTTATTTTTTTTAATGCGGATGCAAAGATAAGGCCAAAAAACACTAAAAGACAAATAAAGTTTCCAAGTTTTTCAAAGAAAATTTCAAGGGGATCCATCTTTAAGATTTCACTGCGAATTAGCTAGAGGTAGTGTCATTTTTGATGAATATTGAATATGAGGAGAAGTATGTTTGGGAATAACAGAGGGTGTAGACTTAACTCTGTTTGAATTGTTGCTTTACTGATTAAAAGCGGGATTTTGACTCATAGTGGATAAAAGAAAGACATATTTGGACTGGATATAGTATAATTTTACTCAAGAATGTGCAGCTAATACAAACTTCGACCTTGATTGAAATCCTGGATGAATTACCGGTTCATGCTGAATGGTTCTATCCTCTAAATTAAACTTATTAAATTAGAGAGTTCACGTGTTGAATATGTTGTGTGCATTTAATGAGAGTAATTATCCACCTCTCCCTGCGGGTTTACAAACACCCTCGCAATGAGATTATCGATCTATAATAGTTCAACTCCTGCTTTAAATTTGCCCAATTGCTAAAATACAGCAGGATCATTTCTATTAAAAATCGAGGGTTTAAAAAGAAATTGCTAAGGGGGGTGAATGGAGACTTCCGGAATTGGAAAAATACTCCTCCGGATCAAAAACCCTCCCATATTTATTGCAGGTACACCAGAAATGGTACAGCAACAGTTAGAGACCTTTGCAAAGATTTCTCACTCGAAGAAATCATGATTAAGTTAGGATGACAGACCCTATCGCAAGATTACGTTCTTATGAATTAAGGGCTAAATTTATTTCCTGATTTAGGTATAGCTATACGTTCTCTTTTAACTGGGGAATGGTCAATAACGGAATTGAAAGCCCCGACGCCATTACCCTGGTTTTGCTTCTGTGGATCACCGATTCCCAAAAACCATAGCGCCGTGGGACCATTATAAGAAGTTTTGCATCCAGATGCTCTATTTCTTTTTTAATGGCCCTAATTACATTTTCTGAATTCAGGTTCTTAACCGAGTAATTCACATCCTCGAGTTCAGGAATTTCCTCCAGCACAGCTTTACCTCCTTCCTCCCCAGGGTTATCCTCAACATGGAATACCTCCAGTCTTGCCTCCATGAGCCGGTTCAGGTACTTTATTTTTTCAATAATTCCCTTCTCAACCTTTTGTATATCGTCACAGGCAAAGAGAATATTGTCCATCTTTCCAAAAGAAGCAGAAGCAGGCACGGCAAGAACAGGGTACTTCAATTTAAAAATGGCAGAGGTAGTTGTATTGCCAAAAATATCCTGTTCTACAGATTTCGGGGCCATTCCCATGACGACCAGTGCAGCCTTATTTTTCACAAAAAGGTTTTCCAGCTTATCTTCAACTTCTGAAAGAAAATCTGTTTCAATTGCTACTTCCACCCCGTATCGATCATTAAGTATTTCTGCTTTTTGTTTTAGCAACCTGCGGTTGCCTTCCTCCAGCTTGAGGATCCCTGTGGCAGGAAGCAGAGAATTAGCAGTATGAAGTGGAAGTCTGAAGGAGTTGAATAAAACAAGCTTCATCCCGGTCTTCTGTGCCAACGCACCGGCATATTCCATAGCATTTTCTGCTTCCTTAGAAAAATCTGTAGATACTATGATTGATTCCATATTAAGGGAGTTTAGACATTGATATATAACATGCACTATAAAAATAAGGATTATCTCCTTAAAAAAGCTGATCACCATGGTTCACTATTTATTCCTTACCGTTTTCGCCCCTTCCGTTCAGAGTTGCACAACTTTAATCTAAGGAACCGGCTGGCTGCTTATTTCAGGATTTTAAAATAACGCAGATTAAACCTGAACTGAAAGGAATCGGGACGGGGGTAATTTGCCTACTCCAAAAGGTGTAGAATACCTAACTTTGCCCGTCAAAAAATTAGTCTGTTTTGTTTTTACGGAAAAAGAAGATATTAATGAAAAAAGCCTTAAAACTGTTTAGCCGTGTTATGATCGCACTCTTATCTATTGTAGTTGTCCTTGCATTAATCGTAGGACTATATATGCAGCATCCTAAGTTTGGAGCAACGCCCACAGGAAAAAGGCTTGAAATGATAAAAAAATCTCCTAATTATAAAGATGGTTCTTTTAAGAACCGTTCTTATACACCATCACTTACAGAAGGCCATTCAATGGGTAAAGTAATGTTTGATTTTCTTTTTAGAAAGAGTTCCAAATCCACACCTAAAAGCACTATACCTTCTGTCCAAACAAATCTCAAAAATCTTCCTAATGGCGACTGGCTGGTTTGGTTCGGGCATTCATCTTACTTCATTCAAACTGATGGCATAAAAATTTTGGTAGATCCCGTGTTTAGTGCAAATGCTTCACCTATTCCGGGTTCCACGAAAGCATTCAAGGGAACAAATGTTTACACTGCGGAAGACCTTCCGGAAATCGATTATCTTTTCATTAGCCATGATCATTACGACCATCTGGATTACGAAACCATGAAAAAGCTGAAGGGCAGAGTCAAATATGTAATTTGTGGTCTGGGTGTAGGAGCTCACTTAGAGAAATGGGGATACGAGCCGGAGAAAATAATGGAGATGGATTGGGATACTAAACTTGAACCGCAGAAAGGAATACAAATCTACGGACTCACGGCCCGGCATTTTTCCGGAAGGGGATTTAAGAGGGATGCCTCTCTTTGGATGTCTTACTTGCTCGAAACCCCAACCCATAAAATTTTCATTGGTGGGGATGGTGGTTACGACAAACATTTTGAAGAAATTGGAAAGTTACATGGCCCTATAGATCTGGCAATTTTAGAAAACGGGCAGTACAATGAAGCCTGGCAAGAAATCCATTTTCTTCCCGGGGAAAACCTGCAGGCAGCCCTGGATCTAAAAGCCCAAAGATTGATGCCCGTTCATTCATCAAAATTTGATCTGGCGCTGCACGATTGGGATGAGCCCTTAAATGAAATGTCCAGGCTTAATCAAAGCATAGGAATACCATTGGTAACACCGGTGATAGGTGAACTTGTTAATCTTAACGATAGTAACCAGAAATTTACGGAGTGGTGGAAAGAATTAAAATAAACACCAAAAATGAAGTAGTAATTGCAGGAAGTAGTTGGATTGTTGGTGATTTAGTTTTAGATAACTGCCTTAAGTCTTATATGATAAAAGGAATAATCACATTTCTGTGGAAGCCTTCTTCGGAAAGTAAAAAATAAAGTAAAAGAATTTGTTATTGCAGCTTTTGAAGATTTTTATACTCTGTACTCAATTCACAATATAGATATAGCTTTATTCTGTATAGGGATTTACGGGCAGGTTTCAGGTTGTAGACTATTCACAGCTGCACCTCAAGATTCGTTCGAAAATCCAAAGCCTATAAGTGTTCTGCAAAACTGAAAATAAAATTACCCACTGCCACCTTAAATATGTCTCAGCCCTCCGGCACGCCAAGTGTGCATCAAGAAGTTGTGGCAATTTAGGAAATTTGTCTCTATTTATTCCCGTCCTGAAAAAAATATCAAACTTTTATAAACCTGCATTTCCTGCATTTCTTGCATACTCTGATCTTTAGAGACTATTTACTATCCCGGGCAGATCTATTCGAGTTCAATAGTGTTTCTTCAATATCCGATTGCCTGTATCGCACCCTGGTTCCGATCTTGTAAGGCTTCAAAACCCCCAACTTTCCCCATTGATAAAGAGTTACTAGGGAAATCCCTAAAAGCTCCGATACATCTTTCGGCTTAACCATACTTCAGGCTCTTTAGGGGTACACTTTTTTGAAAATTCTACAAGAAGCTTCTCTACCCCTTCCAGAATTTCTTTTTTAAATTCCTCCGGGTCTACTTCATAGAATTGAATGGCTTGTTTTTTCATTTTTTAGCATCCAATTTACGGTTTCCCGTCCTTCTCTTTAACAGAATATTAATAGATTTACAGTTAAGACCAAACCAACTCCAGAATGACCATAGCCGAATACCTCTCCCACCTCAATAGACTTTACATTACCGGCCACGCAAGAGAACACTCCTACCGCGGAGATCTTCAAACCTTGTTATCTACTCTTTTACCAGGTATCCTTGTGACAAATGAACCAGCCAGGGTGAGTTGTGGTGCTCCAGATTATATGCTTTCACGCAAAGGTGTGCCTGTAGGTTATGTTGAAGCAAAGGATATAGGGGTGGATTTAGATTCTAAAGGTCTAAAGGAGCAATTCGAAAGGTACAAAGCAGGTCTTACCAATCTTATAATTACCGACTATCTCAACTTCAGGTTTTACAGGGAAGGTGAATTTGTAACTGAAATATCCCTTGGCAGTTTGGAAGCTGGTGAGATAAAACCTTTACCGGGTAATTTCGAGCATTTTACGCACCTCATTTCCGATTTTGCTTTAGTTGTTAGTCAAAGCATTAAGTCCCCTACCCGTCTTGCTAAAATGATGGCTGGAAAAGCGAGATTAATGGCCGATGTCATTGAAAAGTCTTTAGATAATGATGATGAGAAGGAAAAAAGGTCAAATCTAAAGTCCCAAATGATCTCCTTCAAGCAAATGCTTATTCACGATATCACCAACAGGTCCTTTGCCGATATCTATTCGCAAACCATTGCCTACGGAATGTTTGCAGCGCGGTACCACGATCCTACTCTGCCAACTTTTTCACGCATGGAAGCAGCACAGCTTATACCCAAGAGTAACCCGTTCCTCCGGAAACTATTCCAGGACATTGCCGGTTTTGACCTGGATGATAGACTTGTGTGGATTGTAGAGGAGTTGGTAAGCATTTTTCTTGCTTCAGATGTCTCAAAGATCATGAAGAACTTCGGAAAAAGCACTAAGCAAGATGATCCGGTAGTCCATTTCTACGAAACTTTTTTAGGTGAATACAATCCTGCCCTTAGAAAAACCCGAGGAGTGTGGTATACACCACAACCGGTGGTAAACTTCATTGTGCGAGCAGTTGATGATATTCTAAAAGACGAATTCAATCTCCCTCAAGGTTTAGCAGATACCAGTAAAACAAAGATCACCGTTAAAGTTCCCACTCATGACAAGCGGTATGCCGGCGGAATGCGTGATTATGAGCAGGAAGTCCATAAAGTGCAGATACTCGATCCCGCCACCGGAACCGGAACTTTCCTGGCTGAAGTTGTACGGCAGATCCACAAGAAATTTGAAGGCCAACAAGGCATCTGGACGCGTTATGCTACGGAACATTTGATTCCCCGCCTAAACGGCTTTGAATTGCTGATGGCAAGTTACGCTATGGCCCATCTCAAAATGGATATGTTGCTGACTGAAACCGGCTACAAACCCACAGATGATCAACGCTTCAGGATCTTTCTGACTAATTCCCTTGAAGAAGCGCACCCGGACACGGGAACCCTTTTCAGCTCCTGGCTTTCCGATGAAGCTGATCAGGCTAATGCAATCAAAAGAGACACTCCAGTGATGTGCGTCATTGGAAATCCACCCTATAGTGGTGAAAGCTCAAATCAAGGGGAATGGATTTTAGATTTAATGGAGGATTATAAAAAAGAGCCAGGAGGAAAAGAACGACTAAAAGAAAAAAATTCTAAATGGATTAATGATGATTACGTAAAGTTTCTTCGTTTCGGTCAATACTTTATAGAACGGAATGGTGAAGGAGTATTAGCTTTTATTAATCCTCATGGATATTTAGACAACCCCACCTTTCGTGGAATGCGGTACAACCTTTTAAGGACGTACGATCAGCTATATGTAATCGATCTCCATGGAAACTCCAAGAAAAAAGAAACAGCTCCTGACGGTTCTGTTGATGAAAACATTTTTGATATTATGCAGGGTGTTTCCATCAACATATTTGTGAAAACAGGAAAAAAAGAAAATGACACTTTAGGTCAAGTTTATCATTACGATTTATACGGAAAACGTGAGTTTAAGTACGATTTTCTACTTAAAGAAGATTTGGGTTCAATTCCATTCGTAGACCTCGTAAATAAATCTCCAATGTATTTCATGATGCAGAAGGATTTTAAAACTGAGGAAGAATATGTAAGCGGTTTCTCAATGAATGAAATTTTCACCCTGAGCGGAAATGGCATAGTCAGTAAAAGAGATGCTATGGCCTTTCAGCCGACTAAAGAAGATATACAGCACGTGATAAACGATGTCTACACCCTCGACAACAAAGAAATCGTGAGCAAATACAACAATGTGAGCTGGAAAAGTCGTGATGGAAAGGTGGAGTTCGTAAAACAGAATGTACTTGAATTTGGGCTTGACGATCAACACTTCGTACAATGTGAATATCGGCCATTTGATAAGAGGTGGACCTATTTTACTGGTAAGTCTAAGGGGTTCATCGGGTGGCCTGTTAATCAAATAATGAGACATTTTTTAAAAGGAAAACAAAATTATGGTCTTGTAATAGGTCGTCAGGGCCAAGCTGTAGGTTCAATGCCGTGGAACTTATCATTTGTAACAAACTCAATAACCGACTTTAATCTGTATTATAGAGGTGGAGGAATGCTCTTTCCATTATACCTCTATTCAGAAACTTCTAATCAACAAACAATAGACGACAAACAGGAAAATCGGGTTCCCAATCTTAATGAGGAAATTATTGGAAAAGTAGCTGAACGAATAAATCATGCTTTCCTTCCAGAGGAAAACCTTGTCTGCGATTTAGAAGCTGGTTTGGATGGTACTTTTTCCCCTATAGATATTCTTGATTACATATATGCAGTTCTACATTCCCCGGAATACCGGGAGAAATACAAGGAGTTTCTAAAAATAGATTTTCCGAGGGTCCCTTATCCAAAGGATGCTGATCAATTCTGGAAGCTTGTAGAGTTGGGAGGGCAAATACGTGAGCTGCATTTGTTGGAAAGTCCGCTTTTGGAGAAGCGAATTACCGGTTATCCTGAAGATGGTGATAATATCATCACCCGTAAGATCACCAAAAACAGCCCCGGCTACGAACCGGATTCGGAAACACATGGAAAAGTTTGGATCAATGACCAGCAATATTTTGACAATGTGCCCCTGATTGCCTGGGAATTCTACATCGGCGGCTACCAACCGGCACAAAAGTGGTTAAAAGATCGCAAAGGCCGGGAATTAAGCTTTGAAGATATCCTGCACTATCAGAAAATGATCGTTGCGCTAACCGAGACTGATAGGCTGATGAAGGAGATTGATGAAGTTGGAGTGATTGTCGAAGAAATGAGTGTGGAACAATAGGTAAATCATAGAGATAGGTAAACGGCAGTATTACTTTTAACATAGATGCTGCCACGGCATATCATGCATCTGAGAGGATGTCTTTTCAACCTGACCTAATTTCCGGTTCGCTTTGATCTTCAATTTTGGAGCTTATTTAAGAACTTGCTTAAATAATTTATTACTTTTGTGAAATGAAAGATATCAACTGCATACGTAAAGAAGCCGATTTTGACCAGATCAAACGTTGTCAGGAGCAACTTTCCGAAGCCGAAGAGGCTGTGAGTGCCCTAACAGATAAGCTTTCCCTGGTGAGTAACAGTGTAAGGCTAAAGATTCTTTATGTCCTGCAAACAGAAGAAAGATTATGTGTGTGTGATCTAAGTGACATCCTGAACATGACCATTCCGGCAGTTTCGCAACACTTGCGAAAATTGAAGGATAGGGATTTTGTAAAAGCGGAAAAAGAAGGTCAGACCATATTTTATTCTCTTCGGAATGACCATCGGGAACTCCTTGCTCCCTTTTTCAATTTAATAACACATCAACCTGAAGCTATATGAAGACAAAAAACGGCTTTATTGGAGTAGGTATTTTAACTGGTATTGCCAGTTCTCTTTGTTGTATTGCTCCCATACTTGCTATAGCAGCAGGAACAGGAAGCATGGCAGGTGCTTTTGCATGGCTGGAGCCTTTTAGATGGCCACTTGTAGCAATTTCAATAGTTGCTTTGGGATTCGCCTGGTATTTGAACCTGAAGTCTACAGACGATGACTGCGGCTGTGAAAGCAATTCCCGATCTTCCTTTTTCCAGTCCCGTAAATTCTTGACTGGAGTGACTGTTTTTGTTATTCTGAGCCTGGCTTTTCCTTATTATGCTGAAGCTTTTTATCCTTCTGATGAAAAAGAAGTGGTTTTTGTTCAGGAAAAAAATATTCAAACGGTAGAATTCTCTGTGAGTGGTATGACCTGCACAGGCTGTGAGGGTCATGTAAAATCTGAAGTTAACAAGCTAAACGGGATTGTCACCTGCAAAGTTTCTTACGAAGAAAGTAATACGGTTGTTGAATTCGATAGTTCACTCACGAACGTTGAAGAAGTAAAAGCAGCTATTGAACGAACTGGAGACAAAGTCACAAAAATAGAAAGATGATGAAGCAATATGATGTAATAGTAATAGGTTCGGGCATGTCGGGTATGACAGTTGCCAATAAATGTGCATCCAAAGGTTTAAAAGTCGCTGTAACTGATGAACTACCCTATGGAGGAACTTGTGCGCTTCGAGGATGTGACCCAAAAAAAATAATCATTGGTGCTACCGAAGTGAGAGACTTCGCTCAACGATTGGCGGGAAAAGGTATTGATACTGTTCCTGAAGTTAACTGGAAAGACGTCATGGCTTTTAAGCAGGAATTCGTAAATGCCATGCCCGGGAAAATCGAAAAAGGATACAAACACAATGATATAGACACCTATCACGGTGCTGCTCGCTTTTTAAGCAATGATTCAGTTGAAATTGAATCGCAAGTTTTAAAAGGAGATAAAATTGTTATTGCCACAGGAGCCAGATCACGTACACTAACTTTTGAAGGCGGTAACTACGCTTTGACCAGTACAGATTTTCTCAACCTGAAGGAGCTGCCAAAGTCCATGATATTTATAGGCGGCGGTTATATTGCCTTTGAATTTGCACATATCGCCAGGCGATGTGGGGCCGAAGTTACCATAGTACACCGGGGACCACGACCTCTGGAAAATTTTGATAGGGATATAGTTCAGCATTTGTCTGAAGCAACACAGAAGATGGGCATAAAATTAGTGCTTGAAACAAACGTTACCGGAATCAAAAAAGAAACAAAAGGTTTTACTGTTGTTGGTGAAAAAAATGGTTCTGAAGTAGAATTTATGGCTGAAGCAGTTTTTAACAGTGCAGGAAGAGTGCCTCATATCAATGACCTAGATCTTAAGGCTGGATCTGTTGCTTCAAACAAAAGGGGGATTGAGGTCAATGAGTTTTTACAGAGCACTGCAAATCCCAACGTGTATGCTGCCGGAGACGCTGCCGACAGCAATGGACTACCGTTAACACCAGTAGCCGTTTATGAAGGTCATATTATTGCTTCCAATATTATAAAAGGAAATAGCAGAAAGGCAGAGTATCCACCCATGCCCTCAGTGGTCTTTACCCTACCGCCAATGGCTTCAGTAGGTTTAACAGAAGAGGAAGCCAAAAAGGCCGGAATTAATGTAAAAGTAAATAGCAAAGCGGTCCCGGAATGGTTTAATGCGAAGCGATTAAACACCGAAGAATATGCCTTCAAGACCATCATAGACACCGAGAGTGGAACTTTAGTAGGTGCACATTTAATTGGTCCGGGAGTTGAGGAAACAATTAATTTTTTCTCTCTTGCTATTTACAAATCGATACCAGTACAAGATTTAAAGAAAATGATTTATGCGTACCCCACAATGGGTTCGGATATCACATCAATGTTATAAAAAATCCGATATGGAGACAATTTTAAAGTCTATTCTCACTTGCCCGAACTGCAATGTATCCAAGGAAGAAACCATGCCTACAGATGCATGCCAATTCTTTCACGAATGCGCCAGCTGTGGAACCGTAGTAAAGCCATTGGAAGGTGATTGCTGTGTTTTTTGCAGTTACGGTTCTGTACAATGTCCACCAATCCAGGAGTCTCGTTCTTGTTGTAGCAAATGAAACTTAATCAATTAAGAATTTTATAAGCTTTGCTTCTAAGTTCTTTTTTTACCTTTGCATTGTGAAATTTATCGCAGTCATACTATCTGTTTATTTCCTGGGGCTAAACTTTATACCCTGTGATGACACAGCTGTATCCGAAAGTCAGGATACTATCTTCGTGAGTTTGGAAGTAGACCAGGATCAGCAAGGCGACCAGCATGGTACTTCAGATGACTGTCCTCCTTTTTGCCAATGTCACTGCTGCCATGTGCATGTGGTGAGATTCGAAACAAGTAGCTTCGAAGTATTTGAGCCAAAAATGCCCTTTTTGACACCCTTGTTTGGAGAGAGTGCAGGCAAGGAAATTGCCTTTTCTCACTTCCAGCCTCCCCGTATTTAATTCAGTTTTAGGATAGCTATATCCTTTTGTCACTGGCCCCGGCCAGAGAATTTATTACAAACTGAATTAAATTATCATGTATGATTAATAAGATCATTGATTTTTCGATCAATAATAAATTTATTATTGGTCTACTCACAGTGGTGTTAATTGGTGCAGGGATCTGGAGCGTTTTCCAGGTTCCCGTAGATGCCCAACCAGACATCACAAATAATCAGGTGCAGGTGATTACCCAGGCACCCAATTTAGGAACTGAAGACATCGAGCAGTTCGTCACCTACCCCGTTGAAATTGCTATGAGTAATTTGCCGGGTGTAACAGAGATTCGCTCAGTTTCCAGGTTCGGACTCTCCGTTGTAACCATTGTCTTTGAAGACGACATGGGCACTTATCTCCCCAGGCAATTAGTAGGTGAAAAACTGAATGCCGTAAAAGATGAAATTCCCGAAGGTTTTGGACAACCTTCCATGGGACCTATTTCTACGGGACTTGGTGAAATTTACCAATATACCCTGGAAGTAGAAGAAGAATTCAAGGATGACTACTCCCCCACTGAGCTGAGAACAATTCAGGATTGGATTGTACGCCGACAAATGGCTATGGTGCCGGGAGTTGTAGAAGTGAACGGTGTTGGCGGAATGATAAAGCAATATGAAGTTGCTGTAGATCCGGACGAACTAAAAGCTATTGGACTTTCCATTTCTGATGTTTTTACCGCCCTTGAAAATAACAATCAGAATACCGGTGGGGCTTATATCGAAAAGAACCATCAGGCAAACTTCATACGGGGCGAAGGACTTGCACGAAGTGTGGAGGATCTGGAAAAGATTGTCGTCACCACTTCCGGAGGAGTACCTATAACAGTTGCAGATGTTGCTGATGTTCGAATAGGAAGTGCCGTACGTTATGGAGCACTAACAAAAAATGGACAGGGAGAAGCCGTTGGTGGAATGGTCATGATGCTGAAAGGAGCCAATTCCAATGAAGTAATCGACAATGTAAAAGACAGGATCGAACAGATTCAGAAATCCCTTCCTGAAGGTGTTTCCATAAAGCCATTTTTGGATAGAAGTGAACTTATTAGTGACACCACTTCCACAGTTACAAAAAACCTGCTCGAAGGAGGATTAATCGTCATTTTTGTTCTGGTGCTGCTCCTGGGGAACTGGCGGGGAGGTTTAATAGTTGCCTCAACAATTCCCCTCTCCCTCCTGTTTGCTTTCATTCTTATGAACCTTTTCGACGTCTGGGCAAACCTGATGAGTCTGGGGGCAATAGACTTTGGGATTATAGTTGATGGAGCGGTGATCATTGTAGAAAGTACTGTTTTTACAATTCATCAGCGCATGAAGAAACGAGGCGAATTAAACAAGGCTGAGAGAAATAATATAGCCGCATCTTCAGCCAAAAAGATGATGAATTCTGCCTTTTTTGGGCAGCTTATTATTCTCATCGTTTTTCTTCCCATTCTTGCTCTGGAAGGGGTTGAAGGCAAGATGTTCAAGCCAATGGCACTTACCTTTATTTTCGCCATGCTGGGCGCCATGATCTTGTGTTTGACATACGTTCCAATGATCTCTGCTCTCTTTCTCAAGGAAAGTAAAAAACGGAAGAGATCCTATGGCGATAAATTTGTAGGTTGGGTTCAGAATAAATATGAGCCTTTATTAAACAAATCTTTAAAAAGAGGGAAAATTGTACTCGGCTCCGCTATAACTCTATTCGCTTTGGCAGCGTTCATGTTCACCAAAATGGGAGGGGAATTTATTCCGCAGCTCGATGAAGGGGACATCGCTTTCCACATTATCCTTAAACCGGGAAGTTCTCTTGACGAAGGAATCGCGACCTCCACAAGAATTGAACAGCTTCTTCTGGACGAGTTTCCGGAAATAGAACAGATCGTCACTCGTTTTGGAGTTTCTGATGTCCCAACAGATCCTATGCCTATGGATATTGGAGACAGCTTTATCATTCTAAAGGATAAAGATGAATGGACTTCTGCCGATTCTAAGGATGAACTTATTGCAAAGATCAAAGAAACCATCGGTATTATTCCCGGCGTTAGCTATGAATTTACCCAGCCAGTAGAAATGCGGTTCAACGAACTTCTTACCGGGGTGAGGGAAGATGTTGCAGTCAAACTTTATGGTGAAGATCTGGAGGTTCTGGCAAGTAAGGCGCAGGAGATGGGCAACATTATTTCTACTGTAGAAGGAGTTGCCGATATGAAAGTAGAGGCCACGGCCGGATTACCGCAGATCACGGTCAACTATAACAGGAATAAAACTGCGCAATACGGTTTACAGATCAAGGAGTTAAATTCCCTTATCCAATCGGCTTTTGCAGGCGGAGATGCGGGAGTTATTTTTGAAGGAGAAAGACGATTTGACCTGGTAGTGCGATTACAGGAAGAAGAAAGAACAAGTATTGAGAATATCAGGAATTTGTATGTAACCTTACCTTCAGGTAGTCAGATACCACTGAAAGAAGTGGCTGAAATAAGTTATCAGCCCGGCCCGATGCAGATTAGTAGGGATAATACCAACCGCCGTACATACGTGGGAGTAAATATCAGGAATCGTGATGTGAAGTCTGTGGTGGAAGATATACAGACCAAACTGGACGCTGAGTTTGAACTACCGCCCGGCTATTACATTCGCTACGGTGGGGCTTTTGAAAATTTTGAAAGAGCAAGCAAGAGACTGCAAATTGTAGTTCCCATCGCCCTGCTCCTCATCTTCATCCTGATCTTTTTTGCTCTCAAATCCTTTAAGCAAACCACCATGATCTACATAGCCATTCCACTTGCAGCTATTGGCGGGATATTCTCCTTATGGCTGCGGGACATGCCCTTTAGCATTTCTGCCGGGGTTGGCTTTATTGTATTGTTTGGAGTGGCGGTTTTAAACGGCCTTGTACTTATTAGCAGTTTCAATGAATTAAAAGAAGAAGGTGTGAAAAATCTAAATGAAAGGATCAGTCTTGGAACAAGAAGCAGAATCCGTCCCATTTTGCTAACAGCTCTTACCGATGTGCTTGGGTTCCTGCCTATGGCCATTTCGAGCTCGGCAGGAGCAGAAGTGCAACGGCCACTGGCAACTGTGGTTATAGGAGGTTTAATTACCTCTACCCTGCTCACTTTATTCATTTTGCCTATTCTTTATAGATGGGTTGAATCAAGGTCTGGCAAATTAAAATTTAAACCTTCAATGGGTGGATCTTTTGCTTTAATTCTTGTCCTGTTCCTTTTACCTGCTGGTTTAAGCGGTCAAACAATGGAATTGTCTCAAGAGATTACTCAGGAGCAAGCAGTATCGTTAGCCCTCCGGAATTATCCACTTCTGAAAAATGAGAAGTCCCAAATTGACCAGGAGCAAGCTCTGAAAAAATCTGCCTGGGATTTTGGGGAAACTGAAGTATTTACGGGTGGAGAAGAGCTTGGAGATGCCGGTGGAATATATACGACTATTGGCGTTCAACAGAAAGGGATTGATTTATTAGGGATACCTTCTAAAACTAAGCTTTACAACAAAAGAATTGCCCTTGCCGAAGAAGCCTATGAACTGTCTCAACTTCAGGTGGCACAGGAGGTGAAAATAGCCTGGAGTCGTACCTTTTCGGCAAAACAACAGTATCTGTTATTTCAGGAACTGGATTCCCTGTACCAAAAATTAGAACAGGCCGTAAATCTTCGGTACGATGTAGAGGCCATCTCAAGATTAGAAATGCTGACAGCCAAAAATAAAGTCAGCCAAATTTCGGTTGATTTGCAACAGGCCGAAATGGACTACCTAACAGCCTTGCAAAAGCTCAATCTATGGTTGGGAGATGAAGAAGTCTTTGATGTCCCGGATGATTTTCAAGGTATTTTGGACGATGAAATTTTCCTTTACGGAGATCTACCTGAGGATCACCCTCTTCTGGAAGTTTCAGAAAAGAAGGTTGCGGTGGCAGAAGCTGCTTATGCTGCAGAAAAGGCTAATTTTCTACCTGATTTCAGTGTTCAGTACGGACTTCAAAAAGTAAATGGAGCAACCGGTTTTTATAACTATCAGGCCGGAATATCTATTCCAATCCTTTCAGGAGCTGCACACGGGGAAGTTAAAACGGCAAAAATAGAAAAGGAAATTGCACAAAGAGCTGCCGGTTTTAAGAAAGACCAGATAAAATCTGATTTTGAAATTGCCTTGAGAAACTATAAGCGATGGAAATCTTCCTGGTTGTTTTACAGGGATGAAGTCCTTCCCTTGCTGAAGGAACAACGGGAGGGATCATTACTCGCCTTTAATGAAGGTGCCATTGAATATGTGGCTTTTATTCAGAATTTAGACAATGCAATGGAGTCAGAAATTAAGGCGCTCAAAGCTTTTGAAAATTATCAAATAGCCCTTGCAGAATTACAATTTTACCTAACAGGAAAAAACTAAAAAAATGAGATTTCAAACAATATATATACTTCCGTTTCTCCTCCTACTGTCTTGCGGGGAAAATACTGAAAAAGAGGTGACACAGAAAAAAGAAGCTGAACCTGCAAAAACAGAAACGGTCAAGGAAGCTATGCTGTCACAACAGCAGTTCGATGTGCTTGACATGAAGATTGACAGCCTTACAACCAGGTTAATGAGCGGATATGTACAGGCAAATGGAGAGCTGGAAGTCCCTCCTCAAAGCCAGGCTGCAGTCACTCCAGTTATTGGAGGTAATGTATCATCAATAACAGTGATCGAAGGAGATGAAGTTCAGCGTGGAGATGTATTAGCCTATATCGAGCACCCGGAGATCATCGAGATACAAACGCAATTTTTGAATGCCTTAAACAGTCTGAATTATCAGGAAAAAGAGTTCCAAAGGCAAAAGAAATTGTACGAAGCCGGAGTGGGTTCAGGGCAAATCTTTCAGCGTGCCGAGGCAGAACTGGAAAGCCTAAAGGGACAGGTGGCAGGGCTTAAGGCTCAGTTGCAACAATTGAACATCAATCCTGAAACTATCCAAAATGGAAATATCCAGCAGAGGATTGCGGTTAGAAGCCCTATAGATGGAGCTGTTCAATCGGTTAACATTAAAACAGGCCAATTTGTACAGGCGCAGTCTGAAATGTTTGAGCTTATCAATACGAAAGATGTTCATGTAGACTTTATGGTCTTTGAAAAAGATGTGGCAAAAGTGGAGAAAGGACAGAAAGTATTTTTCACTATCGAATCATTACCAGGAACTGAATTGACCGCGGAAATAATTTCTGTAAGCAAGAACTTTGAGCAGGATCCCAAAGCAGTTCATGTTCATGCGGAAATCATCGACAGGCCTGAAAATCTTGTTCCGGGAATGTATGTAAGAGGGCGAATTGCGGTTGACAATCAACAAACAACAGCCTTACCCGAATCTGCCATAGTTAGAGAAGGTGGTAAATTTTATGCTTTTACTGCAGAAGAGGAAGGAGATGCGTGGAGCTTTCGACCTGTGGAAGTTATTACCGGGACTGATGAAGGTGAATGGGTTGAAGTAAAGCTAATAAAAGATCTTCCAGAGAACATGAGATTTGCCTATAACAATGCCTACTATCTTATGGCGGAGATGCAAAAGGGAGAAGGTGGACACAGCCATTAATTTTAAGTAATTTAGAAAAAACAACAGATATGGGTCACGATCATTCTCACGAAAGTTCTGGAAAGAATCTTAAGCTGGCATTTTTCATAAATGTTGGGTTTACCATTATCGAGATCATTGGAGGATTTCTTACCAATAGCGTCGCAATCATTTCTGATGCCTTGCATGACCTGGGAGATAGTTTGTCACTCGGGCTTGCGTGGTATATAGAGGGTAAGGCTAATAAAAAGGGGGCTACAGACGAATTTAGCTTCGGGTATGCCCGCTTCAGGCTTTTGGGTGCTTTAATTAATTCTGTTGTTCTTGTAGCGGGTTCTATTTATATTATTTACGAAGCAATTTCCCGACTCCAGAATCCGGAGGCTGTTGACTCAAAGTACATGATCGGTTTCGCTATCCTCGGAGTGTTGGCAAACGGTTATGCTGCCTGGAAGGTAAGTGGAGGAAAATCTTTAAATGACAAGGTTGTAAGCTGGCACCTCCTGGAAGATGTATTGGGATGGGTCGCTGTTCTTATTGTGGCTATTATTCTGCAGTTTAAAGACTGGTACATTCTGGACCCAATCCTCTCGCTGGGTATTACGCTTTACATCTTATGGGGTGTCGGCAGAAGACTTAAAGACACCCTTCATCTGCTTCTGCAGGGGGTTCCGGAAGGATTGGATATGCAGGAAGTCAAAAAGCAGCTACAGCAGGTTGATCACGTCAATTCTATTCATCACATGCATGTTTGGTCCCTGGATGGGGAACACCATGTGCTAACCGCTCACCTGGTCCTGGAAAAGATCAGCCACTTCGATCAAATAGATGACGTGCGGCAGAAGGCTATAGAGTCTGTGGAAGAGTGGGATTTTAGCCATCATACGTTTCAGTTAGAACTCGATAAGGAAAAATGCCCGATGCTGAAGAGTCACTAAAACTAATTTACTAAAGCTTGACGTAAGTATGAATAAAAGCATTTTCACTATCCAAAAGATGGACTGTCCTTCCGAGGAACAGATGATAAGAATGAAACTTGAACCGGTTGACCAGGTAAAGCATCTGGAATTCGATATTAATCGGAGAAAACTCGAAGTATATCATACAGGGAATGGGAATGAAATCCACCGCGCCATTAGCCAGTTGGGTTTAAATGACAGACTTGAGGAAACAACTGAAGCTGTCTTGCCTTTGCCCTCAGATGATTCCCATCAAAAGAAAATTTTGTGGTGGGTACTCGGAATCAACTTCGGGTTCTTTCTTCTGGAAATGACCACCGGATTAATTTCAAACTCAATGGGTCTTATTGCCGATTCTCTGGACATGCTTGCAGACGCCTTTGTTTATGCGCTAAGTCTGTTCGCTGTGGGAACATCTATAGGAAGAAAAAAGAGAATAGCAGGAATAAGTGGTTATCTACAAATGGGACTGGCTTTGGTGGGATTTGCAGAGGTCTTGAGAAGATTTTTTTCAAGTACCGATATGCCTCTGTTCGAGTGGATGATATTTGTTTCCATTTTTGCCCTCGCCGGAAATCTGATCTCTCTTTGGCTCATTAACAAAGCTAAAAGCGATGAGGCTCACATGCAAGCCAGTGCTATTTTCACTTCCAACGATATCATTGTAAACGGTGGAGTAATACTGGCCGGAGTTCTCGTGTATTTCCTCGACAGTAAGTGGCCCGATTTAATTATTGGAGGCATTGTTTTTTCATTTGTCATGCGAGGCGCTCTTCGAATTTTGAAATTATCAAAGTAGAGCGGGTTGACTTGGAAAGCCGCGACTTTATAACAGAAGTTTAAGAAGGAGCAGGATGTAAATGGTTAATTTAGAGTACAAAACCCTCTTTTTTACCGGAAATGAGCGAATTCTTAATGGTTTTATTACTTGCCGCTATGCCTGCCGTGGGGAATTTTTCAGGCGGTTTGCTGGCAGAGTGGATCAATGTTTCCGAAAAAACCTTGAATTTGGCGCTTCACTTCGCTGCAGGTATAATACTCGCTGTTGTAGGTTTAGAATTAATGCCTACTGCACTTGAAGTAGAGCAACCATGGATTCCCATTGCAGCTTTTATGGGAGGAGGCTTCACTTTTCTTCTTCTGGAAAAAGCGGTTCATTTCATTAAAGACCGGTTCGGAGGTGAAGGCAAGGCAACGGGATCTGCCTGGGGGATCTATTTGGGAGTTGCCATTGATCTTTTTAGCGATGGCATCATGATAGGTACAGGATCTACTGTATCAGTGTCTCTGGGGCTCCTTCTCGCCCTGGGGCAGGTACCTGCAGATATCCCGGAAGGTTTTGCCACAATTGCCACTTTCAAGAGCAAGGGAGTACCTAAGAAAATGCGCTACTTACTTGCAGCCGGTTTTACAATTCCTATTCTCCTCGGCGCTACAATTGGTTTTTGGACAATGCGCAACAGTGGTGATTTAGTTAAATTCAGTCTGCTGGCATTTACTGCCGGTATCCTGCTCAGCGTCGCCATCGAAGAAATTTTAACAGAAGCTCATGGTAAACCCGATCCTGTCTATGCTTCTGTTCTTTTGACTTCAGGTTTTTCCCTGTTCGCATTGCTAACGGTTTATTTAGAAGGCTAAAAAAAATAGACTATGAATATCTGGTTATGGGCTTTAGTTCTGATTGCAGCTGTCTGGGCAGCGCACTGGGGTGCGGAGCACTTGTCAAAACCTTTGAAAAAGTTAAGAAAACAATGGGGCTTTTCGGTAGCTGCCGGCGGGGCCTTAATTGGTTTGGCAGCAGCAAGTCCTGAAATAGGAATTAATATCACCAGTGCAGTAACCGGCGTGGGAGATATTGGTCTGGGGACCATGTTTGGCTCTAATGTTATTGCTATTCCTTTAATGGTCATAACCGCTTACATTGCGACCAGGCATCTAAAAAATAAGAACAAAGATGAAGGACACCAGGAGCACAAGAAGGAGCACCTCCTAAAAGTAGATCCCACGGCCGTAACAGTCCAGGCTTTACCATACTTGGTAATTGTAGCAGTAGTAGCTATACTAACTGTTCCTTCTGCCTGGAGAGGATTACAGCCCGTGGATGGCTGGATAATGTTGGGAATGTATATCGCTTTTCTTGCTCAGGCTCTCCTTAGAGGAAAAAAAGAAAGGGAAAAAGTGGAATGGAAGAAAAAGGAGATCTGGTTAGCGGTAGCAGGCCTGGTTGCTTTAGGTTTAGGCGCCTTTTTCACAGTTCGTGCTACAGAAAACCTGGTTTCCTCCTTTGGATTAGCACAAATAGTGGGTGGTTTATTTATTACAGCTCCAATGGCTGCATTGCCCGAAGTTTTTGCTACCTGGAGTGTAGCTAAAAGTGGTCAGATAACTTCGGGTGTCACCAGCGTCATAGGAGATCATGCCGTTACGCTTACCGTAGCCTTTTTTCCTCTGGCCTTGGTGGGCCTGCCGGTAAGCAACTTTACCTTATTTGTGACGGTTTTGAGCTTTGTAGGATTAGTAGGTATTCTTTATGCCGCTTTTATTCATATGGGCAGCAAGAAAAGCGGACATGGTTTTAAACGGTGGCAGGTCGTTACCCTTGGAGGTGTGTTGCTCGTTTACATAGCAGTTGTTCTTTTTGGGGTACTAAATATCATGAATAATTGATCATGTATGCAATACACACATCATGAACCGTCACTTTAATACCGGATCCTGAATTCGAGTTCCGAAGGAATATAGGTAGTTGGACATGGTTCTGTTCCTGGCATTCTATAGTTGTTTAGGATCCAATATAAACTTACCCTTAGGAAGCGTTTTCGCGATCTATGTATTTATTTCACTTCCTTTTTCCCTCCTGTTTAAAAAAGACCTTCGATTTTAAGGAAAAAAGCAGTTTCAATCAAACAACGCTTGCAACGGTAATGAAAAAAGATACAACTGTTGATTTTCAGTACTTTATAAAAACATAGCTCCGCCGAATCACCCGTAGCAACCGTAAATTCAACCGTAAATCAACCGTGACATTGGTAGCGGTTGCAACCGTGAGTCAACCGCACCGGTTGCAGCGGTTGCAACGGCAGGTATTTATCTGAAAATTCAGAAACTGAATGAGGAAAAGCAATCATGTGAAAGGCTTTTTGAATATAATCTTACCAGGCTGCTTTTTTCCGCAGAATATCTATTTTTGCCAAAGAGTAGCAACTGTTATAGCAACGGCTTAACCAGCACTAATCTTGCTAATAATGAACTGTTTCGTTTGCTAATTACTTCAGGATAATTTTTTTTGCAACGGCGAAGCAACTGCAGTAGCATCTGCGAGTATATCAAAAAGGACCATACATCCGCAACAGTAAATAAAACCACTACTATGAGTTTAAAACTTAATATCCCAAATGGTATAATTTTTCACTCCTATTTTTTATTCTGGAAAGATATCAATCACGTAGAGGAATTTTTTACTCGAAGATTTGAGAATTACCTTTACAATTATAGTCATGAGCGAAGCAAAATAGAGGATTCTTCAGGGAGCAGTAAATTATATTATTCGGGAGTGACCAAAGACGGAATAGAAATCACAGAAATTGATTTTATTAACCAGGAAATTTATAAGTTAAATAGAATTCCTTTAGAAACTGTAGACTTTGACGGAAGGAAGAGAGTGGAATTCTACCGGCAGTACCTTCAAAAAAGATTAATGAACATCTTAATGGGAGAAACAAAGCCTTTGCCAAAACCAGAGATCGATTTAGATGAAAAAATTACCCGTACCACCTGGTTTAAAATAGGGATAACTTTTGCCACTGGTCAAGCTCAGGAACTTTATGAAAAATACAAGCAGGAGAAAGGTCACTTCACGAAAATGGCTATAAAATTAGGTTTTAAAGAAACTGATCGTCCTTATTTTTCCGAGACCATCAATAACAGTACTATTGGTAATAAGAACCTCTACTCCAGCCCGGATAAGCTTAAAACCATATACGCCTATTGTCAGGTAAAGAATATTGAAGTATGTCATGATTTTATAGCTCAAATCGAATCCATTTAAATCCCTTTCAATAAACCGTACTGAAACCGTACTGGTACGGCAATGAGTACCAAACTTACTGCAGCACATTTGGCTTATCAATTAAATCAAAAGTCAAATGGAAAACATTTTTTTACAGGGCACCACTACAGATAAGTTGGTGGACCTTATTTCTCAAGATGTAAAGCGCCAACTTGAAGCGTTTAAAAAGGAATTAACTAACGAGCAGGCAAATGATGAGCTTCTTACCCGGGAGGAAGCATGTCAATTCCTAAAAATCAACTCTTCGACGCTGTGGGCGTGGACCAACAAAGGCAAAGTAAAAGCCTATGGCATTGCTAACCGCCGGTACTACAAAAGGAGTGAATTGATGGAATGTTTAACCGTACTTAAAAAGTAAGGCTATGAATTCATCAACAATCCAAAATCTCGTAACAGCTGATCTTGATTATCAAATCAGCAAAATGGTTATTCCTCAGTCTACTCCAGATGAAATCTTAGACAACCTCATTGAGCATATCAAAAAAATAGATTTTTGGGTGCTGGCATTTCCCAAAATAGTTGAATTAAGAGAAGAAATAAAAAGACTGGAGGCAGAAGTCTATATCGATGGCATCTTAAATGAAGATAAAAAACAGGAGGAAAAGGAGTATCGAAAGCTTTTAAAAGAGCTGAAAGCCCTAAAACTTACCAAGAACCACTACCTAATCTTGTGCATAGAGCAACTCCTTAAAATAGCGAAAAAAAATAATTGGGGGTTGTGCAAAAAACACGGTTTTATTTATTTGTACAATGGTTGTTTCTGGACGGAAATTGAAAAGGAGCGTTTTGAATCCTTTTTAGGGGATGTTGCACTAAAACTGGGAGTGGAAAAATTTAGGGGTAAGATACACACCTTCAAAGAAGAGCTTTTCAAACAATTCATGTCAGACGCGTATCTACCTACTCCACAAGCTAAAAGTGGCAAGGTTCTGATTAATCTGCAAAATGGCACCTTTGAAATAAGCCCTAAGAGCAGGAAATTGAGAGATTTTGACCCTAAAGATTTCTTAACGCATCAATTGCCATTTGAATATATACCACAAGCTACAGCACCTCTTTTTGAGAACTACCTAAATGAGGTAATACCCGATCCAGATAAGCAGAAGGTATTAGCTGAATATATAGGGTATCTGTTTGTAAAACCATCTATACTTAAATTAGAAAAAATGCTGATTCTGTTCGGAACCGGCGCGAACGGAAAAAGTGTATTTTTTGAAATAATCAGTGCTCTTTTAGGACCCGAGAATGTCTGCAACTATTCTCTCCAGAGCCTGACCAATGAAAACGGATACTATAGGGCCAAGATAGGAGACAAGCTGGTAAATTACGCCAGTGAAATCAACGGCAGACTCGAATCTGCCACATTTAAGCAAATGGCTTCTGGTGAACCTTTAGAAGCTCGATTACCACACAGAGATCCTTTCACTTTGCACGAGTATGCAAAGCTTATTTTTAACTGTAATGAACTTCCTAAAGATGTAGAGCATACTGCGGCCTTCTTCAGAAGGTTTTTAATTATAGAATTTGATGTTACCATACCAGAAGAAAAACAAGATAAGGAACTCTCAACCAGAATAATCCAAAATGAACTGTCCGGGGTCTTTAATTGGATTCTGAAGGGCTTAGATCGCTTACTGAGTCAGAAAAGATTTACTAGTTGTAAAGCAATAGAAGAAGCTATACATACATATAAAAATGAAAGTGACAGTGCTAAACTATTTATGGACGAAATGGGCTATGAGCGAAGTGCTGAAACCTACACTCTAATCAAAAATCTATATCAACAGTACGTTTCTTTCTGTATTGATGAAGGAGCCCAGCCCCTGAAAAAATTGAATTTCAGAAAAAGATTAAGCCACCACGGCTTTTACGTAAAAAAGGCTACTGAAGGGTACATAGTTTATGCTGACATCAAATCAAATACAGAGGAAGATGATCTCGAATTCTAAGTATTCACTCGATAATAGCAGCAAAAAATATCCTTGCCCTGCTTGTAATAAAAAAACATTTGTGAAATATGTTGATATTGAAACCGGATATTATTTGAAGGACAGTTTTGGGCGTTGTGACAGGGAGAGCAAATGTGGCTATTACCATGCTCCTCCAAAAGAGAATAAATACTATTTGATAACATTTCTATTCGTAGAAAGTATATCGGATAAAGCGTACCGAGCAACCGAAAGCAACGGCCACTTGCACTTTATTCCGACCTCTCAAGTTCTCGACAAAAATGGTAATAGTTTCTGGATAACAGAATGGTGGCTAAAGACTAATGGTATTGCTTATCTGGGGCATCAGAGCAAGAATATTGTATCTAATAAAGTAGGTGGTAGTGCGGTTGCAACGATAGCAACCGCATCACCCGTTGCCGCGGGTGCAACTGCATTAAGTGAACCAGATAAGGCCAGTTTTCATAGCTTGAAACTATTGGACCAGTTGTATAACGAAGAACCAGTAACGGAAAACTTAGAGGTTTATTTGAACACCCTATTTACAGAAAAGCAGGTTTTCAAAGCTAAGCAGAACTATCTCTTAACCGGCACTACCATGTTTTGGAATAAAGCCACTATTTTTTGGCAGATAGATCAGAACGAAAAAGTACATGCAGGAAAAATAATGCTATACGATTCTTCTACCGGCAAGAGAATTAAGAAATCATACAATCACATCAATTGGGTTCATAAAGCCCTAAAAGAACCGGATTTCAACCTAAATCAATGCCTGTTTGGGCTACACAGGATCAAAGAAGACTACAGTAAATCAATAGCCATTGTAGAAAGCGAAAAAACAGCTATAATCATGAGCATTATTGTTCCCGATGTTCTTTGGTTGGCAACCGGAAGCAAGCAAAATCTGAAGACTCGACTACTGGAGCCATTGGCTGGTCGAAAAATAGTACTATATCCAGACAAGGGTGAATATGAGAATTGGAGAAGCAAAGCTGAAGTAATAAAGAAAAACGGATTAAAGGTCGAAGTCAGCGATTTTCTTGAGGAATTGCCATTAAAACCGGGTGCGGATCTGGTGGATTATTATATATCCAGCTTACGGGAAAATGCAGGAAATGCAGGAAATGCACATTCTTAATATAAATTATTTGTGATAAAGGAATTGCAATTTTACAATGGCAATGAAGTATCTGTATCTCCCAGTATTTCTCAACGACTACCTTTATATTTCTTCTTTTTTCTTGTTGTAGTAATTCTTCTTTATCTGGCGTATCAAATATTCTTTATAGATTCGAAATGGGATGGTTTAAGTTTTCTGGTAGGATTTTAATAAAAAAAGGAGACATTATGTCTCCTTTTCCACATCAGTAACAACCAAAAACTAATCACTTAAATCATCTATGGTAGCATCTGGAGAATTCTTCTTCACAGAAGCAATACCTTTTTCTAATGCAGCTTTAGAAGAGTAAGTCTCACTTGAACCTACTACTTGTCCATTGGTCGATTTTAAATTGAACCTGTGACCAGAAGGAACTTCTTTAATTTCGAATCTCTCATTAACCTGAGAATTCTTTTGAACAGAAGCAATACCATTTAAACATGAAGCTTTGGTCTTGTATGCTTCACTACTTAAAATAATTTGACCATTACGTGCTTTAAGATTAAATATGAACTGACCAGACTTATCTTTTTTAATTTCAAATTTTGCCATTGTATTAGAATTTGTTTCTTTAAATGTAAGAAAATTGTAGGAAAGGAGGAAAAGTAGATAAACTTCTCTATTCAGTTGTAATAGGTAATCCTAAAAGCAATGAGGAGTTTTTCAAAGCTAAAAAGTTCATTTCGCAAAACCTATTAGATATAGTCATCCGTTTTTCTTTGGAAAAAAAATGCAGATTTAAGCCTACTACAAGTCCTTTAGAATATATTTACCATACAATTATCGTACAATACAGGCAACAAAAAAACCGTAAACTACTAATTATCAGCAGCATTACGGTTTCTTTCTGTGGTCCCACCTGGGCTCGAACCAGGGACCACCTGATTATGAGTCAGGTGCTCTAACCAACTGAGCTATAGGACCGGCTCAATCTACTTGAGAGGCCGCAAATTTAGAGATTTGTGCATTACCTAACAAGCATTTCAAAAATATATTTCGCAAATTCCATTTTAGGAATCCCACACTTCTTCCCCTTCAGGTAAAGGCTCGGGCTCTTTCTTGATCTCCTGGCACAGCTCCACCAGCACCCCATTCGAAGATTTTGGGTGCAGGAAGGCGACCAGCTTGTTATCGGCTCCCTTCTTAGGTTTCTTGCTAATCAATTGAAAACCTTCCTCCTGCAGGCGCTGCATTTCAGCTTCAATGTCTTCAACATCAAATGCGATATGATGTATGCCTTCTCCCCTTTTGGCAATGAATTTTGCAATAGCACTATCCTCATTCGTCGCGGCAAGTAGTTCGATCTTGCTTTCCCCTACTTTAAAAAAGGAAGTATCTACACCCTCGCTTTTTACCTTTTCAGTCTTATAGCTCTGCGTATTTAAAAGCTTTGAATAAATTTCATTCGCCGCTTCAAGGTCCTCTACGGCTATTCCAATATGTTCGATCTTTCTCATTGGTTATTGATTTGGTCAGCTGGTTGCATGAGTATCTCCCCTGTAACCTGGTTTTTTAGTTTAAAGATAAAAAGTCGGACGGGTTTGAAAGCAAAAGAGAAAGCTATTAACTAAGATTTTAAGATTTGAGCTGTAAATGTTCTATTTTTGTAGCATGGAAGAAACGAACAGACAGAAAAAAATAGGTGGGGTTATACAGCGGGATCTGGCCGATATCCTCCAGTCCCACTTGAGAGATGCAGGAAGAACAGGAATTTTAATTTCTGTTTCAAAAGTGAAGGTGACAACAGATCTTTCGCAGGCAAAGGCTTATCTGAGCATTTTCCCGGCCAAGAATGCAAAAGATATACTTGCCGAACTCAACGAGCTTAAGCCGAAGATAAAACACGAAGTGGCACAGCGCACCAGGAACCAGTTGCGGAGAATGCCCAATCTGGAATTTTTCATTGACGACTCTCTCGATTATATCGAAAACATTGAAAAATCTATTAAAGGTGAAGACAATCCCATCGAACAGCCCGATCTGCTTTCGAAGCGGAAAAAATCTTAAGCCTTGAATTTCCCCTTTTACATAGCCCGTAGGTATTTGTTCTCAAAAAGCAGCAACAATGCCATCAACATCATAACTATTATTGCGGCTATTGGGGTCTTCGCGGGGGCTTTCGCCCTTTTTATAGTACTTTCAGGTTTTACCGGCCTTAAAGACTTCAGCCTTTCCTTTTCAAATGAATATGATCCCGATCTCAAGGTGCTTCCGGCAACGGGGAAAACCTTCAGCTTTACTTCGGAAGAGAAGACAAAACTCAAAAATATTGAGGGAATTTCGACCTTTTCAGCGGTAATAGAAGAGCGGGTATTCCTGGATTTCAGGTCTAAAAACAAAACAGCCTATATCAAAGGTGTCGATGAAAATTTCCTGAAGGTCAATAAGCTGGACAGTGCCATAGGAATGGGCGGCTGGTTCCATCCCGAAGAAGCTCAGGTGGTGATTGGAAATACCATTTCCCACGAACTCAATCTTGGCACCTTCAACTACATGAACTTTTTGGAGATCCTCGTGCCACGGCCAGGAACCGGGCAGATTTTGGATCCTACACGGGCTTTTAATTCAAAAAGAGCAGTAGTTTCAGGGATCTACAGCATAAATGAAGAACTTGACGATAAATTTGTCTTTACTTCAATAGGCTTCGCCCGGGACCTGCTAAACCTCAATTCTAATGAGATCACCGGCCTGGAATTAAAGCTCAAACCCGGTGCAGACTACGAACGGGTAAAAAAAGAAGTACATACGGCTTTAAATAATGAGGTAGAAATAAAGAACAGAGCACAGTTGAATGACGCGCTTTACAAGATGCTCAACACCGAAAATCTTGCAGTATATTTAATTTTCACGCTGGTATTGATCATTGCCCTCTTCAACGTAGTAGGTTCCATAATTATGGTTATTCTCGATAAGAGGGAAAATATTAAGACCCTTCACAGCCTAGGAGCCACGCCTGGACAAATAAAAAATATCTTTTTTGCACAGGGAGTTTTTATGACCCTGCTAGGAGGTAGTATAGGGCTGCTATTCTCTATTTTTGTAGTCTTTTTGCAGCTGCAGTACGACCTGGTGATGATCACCCCAACCTTAGCCTATCCTGTTGCAATCACAGGACAGAATATCGCTATAGTATTGATTACCATAACCGCTTTGGGCACCATCGCCTCATATATCGCGGCAAGCCGAAGTAAAAAAGCAATTGTTTAGTCGGTAGTCTTTAGACAGTAGACTTTAGAAATTCGAATATTTTTCTGAATAAAGAATGTTCATAGCTCCAAAGGAAGCTGCCTAAAAAATCTTAATTTTCCTTTGCTTCAAGTCGTGGGGAACCGAATGTTCGGAAGGTTGTGCCTCAGGGAGTCTTAAGCAAATTGGTATCCTGCGAAATCGCGTTCCACCTCATCAAAGGCCGCGAACACATCTACTGCATCATCGCTGGTGACCATCTTTTGCCGGTATTCCTTAAAGTGCGGAATTCCCTTGAAGTAGTTGGTATAATGTCTTCGGGTCTCAAAAACTCCCAGCTTCTCCCCTTTCCAGTCAATCGCCATTTGAAGGTGACGCCGGGCAGCGTCAAGGCGTTCTTCCATGGTAGGAGGGGCAAGATGTTCTCCGGTCTTGAAATAATGCTTCACTTCTTTAAAGAACCACGGATAACCTATACTGGCTCTTCCAATCATTGCACCATCGAGTCCGAATTTGTCACGCATCTCCATAGCTCTTTCGGGCGTGTCTACGTCGCCGTTCCCAAAGATTGGGATATGCATTCGTGGATTGTTCTTAACTTCGGCAATTGGTGCCCAATTTGCTTCTCCCTTATACATCTGCACTCTTGTGCGGCCGTGAATTGAAATTGCACTGGCGCCCACGTCCTGAAGTCTTTCGGCTACCTCAACGATCTTAATTGAATCGGCGTCCCACCCCAGGCGGGTCTTTACTGTAACAGGAAGTTTCGTATGTTTTACCATGGCTTCGGTAAGGGAAACCATAAGTGGAATATCTTTTAAGATCCCGGCACCGGCTCCTTTGGAGACCACTTTCTTTACGGGGCATCCAAAGTTAATATCAATAATGTCTGGGCCTGACTTCTCCACGATCTCGACCGACTGAAGCATGGAATCAAGATTGGCTCCAAAGATCTGAATTCCGACAGGTCTTTCTTTTTCGTAGATATCCAGCTTCATCACGCTCTTAGCCGCATCGCGAATAAGTCCTTCTGAAGAAATGAATTCGGTATAGACCACATCGGCACCCTGCTCCTTACACAAAGCCCGGAACGGCGGATCACTTACATCTTCCATTGGTGCTAACAACAACGGAAATTCTCCTACATCTATGTTTCCTATTTTTGCCAAACTATCTGTTTTTCAGGCTGCAAAAATAATGAAATTAATTCAGTTCAAAATGCTGTGGTTTTTTTGCCACGAATTCACGAATTATTTTTTGTCTGGTCGAGGGAAGTTGACATCTTTTTTATTTCACGCAAAGTTCGCAAAGAAGGCGCAAAGAGCGCAGAGGTGACAGTGGTATAAGAGTGTATTAATCCGTAAACCTTATTCCTTAATCCTTTAAAAATTTCCCGCTGATCCCGCAGATCTGCGCAGAGTTATCAAACTGCTTTTCAATGTAATGAAATTTGGAATTTGGTGCTTGGAATTTTTGATACCTGAAATTTGATGCACAAAAATTTCTGATCACTGATCACTGATCACTGAACACTTAAACTGCCTACTCCCAACTGCGCACTGCCTACTAACTTACAGTCTCTCCCTCTCAGCTGCTTCAATCGACCTCTGGTTATCGCTTAGCCTGAAATTACCAAAATTGTACTTGAATCCCACACGAACGTAGCGGGTTTCTGGCCGGGCAAAATAACCATTGTCCTGGTTGAGATAGTTCGATCTGAGCCAGGTATTCGTCTCGTTAAGTACGTCTTCAACATTAAGACTAACCTCTGCGCGATTGTTCCACAAAGTCTTTCGAAGTCCTATCGAAAGGGTAGTAAAGGGATCCATAATATAAGAACCGCTAAGGAAATTCGAGACATAGGTTAAACTGGTCTCTCCTGTAAAGGTTCCATCTTTTGAGATTGTGAAGTTGTTATAGAAGCTTCCGTAAAACCCATCAATTTCTAATGTTACCGGCACATCACCGCTTTCAAGAGCTATGAAACTTCTCTTTTCATTAAAGGCATTTAGATACAAATATGAATACCACCAGCTAAATAGCGATCTACCGTGACTAAACTGGATCCCATAAGTTGTACTCTCCTCTAAATTCACATAAGCTCTCCTAATAATCCGGGCTTCATTATCCTGAAAACTCAGGCTTTGAGGGGTATTCCCGCTGTCGGTATAGAAAAGATCAATAAAATATTCATTTTTTAATGCGTAACTAAGAGAGTAGCTATTAGCAATGGCCGCTCTCAAGGCAGGATTTCCGGCATTAAAATCAAACTCGGTAAGGTAATACCTGAAAGGATTCAGACTTTCATAACGCGGTCGTTGTATCCTTCGGCTGTAGTCGAAGGTAAGGCTGTGATTATCATTGAAACTGTGGAGCAGATAAAAGGTAGGAAATAGTTCAAAATAATTCCGTGAATCTATCTGTTGCAGGGAGCGGGAATCACCCCACCGGTCTGTATACTCACCTCTTAATCCCCCCTTGACACTCCATTTCTCCCAATCCTTTGCGAGGGAAAAATAGGCGGCATAGATCGTTTCATCGTATAGAAAATTGTCTGATTGTTGTTGATCGTAGGATCTTTCCCCTGTAGCGGTATCAATTTGATAATAATCAATTCCGCTTTCAGAATCAATAAAAGAAGCTTTTGCACCAAGTTCAAAGCTGGTACTTCCAAGAGGGGTCATATAATCGATCTGGCCTGTGTAAATATCTATTCCCTGCCGGGCATCGGTAGAAAAAAGCCTCTCCTGGTCTGGCAATGTTAATTCGTCAATAGTAGTGGCTACCAGCTGTCCCCTGTCCTGATCAAATCTCGTGTAATGTCCCCGTGCTGAGATCTGTGCACCGGGCTTGTTAAAAAGGTGCTTGTATTCAAGATCAAGGGCAACGTTAGAAAGATCTTCTTCCAGTTCGCTATCGGTAATGAGATTAGCAGATTCAACCCCGCCGTTGATGACTCTTGTGAAGACATCATTATCGAAGGTCTTATTTGGGGAAATTGTAAAATTGGAAGAGAAGTTCAGGATATTATTATCATCAAAATTATAATCGAGCAGCACATTAGCACTATGAGCATTGGAACGGGTAATGCGCTCAAAATCTGTTTCCCATCGTGTAGTAATATCACCATTCCCATCCATGAAATTGATGTAACTGTCATCCTCTTTAAATTCCTTTCGCGGGGAATAATTATAGTTTGTAAAGAGATTTAGTTTTTTCGTCTTGTAGTAATGACTTGTTCCAAGCTGGTACTTCGGAAAGACAGCTTGTGTCCATGCTCCATTAATATTTCCTTTGTAACCGGGAGCTATGCCCTTGGTCGTTACAATATTGAGTATCGCACCACCTTCGGCATCATAGCGAGCCGGTGGTGTGGTTATCACTTCAATGGACTTAATATTTTCTGCGGAATAATTCTCAAGAAGGGTCTGTAATTCGGAAGCAGAAAGCTGCACTTTGCGGTCATTGATATAAACCTGCACTCCCTGGTTTCGAACCATCAGGGAATTTCCCGAAAGAATAACTCCCGGAGTCTTTTTGAGAATATCCCAAGAGTTTCCTGTAGAAAGGGTGGTGTTCTCTACGTTAAACACAAGCCGGTCTACCTCTCTTTTTACTGAAGGATTTTTGTAGTTGATGGAAACCTCATTTAGTGTAGCAGTATCATTTTGAAGAACAAGATCTCCCAAATTCAGCTTTTTTGAAACCTCTATTTTCCGAAGTAGATCCTGGAATCCGACAAAACTTATCTTAAGCAGGTAATCGTTCTCCTCAACTGCATTGAGAACAAATTCGCCATTTTCTGAAGAAACGGCTCCTTTATAAACACTTGTGGAATCCTGTGCATCCAGCAATATAACATTGGCAAAAGCTATCGGCTGCCAGGATGGATCCAGTACACGGCCTTCGACCGAATGCTGGCTAAAACCTGAAAAAGAACACAAAAACAAAAGCAGGCACAGTGGGGGGCTGTAATATTTAATCATGCAAAATGGTTGGTTAGTGCTGGATAATGTTAACGAAATCAAACAAATATAGCATTAATAGTATGATAACAAAAGATTTTAACCCTCCTGCTGCAGAAGACGCAAGCCTATTTTACGGGAGCTGCTTTTAGAGCGTCATAGAGTACCTGCTGTACTTGTGTGCGGGTGTTGAGCTGGGACAGCCTATTATTTTCCCGCGTTGGAAGAACGCGGTTGGAGAGAAAAATGTATATGAGGTTGTGCTTTGGATCAACCCAGGCCATTGTGCCTGTAAAACCTGTATGCCCAAAACTTTCCTTAGAAGCATCCTTTGCCGTATTGTTACTTACTCCCCTGTATTCAAGATTAGGTTTGTCAAACCCCAGGGCTCTACGGTTGTCGTTTTGCGGAAACTGGCTACGGGTGAATTCCGATAAGGTCTCTTCCTGCAAATATCGCCGGCCACCATATTCCCCGCCATTGAGATACATTTGCAGGAGCTTGGCGAGATCATTGGCATTGGAAAAAAGACCTGCATGACCCGATATTCCACCCAATAATATAGCACCTTCATCATGAACATCACCGTGGATCAATTTTTTCCTGAAAAAAAAATCATTTTCTGTAGGCACTATATCGGCGGGAGAAAATGATTCTGAAGGATTGAACATGAGGCTTGTGGCGCCAAGAGGATCATAGAACTCCTCCCGTAGATACCTGTCAAAAGCTTCTTCTGAAATGTTCTGCACGATCCAGGGAGCCAAAATAAAGAAGAAGTCAGAATAGACATACTTCTTTTCATCGCTTATCTCTGATTTTCTTATTGCCTTCCTTATCTTCTTGTGGTAATTGCGGTGCAGGTACATATCATCGGCAATTTTTATAGGATATCTCCTAGAAGAATCCTGCTGAACAGTCCACCATCTAAAACTGCCATTTTTGCGATACATTTTTTTCCAGAAAGGGATCCATGGCTGAAAACCAGCCTGGTGCGCCAGGATATCACGATAAGGAATATCTTTCTTGTTGGATCTTCTAAAATCTCTCAGATGATCAGCAAGGGTCTGGTCGAGCTGAAACTGCCCTTCCTCGTATAGCTTCATGATGGCGGGCATGGTGGCTGCTATTTTTGTCACCGAAGCCAGGTCATAAAGATCAGTCCTCTCCACGGGAATTGTGTCAGAGTATTTATGCTCCCCATAAGCTTTGTAAAAGACAACTTTTTGGTCCTTTGCCACCAGCACTTGTCCACCCGGAGTGGCTTTCATTTGCATCGCCTGCTGCATAAGGGAATCAATTCCTCTTTCAAGTACATCCGAATTCATTCCCACAGCTTCGGGCATGGAGTAACTCAAGCGGATCTTTTCCAGAAGATCAAGCCCCTCTCCTGCCCTAAATTTATCACCGATACTCACAGGAAGTTTTCCCGTTGCTCCTATCCCTCCAAAAATGACCTCTGCAGCTTTCTTTTGTGTCATTTCTGAATCCTGGTAAGTCAACAGCAGCGCCGGTGCTTTTTCGATATTCTTCAGCTTATCGATCACATAAGGGTTTTTAAAAAAGCTGATGATCGTATTATCATTACCTGAAGCTTCAGCAATAAGATCTACGACAGGATCAGAAAATTTCATGGTATTGCGCGGAAACCTGCTGTCATCGTGAATTCCCAGAATGACCAGGTTATACTCCTGAAGTTTCTCCTTAAGTTCTGCTATTTCTGAAGCGTCAGCATCTGCCGGAAGCTGAAAATCTTCCACATCGGCATACAGTTGCAGAGCTTTTTGAAATTCAGTTTTCTTTTTTGCACCAATAGACACGGAAGCGATCTTGAACACTTCCAGTTCCCGTAAAGGCATGAGACTTTTGTCATTTTTGAGGACTGTAAGTGAAGCCTCTACCAATTGTTCATGTAGCAGTTTTGCTGCAGGAGAGTTCAGCTTTTTTTGAAGGCCTTTTTTCTTTACCGGTTCGTACTGGTTCAGCCCAACCCATTGTTTGACCGAAAGCACCTTACGAACTTTCTCCTCGATCTCAGCTTCAGTGATCAGCCCTAGGTCAACTGCTTTTTTCACCTCCTCAATGGTCTTTGGAACATCTTCGGTAAATTCCAGCAGGTCATTTCCGGCTAGAATGGCATCTTTATCCACCACCCCGGGAAGGTTACCCTTGGTCACCCCTTTCATGTTCATGGCATCGGTCACGATAAGCCCCTGGAAATTTAGCTTTTCCTTTAAGAGTTCGGTAATGATGGGACGGGATAAAGTGGAAGGTAAACCTGAAGCATCCAATGCCGGAATATTCAAATGGGCAACCATTACTCCCCCAACACCGGCTTCAATAAGTCTGCGGAAGGGATAAAGCTCCAAGGAATCGAGTCTTTCCAGCGGATGGTTGATTTGTGGCAGGGCATAATGTGAATCTGTATCTGTGTCCCCGTGGCCGGGAAAATGTTTTGCAGTGGTGAACAGCTTGTGGTCCTGCATACCCTTCATGTAGGCGATAGATTTGTCGGACACATTAATTTTGTCCTCGCCAAAACTCCTGAAGTTGATCACAGGATTAGCCGGATTATTATTTACGTCCACTACCGGGGCGAAATTGACGTGCAAACCACTCAGTCTAATCTGCCGGGCCATCTCCCTCCCCAACTCATAAAGCAATTCATCATCCTGAATCGCTCCAAGTGCCATTTGAAACGGATAGCTGATAGTATTGTCCAGGCGCATTCCCAGGCCCCATTCTGCATCAATAGCCCCTAATAACGGCACTTTTGACACCTCCTGGTAGTCGTTCATTAGTTCCACCTGACTCACCGCATCTCCCTGAAAAAAAATAAGCCCCCCGATCTTCTGCTCCTCAATGAGCTTCAGGATGTCCTTTTTGTGTTTTTCCCCACGATTTGAATAAGCAGCTACCATGATCAACTGCCCAATTTTCTCTTCAAGAGTAAGGCTGTTGAGCGTGGAGTCTACCCATTTGCTGTTCTGGTACTCAAGAAATGGTGGAGCACCTTCAGAAGAGATTTGAGCCGGGGCGGACCCTATAGTTATAAGAGTAACTAAAATAAAGAAACATATAGGGTTAAGTCGCATCTTAAAAAAATTGAAATCCGAAATATAAGATTAAACTTTGATGTAGATCTTCTTTTTATCCATCCAATAGCCTATTACCCATAACAGAAGTACATAACTAACGGCAAACAGTAGGGATGCATTGTAGTCATTGAGCCAGGTTAGAAAGAAATTTTTATAGATGAATGCTTTGACACTGCTGCCATTTATAAATATAATGCTCATGAGACCTATTATCATTCCCGACAAAGCGTAAATAAATAGTGGATTTCTGCCAAAAGCTTCAAAAAAATAGGTCCATTTTTTAACCTTAAGAATTTCTATGATCCAAATGAGACCTGCAATCAGAACAAGATCCCAGCCAATGGTCAGCAGCACATAAGAGCTGGTCCAAATGGGTTTATTTATAGGAAAAGTGAGATCCCAGAGGTTCGCAAGGATCAGAAAAATGATTCCGGTAACAGTAAGTTTAACAATGGTGGGATAACTATTTCCGGATCTTTGAATAAAAATTCCGGCGAGGTATCCTGCCAATACACTTACAATGGCCGGTAAGGTGCTCAATAACCCTTCCGGATCAAAAGGAATTCCGAAGCCATGGTAAAGGTTTTCAGGCGGTATAAGAAGCAGGTCGAATTTCAAAGCGGCATTTCCTTCCAATCCATAGGGATTGCCAGGATCCCCAAAGAACCACATCAATCCCCAATAGGCTAATAGGATAACCACCCCTGTATAAGTTGAACCCTTTATTCCGAGGTAACGCACTATGAGAGACGCAAGCAGGTAGCAAATGGCAATACGCTGCAATACTCCCATGATACGAAGAGAGGAGAGATCATTCCAGATATATTCACCTTCTGAGTAGTGCAAAAATGGAAAAGCATTCAAAAACAAACCAATTACAAAGATCAGGAAGCTCCTCTTAAGCACCTTCTTCAGAAAAATAGCATCAGTCTGGTTCTTAAACTTCTTCATGCTAAAACTCATAGCATTTCCCACTACAAAAAGAAAAGTTGGAAAAACCAGATCGGTAATGGTAAATCCATGCCAGGCAGCATGCTTGAAAGGAGCATAAATTGTACTCCAACTACCAGGTGTGTTTACGAGGATCATTAGGGCAATGGTCATTCCTCTTAAAACATCAAGAGCCGGATATCGCTGTTTTAACTTCCCTGCAGGCGCTATTTCGCTGTGTACCTGAAAGGATTGAGCTTTTTCCATGATTGAAGATTAATGGGTGAAGGCTTAAAACATTGAAGAAAATGATTAATTAAAGTATTACTTTCTACTGATTTAAATATATAAAATTTCAGGAAATGAATATACTTTAATAAAATTTTTATATAAGTCTTGGAGAAGAAAAATGTTTGTTCTAATTTTAGTTCAGGACGCACTCAAGACTTCTGTTCCATATTGTAAAGCATGATTAAACCTGAAATCTTAGGTAGGGCTGAATCTTTAGAAGATTCCAGCAATGTAGAGCGTAAAAAACATCTTCTAAAATTAAAGATCCTTCAATATTTTTATTTTGAAGGAGCTAAGACCAATTCACAGATCTGCGACCACTTCAACATTAGCTCGCCTACCTCAGTTAAAATTCTCAATCAGTTGAGAAAGGAAAGGTGGGTAAAGAAAGATGGTACAGGTAAGTCGGTCGGTGGAAGAAAACCGGACCTTTACCATCTTGAAGAAAATAGTTTTTATGTTGTAGGCGTACAGCTGAACAGGTTTAGAATAAGGACTGCCATTTTTGACAACCACAGTAGTAAGATCCTGGAATTAGAAGAAACACCTTTTAATATTGAGAAGGAAAAGAATGTAGTTGATCACTTGTACAGATTAATCAAGAGTTTGATCAAAGGATCAAATTTACCTTCCGACAAATTAATGGGAATTGGAGTAAGCATGCCGGGATTGGTTTCTTCACAGGAAGGTAAAAATTTCACTTATTTCTCTTCAGAGGAACAGTCGGAATCCCTTCAGCGGGTACTTCAGGAAAGATTGGAGAAACCTGTACATTTTTTAAATGATGCAAAAAGTGCTTGTTTAGCCGAATCAAAGTTTGGGCTTGCGAAGAACAGGAAAAATGTTCTTGTGATTTCCATGGATTGGGGAATAGGTCTTGGAATTATTGTAGATGGTAAGATGCACCAGGGTACCTCGGGCTTTGCAGGAGAATTTGGACATATCCCGCTTGTAGACGATGGTCGGCTTTGTCACTGTGGAAAACGCGGATGCCTGGAGACTGTAGCTTCCGGAATGGCTTTAACCCGAATGGTTCAGGAAGGAATAAGGGCAGGTGAAAGCTCCATTCTGAATAAACTTTCTCCGGAAGAACTGGAGGGGCTACAGCCGGAGACCATCATTGAAGCTGCCAACCAGGGCGATCAATTCGCTATAAACACCCTTTCTAAAGTAGGAATTGACCTGGGAAAGGGAATTGCTATTCTCATACAGTTGCTCAACCCCGAGCTTATCATACTAGAAGGGAAATTTGCCGATGCTAAACAGTTCATTACCACCCCCATACAGCAATCGATGAACACCTACTGCATGGCACAGCTACGGGAAAAAACTAAAATAGAGCTTTCCAGCCTGGGAAAAGATTCGGTTTTACTCGGATCTGTTGCGAAGGTTATGGAAAGCATTTTTGAAGAACAAATAGCGATGGTGAGTAACTGAAGAAATTTATGAGCATTGCTTTTTATAGGACCCACAATACTTTAATATCATGGCTAGATTAAACTTACTTGAAGAAACCCGTTTTGAAAAAGTACCTGTTACCGTTGTTAAGGATCAACATATAGCTTCAAAAATAGTAGCAAAAAGAATAGCGGACCTCATTAAAAAAAAACAAATAAAAGGCGAAAAAGCTGTCCTGGGATTGGCTACCGGTGCTACTCCTATTGAGGTTTATGCCGAGCTCGTAAGGTATCATAAGGAGGAAGGCCTAAGCTTTCGTAATGTAGTTACATTTAACCTGGATGAGTACTATCCTATGGAACCTACTTCCAAGCAAAGCTATGTCAAGTTCATGCATGAACACCTTTTTGATCATGTCGATATTCTAGAGCAGAACATACATATACCCGACGGAACACTGAAAAAAGAAGACATCGCAGAATACTGTATAGCCTATGAGAACAAAATTGGTGCTTTAGGAGGTTTGGACTTACAGATACTTGGTATAGGCCGCACCGGCCATATTGGATTTAACGAACCCGGTTCTGCACCCAATTCCGGTACCCGGTTGGTAACATTAGACGATCTTACCAGGCGCGATGCCTCAAGGGATTTTGGAGGAAAAGAGAATGTACCAACAAAAGCCATCACCATGGGGATTGGAACTATCTTCAAGGCCAGAGAGATCATCCTTATGGCCTGGCATACCAAGAAAGCCTCTATTATAAAGAAGGCTGTGGAGGGAGAAATTTCGGCAGATGTTCCGGCTACTTACCTTCAATTATCGGATAATACCGAGTTTATTTTAGACCATGACGCGGCATCTGAACTTACTCGTTTTGATACCCCATGGTTGGTAAAAGATTGCCTGTGGGATGATAATCTTATAAAAAAAGCAGTCATCTGGTTATCGACAGAGGTGAACAAACCTATCTTAAAGTTGACCGAAGAGGACTATAACAGTCACGGTATGGCACAGCTCGTTACCGAAAAAGGACCGGCTTACGACATAAATATAAAGATCTTTAATCAGCTTCAACACAGTATAACCGGATGGCCGGGAGGCAAACCCAATGCCGATGATTCTCAGCGACCGGAACGTGCAAAGCCTGCACAAAAGAGATCTCTTATCTTTTCACCTCATCCGGATGATGATGTAATTTCCATGGGAGGAACGCTTATAAGGCTGGTAGATCAGGGGCATGATGTACATGTCGCCTACCAAACGTCCGGTAATACGGCGGTGTGGGACATAGACGTTCTTAGATATATTGAGTTTGCAATAGACTTTAATAAGAGTCTGGGAGAAAATGTAAACAAACTGGAAGAGACCTATGAAAAAATGCGGGATTTTATAAAGAGAAAGCAGGCCAATGAAATTGACATACCTGAAGTGAGAGATGTAAAGGCCTTTATTAGAAAAACAGAAGCCCACGCGGCTGCAAGATATGCAGGCGTCATTGATGAAAATATCCACTTCATGGCCCTACCTTTTTATGAAACGGGTAAAACAGTTAAAAATCCGGTTACAGATGTAGATGTGAAAATGACTGTAGATCTACTTCAAAAGATTAGGCCCCACCAAATTTTTGCAGCAGGTGATTTTGCCGATCCACATGGTACTCACCTGGTTTGTTTCAACATTGTGATAAAAGCTATGGAACAGTTACGAAAAATGGAAGAATGGGCACAAAATACCTGGTTATGGATGTACCGGGGGGCCTGGCATGAATTCCAAACCCATGAGATAGAAATGGCAGTACCTCTATCCCCGCAGGAAGTAACGAGAAAAAGAAATGCCATTTTTCAACACCAGTCTCAAAAGGACAGGCCGGTATTTCCCGGCGATGATGAGAGGGAATTTTGGGTGCGTGCACAAGAACGCAATCGTGAAACAGCTATAAACTACGATAAATTGGGATTAGCCAATTATGAAGCTATGGAGGCTTTTGTAAAATGGAAATTCGAAGCAGTCTAAAAAGCCACTCGAATAACTTTCTACTTGGCAGTACCAATTTTAGTACTTTTTTCCCCGGCTCCAGTTTTCTATAGCTCCTTCATGGCTCAGTGACAAAATTCCAGGGAAGGCTCCTGTATTTCCAGCAGAAAGAATTAAAGTTCTTTTTGAGTCAATTCCTTGCCTGTCTCAAAATTGGAGAATACGCTTCCCGGCCTTTGGGCTTTACCTCTCTTGCGCCATTTTACATTTGGAGTTATAAAATAATGGATTCCCATTTCGTCAAGACGTTCTCCCTGAGCTGCTACCCTTTCAAGAAAATCCTGAAAATCTCTTTGAGGTTCGGGCGTCCAACCTACTTCAGCAACAGCAAGAACGCGCGGCCAGAACCTGTCATCCATCATTTCATCGCTTAGAACATGCTCACTCCAAACCGGAGATTCCACACCTATAACCATTGGATCGTCTGAACTAAAACTATAAACATCTTCAATAGAGACTCCGCTTTCTTTACACCAGTTAAGGGTATTTTCCTGGCCCGGCACATTTGCATGATCCAGGTAAAAATGAGAACAGAAAGATTGGATGGTTCTCAGGTTAACCACAGGTTCGCTATCACCCGCCCACCACTTTTGGCTAATCGCGTTGGGGCTAACCTTAGCCTTGGCAATCTCCTGCCAGCCTACAGTGGTTTTTCCGAAGCTTTGCACAATAGAATCAGCTTTTACAACAAACTCTTCATACCTTGGATCTTCGATCTCATCTCCTCCTATGTGGATCCATGGACCACGAGTTATGGACGATAATTCCCCGATAACATCGGTAACAAAATCATAGATCTCAGGCTTTTCAAGACAAAATTTACTCCACCCCACTTCATAACCAGAATAAAGTTCTGGAGGAGTGGCTCTTTTTGGTTCAATGTTGGAATATTCAGAACAACTCAGTTCCGGATAAGCTACCAGTGCAGAATAAATGTGACCGGGCATATCGACTTCTGGAATCACCACTATATTCCTGTCGGCTGCATATTTTTGAAGTTCAATATATTCCTCCTGACTTAAATATCCCGAACGTCCTCCTTCAACAGAACCCTTTGAACTTATCTCTGTTAACAGAGGCTTGCTCTTTATTTCGATACGCCAGCCCTGATCATCGGTCAAATGCAGGTGCAGGCGGTTCAATTTATATAAGGCCATTCTGTCAACATGCTGCTTTAAATATTCCAGGCAAAAGAAACTTCGGGCAACATCCACCATAGTTCCCCGCCAGCTATAGGAGGGATTATCTTCAATAAATGCCTGTCTCAACAAAATCTCTTTATTTTTAAGCTGTTCCTTCTCAATTTCAGGTGGAAAAAATTGTCGTAAGGATTGAATCCCATAAAAAGAACCAGCTTCTGTTGCGCTTGTGATAGTAACACCCGCGTCATTAATATCAAGAGTATAGCCTTCTTCCCCTAATTCCTCTTCCAAAGCAGTATCTACAACAATATTCCAGTTTCCGCAGGATCTTCCTGAAGTGCTTTCGGCTTCTATGTTTGCCGCCTTTAAAAGATGCCGCAGCCATTGAGCTGTTTTTTCACCACCTTCACTAAAACAGATCTTGTTTTGAGTTGGGATCAGGTACATGTTTTCCTTCCACTCTACCGACTGTGGCATGGGAACAATACTGGGTGGCGCACCTTCAGCGCTAATGATTTCTGGGGACTTTAGTCCTGAACAGGATGAAAATACTGCAAATCCCAGCAGTAAACCAATGGAGGTTTTAATTAAGCCTGAGTTCATATTTGGAAAATTAGTTTTAATAAATAAAGATTTGCTTCCGGGTCACGATTAAATTAATTATCCGTAGCGGTTGTTTATTTCCACTTTATCGACGTCTATAAATAATTCCGAAATTTTTGCGGTAACAGCATTAAAAAATTCTTTGCCTTTTTTCTCTGTTGCTTTCTTAGGATTTCCTATTCCTGTATCGGCGGTGACCATTGACCATTTTCTTTCAGACCAGACCCAGCCTTCTCTTATTCCCTTTATTTTCGATTTTTTCTCTTCTCCTTTTCCGGCTTCTTCAAGAGGCATAACCAGATCTGATCTTAAATAAAGCATAAGGCTGGTCTCCATTTCGTCGGCATGATCACCTGCTTCTTGGAAGAATTGGCTTTTATCCAAAATGCTGTAAAAGTTTGTAGTCACCAAAAGAATATCGGGATATTTTAAACCCAATTCTCTTAGCAATGGTTTGAAATCATTCCCGCCATGTCCATTCAACAAGATGAGCTTAAAAATTCCCTGACGGTTTAAAACTTGAATAATATCAGAAAGGATTTGAAACTGTGTGCTGGGATTAAGGTTAATATTCAATTTAATATCCGCCTGTCCCGTATTAACACCAAATGGAATATTTGGCAGTATCACGAGCTTTGCTTTTTTCTCCCATGCCAATCTTCCTGCTTCTGCAGTAATGGCCTCGATTTGATAATTATCTGTAGCGTAAGGCAAATGATAATTATGAGCTTCGGTAGCGCCCCATGGTAGAACTGCCAATTCAACCTCGCGGTTCTTTAGATCTTTCCAATTAGTTTCAGCAAGAATGTACGGCCTCATACTTTGAGAGAATTCTTATAAGAGGTACCTTTTTTCGTCTTTAAAAGGAAATTTCCTTTTTCCCCTGATTACTACCCATTCCACAGTTCCTCTGATCCCTTCAAGATTACTTCAATAAAAGGAGAAGTGAAAGTGAGTTAGGAACAGCTTGTAGAGTGGCTTAAAAGGTATTCTTATTCTTCCTACAAGTTAAGAACTTTTCAGGATCCTTTAATTACTTCTGTGAAATTTTTACAGAAGTTTCTGTTGGATCCATTTATATAGTTTGGAAAAGTTTTTTGCCTGTCCTAATTCGATCGTTCTTGAGAAAATAATTTACTGTTGTTCAAGTGGACTATTGCCTGGTCCTCCTGCCCTAAAATTCTTTTTGTACGCAGGTATCGATTGTAGTTGAATTCGTCAAAGTTTGCAGCTGTTGAATCCATGCTGCTCACGTGCACCCGGCCCGAGGAGTGTATGAATTGATCATCACCTATCCACATGCCCACGTGCACTACCTTTTCTTTGGTAGTATCGGTTGCAGGAGTTCCAAAGAAAAGCAGATCTCCTTTTTGTAGTTTCCCGAAATTCTTGTCTTCATCAACCAATTTTCCTGCATGAACCTGCTGAGAAGCATCCCTTGGAATGATCATTCCGTTCATGAAAAAAACGGTTTTGGTGTAACCACTGCAATCCACACCTTTTGCCGATGTGCCGCCCCACAGATATGGAAGGCCCATCAGCTTTTTTGAAGTTTCCACCAGGTTTTCTTCTGAAGCATCGAGGTTTGCCAGCCAATCGTAATATTTTTTTGCTTCAGAAGTTTTGATGAAACCAGTGCGATCATCGGGATATTCTACTTCAAAAAAGCCATTTTTGACACCTCTTAATTCAAAGATATTACCTGCCACAGCATCCGAAACCACTCCGGAGTCTTCAGAAGCAGTTTCATAGACCTGACCAAAAGGTTGCATGAAAATCACTTTTTCTGATGCTTTCCATTCTTCCAGTTCTTGGTCAGAATAAAGGCTGACGCCGCCGTGATCTACCCAGGAAAGATATTTATCGGGTGTTTGCACCAGATACCACTCCCCTTCTTTTTTCAGAACCTTTAGCGGAGTTCCCAAAGTTGCCTGCGTAGCCAGTTCTGCAGAGTGTTTAGGATTAGACCTGATATTTGCTACTGAAATTCTCACCAGCGCATTTGTCTTTCCTTCCAAGTCCTGTGCAGGGTAAACCTGTATGCTGTCTACATATTCAATGGCAGCAGAATCCAGCTTTTGCTTTAGCCTTGCCAAAGCTTCAGGGTTTGTAGTTTCTCCTCGCAATACAAATTTTCCTTCGTATTCTTCCCCTGTTACATCAAACCGCGCCACACGCCTGTCGGGCACAAATTCTGTCTGCACATCTTTGATATATGCATCTGTTGGGTTTTCTTCAGAAGTAATTGGTTCCTGCTTAGCGTCATTACAGGCAACGAAAAGTGTCGCCAATAAAAGAGCTAAACTATAAGGTTTCAAAAATGTCATTTTTAAGGCTTTATTTTTTCATCTTCCTTTCTTCGGAAAATACTGATTATTCAAAATAACTAAGGCAAAGTAACCATTACTTTCTTCTCTACAAATTCGCTTTGGTTGCCTGTTCTATCCACTGCGGTTACCCCAACCTGCGATAGCTGATGCCCGTTGACCTCACGCGGCAAGAGCAATGACCTTTCATTCTTGCTTAGGATCTTGTAATCCCAGGCGCCATTAAACTTATAGTGAACTACCCATTGAAAAATATCATTTTGAGAAGGATGTTCCCATTCTACCCTCACCTGCTTACCAATACTTACTACCTCTACAGATGGCATGGCCGGTGCTTCTCCATCTAACCAGGGCGAAGCCGGCACCAGGGCCTTTTTCTTGTAGGCGTTCTCTAATATTCCGGCGGAAAGATTAGGATACTTCAATAGTGGGCCGATACTCCAGTGAATGCTGCCCTTACTTTCAGGCAACATGCCGCGGGTAATCATGATCTGGCTCACAGTTTCGATGAGGTTTGGATCGTCTCCCCCAAAATCAATGTTGATCCCCGGCCATAAATGCCTTTTTTGAAGGTTCTCTTTTTCCCACCAGCCCAACAGCACGGGAAAACTCTGCGCCGTTTGACTTATCTTCCAGTACAGTTGTGGCGAATAATAATCTATCCAGCCCTCATTAAGCCACAGCCGGGCATCGGCATAGAGTTCGCTGTATTGATCCATTCCGGTGATGGTCTTTGGGTAACCGGGACGGTAAATCCCAAAGGGACTTATCCCGAATTTCACTTTTGGCTTTTCGGCTTTGATCTCTTTATAGATCCGCTTTACAAACTCGTTTACATTCTCCCTTCGCCAATCGGCTTTTGAGAGGCTGCCGCCTTTTTGTTTGTAGGCGGAATAGTTCTCGGCATCGGGAAAATCTTCGCCTTTGTTGTAAGAAGCATAAGGATAGAAGTAATCATCAAAATGCACTCCGTCAATATCATAACGCTTCACAATATCCATGACGACCTTAGAAGTATGATCCTGGGTTTCCTTTTTAGCAGGATCCATCCACCACATGCCGTTCTTGAGCTTCACCATAAAGCTGGGATACTTTTTCACTGCTGAAGCTGCAGTTACCTCACCTCCGGTAGAATGATGTGCACGATAGGGGTTTAGCCACACGTGGAATTCGAGTCCGCGTTCATGTGCGGCATCCAGCCAGAACTGAAGGGGATCGTAATAAGGCTCAGGTGCCTGCCCCTGTACTCCGGTTAGGAAAAAAGACCAAGGTTCAAGTTCACTTGGATAAAGCGCATCAGCCTGTGGTCTCGCCTGGAATATAACTGCGTTATAATTATGATCTTTCAGAAAGTCCAATAAAGCCAGTGCTTCTCTCTGCTGCTCGGCAGTAGAGAGTCCAGATTTGCTGGGCCAGTTAATATTGGCCACAGTCGCGATCCATGCCGCACGGAATTCCCGCATCACATAGGGTGAGCTGCGAAAGGGCTTATCGGCAGGTGTTTCTTTGACTGTTTCGGGAGTAACCGGTAATTCTTCGGTCACTTCTTCGCGAGTGACTACGGGAATTTCTTCCGTCACTTCAGCAGGTTTTTTTACCACTCTTTCCGAAGCAGGTTTCTTCGAGCGAGCCACAGGTTTGGAGGTAGAACATCCGTTAAGACCAAGGGTAAAGGCCAACAGGCCGGTAATGAACAGCTTTTTCTTCAGCATAGATCTTTAAAGCAGGTTAAGTTATTCAGGTTATATAACCCTCAAGCCGGTAAAAATAGTGTATTGGAAAATGTTATTTTTCAGGTTTATTCTTAAAAATTTCAAGCACTTTTCGTACGCTCCTGTATTCTTCGAGTAAGGTTGATGCCAGGTGCTGGGAAATATTGAGTTCCTCCATCAACATAAGCTCTCCACGGCTAACAAGTTTTTTATTTGAAAGCTGCATATCCACCATTTTGTTCCCTTTTACCCGTCCGAGCTTTATCATCACAGCCGTGGAAAGCATATTTAGCACCAGTTTTTGGGCTGTACCCGATTTCATGCGGGTACTACCGGTAACAAATTCGGGCCCTACCACAACTTCAATAGGAATCTCGGACGCCTGACTAAGAGGCGAACCCGCGTTATTAGTAATACATGCTGTAAGAAGGCCATTCTCACGGGCTTCTTTGATCCCACCAATTACATAAGGTGTAGTGCCTGAAGCAGCTATCCCCACCAGAACATCATTTTTAGAAATGCTGAATTCCTGCAAGTCTTTCCAAGCCAGCCCGGAGTCATCTTCGGCATTTTCAACTGCTTTTCGAAGCGCACCGTCTCCCCCGGCGATCAACCCAATAACCACATTGTGAGAAACCCCGAAAGTTGGCGGACATTCTGATGCATCCAGTACACCCAGTCTCCCGCTGGTTCCCGCACCAATGTAGAAGAGTCGGCCGTTGTGATTGGCAATCTTCTCTACCACTTTATCCACAAGAATTTCTATCTGCGGAATTGCTTTTTCAACGGCCAGGGGCACTTTTTTGTCTTCATTGTTTATGTTTTTCAGAATTTCTTCCGTAGACATCTTTTCGAGATGATCGTAATTGGAAGCCTGTTCTGTCGTGCGGGTGCTCATGTCTAAAGAGATTTTACTTTATAACCTTTTGTTGCAAAATAAAGGATGTAAAGGTAACAAGGAATAAGGATCCAGTATGCCTGCTGTGGATCCCATGAATCGGCAAGTAAACCGTAGATGGGCGGGATGACCGCTCCCCCGGCGATGGCCATGATCAAAAATGAAGATCCGATTTTTGTGAAACGACCCAGCCCTGCAAGCGCCATAGGCCAGATTGCCGGCCATACAAGGGCATTGGCAATTCCAAGAAGAGCAATGGCAGTAACCGAAATAATCCCGGGACTAAAGATGGCCACCACTCCAAACACGATCCCAAGAATAGCTGATACTTTTAAAGCATTCTCCTGACTTATATATTTCGGAATAGTAAATATCCCGATGACATAACCCACTATCATCGCTCCCAGTGTGAAACTGGCAAAGAATTTTGCATCTGTTAGCGGAATACCGTGAGCTTCATTGGCGTAATTTATTATAGTATCTCCTGCGATCACCTCAACACCTACATAAAGGAACAGAGCTAAGGTTCCAAGGAAAACATGAGGGAACTGAAAAATACTCTTTTTGGAAAGATTAGACTTAGCAAGTTCTTCGTCTTCGGCGTCGGCGTCAACTTCAGGAAGGGAAGAGAAATAAACCAATGCCGCTAGCAGGATAAGAATTCCCATCATCACCAGGTAAGGGTTAATCACTCTTTCGGCCAAAGTATCAAGAGCCTCTGCTTTCTCCACTCCGGTTAAAGTTTCAACAGTTTCAGTAAGATTGTCTGATGAACTGAAAAGAATTGCCCCAAGCACAATAGGCGCCAATACTCCGGCGACCTTATTACAAATTCCCATGATGCTTATGCGTTTTGCAGCACTTTCCGCAGGACCCAATACTACCACATAAGGATTGGCCGCAGTTTGCAAAAGAGCCAGTCCAGTACCTTGTACGAACAAGCCGAGCAAAAACAGCTCATAGGCCCTGGCGTAAGCTGCGGGAATAAAGATCACCGCTCCTACTGCCATGACCAGCAATCCTAATGACATTCCTTTTTTATATCCTGTTCTCTGTAAAACCCAGGCTGAGGGCAAAGCCATTACCAGGTAGGAAATATAAAATGCAGTCACTACAAAATAAGACTGGAAGTTGTTGAGTTCACAGGCGATCTTGAGATAAGGGATTAAAACAGAATTAAGCCAGGTAACGAATCCAAAAATGAAGAACAATGCACCAATGATGACAATTGATTTATTGGTACTTGTAGAAGAAGATTTTTCCATGTGTCCCGGGGATAGGATTAAGGGTTAAATTTAATGCTACCAAGATATGCATTTCTTAAATAAAGCTTAAATGGAGAAAGAATAATTTCAGCATTCATTAATTTATGGAAGGTGCTGAAGTTTAGCCTTTAAAAGCCACTTTTGAGAGGTAAAGTGAAAATTGAAGTTTTCTTTAAAGGGCTTTAAAAAAGACTATATTTGTAGGCTTTAAACGGAGGTTTCCCGCAGCGGAAAATTAATCCTGAAATTGACACATGAAGAACATTCGCAACTTTTGCATTATAGCCCATATAGACCACGGAAAAAGCACTCTGGCCGATCGCTTATTGGACTCCACAGGATCTGTGACCGATCGCGAAAAGCAGGAGCAGCTTTTGGATAGCATGGACCTGGAAAGAGAAAGAGGGATTACCATCAAGAGCCATGCGATCCAGATGGATTATGTCTATAAGGGGGAACAGTATATTCTCAACCTTATTGACACTCCGGGACACGTGGATTTTTCTTATGAGGTTTCACGTTCTATTGCTGCCTGTGAGGGAGCCTTACTTGTTGTTGATGCTGCACAAAGTATACAGGCACAAACCATATCCAACCTTTATCTGGCCCTTGAAAATGACCTGGAGATCATTCCAGTACTAAATAAAGTGGATCTGCCAAGTGCCAATCCTGAAGAAGTGACCGATGACATTGTAGATCTTTTAGGTTGTGATGCATCAGATGTTATACCTGCGAGTGCAAAGACAGGAATTGGAATTGATGAGATCCTGGCTGCAATCATTGAAAGGATTCCGCCTCCAACGGGAAAAGTGGATGCCCCGCTGAGAGCACTTATCTTTGACTCGGTTTACAATCCGTTTCGGGGAGTTGAAACTTATTTTCGGGTGATCAATGGCTCGATCAAAAAAGGTCAGCATATAAAATTTGTTGCGACAGATAAGGATTATTACGCCGATGAAGTTGGAACTTTAAAGCTGAAACAACTTCCAAGGCAGGAGATCAAGACCGGAGATGTGGGTTACCTCATCACGGGGATCAAAGAAGCCAAGGAAGTGAAAGTTGGGGATACCATTACCGATGCTAAGAATCCAACTACCGAAGCTGTTCCCGGATTCGAGGATGTAAAACCAATGGTTTTCGCCGGAATCTACCCCGTAGATACCGAAGATTACGAAGATCTGCGAGCTTCCATGGAGAAACTGCAGCTCAACGATGCTTCTCTTGTTTTTACACCTGAAAGTTCGGCAGCACTTGGATTTGGATTCCGCTGTGGATTTTTAGGAATGCTGCACCTGGAGATCATTCAGGAGCGCCTTGAAAGGGAATTCGATATGACTGTGATCACAACAGTGCCCAACGTTTCCTATCACGCCTATACTCACAAGAACAAGGACCAGGTGATCCTGGTCAACAACCCTTCCGACCTTCCGGAGCCATCAAGTCTCGACAGGGTTGAAGAACCGTATATTAAGGCTACTATTATCACAAAGGCTGATTTTGTAGGTCCTGTTATGTCTCTATGTATCGAGAAACGCGGACAGATAACCAACCAAACTTACCTGACTCCTGAACGGGTAGAGCTGAGCTTTGATATGCCATTAGCGGAAATTGTCTTTGACTTCTACGACAGGCTTAAAACAGTGTCTAAAGGCTATGCTTCTTTTGACTACTCCCCTATTGGAATGCGCCAATCCAAACTTGTAAAAGTTGACGTATTGCTTAACGGAAGTACTGTTGATGCTTTATCTGCACTTCTGCACGTTGACAACGCCTATGACATTGGAAAGAAAATGTGTGAAAAACTGAAGGAACTTATACCCAGACAGCAATTCGATATTCCAATCCAGGCAGCAATTGGTGCCAAGATCATCGCTCGTGAGACCGTAAAAGCTCTTCGAAAAGATGTAACTGCAAAATGTTATGGTGGAGATATCTCCCGAAAGCGTAAACTTCTTGAAAAGCAGAAAAAAGGTAAGAAGAGAATGCGCCAGGTAGGAAACGTAGAGATTCCGCAGGAAGCTTTTATGGCCGTTTTGAAGTTGAACGACTAGGGACGTTCAGCTTTAGTTCATAGTCGAGAGTACGGAGTTTGGAGAAATTTATTTCAGTGCTGAGTTGAGAGTTTGGAGAATTCCACTAATCCCATTTGAGTAATAATAAATTCAAAATTACTCCTTCAATAGGTAATTCCTTAACCCGGAAATCATCTTCGAAATTTCGATTAACTTTTTTCTTAGATCGTCATGATCTTTAGTAGAGATAAAATTCTGTCGTTGCGCCACCGTGATGCAGACAATACATTCTTTCAAAGAGTTAGAAGCTGTTCGAAGAAACTTTAGGAATTCCTTTTTTGTGCCTCCTGAGCCTTCAGCAATATTGAGAGAAATCGACACTGCAGCCCGTCTGAACTGAGAGGTGAGTCCATAAATTTCCTCTTTTGGAAATTGTTTGGAAACTTCATAAACTATATCCACCAGATCAAGTGATTTCTGGTAAACCTGCAAATCTTCAAAGTTGAATTTCATCTTCTATTTTGTGTCAAAAGTAGCTTTTTAAATTACTGATTATTAAATTATTAAAAACATTTTTGCATTCATATCTAATTCGAAAAGACCAAAATTACAGGTTTATCTCATTTTTTTAATTTTGCTCCTTAAGCTATTCTACGAACTCCGAACTACAGACTAAAAACTCATTCAATGGCCGGACACAGCAAATGGGCAAATATTAAACACCGAAAAGGAGCCCAGGATAAGAAAAGAGCTAAACAATTCACCAGGGCGATAAAGGAAATAAGTGTTGCCGTAAAAGATGGCGGAGGACCCGATCCTGAAGCTAATCCGGCGCTGCGGAATGCAATTTCCAATGCCAAGGGCGTGAACATGCCAAAGGACACTATTGAACGTGCAATTAAAAAAGCCAGTGGAGCAGAAGCCGACAATTATGAGCTGGTAACCTTTGAAGGTTACGGCCCAAACGGAATAGCTTTCTTTATTGAATGTACTACAGACAATACTAATCGCACAGTGGCTTCGGTGAGGTCCATCTTCTCTAAAAACGGCGGCAGTCTTGGAACTAATGGTTCTCTCGAGTTCTTATTTGACAGGAAGGGCGTTTTCAGCATTGATCGTGACAGTATTACCTCCAATATGGAAGAATTTGAATTGGAGCTTATTGAAGGTGGGGCAACCACAATCGATAAGGAAGAAAATACTGTATACGTCTATACAGACTTCACCGATTTTGGTACTATGAATGCCAAATTGGAAGAATTGAACATAGAGCCCAAAAATGCAGAATTACAACGCATTCCTTTAAACACTGTGGAATTGCCAGTAGAAGATGCCAAGAAGATCCTTGACCTGGTGGAGAAATTTGAAGAGGATGATGATGTGCAGAACGTCTATCATAACCTTCAACTCTCAGATGAGCTCCTGGAGGCCATGCAGGAAGATTAGGCCCTGCTATCCAGCTGTTCAACTGTTTCCTCATAATTTTCTTCCTGTTCTTCCTCTTCCTTCTGTATCTTTTTTCCCAGGTACACAAGTTGATATCCATTTTTAATTTCGACCTCAGAGCTATGTGAAGGAATGATCTCGAGTTCACCCGTATCCTTTTTAACAAAGAGAGGAATGATCTCGGGATCTGTCTTGGAAATCTCGATAAGTCCTTCATAATGTTTTCTGCTGTTCAACACCACCTCATGAATGGTAGGGTAACATCGGGCCACTTCGGTTAGCTTGATATAGTCATCTGTATGAGAAAATAATCCTTCTGCGGGATTGGTTTCAGGATCATTCATTTCGTCAGAAGAAATAAGCCGGAAAGAACCTTTTTCTCCGTACTGACTGGTAAATTTATTGATGGCGGTTTTGTTAATATCACTGTTTCCGGTCATTGCCATGAGGTAACCTACATCGTTCAATTCAATATTGTTGAAGAGATCATCCTCATAAACGCTACCCGCTATAGCGTCGAGTCCAACGTCTTTGGCCTTCATAACATTGTCGGCGTTGTTGTCCATTAACACTACGTGTCTTTTATTATCCTGTAGATATTTTCCAACCAATCTGGAAACCGAAGATGCCCCTATAATCAAAATTCCTTCGGCATCTTTTACAAACACGCCCACAAGTCTTGCGAAGATCCTTGCAGTAGTAGCATTGAGCAGTACAGATAAAAGTACGATCATAAAGACCAGCGGAGTGATATACTCTGCCCCGGGAACTCCCTCCCGCGCCAGTTTGAGTCCGAAAAGGGAGGCAATACCGGCTGCAACAATACCCCGGGGACCCACCCAACTTATGAATGCAATTTCGTTCGCTTTAAGGTTGGATCCAAGGGAACTAAGGATCACGCCGAGCGGCCTTACAACAAGCACTACGACTCCAAAAAGGATGGCAGCTTTCCAGTTGAAAATGAGCATAAGTTCGGCAATCTCGATGTTGGCAGCTAAAAGAATAAAGAGGATGGAAATGAGAAGTACACTCAAAGACTCTTTAAAATAAAGTAGTTCCTTTATGTTTGGAAGATCTTTATTTCCCATGACCATTCCCATTACCACTACGGCTAAGAGTCCGCTTTCATGCGCAAAAGTATCGGCCAGAACAAATACTCCCAGAACCGTAGCCAGAGTAAAGACATTTAGCAAATAATGAGGAATAATGTGCCGCTTGATTAATAGTGCCAGAATATGAGCAAAGGTAAATCCAAAAGTAAATCCGAATAGGATGATCTTTCCAAATTCGGTCAGGGCTGTCATGGTAAAATCCTGTCCGCCTTCCACCCGAATAAACTCATACATCAAGACAGCGATAAGCGCACCAATAGGATCAATTAATATTCCCTCCCATTTAAGGATGGAGGAGACGTGGGTCTTTAAGGGGATATTCCGCAAAATAGGTGCAATAACAGTTGGCCCTGTTACAATGATAAGAGAGGAAAACAAAAAAGAGATCTGCCATGAAAAACCATAGATGAAATGTGCGGCAAGACCTGCACCAAAAAAGGTGACCACCACTCCTACGCTTATCAATTTCACGATCACAGGACCAATATTTCCTACCTCTCCCCGTCTTAAAGTAAGTCCTCCTTCAAACAGAATAACTGCAATAGCCAGGGAAACAAAATAAAATAGGCTCTCCCCCGGGAAAACTCCTTCTTCCCCATTCCAGATCGGCTCCAGCCATTTTGTGCCATCTTCGGAAAGGAGCGTGGAAACGGGGCCTACAAATAAACCGATTAATATAAGCGGGAGAATTGCCGGAGTTTTGGTCTTCCAGGCAACCCATTGCGCCAGTATGCCCAGGATCACTAAGCCTGCGAGTTCTAACATGTGTTCTTTTTAAAGCTTAAACAGGCTCTAAAGTTAACTTTTTATGTTTTAACAACAGAACCTGCTAGAGCTCATCTTTTCCTTCAGAAAACTTTAAGGGTATATGATGATCCTACTTTTGTCAAAGAAATATTTTTCAAGCTTAGCAGGTATCCCGGTTAATACACTCTGGAAAGACCTGGAACCTTTTCTTGCAGAAACCAGTACTACAACGTCCTCTTCCTGCATATCTCTTCCCAGTATTAAGAAATCGTTCCAGTCGTTAAATTTATTGTAGCTCACAGGAGCATCACTCTTAAGCTTTTTAAGCTCTGCGGAAATTGCCTTTTTTGACACCTCATTGCAGTTGATGACGATTGGTACACTTAGTTCCTTAGAAAGTAGTTCGATCTTCTTCACCCATAACGGAAATCCCGGTTCTTCTTCAGCTAACGCAGGAACAGCTATAAAAAGTCGCTTGTGTGTGGCCAGGGGCCGGCTGAAGTAAGTTATGAACGAGGTTTTATTGTTAGCTGCAATTATGCGCTCCATCTTCTTGCCGATAAGTTTATCCATAAGACCCTTATCTGATGGCCATCCAAAAATGATAAGATCGGCAATGATCTCCCGTGCTTTTCGGGCTATTCCCTGAGCAACATTCTGATCAATGGTAGCATGAATGGTCACTTCAGCTTCGGCGGCAGATGCCTGTGAAACGAAATCCTCGAGCTTATGAGTAGCCCGGGCAATATTTACTTCGGCTTCAGCATTATTCGGAACTACAGAAAGAATAGAGATTGGATTAGGGGAAGTTTTATCTTTTATAAGAATAGCAAATTCCAGCAGCTTATCGAAATTTAGGATGTTGGCAATAGGTAGCAGCACGGTTTCATTTTTATAAGCTTCGGTCTTTTTTACCTCCTGTGAGAGATCTTTCTCTGTTTCAGCTTTTAATTTAGTTGCCGCTCTTTGTGTTGCCAGAGTTGCAACAATAGAGGTCACCAAAATGAGAATTACTGTACCATTGAGAATGTTCTCATCAATTATTCCGGCATTGAAACCAACAATGATCACGGCAAGAGTAGCCGCAGCATGTCCGCTACTTAACCCAAAGATCGCCTTTCGCTGGGCAGCCGAATACCTAAAACTTAGCTGTGTAAAAAGTGATGCCAGCCACTTTCCAAAAACAGCAACTACACTCAGTGTTCCTGCAACAATCAAAGCGGTAGGACCGCTAAAAATTACGCTGATATCTACAAGCATCCCCACACTAATTAAGAAAAAAGGGATAAAAAGGGAGTTACCTATAAACTCTACCCGATTCATAAGAGCTGAAGAATGCGGGATCAATCTGTTCAATGATAATCCGGCCAGGAAAGCACCAATAATAGGTTCAACCCCGGCAAGTTCGGCAAGGAAGGCGGCAATAAAAACGACCGTGAGCACAAAAATATAGTGGGAGTGCTTTTCGTTCTCCATGCTCGTAAAGAACCATTTAGCAATTCTTGGTACGAGCAGGAACATAATGGCTGAAAAAATGGCAAGAGATATTCCAAGACGTTGCCAGAATGCTGCATTAAGCGTGCCTTCATGGTTCCCCATGATCACTGCAAGAACTATAAGTACAGCGGTATCTGTGAGTATGGTTCCACCAACTGTAATAGCTACAGCTTCATTTTTTGACACCTTCAGCTTACTAACAATTGGATAGGTGAGCAGCGTATGAGTAGCAAACATACTGGCAGTTAAAAAACTGGCATTGAAGTCATAATTCAGCAGGTAAAAACATACCGGAAAGCCTATTCCCAGGGGAATAATAAAAGTAAAAAAACCAAAGAGAAAGCTCTTGTTCTGGTTTGCTTTGAACTGGTTCATATCCAGCTCCAGCCCCGCTATGAACATGATGTACAATAATCCAATTGTGGAAAAAAGATCAATTGCGGCATTCTGCTCCAGGAGACCTGCTCCATAGGGCCCAATGATGATCCCGGAAATAATGAGAATGATAATACCCGGAATATTTATCCGTCGCAATGCAATTGGCGCAATTAGTATAATGAGCAGGATAAGTGAGAAGACCAGGACCGGATTTGATAATGGTAATTCAAACTCGTGTTTCAAAAGTTCGGCAAACTCGTTCATCGATTTGTTATAATGGCCTTAAAATTAGCCGATATTGTTACTCAAAAAATTAAATTCCTCTAAAAAATACTATTTTTAGGTGATTTTGCTAAAAAAAGGAAAGCTGGTACTGTAGATGCACATGCAGCATCAAACGGAATTCCCTAATACCTGAAAAAAATTCCCTGCCTATGGAAGAATTCAACATTTTTAGTCTGCTTATCATCCTAATAGGAGCCTGGGTTGGTGGTGCCGCTGCAAAAAGAATGGGTTATCCCGCAATACTGGGAGAGCTTGTCATTGGTATCATCCTGGGTCCTGCTGTTCTGGGAATGCTTGAAACTTCAGAAATGATAAGCGTTCTGGCAGAGGTAGGGATCATCCTGCTAATGGTCTATATTGGGATGGAGATCAACTTTAGGGATCTGGGAAAAGCCTCCTGGCCCGGCCTACTCGCAGCCATTGGTGGTTTTGTAGTTCCGTTCGCTTTGGGCTATTACACCATCATTTACTTTGGAGGAACAAACATGGCAGCGATCTTTGTCGCAATTGCGGTAGGGGTGACTTCCCTTGCCACCAAAAGCCGTATCCTGGTCGACCTTAAGCTTCTAAACACCCGTATCGCCTATGTGCTTATGGCGGGAGCTTTAATTTCTGACACCCTTGCCCTTATCATCTTCGCCGGAATGATGAGCTTTGTCGACGCCGGAAACATCGATACCATGGGCCTCATATGGGTTGCCGGAAAAGCTATTCTCTTTTTCATTCTCACGGCCCTTGGTGGTATTTATCTTTTGCCCATGCTGGGTAAAACCCTTAGCCGTGCAAAGATCAAGGATCGAACTCTTCACTTCACTCTTATCCTGATCATTGTTTTCGGGTTTGCCGAACTCGCCGAACTCGCCGGACTGCACAGCATTTTAGGAGCTTTTATGGCCGGACTTTTTATTAGGGACGGAGTCTTTAACAGGCAAATATCCAAGGAAATTAATGACATTTTTCACGATGTTTCTATTGGGTTCTTAGCTCCTATTTTCTTTGTTTCTGCAGGTTTTAATGTAACCCTGGACATCTTCCAGACCGATCTTTGGATGCTTATAGCTGTGACATTGGTTGCCATGATAGGTAAAATAGGCGGTACTGCCTTGTTCTATCTACCAAGTGGTTATGGGTGGCGCGAAGGAATAACTGTTGGTACCGGAATGAATGGCAGGGGAGCGGTAGAGATCATCATTGCGGGAATTGGTCTGGAAATGGGAATTATTTCTCCTGAAATTTTTTCAATCCTGGTCTTCATGGCCATTTTTACGACCTTAACTGTACCCGTCTTCCTCACCTGGACCACGAAATGGCTTAAAGACAGGGGAGAGCTCATTCATCAGGAATCGCGAAAAGGATTTCTTATTCTTGGAGCAAATCCATTGGGAATATACCTGGCAAAGCACCTTAAGGAAGATAATGATGTAACTCTTGTAGACTCTAACCGGGAAATGGTAGCCCTTGCTAAAAAGGAAGGGATCGACACAGTTTTTGGAAATATCCTCAAGGAAGAAACCATGGAGCAGGCAAAAGCCATTGATAAAGGTACTTTTATAGCACTTACCCCTAATAGTGAGATCAATTTACTGGCTGCACAACTGGCTAACGACTCCTTTTATGTTCCGAAGAAGATCGTATTAATGGATCCTAAAGAATCGGGTGCAGGCGTTGATATGCTGGATCGTATTGATGCATCATCCATGTTTGCCAATAAGACAAAACTGGAGCCCTGGAGCTATAAGTTAAGTCAGAACCAGGTAGAGGAGAAGGAAGTGATCATCGAAGAGGAAATGTCAACACGAAACTGGGTCAAGGAACAAAAGGAGCATCATATGAATATCCTCCCACTTCTTATTGTAAATCCTGAAGGTATTAAAAGGCCGTTCCACTACCACGACAACATTAGTCCCGGTGAAAAAATAATATATTTACAGTGAATTTTATTTAGACCCTTTAAACCACCTGAAAATTCATGAAAATATATCCAATTGAAGCCGGTAATTTTAAGCTGGATGGTGGTGCTATGTTTGGCGTAGTACCAAAATCCATCTGGAACAAGACCAATCCGGCAGATGAAAATAATATGATCGATATTGCTGCAACCTGTCTTCTAATTGAAGACGGGGAGCGTCTCATTCTCATCGATACGGGAATGGGAAATAAACAAAGTGAAAAATTCTTTGGCTACTACTATCTCTGGGGAGATGACAGCCTTGATAAATCTCTAAGGAAATATGGCTTTTCAAGAGATGATGTCACAGATGTTTTTATGACTCATTTACACTTTGATCACTGCGGAGGCAGTGTACAGTGGAACAAAGATCACACGGGCTTTGAGCCTGCCTTTAAAAACGCAACCTTCTGGAGCAACAAGGAACACTGGGATTGGGCTACAAAACCTAATGCCCGGGAAAAGGCTTCCTTTTTAAAGGAGAATATTCTTCCCATGCAGGAAAGTGGTCAGCTAAAGTTTATAAACAGAGCCGGGGGCGCCTATCAGGAATCCTCCGAACTTGATTTCGGAATTCTTTTTGTAGATGGACACACAGATAAACAAATGATCCCACACATAAAATATAAGGATAAAACCCTTGTATTTATGGCCGATCTTTTACCTACAGCAGGGCATATCCCACTTCCTTTTGTGATGGGATACGACACGCGGCCTTTGCTCACCCTTCCGGAGAAAAAAACCTTTCTTGAAAGAGCAGCAAAAGAGACCTTTTATCTCTTCCTGGAACATGATGCCCACAACAAGATCATTACAGTAAAAGAAACTGAAAAAGGAGTACGATTAGACGAAGTATATAAATTTAATGAAATTTTTAACTAGAAGATTATGAAGATCCCTATTTACAAGCCCTTATTAATAGCCGGAATGGTTGCCGCAATGGCATCCTGTAAGAGCTCGGCTCCAGCTATTGTATCTACCCCAATTGAGAACATTGATGAGATACCTCTAAAGGTTTCTGAACTAACCGAAGTACAGCTCCAGGGATGGGGTGGTGCCGATCTTGTTTCAGACACCATACCCGGGATGAGCGTCCAAAAAGCTTACAACGAGATCATCAAGAACAACAAAGGAAAAAAGGTTATTGTCGCGGTAATAGACAGTGGTGTGGACATTGAACACGAGGATCTTGACGGCGTGATATGGACCAACGAAGATGAAAAGCCTAATAATAATGTGGATGACGATAACAATGGTTATGTAGATGATATCCACGGCTGGAACTTTCTAGGTGATGCAGTTGAGGAAAATCTTGAATACACAAGGATCTACAAGAAATTAAAGCCTAAGTATGGCAGTGTACCTGCAGGTGCTGTAAAGCCTGAAAATCGTGAGGAATTTGAACTTTATCAAAAAGCAAAAGCCGAATATGATAAAGAGTACAACGAGGTCCTCGGAATGAAAAACCAGTATGAAGGAATTGTACAGCAATTGAAGGTTTCCCACGAAGCAGTATCAGCAAAGCTCGAGAAGGAAGATTATACCCTGGCGGAGTTGAGAAAAATGGAGGCAACTACAGAAGAAATGCAGCAGTATAAAGGCTTTTTAACTCAGGTGATGAGCAATGTCGAAGGAACAATTCCTGAAGCTATTTCACAACTGCAAGATGCAATTGATTATTTTGACGGTCGCCTTTCTTCACATTTCAACCTTGATCTTGATGCCCGTTCTGTAGTTGGTGATGATGTTGATGACATCACAGATACAAATTATGGAAACAACAATGTGATGGGCCCAACGCCCGATAAGGAAGATCTCAAGCACGGTACACACGTGGCCGGAATCATTGCTGCTGAAAGAAATAACAACCTGGGGATCAATGGGGTCGCCAATAATGTAGAGATCATGGTACTCAGAGCAGTACCCGATGGTGATGAGTACGACAAGGATATCGCCCTAGCTATTCGTTATGCAGTAGATAACGGAGCAAGCATCATTAATACCAGCTTTGGAAAATATTTCTCCACACATCCTGAGTGGGTTAGAGATGCCATTCGCTATGCAGATGAAAATGATGTATTGATCGTGAATGCTGCCGGAAATGAAGGTCTTGATCTCGATCAAAACGCAGTTTATCCAAATGACCAGGATCCTGAGAACACCAGTGAGATTTCAGATAATTTCTTAACGGTTGGAGCCCTCAACTATAAGTACGGCTCGGGTCTTATAGCAGGATTTTCTAATTACGGAAAGACAAATGTTGATGTATTTGCTCCCGGTACGAAGATCTGGTCAACTACACCAAACAATGAATATGAATACCTGCAGGGAACTTCTATGGCAGCACCGGCAGTTGCAGGGGTTGCAGCTATGATCCGTTCATTTTTCCCAAAATTGACAGATGATGAGGTGAAAAGGGTGATTATGGAAAGTGGACTTACCAGTAATGCTACCGTGATCATTGGTGGAGATCCTTCCAATACAAAAAAATTCGGAGAACTATCTACTTCAGGAAAAATGGCGAATCTTTACAACGCTCTTATCCTGGCCGATAAAATTTCAAAATAGAAAAAGTAAAATATGAAGAAAGGAATATTAGCACTGGCATTGTTTACATGCCTTACAATCACAGCACAAAATAACACCTCTTACTGGCAACAGGAAGCTAACTACAGCATGAATGTTGACATGAACGTCAAGAACTTCCAGTATACAGGGGAACAGGAGTTGGAGTACACCAATAATTCTCCAGATACTCTAAAAAGGGTTTTTTACCATTTATTTTTTAATGCTTTCCAACCGGGAAGTGAGATGGACATCCGATCCCGAACTATCGCCGATCCCGATCCAAGGGTAGGAGACAGGATCTCCAAACTTACTCCTTCGCAACAGGGATATTTAAAGGTAAATACCCTTACAAGGAATGGTAAACCTTTACAATTTGAGGAAGTGGGAACTGTGCTGGAAGTAGAGCTTGATGAACCAATCCTCCCAGGAGAAACAGTGAATTTCTCAATGAAATTTGCCGGACAGGTTCCTGAGCAAATACGTCGTTCGGGTAGGAACAGCAGTGAAGGAGTAGCTCTTTCAATGGTACAATGGTATCCTAAAATAGCAGAATATGACTTCGAAGGGTGGCATGCCGATCCTTATATAGGCCGTGAGTGGCACGGGGTATGGGGAGACTATGATGTGAAGATAAACATTGATAAAAATTACATTTTAGGAGCATCAGGAATTCTTCAGAATGCCAATGAAATTGGATATGGCTATGAAGACGAAGGAGTGAAAGTAAAAAGAAAGAAAGGTGACAAGCTAACCTGGCATTTTGTTGCTGAAGATGTTATCGACTTCGCCTGGGCTGCCGATCCGGAATATATTCATGATAAAAGAACTGCTGCCGATGGAACTGTGCTGCACTTCCTTTACAAGAACAATCCTGAAATAATAGAGAACTGGAAGAATCTTCAGCCAAAGACCGAGGAACTTCTGCTTTATTTTAACGAAAACATAGGTCCATATCCATGGCCACAGTATTCTGTGATCCAGGGTGGTGACGGCGGAATGGAATATGCCATGCTTACTCTTATAACCGGCGAAAGAAACTTTGGAAGCCTGGTAGGGGTGACGGCGCATGAACTTGCTCATGCCTGGTTTCAGCATCTTCTTGCGACCAACGAAAGCAAACACGAGTGGATGGATGAAGGATTTACCAGCTATATCTCAGATCTTGCAATGAATGAAGTTATGGAACAGGGACAGGAAAATCCTTTGGCCGGTAATTACAGAAGCTACATGAGGTTGGCAACATCGGGTGTGGAACAGCCACAAACAACCCATGCAGACAGGTACACCTATAATGCTGCCTATGGAGCTACCGCTTATTCAAAAGGTGCTGTATTTCTCTCCCAGTTAGGATACGTCATTGGTGAAGAAAACCTTCAAAAGACCATCAAAAGATACTATGACGAGTGGAAATTTAAACATCCAACGCCAAATGATTTCATAAGAGTAGCTGAAAAGGTTACCGGGGCAGAACTGGACTGGTACCTCAATGACTGGACCCGTACCACAAACGTTATTGATTACGGGATACACGCTGTAGAAGAGGAAGGAAATAACACCAGAATTGTATTGGTGAGAAATGGAGAAATGCCGATGCCCATTGAGGTGGAAGTAACCTACAACGACGGTACTTCCGAAGAAATTTATATTCCTCTGCAAATGATGCGCTGGGAGAAACCGGGCTTTGAAGAGGAGCAGATCAGGAAAGACTGGGCGTGGGCCTATCCTACTTATTCCTTTACTGTTGATAAGCCTAAATCGCAAATATCTTCAATAGAGATCGATCCAAGCCAGATGATGGCAGATGTCAAGAGAAGTAACAATGTTTACCCTAAACCACAACAGGAATAGGTTCCAAAAATGACCTTTTTTAGCCCCTTCTTTTGGAGGGGCTTTTTTGTGTTTTTTAATGAGCTAAAACATAATTGTCATTACTTATTTATAAATGATAATTTTACCGCATGGATGAAAGCTTCGGAAAAAAAGAAAAGCTAAAAAGCAAGGTGATGATCGACAGATTGTTTGCTGAAGGCAATTCCGTCAAAAAATATCCTTTAAGACTCGTATACCTTCCGCTGAAGGATCCTTCAGAAAAGCTGAATAAAGTTGCCGTTTCTGTTCCGAAGAGAAATTTTAAGCGGGCCGTAGACAGGATCAAAATTAAGCGGCTTATGCGGGAAGCCTATAGAAAAAATAAGTATCTTGTTACCAGTAAATTAGCCGGTAATTACGCGTTGATGTTGATCTACACCGGGCGCGAGATTTGGACTTATTCAGAATTATTCCGCAGCAGCGAAGAACTTCTTAAACGATTTGTGGAGCAAGAAAAAATGAAGGAACATGAAAAAAACACTATCTAAAATAGCATTTTTGGCAGCCATTCCTGTGCTGTTCTTTACCAACGTTAGTTACAAAGCCGATTTTTTTGAGATCGCCAAGCAACTGGAGATCTTTACGACCCTTTTTAAGGAGCTCAACATGAACTATGTTGATGAGACAAATCCTGCAAAGCTTATGGACACTGCTATAAATGCCATGCTGGAAGACCTTGACCCTTATACGCATTACTGGAATGAACAGGAAGTACAGGCAGCAAGAATAGATAATGCGGGGGAATACACCGGTATAGGTGCAACAGTGGGAATTAAAGCCGACAAGATCGTCATCATTGAGCCATATAAGGATTATCCTGCCGATAAAGCCGGATTAAAGGCCGGAGATGAGATCATCAAGATCGGGAATATTTCGGTGGCCGGTTTTAGTGAAGATGCAGGAGAACTCCTTAAAGGTGCCCCAAACAGCAGTATAGAACTCACTTTTAAACGCCGTGGAGAAACCAAAACCACTACCCTTACCCGTGGTGCTGTTGAGATTAAAGCTGTTCCATATTTCAAATTGCTTGAAGACAAAACTGGATACATAGTACTTTCCCAGTTTAACCGGAATGCTTCTTCTGAAACAGTCAAAGCTTTAAAGAAACTCAAGGATGAAGGCGCCGAAAAGATCATTCTCGATTTGCGCGGCAATCCCGGCGGATTACTTTCTGAAGCTATAAATGTCACCAATATTTTTGTGCCCGAAGGAGAGTTGATCACCAGCACAAAGTCGGCAGTTGAAAAGTACAATCAGACGTTCTCAACAACACGTAAGGCTGTAGATACCGAGATTCCATTAGCAGTGTTAATAAACGGCCGAAGTGCATCTGCCAGTGAGATCTTGGCAGGTTCTCTTCAGGATCTTGACCGCGCAGTGATCATTGGTGCCCGCAGCTTTGGAAAAGGTCTTGTACAAAGGCCTAAAGACCTTACTTACGGCACTCAGCTAAAAGTTACCATTTCAAGATACTATACCCCTAGTGGACGTTGTATACAGGCGCTGGATTATCGTCAACGTGATGAAGAAGGAAATGCTGTAAGGTACACAGCTCAGGATTACAACGAGTTCAAAACCCGTAATGGAAGAAAGGTTTACGACGGTGGAGGAATCTCACCCGATGTAAAAATGGAAACTTCGGAATTTAGTGATATCACCAATGCAATACTTCAGGAAAATGCCATTTTTGACTATGCTACGAATTATTACTACACCCACCAATTAAATTCTCCTGAAGAATTCAGTTTCACAGAAAAGGATTATTCAGATTTCAAGAATTTCCTGGAAACAACAGATTTTGACTTTCAAACTGAAACTGAAAAAGAACTGCAAGATGTTATAGCTGCAGCTGAAAATGAAGGTTATCAACAGGACATTTCGAAGGATCTTACGGAAATACAACAGGCTATCTCAAGCTCAAAAGAAAAAGCTTTAACTGCCAAAAAAGCTGAGATCATGAGCTTACTTTCGGAAGAGATCATCAAAAGGTATTTCTACAAAGAAGGCCTTTATGATTATTATGTTCAAAAGAATCCGGAGATATTGAAAGCCAAGGAAATTTTGCAGGATAAAACCCGATACCAGGAGATCTTAAAAGGCTAATTCTTCAGCATAGCTATATGAGGAATACCATCTTCCAGGTATCCTTCACCGATTTGTTGAAAACCATGACTTTCGTAGAATTTTGTGAGGTAGGTCTGTGCCGATAACTTGATTATTTCGGTCTTAAACCGTTCTTTTATAGCTGTAACAGAAGCATCCAGGATTTCGTGGCCGTAATTTTTCTTTCTGAATCCTTCCTTTACAATTACCCGACCTATAGCTGCTTCCTCAAAATAAATACCGGGAGCAAAGATCCTGGTATAGGCAACTAATTTCTCTTCTTCAAAACCAAGAACGTGAACCGCTTTCTGATCTTTGCCGTCAATATCCTGATAGACACAATCCTGTTCTACAACAAAAACCTCTGAACGTAGCTGTAAAATTTGGTACAGTTCATCAATATTTAACTCTTCAAAAGTGAGAATTTTGATCTTCATTATTTACAGGAGATCTTTTCAACACGGCGGCTGTGACGGCCACCTGCAAATTCTGTATCAAGAAAAACCTGTACCATTTCCACAGCCTGTTCTTTGGAAGTGTAGCGGGCAGGAATACTTAGAATGTTAGCATCATTATGTTCCCGTGCCAAAGCAGCGATCTCTTTTGTCCAGCAAAGAGCCGATCTTACTGCCTGGTGCTTATTGGCCGTCATATTCGCACCATTACCACTTCCACAAATAATGATACCAAAATCGGAAGTCCTGTTCTCGACATCTTGTGCAACTGGATGAACGAAATCGGGGTAATCCACACTTTCTTCACTATCGGTACCGTGGTTTACAACTTCAAAATTTCTGCTTTTGAGATAATCCACCACTGCCTCTTTGTAAGTGGTACCGGCATGATCGTTTCCTATTGATATTTTCATTATCTGGAGATTTTATGAGTCACAAAGGTAAAAATTTGGCTTATCAACTTCTATTTTACCTATTGTTAATTAAATGTTACAATACCTTAAAAATAAAGCCTTTATAAAAGTTGATATTTTGTTCATAAATGAAACCAAAAAAAGCAAATTAAAATTTGGTAAAGTCATGGGAAATCCCAATATGAAAGAAAGGAGGAGAGAATGAAATTTTTAAGTCACTTTTTTCGGAGAAGTTTTCAGCATCAAAATTTCACTTCTAAACATTAAAAATTAGTCAAGTTATTAAAGATTGGAATTCACATTTCGTTATGAACAGTTGTTAAGAAAAATAAAAATTATAGTATAAATCAACTGGTTAAGCTCTCCTGCTGCTGTTCATAACTTGTTACTCTACTACTCCCCGTCTCTTTTCCAAAAAAGATTTAAAAAAGTTGTTCTACATATCAACAGACTATAATAAATCAACATTTTAATTTTTTAAAAAAGAAAGAAAATAGACTTATTAATATAACTGTTGAAAACTAAACGATCTTTAATGGAGTAGGATGATCATTAAAATTGTCGAGTATCTCTTTTGCGCGTTCCAGGTCACCGGGATGAACTTTAAGATTGATTCCCCCAAGAGCGTTCGAGTAAAACGGGAAGACACCCACCATAGTTTCATTTTGAAAAAAATGCCTTATGTTCTCCTGCTCCAGTAGAAGCTTTAGAATGGTAAATTCATGAGGATATGTAAAAACCGCGAGAGTAATAAAATCTTTCATAACAATGGCTTGCTACTAAAGATAGTACTTTCTAATAAAGTGGAGAAGACTCTGAATAGAGTCCTTTGTTGACCGGATTGTTTAGAGAATGATTTATTGAAGCCACGAAAGTTAGGACCCCAACAACGAAAATTAGAATAAAAACCAAGGTTATTTTAGTTGATTTACTCATAGATCCTAGCGAGAAATTGTCTAAACAAATTTAATATTATTTTAAGAATTTTCGGTTTTTTATGTTAATTCTTTCTTACTAAATGATTATCTTTTTTTAAACACATTCCTGTTGCAGCCTTAAAATGTTATAAATTCAGGTAGATGTGAATATTAAGACTTAATTTTAGAGCTTAAATATAGAAATGAGTAAAAAGAAGAACCAAAAAAACAAATCTGCCAGTCTTGAAAGCGTGACACAAACAATTCTTGGAATTATGCGCAAGGAGACTGGAAAAGATTTTAATTATAAACAAATAGCTGCAAAAATGGGAGTTGATGATCCTACCAACAGGAATAAGATCATTCGCACACTTTCCCAGCTTGCAGCCAAAAAGAAAATAGAGGAAGTTGACCGCGGTAGGTACCGTCTTAATGCCAATGTAGACAGATATAAAGGGATACTCGATATGACGGCTAAAGGCAGTGGTTATGTCATTGTTGAAGAATTAAATGAAGATGTTTTCATACCATCTAACAATATCAATAAAGCATTTAATGGTGATGAAGTTGAGATCTACGTTTATAAAAGACGCAGGAATAAAAAATCTGAAGGTGAAATAACCAGAATTATTAATCGTAAAAAGACTGCGTTTGTAGGTGTTTTGCAACTTCAGGAAAACTTTGGGTTCGTAGCTATTCAGGATCCGAAAATGTACACCGACATTTTTGTTCAGAAGAACAAAATTGGAGATGCAAAAAATGGTGATAAAGTTGTAGTGGAGCTGGAGGAATGGCCGGAGAAGGCAGATTCTCCTTTCGGCCGTATTACCCAGGTTCTGGGAAAGCCGGGAGAACATCACACCGAAATACACTCCATTCTTGCTCAATATGGACTACCGCATGAATTTCCGCAGGAAGTAGAAGATTTTGCACAAGGAATTGATACCAGCATTCAGCAGGAAGAAATCAATAAAAGGAGAGATATGAGGGAAGTGTTGACCTTCACTATTGATCCTAAGGATGCCAAGGATTTTGATGATGCCTTAAGTTTTCAACAACTGGAAAACGGGAATTATGAAATTGGGATCCACATTGCAGATGTTTCCCATTATGTAAAACCGGGAACCATTTTGGATGAAGAAGCCTTTAACCGGGCTACTTCCGTTTACCTGGTGGACAGGGTAGTACCCATGTTACCGGAGATCTTATCCAACAATGCCTGTTCCTTAAGACCTAACGAGGAGAAATACACCTTTTCTGCAGTTTTTGAAATGACAGATAAAGGTGAAGTAAAAGATCAATGGTTTGGCAGGACGGTCACCTACTCAGATGCGCGTTTTGCTTATGAAGAAGCTCAATACATCATTGAAACCACTGGTGGTGACATTCCTTCGGAAATTTCCCTTACGGGGGAAAGCCGTCTTGTAGAAGATTCTATTGTTTCAGCCGTTCTGAAAATGAACCAGATCGCTGAGGTGATGCGAAAGAAGAGAATGAGGGAAGGAGCGATCTCATTTGATAAAGTCGAAGTTAAATTTGAGCTGGATGACAAAAATGAACCGGTAGGGGTATTCTTTAAGACTTCAAAAGAGGCCAATAAGCTGATTGAAGAATTCATGCTTCTCGCAAACAAAAAAGTTGCTGAATTCATTGGAAAACAAAAGCCAAAGAAAACTTTTGTCTACCGATGCCACGATGAACCCGATGATGAAAAACTGGCTGCCTTACAATCCCTTGTGAGTAAGTTTGGTCATAAGCTCAACCTCAGGGATCAAAAGCAGATCTCACAATCGCTCAACAATCTATTGGAAAATGTACAGGGAAAAAAGGAACAAAACCTTATTGATACCCTTACCATAAGAACAATGAGCAAAGCTTATTACAGTACAGAGAACATTGGTCATTACGGTCTTGCTTTCAGCCATTATTCTCACTTTACCTCCCCAATACGAAGGTATCCTGATGTTATGGCGCACCGGTTGCTTCAGCATTATCTCGACAATGGTAAATCTGCACCCGAGGAGGAATATGAGTCAAAATGCCAGCACAGCAGTAATATGGAAGGATTGGCAACTAACGCAGAGCGCGATTCCATCAAATACATGCAGATAAAATTTATGCAGGACCACAATGATGAGGAGTTCCTGGGCGTTATTTCTGGTGTGACCGAGTGGGGGATCTATGTGGAGATCATTGCAAACAAATGTGAAGGTATGGTTAGGCTGCGGGATATTAGAGAAGACCATTTCGATTTTGATCCCGATCAATATGCCATTATAGGCCGTAAAACAGGAAAGGTTTACCAGTTAGGTGACGAAGTTTATGTGACAGTTAAGAATGCCGATCTTGTAAAAAGGCATCTTGACTTTAATTTAATTGGAAACAGAAATGAAGTTGAAAACTAACATTAGAAGTACATTTTTATTCCCGCTGATGATCTTATTCCTCAGCCTTTCTGTCGCTGCACAGGATGTAGAGAAGGAACTGGGAGATTTCACTGAAGTCAAGACCTTCAATGCGGTTGAAGTTGAAATTATTCCTTCAGATAAAAACAAGATCGTTATTACCGGCCACAGTAAAAATGATGTAAAATTCGACATAGTTGAAGACCGGCTGGAGATAAGGCTTTCCCTTGATAACATCTGGTCCAAAAACAATACCCGTATCACGCTTTATACAAAAGATTTAGCGACCATAGATGCCAATGAAGGTTCAATAGTTGAAGTTTCAGGTGAAATAAAAGGGCAGGAGCTCACTTTTCGCACCCAGGAAGCTGCGAATATCCTTGCCAGGGTGAACAGCCGTAAGATCCACGCAAAAGCAGTTTCGGGAGGTAAGATCACCCTCGAAGGTAAAGCTGAAGAACAGGTGGTGGAGACCAATACCGGCGGACATTATTACGGGAAAGATCTGCGAACTTCCCGAGCCGAGGTGAGTGCCGGTACTGCAGGTAAGGGAGAGGTTTACGCTACAGATTATGTCAAGGCTACCGCTAAGCTGGGAGGCACAGTAGAGATCTTTGGAAACCCTGCTGAAGTAGATAAAAAGACAAGTCTTGGCGGAAGAATTTTGTAAGTGAGGTAAAATTTTATCTTTGTGAAATTAAAAGATCTGAATGTTTCAGGATATACTGGCTGCGATACCTTTAGGATTTTTCCTTGCTTTCCTTTTGGGGCCTGTATTTTTCGTACTCCTTGAAACCGCTGCTATAAAAGGTTTTAGAGCTGCTATTTCCTTTGACCTCGGAGTTATTTTTGCTGATGTCGTATTTTTGCTTATAGCCTATTTAAGTACCACAAAATTACTGAACCGGATCAAGGATGATCCGGCTCTTTTTGTTTTCGGCGGGGGTATTTTGGTCACTTATGGCATTATTCAATTCATTCAAAACCGGAAGGTTTTAAAGCATGAAGAGGTTCCGGAGATACAGAAATTGAATAAAAGAGACTATTTAGGGCTTGCGGCAAAAGGTTTCCTACTAAACTTTATAAACATTGGAGTCTTAGGGTTCTGGTTGGGACTTATTATCGTATTCGGGCCTCAACTGGAAATGGAAACCAACAGGATGATAGTTTTCTTTGGTGCGGTCTTAGGAACTTATCTTCTAGTTGACATCTTTAAGATCCTTGCTGCAAAAAAGCTGAATCAAAAACTTACTCCTACCCGAATTTATAATGTGAAGAAAGGCATAAGTGTCATACTTGTCATTTTCGGGATCTTTTTGATCATTCAGGGATTAATTCCGCAGGAAATGAATCAGTTGCAGGATCAGATTGATAATATGACCCCTACTTCCGGGGCATATATTGAATACTTCGAATAAGGAGCTAAAAATCGGAATTTATTTTTTGAATTTTGTAGGCATTGTGCGTCCTGAAGTTTCGGGAGAATCGGTGTACAAGCTTTTTATATATAATCTTTTCCTTCAAACGCCAGTATTAAGACCCTTACTTGGAATTTGAATTTTTGAGAATTAAAAAAGCTCCCGGAAATGGGAGCTTTTTTTGGAGGCATCGAGCGGATTCGAACCGCTGTACAAGCTTTTGCAGAGCTCTGCCTAGCCACTCGGCCACGATGCCTTTTGAATACGGAGGCAAATGTAATAAAATTTCTTTTTTCAGGCCTATGCTTTTACGGCCTTTAGAAATAATTAAGCAATTACCTGCTTTTACTTCTCTTTACTGTCACCATTGCGACATTTCCGCCTATTGGAGGATTGATCTTGGAAACATCTACTGTCACTTTTTGAACGATTAACAGCTCATCCAGGACGCGGTTGAGTATACGTTCGGCTACCGTTTCCAGCAACTTGGACCGTATTGCCATTTCCTCCTTTACGATCTTGTTCAAATGCACGTAATCAATGGTATCTTTTAAAGCATCGGTCTTTGCCGAAAGAGAAAGATCCCCTTTCACCTTGAGATCGACCCTGTAATCGCTTCCAATCTGGCCTTCCTCTTCAAGGCAGCCGTGATAGGCGAAAACTTTGATATTCCTGAGTTTAATACTTCCCAAAACTTAATTTTTTGCGAAGATAACAACAATTCAGAAGACATATGAGCAGCAGCGGAAATGATGTTTATTTTCTGTAATTTTGTCCCCCTTAAAGATGAATTAGAAACTATGGCTGAAGAAAAAAGATCCCTCAATTTTATTGAGCAAATCATAGAAGAAGATCTAAAGAACGACTATAAAAAAGAGGACCTGCAATTCAGGTTCCCACCCGAACCGAACGGCTATCTTCATATTGGCCACGCTTCTTCTATTTGCCTCAACTTTGGGCTGGGGGAGAAGTATAATGCTCCTGTGAACCTTCGGTTTGACGATACAAATCCAATCAAAGAAGAACAGGAATACGTAGACGCTATTAAACGTGACGTGGAATGGCTTGGTTTTAAATGGGCTAAAGAATGTTATGCTTCAGATTATTTTCAGCAGTTATACGACTGGGCGGTGGAGATGATAAAATCCGGCGATGCGTATGTTGACAGTCAGCCTTCAGAAGCTATTGCAGAACAAAAAGGAACTCCCACTCAGCCGGGGAAGAACAGTCCGTACAGGGATCGCTCTGTTGAGGAGAACCTGGAGCTTTTTCAGAAGATGAAAGATGGGGAAACTAAGGAAGGGGAGCATGTGCTTAGGGCGAAGATTGACATGGCGGCAAAGAACATGTTGATGCGAGATCCTGTGATGTACAGAACCCTGCACCGCAAACATCACCGCACAGGGACCGACTGGATGATCTATCCGCTCTACGACTGGGCTCATGGACAAAGTGATTTTATCGAATCTGTTTCACATTCTTTCTGTACGCTGGAATTTTTGCCGCACAGGGAGCTTTATAACTGGTTCCTTGAAAAGGTGAGTTCTTCAGAAGATTTTAAGCCAAAACAGCGTGAGTTTGCGCGTCGTAATCTCAGCCATACGATTGTAAGCAAAAGAAAATTGCTTCACCTTGTTGAAAAAGGAATAGTGCAATCCTGGGATGATCCAAGAATGCCAACTATTTCGGGTCTAAGAAGAAGAGGTTATACCCCACAATCAATCCGCAAATTCGCAGATACCATAGGGATCGCAAAAAGGGAAAATATCATAGATGTTTCCCTGTTGGAATTCTGTATCCGGGAAGATCTTAACAAGACTGCGCCAAGGGTAATGGCGGTACTTGATCCTGTAAAACTGGTGATTACCAATTATCCTGAAACTGAAGAAGAATGGCTCGAAGCCGAAAATAATCCTGAGGACGAAACTGCAGGTTCAAGACAGGTGCCGTTTTCAAGAGAGTTATATATAGAACAGGAAGATTTTAAGGAAGAGGCGAATCGTAAGTTCTTCAGGCTAACTCTTGGAAAAGAAGTAAGGCTGAAAAATGCATATATCATAAAAGGTGAAAAGGTGGTAAAGAACGAGGCAGGAGAGATCACAGAAATTCACTGTACTTACGATCCAAAAAGCCGAAGTGGAAGCGGAACCGAGGAATCCATGCGCAAGGTCAAAGGAACATTGCACTGGGTATCGGCCAAACATGCTATAGAAGCAGAAGTAAGGCTTTATGACCGACTTTTCTCTGTGGAATCACCGGATGCCGACAAAGACAAAGATTTTCTTGATTTTTTGAATCCTGAATCTCTTAAGATCATCACGGCATACCTTGAGCCTAGCCTGAAGGACGTAGAGCCAGGGGATAAATTCCAATTCCAAAGATTAGGATATTTTAACGTTGATAAGGAAAGCACAAAAGAACAGCTTGTTTTCAATCGCACGGTAACCTTAAGGGATTCGTGGGGTGGTAAGAATTAGCAGGCCGTGCGGACGGTGCCAATTAAGAATAATTTAGCATTGGTTTTTGTATATTAACCGGTTATTAACAGCGCTACAGACCACATTGAAGTATATTTGGTTGTAGTATTAATCTTAATAACCAACAATATCATGGCAAAATCAGGAAGTACATTTTTAGCATTGCTAACCGGGGCAGCTATAGGAGCAGGCCTTGGAATGTTATATGCACCTGAAAGTGGAGAGGAAACCAGGAGAAAACTGGGTGAGAATGCAAGAAGAACTCAGGATGACCTAAATAAGCGATACCGCGAAACTTCTTCCAATCTTAGTCAAAAAGCCAAAAAAGCCAAATCTGATTTTGAGCAGAGACTGGAGGAAACTTTATCTTCAGCAAGCTATAAAGCCGATGAGATCCTCAGTAGTCTTGAAACTAAACTCGACGAGCTAAAAAGACAGAATGCCAAATTTCAGAAAGATCGAAAAGGAGGCACAGATGATAACGCTAACATTGACGAAAGCGTAGCTTCCAAAGGAAAGAAGAATACAGGTAATGCTGCAGTCTAAGCGTTTATGGCATTTGGAAGAATATCCAACAATTTTCAACAATTAAAGGAGAACGTTAAAGCCTTAGCACACAGTAGTGCTGAGTATTATAAACTAGAACTCTTTAATAAGAGCATACATGGAGCTATTGCCGCCATTAAAGGTGTGGCAATAGCCCTTTTTATGTTCTTTTTTATAATGTTCATATCCATCGCTGTCGCAGTAGCTCTAAGTAACTGGATCGATTCCCCAAGCAGTGGTTTCTTTATTGTGGCGGGTATTTATCTCTTATTGGTCCTTTTCTTCGTTTTCTTTGGTAGTAAAGTGCTAATGAAGGCCATATTGCCCGGAGCATCCAGAAAGTTCTTTCAGAAGCCCGAAAAAAAGCCGGTCCACGAGGAACATCATGAGTTCACTCCTCAAAAGGATTTTGAAACCGATGAAATCATAATCAAGGACAATGAGAGAGTATAAGAATTTCAAAGAAATAGAACGCGATCTGCAACTCCTTAAACTCCAAAGAGAGATTGACAAAGAAAAGGTTCTGTTGAGTATGAATCAGACAAAGGAAAGTCTCTCTCCCAAGCGTATTGTGAAGGACGCAGCCAACAGCCTGATGAAAAACCCTTATATCCTTAAAGGAACTACATCAGTCCTGGCATTTATAGGCAACAAATTCAAATAAGACTATTCTTCCGGGCTATCGGGATCTTCCTGTGGCAGTTCCGGAGGTAGTTCTCTCTTTTTTCGCTCCTGTTTTTCCCTGCGTTTTTTCTCCCTTAAAGCATTTTCTTTTTTCATTGCTTCTCCAATTTGATTGGAGGCAGTAAAGGATGCGATCATATTATTTAGCATGTCACTTCCGGTTTGTGGAGAGTTAGGTAAAAGTATAAGATTACTTTGGGTTTCTTCCCCGAGAGATTGAAGCGTGTCATAATGTTGCGTGACCACTATTAAAGCAGAAGCCTCCTGGGAATTGATCCCGACATTGTTCAAGACATCTACACTTTCTTCAAGACCGCGTGCAATTTCTCTTCGCTGGTCTGCAATACCCTGTCCTTGTAAACGCTTACTTTCAGCTTCTGCGCGGGCCTTGGCAACGATCTTGATCCTTTCGGCTTCTGCTTCATATTCAGCAGCCACTTTCTCCCTTTCTGATGCGTTGATTCTATTCATGGCAGCTTTTACCTGTACATCGGGATCAATATCGGTCACAAGGGTTTTAATGATATCATAACCATATTCCTCCATTGCTTCGTTCAATTCCCGTTTAACGGCAATTGCAATGTCATCCTTTCTCTCAAACACATCATCCAGTTTCATTTTTGGAACTTCGGCACGAACCACGTCAAATACGTAAGAGGTGATTTGGTCATGAGAATTCTCCAACTTGTAGAAGGCGTCGTAGATCCTTGCGCTAATGACCTGGAACTGTACAGAGATCTTCAGTTTTACAAAAACATCGTCTTTGGTCTTTGTCTCAACAAGTACATCGAGCTGTTGAACCTTTAGGTTGATCCTTCCGGAGATCTGATCAAAAACAGGAACCTTAAAATGTAATCCGCTGTTACTAATACGCTGGAATTTTCCGAAGCGTTCAATCACGGCAGCAGTTTGCTGTTTAACTGTAAATATTCCGGAGAAAAGAATGATCAATCCAAGAATAGCGAAGAAGATGGTTAGAATAGTGGGAATCATGGTTGTAAGTTAATTTTAACGAAAGATATGAAAATAATCACCTACATTAGCCCCTCATTTCTCAAATCAACATTTATGGATCTTAAGAAAGTTATTCTTCTTGCAGGGATTTTATTCTTTTCCTTCAGCACACAGGCACAGCGCCGTATTTGGGATGGGGAATACAACAGACTGGGGCTGCAGGGAGGAGTAAATCATTTTAATATTATTACAGATGATCTCCAGGTGACTCCAAAGCTTAGCTGGACCGCAGGTTTTACAACCAGAGCTTCTTTCTACGAAGATTTCCAGTTCGTTTATGGAATCAATTTTTATGACTTTAATGTAGATATTGAAGGTCGCCAGAAGATTGAAACAACAACTGCCGATACTCAAATTGAATACAACATGATTGGGGTGCAGGGGAATTTCTTTGCCAGTTATAAGCTACTTGATCATTACCTTAGTGTTGAAGCCGGGCCTGTAGTTCAGGTGAACGGAAAACTTGAGGCAAGGCAGGATAAGGAGTTGTATTATGTTGGTAACTATAATCTCAATGCGATAGATCTAGAGAATGTTTCCACCTTCAATTTTAACCTCGCCGTTGGACTGAGTGGGGGATGGGAAACCGTAAAATTTTGGGCACAATACCAGTACGGTCTCAATAACTTCCTTAAAGGACTTGATGATGAGGGGCTGCAGGAAATAGATCCTTCTACGCCGTCGTTCAAAGGTAACATGAGCATAATTGCAGGGGGAATTACCTTCTATTTGTAAACGAAATTACACTAACTGAAAAAGCCATTTTTGAGACCTCTCAAAAATGGCTTTTTCAGTTTGAATTTTTCTGTACTAAAGTTCGCTTTGGGCCTTTCTTATTCGGGAGATGGTTTCCTCCCGGCCAATTGCAGCGGCAATATCAAATACATCTGGTCCCTGCATTGCGCCAACCAACGATAACCTGAATGGCTGCATCACTTTTCCAAAACCAATTCCTTCTGAAGTTATCCAGGACTTCACGCTTTCCTGCACGTTTCCTGCACTAAAATCTTCAACTTCTTCCAGAATACTAATAACCTTCTCCATTATTCCGGCTGTATCTTCCTTCCATGCTTTTTTAGCGGCTTTCTCATCGTATTTTTCAGGCGCAGTGAAGAAGTAGCTCCCCTGTTCCCAGAAGTCGCTTAAAAACGTGGTTCTTTCCTTTAGAAGTGAAATTATATGTTGTGCGTACTCCTGTGATGTTGAAATTCCTTTCTCCTGAAGAAGGCCTACAAGATCTTTTGCCAGCTCTTCGTTGTTAGTTTCCTGCATGTAATGATGTTGGAACCACCTGGTCTTTTCAGGGTCAAATTTTGATCCGCCTTTCGAAACATGCTCTAAACTAAAAGCCCTGGTAAGTTCTTCTAGGGTATAAATTTCCTTTTCAGTTCCACCTCCGGCATTCCAACCAAGGAGAGCCAGCATATTCACAACCGCTTCGGGAAAATATCCTTCTTCCCGGTAACCTGTAGAAACGTCGCCCGATTTCGGATCTTTCCATTCCAGCGGAAAGACCGGGAAACCCATCTTGTCGCCATCCCGCTTGCTTAGTTTTCCTTTTCCCTGTGGCTTCAGGATTAATGGAAGGTGAGCAAACTTTGGTGCTTTCCAATCAAAGGCACGGTATAAAAGCACGTGCAAAGCAAGGGAAGGAAGCCATTCTTCTCCTCGAATTACGTGAGTGATCTTCATCAAATGATCATCCACAATATTGGCGAGGTGATATGTTGGCATCCCGTCGCTTTTAAAAAGCACCTTATCATCCAGGATCTTTGTGTCAATGGTCATCTCTCCCCTTATTTCATCCTTTAGGTGCAGGGTTTCATCTTCTGGCGCCTTAAAGCGGATGACATATGCTTCCCCTGCCTCTATTTTCTGCTTTACTTCAGCCTCCGGTAAAGAGAGGGAATTCTTCAATTTTTGACGGTTGTGCCAGTTGTAGATGAAAGTTTTTCCTTTTGCCTCATGATTTTCCCTATGCTTATCCAACTCTTCAGAAGTATCAAAAGCGTAGTAAGCATTACCCGAAGCAATAAGCATTTCGGCATACTCCCTGTAGAGGCTTTTTCTTTCGCTTTGACGGTAAGGTCCGGCGTCTTTCTCTTTTCCAGGTCCTTCATCAAAAGGGATATTGCACCAGTTTAGAGATTCTATGATGTATTCTTCTGCTCCTTCCACAAATCTTGCCTGGTCTGTATCTTCCACCCTAAGAATGAAATCTCCGCCATGTTTTTTAGCGAACAGGTAGTTAAAAAGGGCAGTTCTTACTCCTCCTATATGTAATGGCCCCGTAGGACTCGGTGCAAAACGCACTCTTACTTTTTCTGTAGACATAACGCGTATTTTATTGCGCAAAGATAAAGGATTCTTTAGGTTCTCGAAATGCAGCTGAAAATGTGGAGGTTCCAAAATTTCTCGAATAAAATTGTAATTTTATAAGATTCAAAAATGGGGAGGAGCATGGATAATTTTGAGATCTTACGTAACAAGCTGGAGGCGTTTATAAGAAAGTTTTATCTCAATGAACTGCTCAAAGGCTCCATTCTGTTTGTATCCATTGGGTTGTTATATTTTCTCGTAACACTCTTTGTTGAACATTTGTTGTGGCTTGATCCTACCGGCAGGAGTATTTTATTCTGGAGTTTTGTAGGGGTGGAGATCTTTCTCTTCGGAAGGTTCATCATATATCCCTTGCTTAAACTCTTCCGGATTTCCCACGGGATTGGATATACTGAAGCTTCACGAATTATTGGGCGCCACTTTCCTGAAGTAAGTGATAAACTGCTGAACCTACTTCAGCTAAGCAAGAATGATGAAAGGACCGATCTTTTAATTGCCTCAATAGATCAAAAAGCCGCAGAATTACGTCCCGTACCCTTTACCATGGCGGTGGATCTAAAGAAGAACCTGCCATATCTGAAGTATGCTGCCATTCCCGTACTTATTATTCTATTGGTAGTTCTTTCAGGAAGAACAGAAGTTTTTTCCGGTAGTTATGAACGGGTAGTTAATTACAAAACTGCTTATGAACCTCCTGCACCGTTTTCTTTTCAGCTTCTCAATGACCGGTTAAAAATCAGGGAAAATGAACCGCTGACCATTCAGGTGAGTACCAGTGGAAGAATTGTTCCCCAGGATGCCTCTGTACAATACAACGGCCAAAGTTATTTTATGAAGCGGGTTTCACCCGGCTTGTTCGAATACACCTTTGAGCCCGCACAGGCTTCTTTTGATTTTCAGATTTTGGCTAACGAGATCCGTAGCCCGAAATATGAAGTAGAAGTTATTGAGGTTCCAAAAATGAGGAATTTGAAGATGATTCTGGAATTTCCACAGCATACTGGATTAGGGGAGGAGGTAGTTGAAGGTACGGGTAATGCTACGGTTCCTGAAGGTACACAGGTGAATTGGGAGTTGGAAACCACCGCTACCAATAACGTTGAAATGAAACTTCCGGATACTCTTCAAAAATTCCAAAAGAGGGGAGATCTTTTTCGGCTTCGAAAACAATTAAGAGCTAACGTGAACTATGAAATAAGCACTTCTAATGCAAAGGTGAAGAATTTTGAAAGTCTTAATTACCAGATCAGGATTGTGAGGGATGAGCATCCAGAGCTCATTCTGGAACAACAGATCGACTCTCTGGAGCCCGATTTCCAATATTTCTATGGAAAAGTGTCCGACGATTATGGAATTAGAGTTGTTAACCTGGTGGTTGAGGAGAAGGGTGATAAAACTAATTCCTTTAAGGTGCGGCTTCCTTTTGGAAAAGGAAATGTGGGGGAGTTCGTTACCAGCTTTCCCGATACCATAAGTCTTGAAAAGGGGAAAATGTATGAATTTTTCTTTGAAGTCATTGATAATGATGCTCTTAACGGTTATAAAAGAGTAAAAAGCAGAGTTTTTAGCTATAACAGTAAAACGGATTCCGAAGAAAAGCAACAGAGGTTACAGGAACAACAAAAAGCTATAAAGGGAATAGACAATTCTCTGGAAAAATTGAAACTTTCTGAGAAGGAACTGGAGGAATTGTCAAGGCTTCAGAGAGAGAAAAAGGAACTGAATTACAATGACCGGAAGAAGCTGGAAAATTTTCTTCAACGGCAAAAGCAGCAAAACCAGATAATGGAAAATTTTGCGGAGAAGCTTAAAAGGAATTTGCAGGAGGAAACCGCACCGCAAAATGAGGAGTTGAAAAAGAATCTCGAGGAGCGTTTAGAAAACAGGAAAGAAGATTTGGAAGAGAATGAGAAACTGCTGGAGGAGCTCGAAAAGTATTCTGAAAAAATTACAGAGGAGGGTCTTCAGGAAAAGCTGGAAGAACTATCAAAAAATTCCCGCAACCAGGAGAGAAGCCTTGAACAGTTACTTGAATTGACGAAGAAATATTACGTTCAGGAGAAGTCTGCAAAAATTGCTGAGGAGCTGGAAAAATTAGGAGAGGATCAGCAAAAGCTGGCTGAAGAGGATATTTCCAATACAAAGTCAGCTCAGGATTCTTTGTCTCAAAAAACAGATGAAGTTTTTGAGGAGCTTAAAGATCTTGAGAAGGAAAACGAAGATCTAAAGAAACCTCTGGACATTCCTGAAAGTGAAGAGGAACAGGAAGGAGTACTGGAAGATCAGCAAAAAGCAGGAGAAGAACTTGAGAAGCAGAACAGGGAAGGGGCAAAAAAGGAACAGAAGAAGGCCGCTGAAAAGCTTATGCAGATGAGTAAAAAAATGAAGCAACAAATGCAGCAGGCAGGAATGCAACAAATGCAGGAAGATGCCAGCGTGCTTCGTCAAATCCTGGACAATCTTGTCACTTTTTCCTTTGGCCAGGAAGACCTTATGGAGGACTTCAGAAAATTAGGAAGTGATAATACAACCTTACCGGGCAAGCTAAGACGACAGGATCTTTTAAGGGAGAATTTCAGGCATATTGATGATAGCTTATACAATCTGGCTTTACGGAATGAAATGATTAGTGAACCTATTACAAAGAAACTCATCGATGTTGATTACAGCCTGGAACAGACTCTTGAGAGGTTAGCTCAAAATGAGATCAGGATGGGTCTGAGTAGTCAGCAGTATGTGATAACGGGAGCTAACGATCTGGCCTACTTATTAAGCGATATCCTGGGCAATATGGAAGAAATGATGAATTCGTCACCCTCACAAGGGAGCGGTCAGGGTCAACAGCTGCAGGACATCATTCAAAAGCAGGGTGAGCTTAATGAAGAAATGCAGGAACAAATGCAAAAAGGACAACAGAAGCAACAGGGTGGGGAAGGTGAATCTGGGGAAGAAGAAAGTGGAGAGCTCTTTAGAATTTTTCAGGAGCAACAAATGTTGAGACGGGCGCTTGAGAAGAAGTTAAAAGAAGAAGGTATGGATGGGAAGGGTGATGGAGTAAAAAAGGAAATGGAACAAATCGAGAAACAACTATTGGAAAAAGGATTTGATCCGGGAGTACTTCAAAGAATGCAGAAATTGGAACACCGATTGATAGAACTGGAAGATGCCGAGCGGCAACAGGGTGAAAAACCTGAAAGAGAATCCACTACCGGTAAGGAAGTGTATTCTAACGAGACTAAGTCGGCCAGGGAGCGGGCTAAAGAATATTTTAGCACCACTGAAATTTTAAATAGACAAACCTTACCTTTGCGCCCCGTTTACAAGCTTAAAGTAAAAGAATATTTTGAACGAAGAGATAATTAATTTCTATTCTGAAAATGATTTCGAACTGGAGGGTGTTTCCGGTTATGAAACCTGGGTTAAAAAGGTGATTGCATCGGAAGGGAAAAAGACCGGTGAAATAAGTTTTATTTTTTGTGATGACGAGTATCTTTTAGACATTAATCAAAAGTACCTCGATCACGACACCTACACAGATATAATTAGTTTTGATGCTTCTGTTGGGAATATCCTCAACGGCGATATCTTTATTAGCACCCAAAGGGTGGAAGAGAATGCCGGCACTTATGAAGTCACTTTTACTGAGGAGCTAAAAAGGGTAATTATTCATGGGGTGCTTCACTTCTGTGGGTATAAAGATAAGACCACTGAACAGGAGCAAATAATGCGAAAGAAGGAAGAAGAAAAAATGAAAATGTTCCACGTGGAACAATAGCAGGAAATTTATGTTTCAAGACAAGTATGATGTTATAGTTGTGGGGGCCGGTCACGCAGGGAGTGAGGCAGCGGCAGCGGCAGCTAATATGGGTTGTAGCACACTTTTAGTGACAATGAACCTTCAGAATATTGCACAAATGAGCTGTAACCCGGCCATGGGTGGAATTGCAAAAGGACAGATCGTTCGGGAGATAGATGCTCTTGGAGGTTATAGTGGGCTGGTGAGTGATACAAGTGCTATACAGTTTAAGATGCTGAACAAATCAAAAGGACCTGCGATGTGGAGCCCGAGGGTTCAGAGCGACAGGATGATGTTTGCCGAACATTGGCGACTGCGTCTTGAAGGAACACCAAATCTGGATTTTTACCAGGAAATGGTGTCAGGACTTATCATAGAAGGAGAGAAAGTTGTAGGCGTAAAAACCTCCCTTGGAATAGAAATAAGATCCAAAACGGTCATCTTAACGAATGGTACTTTTCTAAATGGTTTGATCCATATAGGGGAGAAACAATTCGGGGGGGGTAGGGCAGGAGAAAGAGCTGCGACAGGCATTACCGAAGAGCTCGTTCAGCTGGGTTTTGAAGCCGGAAGAATGAAGACCGGAACTCCTCCAAGAGTAGATGGAAGATCGCTGGATTATTCCAAGATGATCGAACAGCCCGGAGATGAAATTCCGTCAAAGTTCTCCTACCTCGATGAAACAAAACCGCTCACGAAACAGAGATCCTGTTACATGTCTTACACCTCTCCCGAGGTGCATAATTTATTAAAAGAAGGTTTTGACAGGTCTCCAATGTTCAACGGCAGGATCAAGAGTATTGGCCCCCGTTATTGCCCGTCTATTGAAGATAAGATCAACCGGTTTGCCGATAAGGACAGACATCAGCTTTTCATAGAACCTGAAGGATGGAATACTGTAGAGATGTATATTAATGGTTTCTCAACTTCTCTTCCCGAGGATGTTCAATTCAAAGCCTTACGTTCTGTTGCCGGATTTGAAAATGTAAAATTCTTCAGACCGGGATATGCAATTGAATATGATTATTTCCCGCCGACCCAGTTGAAACATACTTTGGAGACCAAGCTCGTTAGCGGACTCTATTTTGCCGGACAAATCAATGGAACCACCGGTTACGAAGAAGCCGGCTCACAAGGTTTGATGGCCGGAATTAATGCTGCTTTAAAAGTGCAGGAAAAGGAAGAATTTATTTTACAAAGAAGTGAAGCCTATATCGGGGTACTTATTGACGATCTAATCACGAAAGGAACCGAAGAGCCTTACAGGATGTTTACGTCAAGGGCCGAGTATCGCACTTTACTTCGACAGGATAATGCCGACTTCAGGCTTACCGAAAAGTCTTATAGAATTGGTTTGGCTTCGGAAAAGAGACTTCGAAAAATGGAAGAAAAGAAATCTAAATCTCATTCTTTTGTTGAATTTTTGAAGGACACCAGCGTGGCGCCCGAAGAAGCAAATGTTGTTTTGGAGGCAAATAATTCGGCAGCCATGAAGCAGAGTGATAAGATTTTTAAAGTCTTTTCTCGGCCTAATATCGACATGCAGGATATCCGAAATTTTAGTGGGGTAGAGGAATTTATTCAGGAGCATGATCTTACTGAAGAAGTGCTGGAGCAGACCGAGATTCAAGTGAAGTATTCGGGGTATATTGAAAAGGAAAAGAACAATGCAGATAAACTTCACAGGCTGGAAGGGATTAAAATTCCGGAGGATTTTGATTACTCCAGGATCAAGTCGATGTCATACGAAGCGCGTGAAAAACTGAAAAAGGTTAAGCCTACTTCCGTGTCTCAGGCTTCAAGAATCAGCGGGGTAAGTCCTAATGATATCTCTGTGCTGCTTGTGTATATGGGGCGATAATTTGTTCATCGTTCCACGTGGAACATCCTTTAAAAAATTCCAATGTTGCCACTAGAATTTTCTAATAAAACTTCCCTTACCTGTAAAGACCACACCGTTACAGGAGAGGTTTTTGAACTGCGAAAAGCAAAGGACCTTGATCTTCTTGCCACATTTCCAAAACCCGATCTTGATAAATTACCGGCCTATTACAAGAGCGAAAAATACATTTCCCATACCGATTCAAAAAAGGGATTTTTGGATAAGATTTATCAGAAAGTGAAAGATCTTATGCTTTCCAAAAAGCTTAATTGGATTGAAAGAGAAAAACCAGGGCAGGGAAATATTTTAGATATTGGTGCAGGAACGGGTGATTTCTTGCTGGCGGCAAAAAAGCGAGGTTGGAAAGTATTTGGGGCCGAGCCGAATTCCGGAGCCCGGAACCTTGCTTCTAAAAAAGGTCTTCCACTTATTGATAATACCAAATCCTTTCCTTCCCATAGTTTTGATGTAATTACTATGTGGCATGTGCTGGAACATGTGCCGGATCTTGAAGAACAGATTTCTGAATTGAACCGACTTTTAAAACCTGATGGGCTGCTGGTCATCGCAGTTCCAAATTTTAAAAGTTATGATGCCCGGAAGTACAAGGAATTTTGGGCAGCATATGATGTGCCGCGACACCTATATCATTTTTCACCTTCAGCCATGAAGGAGATCTTTTCTTCGGCAGGTTTTTTCCTTACCTCTCAAAAAGGGCTTTTTTTTGATTCCTTTTATGTGAGCCTGCTTTCGGAAAAATATGCTACAGGTAGTTCAAATATACCTAAAGCTCTTCTCACCGGATCAATATCTAATTTCAAAGCCAGATCTACAGGAAATTATTCCTCGCTCACTTACTTCATCAGGAAAAGCAAGTAAAACTCATTTTAAGGCTTTTTAAGAGGTTTTCTTCTTTTAGATGATGATCTACCTATTCTTTTTTCTGAAATCACCTGTTTTCAGCTTCTTTAACCGTCGGTTTTAATAGATTTTCCAAATAACTTTTAAAGTTTTATGAATTTTCCTTATAGGTTCAGAAAATTGCGTTTTTAAGTAGGGAATGAAAATGCTTTCTTACTTTTGCTGCGAACGAAATAGAAATTAAAATGAAAAAATTATTTATTGCTCTTTCCTTAGGAGCTATACTAGCCGGATGTAATAACGACAAAACTGCATATGTCGATACGACTGTATTAATTCAGGAGTATTCAGAAATGAAAGAAGTGGAAGCAGATTTCAATGAAAGGTCCGAAAGCTTGAAAAGAGAGCTGGATTCGGCTGCACAGGGTTTTCAGCAGGAAGTAATGGAGTTCAGGGAGAATATGGCGACAATGAGCGAAGCAGAAAAGCAAGCTGCCCAGGAAGAACTTATGCGCAAGCAGCAAATGCTTCAGCAACAACAACAAATGAGGAGCAGTCAATTAAGACAGGAGGGGGACGTAGTAATTGATTCTCTTATTACCAAGGTAAAGGATTTTGTAAAGGTGTACGGAGAAGAGAACGACTACACTTACATTTTTGGATCCAACGAATCTGCTAATATTATGTACGCTGAGGAAGGATTGGATATCACCCAGGAAATTCTAAAGGAACTAAATGAAAGTAGAGGAGTGACTAAGGAAGATGCTGCAGTTACTGAATAAGAATTCTATCAGTTAAAGATCAAAGGGTTCCGTTACGGAACCCTTTTTTTATGCTGTAACAAGGAAAATTCCGAAGATTATGACAATAAAATAACCGACGATTGTAAAAGCTCCGGCATAATCATTTGCCACCCGCTGCCCGAATAGAAGCATTAGCAGGGTAATAGCAGCTAAAACAAGGGACCAAAGGGCAAAACCGGGATCATTATTTAAATACAGGGTGAAAATTGCGGCAAGTGCCAAAAATCCCGTGAGCACCTCCAGTACCAGAATGACGGCAAGAAGGACAGAGACCATTCCTCCCATAAAAGTGCCTTTGAAGTGACCGGTGAGCCATTCATAATTAGCACTCCAGTTAAACATCTTGTCAAATCCCGATTGTAAAAAGGTAATGATGGTAAAAATAAGAATAAGATAAACCGGTATGTTAAGAATGAAGTTGTCCATTTTGATTTAGTTTTTATGAATTAAGCGGGTAAGTTTAATTGAGAGATCTGTGAGAATGATCTTGGCATTTCCATTTCTTTCGATGTGGTAAATAGCATCCTCCAGTTCTTTGGTTATTCCGGTAATATTTTTCCCTGTAATAAAAGGCGCAAATTTCTCAAGCTTGAAGCCTTTGGTTTGCGGCTCCATGAAAACGAGATCTTTTGCTTTGTAATTGTACATAAGCGCCTGCCGGAAAAAATCCATGCAATAGAGTAAAAACTTTTTTTGAGGTTCTCTTCCTGTTCCTGCTATCATTTCACTCCAGGCGATCAACTCGGCCAGGGCAGTCTTGTCTCCCTTGGCTTTAAAAGCCGTGCGCACCCAGGAAATAAACCATTCCTCGAATTGCTCATCGCCAGAATTCTCCTTTAGAATATGGAGGGCATTGTTGTAATTGCCGTTTGCCCGGTGGGCAATGGTCATAGCCCTGGCACGATCGCATTGCTCCTTTTCCACCAAACCTTCTGCAATTACAGCTTCATTAAGAGGCGGGAAATGAAGGGTTTGACACCTTGATCTAATGGTTTGGATGATATTCTCTTCCTCCTCGGTGATCAATAGAAAAAGTGTTTTTTGAGGAGGTTCTTCAATGAGCTTTAGCAACTTATTGGCACAGCTGTCGTTCATCTTTTCGGCCATCCAGATGATCATGACCTTATAGCCTCCTTCATAGGCTTTAAGGGAAAGAGATTTAACTATGTCCTGCGCCTCGTCTACCCCAATTTTTCCCTGTTTGTTCTCAATTCCGAGTTTTTGGTACCAGTCGAAAAGGCTGCCATAGGGCTCCTGTTCCACAAATTGCCTCCACTCCTCACTAAAATGAGAGGAAACGGCATTTTTCTTTACCTTATCATTATTGGCAACCGGAAAGGCAAAATGGAGGTCGGGGTGGGCCAGTTTGTTCATCTTGATATTACAGGCTTCCCTTCCCGTATTGTTTTCGCCTCCGTTATTGCTGCACAAGACATATTGAGCATATGCTATGGCCATAGGAAGAGTTCCACTTCCAGAGGAACCCACAAATAATTGTGCATGAGGAATCCTTTGATTATCTACAGTTGTAGTAAGGTGATTCTTGATGTGGGGCAGGCCTAAAACTTCAGAAAATAGCATAAGCAAAGATAAAATTTCTTCACACTTTAGTATCTTAGAGAAAAATTTATTTATGCCAAACCAAGCATTATGAAAACCATTAATGATTATAATTTCAAAAATAAAAAGGCCCTTGTACGGGTCGATTTTAATGTTCCGCTAAATGAGCAACAAGAGGTGGGAGATACCAGCCGTATAGAAGGAGCTAAACCTACAGTAGATAAAATTCTTAAGGATGGTGGTAGTGCTATCCTAATGTCTCACCTGGGACGACCCAAAGGAGTAGATAAAAAGAACTCCCTGGAGCACATTGTAGATAAGGCTTCCGAGATCCTGGGGGTGAAAGTAAAATTTGTAGACGACAGCACCGGGGAAAAGGCGCAGCAGGCTGCCAGGGAGCTAAAACCCGGTGAAGTCCTGTTACTGGAAAATCTCCGTTTTAATGCAGAAGAAGAAAAAGGGGAAGAGAACTTTGCTAAAAAGTTGTCTACTCTTGGTGACATCTATGTGAACGATGCTTTTGGTACTGCTCACCGTGCTCATGCTTCTACCACTATTGTGGCTAATTATTTTGAAGATAAATGTTTAGGGGCTCTGCTTGCCAAGGAAATTGAAAGCCTGGAGAAGGTGCTGGGTAGTTCAAAAAAACCTGTGACTGCAGTTTTAGGAGGTGCCAAAGTGTCTACCAAGATCACTGTCATCGAAAATATTCTGGATAAGATCGACCACCTTATCATTGGCGGAGGAATGACCTATACTTTCACAAAAGCCAAAGGTGGAAAGATTGGAAATTCATTAGTAGAGGAAGACAAACAGGAATTGGCCCTTGAAATTCTGCGCAAGGCCGAGGAAAAAGGCGTGAAGATACATTTACCGGTTGACGCCGTAATAGCCGATTCCTTTTCGGAAGACGCCAACACCAAAACCGTCCCTGTTGACGAAATTCCCGATGGCTGGATGGGTCTGGATATAGGACCGGAAACTGTTAAAAAATATGGAAAGGTTCTCGAAGACTCTAAGACCATTTTGTGGAACGGGCCGATGGGAGTTTTTGAAATGCAGCCTTTTGCCAAGGGAACTATTGCCGTTGGAGAATATATTGTAGCTGCCACACAAAAGGGAGCCTTTTCTCTCGTTGGTGGTGGTGACTCTGTCGCAGCTGTTAAACAATTTGGTCTTGAAGACAAGGTAAGCTACGTATCTACAGGGGGTGGAGCTATGTTGGAAATGCTTGAAGGAAAGAGTTTACCGGGAATTGAAGCCCTTAAAAAGTAAAGAGGTACGATAATTGAAGGGAACAGGTACCGCTTTTTGAGAAATGAACTTATGATGAAACCACTTTTGCCATTTTTGATGCTGCTTGCGTCAGTAACTACTTTTGCTCAGGATGTAAAGACTGAAGCAAAGAATGTTGGACAGGAGAACGGAGAAAAAGGCGATACCATACGACTTCCTGAACAGGATTTCTTTCTCCTTTTAGATAATGATGATGTAGATCTTGCCAATAATGTACCTGTACATAAGATCATCAAAGACTCCCTTGTTTTTGCTCTTTTAGATGACCCCGGGGCCGCAGTCATAGATTCATTATGGCAGCAGGAGCTCTTCCAGTCCAGCTTGTATATGAACCTAAAGGATTCTTTGCTCAACCAGGAATACAACGAGGTTGTCTTTGATGAACTGCCAACAGATACTCTTAAGCTAAGGCTTCAAAAGTTAAATGCTAAAACGCCGTTCAATGTAGAGTATAATCCACTGCTTGAGAATGTGATCAAATCTTATCTTAAAAGGAATAAGAAGGGAATGGAGCGCTTAATGGCATTGAGCACGTACTATTTTCCCCTTTTTGAGCAGAAGCTGGATCACTATAACATCCCATTAGAGATCAAGTATTTGGCTATCGTGGAGTCTGCATTAAACCCACGGGCCCGCTCACGGGTTGGGGCGACGGGTCTATGGCAGTTTATGTTTGCCACAGGAAAAATGCACGGCCTGGATGTAAGCTCTTATGTCGATGAACGTATGGATCCGGTTTTGGCCACCGAGGCTGCCGCGCAATACCTTTCGACGCTTTACAGAGTCTTTGAAGATTGGGACCTTGTGCTGGCATCCTACAATTCGGGTCCCGGAAATGTTTCCAAGGCTATTCGAAGAAGTGGAGGATCTACCAATTACTGGAACCTGCGGCCATATCTTCCACGTGAAACAGCAGGTTACGTGCCGGCTTTCCTGGCAACTATGTATATTTTCGAATATGCCGAAGAACATGGTTTTCAACCGCCACATCCCCGTACTACATATTTCGAGACAGATACTATCCACACCAAAAGAATGTTGACATTTGAGCAAATCTCTCAGGTGACGGGAGTGGAACGTGAAATGTTACAGTTCCTTAACCCCAGTTATAAGCTGGATGTGATTCCTTTTATTGAAGATAAGAACTACAGCCTTCGATTACCCCGGAACAGGACCGGACTTTTCGTGAACAATGAGAATGCGATTTATGGTTATGCTGAAGCTTTAGAAGAAAAGAAGGAAGAGACACTTCCTGAGCTGGTAAAGGCTGAAACCACTGTAAGATATCGTGTAAGGCGTGGTGATTACCTCGGAAAAATTGCTGAAAGATACGGTGTGGGAGTGAGCCAGATAAAGCAATGGAATAACTTGCGGAGCAATAACCTTAGAATAGGCCAAAGGCTCATAATTTATCCCCGAAAGAATACGGCAACAGCTCAGAGATCTTCCTCACCTAAAACTTATACGGTAAGGCGTGGAGACTCTCTGTGGAGTATATCGAAGAAATTTCCCGGTGTGACCGTACAGGAGATCAAAAACCTCAATAACATGAGTAGCAATCGCCTGAAGCCGGGTATGAAACTTAAACTATCTGATGGATAGAAATCCATCCTGAATCCATATTTATGAAAAATCTCTTAGCACTCTTTTCTTTTTTATTTATTCTAACTGGTTGTGGTGATGGAAAGGACGAGCCTGTGGTAGTCTCCAACTCCTCCGGAAAGATCAACAATCTCACAGTTGTAATGCCCAATGAAATGTGGACAGGCGAAGTAGGCGAGGCCATAAGACGACATTTAGCAGCACCTGTAGATGGTTTGCCCCAGGAGGAACCATTGTTCTCACTTAGCCAGATGCCCCCTGAAGCATTTGAAGGCTTTACCAGAAAGAACAGGATTTTTCTTCACGTGGAAAAAGGAAGTGATACCGGAATAAAAATGGCAGAAAATGCTTATGCCCGTCCTCAAAAGGGTATATTTATTAGCGGAGAAACCAATGAAGAACTTATTTCTCTCATTGATGAAAATGCTGAAAAGATCATTAGCACCTTCAAACAAACCGAGCTTACAGAACAACAACGCCGAATCAAAAAATCCCTGAAAAACGATGAAAAGTTGGAAGAGAAACTGGGGGTAGCGTTGAAATTTCCTACTGCCTACAGGTATGCCAAGGAAACAGATGATTTTTTCTGGATCCGCAAAGATATTCCTACGGGAAGTATGGAGATCCTGGTATATGAGGTTCCGAGACATGTAATTGAAAAGGATACCAATATTGTGGGCAACATTATTCAGATGAGGGATTCTATAGGTAAGACTCACATCCCCGGAAGACTGGATGGCTCTTACATGGTAACTGAATCTGCTTATGCGCCCTATCTCTTCGAGTCTCAGATCGATGGCAATTTTGCCTGGGAATCCAAGGGGATCTGGGAGGTCAAAGGTGACTTTATGGGAGGTCCTTTCCTTAATTATGCAGTCCTAGATGAAGAGAATGACAGGTATGTAGTTCTGGAAGGTTTTGCCTTCTCACCATCGGCCCGAAAGCGGGAAAACATGATGGAGCTGGAAGCCATCTTGAGATCGGCGGAAATTAAATAGCATAAAAAAACCCAACGAAAGTTGGGTTTTTTAGTATTATAAAAGGATCTTTTTACAATCTCTTTTTGTCTTCTTCGGGTTTATTTGCAGGAGCATCATCTTTAGAAGCGTCTTTAAATTCTTTGATTCCGCTACCCAATCCTCTCATCAGTTCAGGGATCTTTCTTCCTCCAAACAACAACAACACTACAATCACTATCAGGATGATTTGTGGTGCCCCAATCTGTAATGGTATAAAAACTGCACTCATAATGATCAATTTAATGCTGCAAAGTTAGTAATAAAACTTTAATTCCTCTGTTTATGAAGGGATAAAACCACTTTAAAATATCTTTATTATATCTTTGCCTAAGGCTTCAAATATGACCGATAACACTGAAAATAAAAGAAATTTCCGCCAAAAGCTCCTGCACAAATACAGGCTCATCATTCTTAATGAAGATACTTTTGAGGAGAAGGTATCCTTCAAGCTTACAAGGCTCAACGTATTTGTGGTGGTCACTCTTTCTGCGATCCTGTTAATAGCCGGAACTACAGTGCTCATTGCCTTCACCGGGCTAAGGGAGTATATACCGGGTTATTCTTCTACAGAACTTCAGCAAAGGGCAGTAAACCTCGCTTATAAAACAGATTCGCTGCAGACTGTTGTGGAGCTGAACAATCAGTACCTGAACTCCATAAAAAGAGTACTTACAGGAGATGTGAAACCGGCGGAATTTAACCGGGACTCTCTAATGGAAGCCCAGAGGCTTAGCGCAGAGGAGGTAAATTTGAATCCGTCGAAGGAAGACAGCCTGTTAAGGGAGACGGTAGTACAGGAGGATAAGTATAATTTTCTGGAAACAGCAACCTCAAGAGCAAATTACGCGCTATTTCCCCCTCTAAAAGGACCTTTTTCGGAAGGTTATAATATAAAAGATAAACATTTTGGCGTCGATATAGTAGCATCCAATAATGCTCCAATAAAATCTGTGGCAGATGGAACGGTCATATTTACAGGTTGGACGGCCGAGACGGGAAATGTCATAATTGTTGAACACAGCTATGGGCTAACCTCTATTTACAAGCATAATTCCTCTCTCACCAAAGAGCAGGGAGACAGGGTCTTGAAAGGGGAAGTTATTGCTACGGCCGGGTCTACCGGGGAATACTCTACAGGACCCCATTTGCATTTTGAGTTGTGGAGTGAAGGTCGCCCTGTGAATCCAACAGATTTTATAGATTTTGAATAATTGTTATGTCAGTTAAATCTTTTGCATCCAAGATATTTGCAGCCTACATAAGGCGCCAAATCGATTCCTGGGCTACCAGACCGGTAGAGACTCAAAAAAGGGTTTTTGAACACCTCTTAAAGAAAGCGGCCAATACCGAATTTGGAAAGGATCACGGGTTCAAAAACATCTCAAGCTACCGCGAATATGCGGCGAGGGTGCCGGTAAGGGATTATGAGGACCTTAAACCGTATGTGGAAAAAGTGGTGGCTGGGGACAAAGATATCCTGTGGCCCGGTAAACCTATCTACTTCGCAAAAACATCGGGAACTACGAGTGGAGCGAAGTATATTCCGCTCACAAAGGAATCAATGCCAACTCATATTGACGCTGCCCGTAATGCTATCCTCTGTTATATCGATGATACAGGGAATTCAAATTTTGTCGATGGTAAAATGATCTTTCTCCAGGGAAGTCCAGAGCTTGAGGAGAAAAACGGAATTAAATTAGGTCGGCTTTCAGGTATAGCTGCACATTACGTTCCGGGTTATTTACAGCGCAACCGTATGCCCTCCTGGGAAACAAATACTATTGAGGACTGGGAGACAAAAGTAGAAGCTGTAGTTGATGAAACTGTTAAGGAAGATATGACGGTTATAAGTGGAATTCCTTCCTGGGTACAGATGTATTTTGAACGGCTCCAGGCCAGGACCGGTAAAAAAGTGGGAGAGATCTTTCCCAACTTTAACCTGTTCATTTACGGCGGAGTGAATTTTGAGCCTTATCGTGCGAAATTTGAAAGCCTCATTGGCCGAAAAGTGGATAGTATCGAGCTGTTTCCTGCTTCTGAAGGATTTTTTGCTTTTCAGGACAGACAGGATGAGAAAGGAATGCTCCTGCAACTTGACTCCGGTATATTTTATGAATTCATAAAGGCCGATGAATTTTATACTGAAAATCCTCGTCGCTATACTATTGGCGAAGTCGAACTGGGAATCAACTATGTATTGCTTATTTCTACTACTGCAGGCCTGTGGGCTTATAATATTGGAGATACAGTTCAGTTCACATCTTTAGCTCCTTACAGGGTGATCGTTTCGGGAAGAATAAAGCATTTTATTTCGGCTTTTGGAGAACATGTTATTGCCAAGGAAGTGGAGCAGGCAATGCAGGAGGCTACAGCGGGAACAGGAGTGCAGATCTCTGAATTCACCGTGGCACCACAAATCACTCCCGAAGGTGACCAGCTTCCTTATCACGAATGGTTCATAGAATTTGAGGAAGAACCTAAAGATTTAGATACTTTTGCTTCAGCTTTAGACAAATCACTTCAGCAGCAAAATTCATATTACCTGGACTTGATCGAAGGCAAAGTCCTTCAGCCGTTAAAGATCAGCCGGGTTCCCGCTAACGGTTTTCAGCAGTATATGAAATCGATTGGAAAACTGGGCGGACAAAACAAACTACCAAGGCTTTCAAATGATCGAAAGATCGCCGAAGCCCTGGAAAACATAATAAACAATAAATAATTTATGGGTAATTTAAAATTACAGGGACGCACACGAGCGCAGGAAAGTTCAAACGCTATTGAACGAATGTATATTACTATGCGTCACCTTTTTAATCGTGGGTTCTACAAACCTATGGGCGTTTCGGGGGAGACTCTACGCGAATCTTTATTGATTCTACGTCCCGAAATATACGGATCTGTTGCAGAGGAAAAAGTTGAGCTTAACGGACTTCTTTACGTGATGGACCGGCTGCCTTTGGGCATTGAAGAATGCCGCTTTATCAATCTAACAAGTGATGAAGGATACGGGAATTCTCATTTCAAACCTATAGTTCCGCCGAAAAGACGCAGGAACTGTTACAGGATCGATGAGGAGCAAATGAACATTGAGATCACCCGGGGGCGATCGGAAATTTATGATATCCTTACTCACCTCACTTTTCTATTTATCGAATCTCATAAGGTGATGAGACGCGTTTTGATAGATGAAGAAGGAGAGGTTTCCCGTGACTGGCAAAAGCTGGAGATGGCGGTTACTCAAAAAGAGCCGTTAACCCAGGCACAACGGGAAGTTGCACTTACTCACACGGCAAATATCCTGGGCCGCACCTTTAGGGAAGTGACCACAATTTATCCCCTTTTTAGCACCTCATCGAGCCCCGAGAGATTCCTGCATATCATCTATTACCTGGGAAAACTGGCAATTGACGAGATGCTAAATAACAACAAGAGGATAGTCACTTTTAGCCCCGTACTGCGTGAGCGCCTTGGACATCACATTCACGGCGAGATCTGGGCGAACAAGATCAAGGAGGTTTTGCTTGAAAAGAACCTTATGAATAGGCCTCTACACATCATTAGTGCCAATATGCATAGTGTAATGAACACGTTGTATGCTTCGGAAGCTCTAAAGGCCGAGCTTAAGAAAAAATCTCTTTTCGGGATCTATGAGGATCTTAGCAACAACGCCAATGGGCAGCTACGAATGAAGGTGATGAAAAATGCTGTTTCTGAAGGGATGGTTTTCATTGAAGATACCAGCGGTGCAAACATTGATGTGCAGATCTTTGATACTGCTAAAATGTCCTCAATTAATCCGAAGTTCAGCCTTGACAAGAAGACAAAAGATGAAGATAAACCGGTTATCATGGTGATGGATTACGCCTTTGGAGAGCAGGCCTATGAGACGATGGATGAAATGCTGAAACCTTACCAGTCTGAACACGGAAACATCCATTTGAATGTCGCTTCCATTTCAATAATGGGAAAAGCAGGAATTCTAGTTGGTGGTAAGGGAGATATTATGATCCCAACAGCACACCTTTTTGAAGGTACAGCCGATAATTACCCGTTCCACAATGAACTCACCAAGGCCGATCTTGAAGGCAACGGTATTCATGTTTGTGATGGCTCCATGGTAACTGTATTAGGTACTTCCCTCCAAAATAAGGATATCCTCAAATTCTTCCACGAATCAACATGGAATGTAGTAGGATTGGAAATGGAAGGTGCGCATTATCAAAAGGCGATACAGGCAGCTTCAAGGTTAAGAGGAAATATTAGTGAAAATGTAAAGGTGAGATATGCGTACTATGCTTCAGATAATCCTTTAGAAACCGGAAGCACCTTAGCTTCTGGCGGACTTGGAACTACGGGTGTCAAGCCAACTTACCTCATCACAGAGAAAATACTGGAACAGATCTTTGAACTTCCGCAGGAAAAGGGGAAAAAAGAAAGATCAGAAAAAAAGGAAACTGTAAATGGAGAATAAGAAATACACTTTAGTTACCGGAGGTGCCGGTTTTATAGGTTCAAATTACATCAATCTTTTTGTCAAGGATAAAGATACCCACATAGTGAACCTGGATCTATTGACTTACGCAGGGAATTTGGATAACCTGGAGGTTGATGGCCATGAGAACTACACCTTTGTCAAGGGAGATATTCGGGATAAGGAGCTCGTAAAAGCTCTGTTTGAAAAATACCATTTTTCGAAGGTGATAAATTTTGCAGCCGAATCTCACGTAGATAATTCCATTCTCAATCCTGCAGCCTTTGTTGAAACAAATATCAACGGAACTTTTAACCTGCTGCAAACTGCTTATACGCTATGGATGAATGGTCCTTTTGAGCTGAAGGAAGAATACAGCGACGCTAAATTTTTGCATGTTTCTACAGACGAGGTTTATGGAACTTTGGGAGCAGAAGGATTATTCACAGAGGAAACACCGTACGCACCAAACAGTCCTTATTCTGCTTCAAAAGCAGCTTCAGATTTCCTTGTTCGTAGTTATTTCCACACTTACGGAATGCCGGTCCTGACGACCAATTGTTCAAACAATTACGGTCCGCACCAGCATGACGAGAAGTTAATACCAACAATCATTCGCACTGCCCTAAAGAAGCAACCGATCCCTATTTACGGAGACGGAAAAAATGTGCGTGACTGGCTTTATGTTGCCGATCATTGTAAAGGGATCAAGCTAGTCCTGGAGAACGGAAAATTCGGCGAAACTTACAATATTGGAGGTCGCAATGAACGTGAGAATATTTATATCGCGCAAAAGATCTCCGAAATTTTGGATAGATTAGTGCCTCGTGAAGACGGTAAGAGTTATACAGATTTGATCACTTTTGTAAAAGACAGACCGGGTCACGACCAGCGTTATGCAATAGACGCAACCAAACTGGAGTCTCAGCTGGGCTGGAAAGCCGATGAAAATTTTGAATCGGGTATAGAAAAGACGGTACAATGGTACCTTGAAAAGTATAAAGCATGAAAGGCATCATCCTGGCCGGAGGTTCGGGAACAAGATTACATCCCTTGACTCTTGCATTAAGCAAGCAGTTAATGCCGGTGTATGATAAACCCATGATCTATTATCCACTATCCACTTTGATGATGGCGGGAATAAGAGAGATCCTCATCATTTCCACCCCTAAAGATCTGCCTGTGTTCAGGGAGCTGTTAGGAGATGGAAGCCGGTATGGATGTGATTTTCAGTATGCCACACAGGAGGAACCAAGAGGTCTCGCCGAAGCCTTTATCATTGGTGCAGAATTTATTGGAAATGAAAAGGTAGCTCTTATACTAGGGGATAATATCTTTTATGGCTCAGGTCTTGACAAGCTTCTTCAAAACAATAACAATCCCGAGGGCGGGATGATCTTTGCCTATCATGTACACGACCCGAAACGATACGGAGTAGTGGATTTTGACAAGTCGGGCAAGGTAATTTCTATAGAAGAGAAACCAGCCTCACCAAAATCCAATTTTGCAGTGCCGGGAATATATTTTTATGACAATGACGTGGTAGAAATTGCGAGGAATATAAAACCTTCGGGCAGGGGAGAACTGGAGATCACCGATGTGAATAATGCTTATCTAGAGATAGGAAAATTACAGGTGAGTATTCTCGACAAAGGTACAGCATGGCTCGATACCGGAACCTTTGATTCTCTCATGAAAGCCTCACAATTTGTGCAGGTGATAGAAGAACGGCAGGGTTTAAAGATTGGAGCAATTGAAGAAACAGCCTATAAAATGGGCTATATTAATGAAGAACAGCTGCACCGCCTTGCGCAACCACTGCTAAAAAGCGGTTACGGTGAATATCTTTTACAACTGGATTAAATGTTAGAACTGGAACAGACACCTCTAAAAGATTGTTTTTTACTGAAGCCTTCGGTGTTTCGGGATCACCGCGGTACCTTTTTGGAAAGCTTTAGTCAGAGGAGATTTGAAGAAGTCACAGGCCTGCAGATCGACTTTGTGCAGGACAACCAATCATCTTCCAAAAAGGGGGTTTTGAGGGGTCTTCATTTTCAGAAGGGAAAATATGCACAATCAAAGTTGGTGCGAACTGTAGTTGGTAAGGTGCTGGATGTGGTTGTGGATCTAAGACCCCATTCCCCCACCTTCAAAAAATCATTTAAGGCTGTTTTAAGCGATGAAAACCATCATCAGCTCTTTGTGCCTGCCGGTTTTGCACATGGCTTTTTAACGCTTTCTGAAGTCTCTGTGTTCGCATATAAATGTGATCGTTACTTTCACAAGGACGCCGATGCCGGAGTATTTTTTAATGATGCGGAATTTAAAATAGATTGGGAATACCCCGTTGAAGACCTTATACTTTCAGAAAAAGATAAGAACCTTCCCCTTTTTAAAGACTTGGACTTATGAAAATTCTAGTTACAGGAGCGGGAGGCCAACTTGGAAAGTGCTTTAGACAAGCTTCTAAAAATTACCCCCATTGGGATTTCACCTTTACAACTTCCGAAGATCTTGACCTGTCACAATTTGCTGTGGTGGGGGCTTACCTGCGAAGGGAAAAATTTGGTATCTGTATCAATTGCGCCGCTTACACCAAGGTCGATCAGGCAGAGAAGGAGCAGGAAATGGCATACCTCACCAACGCTGAAAGCGTGCGTAACCTGGCCAAAGACTGTGAAGAGATAGGTTGCACTTTAATCCACTTTTCTACTGATTATGTTTTTAATGGGAAGAAAACCTCTCCCTATTCAGAAGAGGATGAAACAGATCCCCTGAACGTTTACGGGGCGTCAAAATTACTTGGAGAACAATACATTCAGGAGGCATTGTCCAGGTACTACATCTTCAGGACATCCTGGCTTTATTCAGATATTGGAAAGAATTTTTTCAACACCATAAGGACTAAAGCAGAGGAAGGCGAAACTTTAAATATCACTACTTCACAAAAAGGAACGCCAACAAATGCACATGATCTGGCTAATTTTGTGTTGAAAATCATAGCACAAGGTCAAACTAAATACGGTTTATATCACTACAGTAACCTGGGGGAGGCAACCTGGTATGATTTTGCAAAAGAGATATTACATTTGATGGATTCTCCTACCAGCCTGAATGAGAACAACGACTTCGAGACCCTGGCCATTAGGCCGGAGTACAGCGTTCTGAGTAAGGAGAAGATTCAGACGGCTTTCGGCTTACCTGTTCCGCATTGGAAGGATAGTTTGAAACAGCTTTCTCAAAAGGTATAATCTCTTTCAATAAACCATTTAAAATTTCTCACATCTTCTTCGACCATGTCCTCAAACACAGGATTAAAGAGTCGGGCGGCACTTTCTCCGGCTATTCCACCGGGAGCGTGGTAAGAGATCACAACGTGCAGTTCTGTTCCTTCGCCCGCGTCCAGAAATTCTACTTTACCTGCATTTTCTATTGATGATCCCGGTAAAGACTGCCAGCCAAGAAGTTCAAAAGGCCGCTCTTTTACAATTTCACTTTTCCATCGCAGCGTGCCTACGTGTCCCGGTAAACTTGCCTCCCACACAGAAATACTGTCATTTAGACTCTCTACACTTTCCAGGTGTTCCATAAACAGCGGAAGATTTTCCAGGTTTCTCCAGAAGGTATAGACCTCTTCCCGAGGCTTATCTACGAACATTTTCAGTTGAATGTTGACATTTCGGCTGCGGTTATCAGGCTTTGTCTTTCCTATTGCGTTATACACAAAACAATTACCCGATATGCCCCGGTAGAGAAGGTAACCCGCAAGAACAGCTTCGATTCCGCTCTTTTTCTCTTTTCCTAAGGCGTCATATAAAAAATAAGCTCCCGCCAGGAGAGAAGCACCTCTTTCTGCCGGACTAACATTGGTGTATAGATGTTGTAAAAGTTTCCTCATGAGTCTTGTTTTTCTGTTTTATAGCCTAATTTACTCATATTGAGACTCAGGCTGAGTTTCAGTTATGCTTAAATTGGGTTAAATTATTCTTAAATGTCGAAGGAATAGGAGCAGTCAACTAATTAGGTGATGGTGGTGAGACCTAATTTTATTACTTTCGGAAGTAAAACCAACCAATGAAGAAAAGGATACTCATTACCGGGGCCGCGGGATTCCTCGGTTCTCATCTCTGCGATAAATTTATACATGAAGGTAATCACGTGATAGGAATGGATAACCTTATCACCGGGGACAAAAGAAATATTGAGCACCTTTTTAAGCTGGAAAATTTCGAGTTTTACCACCATGACGTAACAACCTTTGTACATGTGCCGGGTAAGCTCGATTATATATTGCACTTCGCTTCTCCTGCCAGTCCCATTGATTATCTAAAGATCCCGATCCAAACCCTTAAAGTAGGTTCGCTGGGAACTCATAATTTGCTGGGGCTTGCAATGGTGAAAAAAGCACGTATCCTAATTGCTTCGACTTCTGAAGTCTATGGAGATCCACAGGTTCACCCCCAAACAGAAGATTACTACGGAAATGTAAACACAATAGGTCCCCGGGGAGTTTATGACGAAGCAAAACGCTTTCAGGAATCTATTACCATGGCTTACCACCGTTTCCACGGGCTGGAAACCCGGATTGTGAGGATCTTCAACACCTATGGACCCAGAATGCGACTGAATGACGGGCGGGTAATTCCTGCATTTATTGGCCAGGCATTAAGAGGAGAAGATCTCACGGTATTCGGCGATGGGTCCCAAACCCGCTCTTTCTGTTATGTAGATGACCAGGTAGAGGGAATTTATAAGCTGTTGTTGAGTAATTATGCTTATCCCGTGAACATTGGAAACCCTCATGAGATCACGATAAGAGACTTTGCCGAAGAGATCATCAAACTTACAGGAACAGATCAAAAGATCGTATATAAACCTCTGCCCGAAGATGACCCCATGCAAAGGCAACCGGACATTTCCAAGGCTAAAGAGGTCCTTGGGTGGGAACCTAAGATCTCCCGAAGTGAAGGCATGAAAAGGACTTACGAATACTTTAAAGGCCTCACTGAAGAAGAACTTCATCGAAGCGAACACAAGGATTTTTCAAAACACATTCGAAAATAACCTTTTTCGGGCCTGTAGTTTTTGGCCGTTCCCTAAGATTTTTTATAATGACTAAAACCTTGAAATGAATTCCGACTCCGTGGTTTCTGTCATTATGCCGGCCTTTAATGCAGCCGCTTTTATAGCTGAAAGTATTCGATCTGTTCAGCAGCAAACTCATTCCTCCTGGGAGTTACTGGTGATTGATGATGCTTCAACAGATGAAACTTCTCAAATAGTGAAAAGATTCACGGAAGTTGATAACCGCATCAAACTGCACGTGCTTCCCACCAATCAAGGCGCCGGGTTTGCCCGCAACATTGGGATCAAGGCTGCCACAGGAGATCATATTTCATTCCTTGATGCCGATGACCTTTGGAAGCCTCACAAACTGGAAACGCAGTTAACGGTAATGGAAGAGGAAGGCGAGCAGGTATGCTTCAGCAGCTATGAACTTGTTGACGAAAGTGGCCGGGGCCTTAATAAGGAAATAAAGGCATTGGAAAACCTAACTTTTGACAAGCTTAAAAAAGCCAACTACATTGGTAATCTCACCGGGATATATGATGCTGCAAAACTAGGGAAGATCTATTGTCCGTTAATCCGGAAGAGGCAGGACTGGGGACTATGGCTTCTGGCAGTTAAAAAGGCGGGCGGAGCAAGAGGAATCCGGGAGCCATTAGCTATCTACCGGGAGCGTAAAGGATCTATCTCCGGGAATAAATTTGAAATGCTTCAGTATAACTACAGAGTCTATAGAAAAGTGCTGAAATATTCCACTCTAAAAAGCCTTTTTTGGATGATCTTATTCCTGTGGGAACAATTGTTTGTAAAACAAAAGCAGAAAGTTGCTTTAAATAAGTGATTCGAATTGCTTCAGCTTTCCCCTTTTGCTGCGGTTCAGGGTAGGTTGGTGTTCAAAATTCAGATCAAGTCCCTTTTCAAGATACACCTCCATTGCTTCTTCGATCTTTTTCTTTTTTTCAGGTGCCAATTCTACTTCAGAAACATAAATAACTTTAAATGCGCCGGGTTCTATCTGCTGGACGATGAATTCCTTGATCTGTCCGTCATTCTCGATCACGCTCTTGGTAACGTAATAAAAAGTAAGGCCGGGTACCACTTTTCCGCTGGGCAATACAGCCATGTCGTTGGTCCTTCCCAAAAGCTTCTTTAAAACAGGCTTTTTGAGCGTGGAGTTTTCTGCCAGGGAGCCGGTATCGCCTATATCGTATCGAATGAATGGATGAGCCTTATTGTACAGGGAAGTAATTACAATTCGCCCTTCCTGGCCGTAAGGTAACTCTTTACCCCGGTCATCCAGGACCTCCACGAACATGGTCTCACTGTTAAGGATCCATTCCCCTTCAGGATTTTGAAAAGCAAGCAGGCCGAGTTCACTGGCGCCATACTCATTGACAATGGGCACTCCAAATGTCTCCTCCAGTAGAATTTTGTCCTCCTTGAAGAACATTTCACTAGTAACGATACACAACTTAAGTTGGGGGCAAATTTCTTTCAGGATGAGGTTCTTCTTCTTCAGGAATTTTGCGAAGCGAACGATGGAGCTCGTGTAACCGTTGATATAATCAAAGCTTTTCTTCTGAAATTCACTCAGGAACTCTTCCATCTTCTCATCGCTGAGATTGAAAATGGGAAATCTGTACCTGAAACCGAAGCGATCTTTTATCCGTTCTTTAAAATATCCGAACCTATCGAGGGGAATTCCATAAAACCGGGCCTGAACAGAACGGTCCAGATCTATACCGTACCAACGATAGCGGTCATTGAACTCTGCCCAGGAAAGGGCATGGCAAAACCGGTCTTTTGCAAAGATAAAGGGATGACCACTGGAACCCGAAGTTTTACCTACATAGCTGTTCTTGGAGCTAAAGTTCTTACTAAAGCGTTCTTCCAAAGGCCTTTGAAGGTCCTTCTTCTTCATTACCGGCACCTCTTCCCAGGTACTGTATTTTTCACTACCAAAGAAATCTTTGTAAAGGGAATTGTTCTGTAGGTGGTAATTGATTATTTCCTGCTTCTTTCTTTCCACATAGGCGGCATATTCCGTTTCGGGAATATTTTTGATCTCCTCCAGGGCATTTTTGGCCTTTTTGATGGGGAAGCGATTGAGTTGTAATGAAAGGCTAAACCAGTTCAAGAGTCAAGAAAGATTGTTTTTTATGCCAATAAGTTAGTGCTTTAATTTACAAACAATTATTTTTGAGGCAAGAAAGAAAACACAACCCTCATGAATATTCTTATCCTTGGCTCCGGCGGCCGTGAGCACACCTTTGCACACCAACTTTCCAAAAGTGACAATTGTGATAAACTTTTTGTAGCCCCAGGAAATGCCGGTACAGCAAAAATAGCAACAAATGTTGCATTGAGTGTGACAGATTTTGAAGCGGTCAAGCAGCTGGTACTAAAGGAAAATATTGAGATGATGGTGGTAGGACCCGAAGATCCTTTGGTGCAGGGAATTGTGGATTTTTTCAACCGGGATGAAGAATTAAAGAAGGTGGCGGTTGTAGGTCCTTCAAAGCGAGGTGCTTTACTGGAAGGAAGTAAAGAAAGAGCGAAAGAATTCATGGGTATGTACAAGATACCCACAGCAGCTTACGAAAGTTTTAAAGCAGAAAGCCTTGCTGCCGGAAAAGAATTCCTCACTACGCTTAAACCACCATATGTTCTAAAAGCCGATGGACTTGCAGCCGGGAAAGGAGTTTTGATCCTCGACTCACTCGAGGAAGCACAGAAGGAATTGGAAAATATGCTCACCAACAACAAGTTTGGAGCAGCCGGTAATACTGTGGTTATTGAAGAATTTTTGGATGGGATTGAACTAAGTGTTTTTGTCCTTACCGATGGAAAAGATTATAAGATCCTGCCAACAGCCAAAGATTATAAGCGAATTGGAGAAGGAGATAAAGGGTTGAATACCGGTGGAATGGGAGCTATTTCCCCTGTTCCTTTTGCAGATAAGGATTTCATGAAAAAGGTGGAGGAAAGGATCGTAAAGCCAACGATCAATGGTCTCAAAGCTGAAGATATCGATTACAAAGGTTTTGTTTTCATAGGTTTAATAAAAGTGGGGGAGGAGCCTTATGTTATTGAATACAACGTGCGAATGGGTGATCCCGAAACCGAAGTGGTGCTGCCGCGTATAGAATCTGATCTTGTTGAGGTTTTTCAAAAAGTTGCTGCCGGTGCATTGAATGAGGTGGAACTCGAGGTGAAAAAGGAAGCCGCTGCTACTTTAGTGCTGGTTTCGGGAGGATATCCCGAAGCCTATGAAAAAGGAAAAGTTATTTCAGGACTGGAAAATATTGAAGATTCTATAGTCTTTCACGCAGGAACTGCCGAAAAGGATGGAAAGGTTGTGACCAGCGGTGGCCGCGTTTTAGCCATCACGTCATTTGGAGAGGACTATAAAGAGGCCATAAAAAAATCTTACCAAAATGCCGATAAGCTTCATTTTGATAAGATGTATTTTAGAAAAGATATAGGTTTTGACCTCTAGCCAAGAAAAGAATGTGCGCTGGTTTCGCGCTTTTCTTCATTGCGGTCATTGAATTTTTTCAGCTGTTTCATCCAGTAGATAAAAGCAGCAAAAGCAATAATGATAAAGATCCAGTTCACTGCATTTGCCAGCCACCAGCTATCTAACTCAAGATTGGCCAATTCGTTGAACGGTGCGAACAGGTAATCTTCAAAAATGGTCTGTATCCCCTCGAAAAAATCCGTCATAGTAGTTATATTTAACTCCACAAAAATATAAAAAACCCTAATGCTAACAAGCTTTTTTAGCAATTCACGGCCAATCAACTTCATAATAGTGGCCGTTTATATTCTCATCTTCTATCTATTTGCCAATGTTAGCACCCTGTTATCTTCCAACCTTTGGGTTATTTTGCAGGAGGTGGGAATGTTGCTCATACTTGTTCTTAGTGTGTTTTTGCTCAACTTCATTTCCGGAAGAAATGAATTGACAGGACGCAATGCCTACAAAAGCATATTGTTTGCAGGATTTCTCTGCATGTTTGCCGCGGCCATGCAAAATAATGATGTCATTCTTGCGAATTTGTTCCTGCTGCTGGCACTAAGACGTATTCTTTCTTTCCGGTCACAGCGCGACACCGTAAAGAAAATCTTTGATGCAACCTTGTGGGTTGGAGTAGCTTCTCTCTTCTATTTTTGGAGCATTCTCTTTTTATTTGTGGTCTACTTCGGCATACTGGTGCATGTAGGTCACAGGTTCAAGAACTGGTTGGTGCCACTGGTTGCAATTCTAACCCTGCTATCCCTGGTCACCTGTTTTGACCTCTTAATTACTGATACTTTTTATACCCTTACCGATTGGACCCAGGCTTCAAATTTTGATTTTGAGAATTACCGCGATACCGGTTTACTCATTCCCGCTGCCTTCTTATTTGCTTTGACAGCATGGTCTACCTTCTTTTATATGTTGATCATTCAAAAGGCCAGTGCCAATGCAAAAGCTTCTCTGTTCCTCATTCTGTTATGTGCGGGAGTGGCATTGACCGTGGCGGTTTTGGCACCTACAAAGAATGGCAGCGAACTCATGTTTTTCTTTGCTCCCCTGGCAATCATCGTCACCAATTATTTTCAGCATATGAATGATAAGTGGTTCAAGGAAATTCTGTTTGTTACAATAATCCTCCTGCCGGGATTGCTTCTGCTGCTGTTCTAGCCTTCAGAAGTTCGGGAATCACCCTTTAAAAAAGCTAAAAATCCGGTACCTTTGCCAAAATTGTAAATAGGCGGTTTCCTTTAAAGGAACCGGTAAATATTCAGAATATGTTTTCAGATAAAGCCAACCAAATATTCAACGAAGTAGTTGAAAAATATCATGAGATCAATACTGTGGGGCAGGAATTCCACAATCCCTATGATGAAAAGGAGCAGTTGCTGGAGCATTTGTTGTACCGCAAATGTTGGATTGATACTGTGCAATGGCATTACGAAGACATTATTCGTGACCCCAACATAGATCCTGTTGCGGCCCTTAAGCTAAAGCGCCAGATCGACGCATCCAACCAGGATCGCACAGACATGGTGGAGTACATTGACAGTTACTTTCTTGATAAATACAAGGACGTAGAGCCCAAACCAAACGCTACTATTAATTCCGAAAGTCCCGCCTGGGCAATTGACCGGCTCTCGATCCTTGCCCTTAAGATCTACCACATGAATGAAGAGGCAAATCGCGTTGAGGCGGGGCAGGAACACATGATGAAATGCCAGGCAAAACTCGACGTGTTGCTCGAACAGCGTGTAGATCTTTCTACGGCTATTAATCAACTTTTGGAGGATATCGCCAACGGAGACAAATACATGAAAGTCTACAGGCAGATGAAAATGTACAATGACGACGAGCTTAACCCTGTTCTAAGAGGGGCTAAAAAATAGCATTTTTGGATGGAGAGACCGCGCCACATCTTAGTTATTCGCCTTTCGGCAATGGGAGACGTGGCGATGATGGTGCCGGTACTCAAAGCTTTTACTGAAAAATATCCCGATGTAAAGCTCACCCTGCTTACCCGAAGATTTTTTGCGCCTCTGTTTGAAGAAATACCCAATGTTGAGGTTTTTGATGCTGAAGTCAAAGGCAGACACAAAGGTATCGCCGGACTCTATAAACTTTCTTCTGAACTTCTGGATCTAAAAATTGATGCAGTAGCCGATCTTCACAATGTACTTCGATCAAATATCCTGAAACTTTTTTTTAAGCTGAAGGGCCTACCGGCACGACAAATAGACAAGGGCCGCAGGGAAAAATCTGCTCTCACCCGAAGTAAAAACAAAGTTTTCAGGCAGCTGAAATCTACCCATCAACGCTATGCTGATGTTTTTGGGAAGCTTGGATATCCCCTGGACCTGGCGTCAATAGAACTCCTGAAAAAGCAGGAATTGCCGCAGAAGGTTATGCAAATTACAGAAGAACCCACAGGAAAGTGGATAGGAGTTGCCCCTTTTGCCCAACATGCATCTAAAGCCTATCCGGAAGATCTCATGAAGGAGGTTTTACAGGAGCTCCAAAAAGAGGAAAATCTTAAGATATTATTGTTCGGTGGTGGACCGGTAGAAACCGGAAAACTTGCCGCCTGGGAATCTGAATTCCCTAATGTCATCTCTGTTGCAGGAAAGTTGATGTTTAAGGAAGAACTGGCTCTTATCTCTAATCTTGACCTTATGATCTCTATGGACAGCGGCAATGGACATTTGGCGGCCAATTACGCTGTTCCGGTGATCACTCTGTGGGGGCTCACTCATCCTTACACCGGTTTTGCTCCCTTTCGCCAGCCCCCAACAAATTTCCTTCTGCCCGATCTTGAAAAGTATCCCGCTATTCCCACCTCGATTTATGGAAAAGACATTCCGGAAGGATATGAAGAGGTAATGAGAAGCATTCCTCCGCAAAGGGTAGTTCAAAGAATAATGGAAGTTCTGGAGCAGAATTGAAATTTCAAGCACTAAGCACCAAGCACCAAAATCCAAATTCCAAAAAAAGATAAAAACAAGAGGCTTCAAAAATGCCATTTTTGAAGCCTCTTGTTCTAATAACTACCGTCTACCATCTACCGTCTAAAGACTAACCTATACATCATCATAATCCACCTTTAGCGTTGCAGAAGTTGGGTGTGCCTGGCAGGTTAAGATAAGGCCTTCCTCGATTTCGCTATCCACAAGAATGGAGTTCTTTTCCATTTCGGCGGTACCTTCTGTTATACGGGCGACGCAGCTGCTGCAAATCCCACCCTGGCAAGAATATGGCACGTCGATGTCATTATCAAGAGCCATTTGTAATACAGTCTTGTTCTTTGGCATCGTTAATGAAAATTCTTCTTCATCAACTTTTATAAGAAGCTCTGTGTCACCTGAAAGATCTGATTTTACCTGGCCTTCTACTTCGGTATTGAAAAGTTCAAAAAGGATCTTTTCTTTTTTAATGTTGTTGTTCAGGAGGATCTCGGTCACGTTATTGATCATATCTTCAGGTCCGCACAAGTAGAATTTTGTGAAGCTAACGTCCTTGAACCTGTTCTTCAGCACATAATTCACTGTGCTTTGGTCGATCCTTCCATAATGGGATTCTTCTTCTTTGGTGCGGCTGTAAATGAATTCGATGAACAGCCTGTCCGGGTGCTCCATTTGCAGTTTCAGCAATTCTTTAAAGAAGATGGTATCGTCGGGAGTTTTATTTCCGTAGACAAGCACGAACCGGCTGTGCTTTTCCACCTGTAGGACCGTTTTGAGAATAGACATTACAGGAGTAATTCCGCTTCCGGCAGCAAAGGCAGCATAGGTGTGCTGGTGGCCGTCCTGTTCCGGTTCAAAAATGAACTTTCCTTCGGGCGGGTGAACTTCGAGAACATCGCCGGCTTTTAATTTATTATTTGCCAGGACAGAGAAGGTGCCATCTTTTACTTCCTTCACAGTCACCCTAAAGGTTTCGTCTGTTGGCGGAGTGCAAAGGGAATAGGCGCGGCGCACTTCTTTACCATTTATAGTGGTTTTAAGCGTAACATATTGTCCTGCTTTAAAGGAAAATTCCTTTTTTAATTCCTGTGGTATTTCAAATTCAAGGCTAACTGCCTCTTCTGTTTCCCTGATGATATTTTTGATCTTTAGCGGAAAGAATTTGCTCATTTCTCTTGGGTATTTGCGGCAAAAGTACAAAGTATGTGAATTTATTCTTGTAACAAAATCGTAAATTTCCCTACTTGTAGTATAAAGCAAAAGGATGTATAAAGACTTTATTTCTCTACAGTGGAAAGCTTTTTACCGCTCGGCCAGTTTCGGGAAGAGCCTCGGTCTAAAGATCTTCATGGCGTTCATTGCCATTTACTTTTCACTGGTATTTTTACTATTGGGAATAGGCTTGCATCCATTGCTGAAAGAAGCTTTTCCTGCAGAAGAACCTTTGCAGATAGTTAACCGTTTTTTGCTGGTATATTTTGCCCTTGAAATGATCATGCGTTTTATGTTGCAAACGCTGCCGGTGATGACAGTTAAACCTATGTTGTCTCTGCCTGTTCCGAAAGAAAAAATGGTGAATTATGTTCTTCTGAGATCTTTATTCTCATTTTTCAACTTTTTGCCCCTTTTGCTGTTCATTCCTTTTGCAGTATTTACCTGGTATGCAACCGATCTTTCCTGGGTCTCAGTACTGGCCTGGGCAGTAGCTGTCATCTCACTCGACCTGAGTGTGAATTACTTCAATTTTCTTCTCAAAAAGAGATTTGTAGATGATCTCAAAGCCCTGCTTCCCTATATCTTGATCGCACTTATCTTTTTTGGACTGGAGAATTACGGAATTTTCAGTATCACCAAGGTTTTTGGTGCCGGACTGAATTATGTGTTGGAAATGCCATTTTTGGCTCTCCTGCCTTTATTGCTTCTTTTCGCCTTATATAAATGGAATCAAAAAGTATTAAAAAGCAGGTTCTACCTGGATGAATCTCTCAAAGGGAAAGTAACTGAAGCAAAATCTCAGGATTTTCAATGGTTGAGAAGATTTGGAGATATTTCGACATTTCTTCAGCTAGACCTTAAAATGATTTGGCGTAATAAGCGGCCAAAGACCCTTATTTTTATTTCGTTGCTCATCATGGGCTACGGAATGATCTTTTATCCGCAGGAAACATATCAAAACATGCCCTCCATTTTTGTGTTTGTCGGGATCTTTATGACAGGTATCTTTATGATCAATTTCGGCCAGTTCATTCCTGCCTGGGATTCATCGTACTATTCTATGATGATGGCACAGAACATTCCGCTAAAGCAGTACCTCAATTCCAAAGCTGCTTTGATCACCTTCAGCATAGTCATACTCACAATTCTCACTACTCCTTATGTGTTTTTTGGATTAGACATTCTTTTGATCAATATTGTTTGTGCCATCTATAATATCGGGATCAATGTGCCGGTGCTATTGTTTGCAGGATCTTATAATAGAAAACGGATCGATCTTGAAAAAAGCCCTTTTATGAACTACCAGGGGACAGGAGCGGCGCAGTGGCTGGTGGGACTTCCACTGGTGATCCTTCCTATTCTACTTTTTTGGGCCCTCAATAAATTTCATTCTTTTGAAGCCGCTTTGTTAGTACTGGCAATTTTAGGTCTTCTAGGGATCATATTCAGAAAGGGAATTATGGAGCAGGTGACAGAATCATACAGAAAAAATAAATATGCCATGATCAATGGTTTTAAACAAACAGGTGAATAGGATGATAACAGCAACAAACCTTTCTAAAGTATACGGCGGCACAAAGGTGCTGGAGATCGATCATCTTGAAGTTCCTCGTGGCCAGAGCTTTGGGTTGGTAGGAAATAATGGAGCGGGAAAAACCACTTTTTTCAGCCTTTTGTTAGATCTTATTCAGCCTACAACAGGGAATATTTTCAACAATGAAATCACGGTAAGCCAAAGTGAAGCGTGGAAACCTTTTACTTCTTCATTCATTGATGAAAGTTTTCTCATTGGATACCTTACCCCCGAAGAGTATTTTAATTTTGTGGGGGAACTGCGTAACCGGAATAAAGCCGATGTTGCTGCTTTCCTTCAGAATTTTGAAGAATTTTTCAACGGGGAGGTTTTGGGAAGAAAGAAATACCTGCGGGATCTCTCAAAAGGAAACCAGAAAAAAGTCGGGATTGTAGCTGCTTTAATAGGTGACCCTGAAGTTGTGATCCTCGACGAACCTTTTGCCAACCTCGATCCCAGCACACAAATACGACTAAAAGCTTTAATTAAGGACCTCACTGCCGATACAGATACCACTTTCCTTATCTCCAGTCACGATCTTATTCATATTACCGAAGTTTGTGAACGCATTGTAGTGTTGGATAAAGGTCTTGTGGTGAACGACATCAAAACTTCAGAAGCTACTTTAAAGGAACTGGAGCAGTATTTTGCAGGTGGATATGCTAAAGAGGTAGGATAATGGTAGTAAGGATATGGCACGGCTATACAACACTTGAAAATGCAGATGCCTATGAGGAGCTGGTAACCTCCAGAATCTTTAAAGACATAGAGGCAAAAACGGGTGAAGGATTTAAAGGTGTTGAACTGCTGAAAAGAAAACTGAGCGAAGATGAAGTCGAATTTACTACCATGATGAGGTTTAAAGACCTTGAGACCATAAGAAAACTAACGGGAGAAGATTATGAAACCGCCTACGTGCCCCGGGAGGCCAGGGAGCTTCTCTCGAGATTTGACCAAAAGGTAACTCACCTGGAGGTCGTGCATTCTCAAATTCCTTAGTACGGGTCCCTGAGATATCCTATCAACAGCAGCTATTTGCCGGGAAAAATTACCTATTTTTACCCTTCCACAATAATATTTGCGGCACTTATAAGTTATTGCTAATAAGAAGAATCTGTTGATTTGGAAAAAATTCTAAAGGCCACTGCCATTTTACTCCTGTTGGTTGCCTTGACGGGCTGTTCGAGAAAGAAAAATACCTTTCTTAACCGCAACTGGCATGCCGTTACGGCCGAATATAACACCTTGTATAATGGAAATCTCGCACTTGATCTTGGAATTGAGGCGCTTAACGAAAGCTATCTGGACAACTACTGGCAGATCCTTCCGGTAGAGCGAATGGAGATAAGAGAGGAGGTCATGGCTCCAGGGGAAACATTGAACCCTAATTTTGTCGTAGCCGAAGAAAAAGCTGTAAAAGCTATCCAGAGGCACTCCATGCTCATAGAAGGATCTGAAAAAAATCCTCAGATTGATGAGGCTTATTTATTGCTGGGAAAAGCCAGGTATTACGACCAAAGGTTTGTGCCGGCGCTGGAGGCTTTTAATTATATACTTCACAAATATCCGCTTAGTAATACCATCAACGAAGCCAGGATCTGGAGAGAAAAGACCAATATGCGCCTGGAATTTGATCAATTGGCGATTAAGAACCTCAAGAAGATCCTGCAAAGTGAGCGGCTTGAAGAGGATAACCGGGCAGAGGCTTCTGCCATGCTTGCCCAGGCTTACCTGAATATCAATGCCCCCGACAGTGCACTGGCTCACATTCGTCGTGCTGCCAATCTTACCGGTAACGATAACAAAGAAGGCCGCTACTGGTATATTACCGGGCAGCTATATGACGTGCTAGGAGAACCCGACAGTGCCTCCTATGCTTTCGATCAGGTCATTGATCTCAACCGAAAGATCCCACGCATTTACCTGGTGAATGCCATGATAAGGCAAATCGAATATACGAATGCTACCGCCGGAGAAAAGGCTTTGGTGCTGGAGCAACTAACAGAATTGGCCGAAGATAGGGAGAACAGGCCTTACCTGGACAAGATCTATTTTCAACTGGCAGAGTTCCACTATCAGCAGGATTCTTCCCGGCTTGCTATTGAATATTATAATCGTTCCCTGCGCAGCCCCTCGAACAACAGCTATCTGCAGTCCCTGGATTATCAAACCCTCGGGAACATTAATTTTGATGCAGCTAATTATGAGATGGCGGGAGCTTACTATGACAGCACCCTTACTAAACTTTCTGAGAATAGCAGGGAATACAGATTGATCAAGAGGAAAAGGGATAACCTGGATGATGTTATCTACTATGAAAATATGGCGGAGGAAGCTGACAGTATCCTGTATTTAGCCTCACTTACAGAGGAGCAGCAGTTAGAATATTTTAAGGATTATACTACAAAACTAAGGGAGCAGGCCACAAGTGAAACGCAAAGACCGGCGCAGGAGGAGGCGGCACAAAAATTCTTTGAGAACAAGCGTCCGGCAATGCCCGGAGTACCAAATCCCGGCTCGTCCTTTTACTTCTATAATCCTACTGCAGTGGCTTATGGAAAACAGGAATTTTTCAGGTTATGGGGCGACAGGGAATTGGCCGATAACTGGAGGACACGCAGAATAAGTGGTGGAGGGGAAGACCTTGCAACAAGCGGAGTGAATGACCTTATAGAAAACGACCCCAGGTTTAACCCTGAAACATATATTAGTGGAATTCCCACGAATCAGGCTCAACTGGACAGCATAAAAGGTGATCTTAATTTTGCCAGTTACCAGCTGGGCTTGATCTATAGAGAAAAATTTAGTGAGAACGAGTTGGCTGCAGAAAGGCTGGAGTTCCTGCTACAAAATGATCCTGAAGATCGGCTACTCCTGCCTGCCAAGTACAATCTCTTCAAGATCTATACTGATCTAGGGATGACCGCCCGGGCACAATCCCTCAAAAATGACATTTTAGTAGCCTATCCCGATTCCCGGTATGCTGCCATTATTTCTAATCCTGAGAGTCTCCTAAAGGATGAAAACAATCCAACCTCAGTATATGAAGAGCTTTATGGAAAATATGAAGATCAGGATTTTGTTGAGGTCATAGCCGGAACGGAAGTGTACATCAATGAATTTGCCGGGGACGAGATCGTTCCTAAACTGGAACTTCTAAAAGCAATGGCCGAAGGACGGCTTTATGGATTTGAAAAGTATAAGGAGAGCCTTAATTACGTTGCATTAAATTATCCTCAAAGTGTTGAAGGTAAGAAAGCTCAAGAAATTTTGAATAAAGCTTTGCCTTCGTTGGCATCGAATCAATTTATCTCTGACTCCACAGCAAATTCCTTTAAACTTGTCTTCCCATTTGAAAAGGTTGAACAAAAGCAGGCAACAGAACTAAAGGAGGAAATTGCAGCTGCCCTTGAGGATTTCAACTATACCGGAGAAGTATCACTGGATGTTTACGATGGTGAAAAAGATTTTGTTGTGGTCCATGGTTTTACCTCCGTGGCAGGCGCAAAAACTTTCGCGCAGCGCTTAACCAACGATAAGAAGTACGGCGTTAACAAAAAATATTTCTATATTTCAACCCCAAACTACCGGATCGCACAGATCCACAAAAACATTGAAACCTACTTAACTTCATTAAACACCCCCCCACAGTAATGTTTAAACAGGAAAAGGCAAAATCGACATCAGAGAACAGCAAAGACCAGAACAAGATCTCCCATGGGACCAAGATTACCGGGAATATTGAATCCAAAGGTTGCTTCAGAATAGATGGATCTGTTGAAGGAACCGTAAGATCTGCTGCCAAAGTGGTAATTGGTAAAGATGGATCTGTCAATGGAGAGCTGGAATGTGAGAATGCAGATATTGAAGGTAAATTCAATGGTACTCTTAAGATCTCGGGAACCTTGAGCCTTAGAAGTACGGCAGTGATCGAAGGAGAGGCTACAGTATCAAAGTTAGCTGTTGAACCGGGAGCTACTTTTAACGCCACCTGTACAATGAGAGGTGGTGTAAAGGCCATTCGAAATGAAAGAGGAGAAAGACAAAAACAAGAACAGTCAGCTTAAGAACTGGGCTATCCTTACAGGCATTGCATTTCAAATGGGTGCCACGATATTTATTTGCGCATGGATAGGTAAAAAGCTCGACGAGAGATATCCAATGGAGAAGAATTGGTTCACCATTGGTTTTGTTCTTTTTGGACTGGTGGCTTCTGTCTATGTTGTTCTTAAACAGCTCAAACGCTACAATAATTGAATCCTTTAATTCTAAAAGACCTTTTTAGGTTCTCTATTCTTCTATTCTTGACAGCGGGAGTAAGCTATGGTTTGCACTATGTCATCTTCACCCACCTCTATCCCGATCGTCCACTTGATCTTTTGAATTTTGCCTATAAATTCAATGTGGGTATTACTCTTTTGTTTACTTCCACTATAATACTGGCCAGTGAACACCTAAAGGAACAATTGGGATTTATTTTTCTGGTAAGTGGAATGGTGAAGCTGGGTATTTTCTTTTATCTTATAAAAACATCGGGATTTGTTCTGGACAAATCTGTCTTTTTGCATTTTTTTGTTCCTTATGCTCTCTGTATTATAGTGGAAATCATCTATATCTCGAAAATCCTAAATCGCACTAACTTCTCTAAAGACAAGTAATTACGGCTGTTTGCCTTCAAAAAAACAATTAGGGTTCTTAGGCTGCTTATTTTTATATAATTATGTACATTTGCAGCCAAATTAAAGGACTGTAATTTACCCGGAAAATGCAAAAGGAAAACGTTGCGAAGTTTTTATTAGCCTGTCTTTTAATGTTTGTGAGTTTCAACTCTCAGGCATTTGGTGTTAAAGAACCTCAGGAAGGTGAGGATGCAAAGGTCAATACCGAAGAGGAGATCGAGGCATATATAGATCATCACCTACAGGATTCTTACTATGTAAATTTCTTTTCAGATGGGGAGACCGGAGCGCACTACGGCTTTCCGCTTCCTGTAATTCTTTGGGATGACGGGCTAAAGATTTTTTCTTCAGGGAAGTTTCACCATGGGGAAGATCTCGTGGAAATTGATGGTCAACATTACAGACTTTATCACTCTCACATCTATAAAACCGATGCAGAGGGAACCATTCATTATAATGAAGCCGGTTTTCCTGAAAACGAAAGGCCCTGGGATTTTTCGATCACAAAGAATGTTCTAACCATGATGTTGGTTGGCCTCCTGATGTTTATTCTTTTCAGTCAGCTTGCAAAAACCTATAAGAACAGACCAATTCCGAAGAAATTCGGGCGTGTTCTTGAACCACTTGTGCTTTATGTTCGCGATGAGATCGCAAAGCCAAACATTGGCAAGAACTATAGAAAATATACAGGTTTCCTTTTAACAGTATTCTTCTTTATCTGGATCCTGAACCTTTTGGGAATGACTCCGCTTGGGGTAAACGTTACGGGAAATATTGCTGTGACCTTCGCTCTTGCGCTTGTTACTTTCATAATTGTACAGTTCAGCGGAAATAAAGATTACTGGAAACACATTTTTTGGATGCCGGGAGTACCTGTTCCTATGAAGATCATTCTTGCGCCTATCGAGGTGCTGGGGATGTTCACCAAGCCTTTTGCGCTTATGATCCGACTTTTTGCCAACATGACTGCGGGTCACGTGATAGTAATGACGCTGCTTGGTTTGATCGTTGTCTTCCAGAACTGGATCGCAGGACCTGCTTTCTTTGGATTCACAATCTTCATTTCGGTTATAGAATTGCTGGTTGCTTTTCTTCAGGCATATATCTTCACCCTGCTAAGCGCCTTGTACATAGGTATGGCAGTTGAAGAGCATGATCATCATCACCCTGCCGATAACGAAGACATTCCGGTATTGTAGTATAAACATATTTAAGAGTAAGTTTAATTTTTAATAAATAAGTAATGGAAGAAGTTTTGAACTTAGATTTGATTGGAGCTGGTCTAATTATTATTGGAGCTGGTTTTGGTCTTGGTAAGATTGGTAGCGCTGCAATGGAAGGAATTGCACGTCAGCCAGAAGCTGCCGGAAAAATCCAGACTGCAATGATTATTATCGCTGCACTTTTGGAAGGTGTTGCTTTTGCTGCTCTTTTCGCAGTTTAATCAATCCAAAAAAACATCAGGCTTTGCAGCGGTTGGCTGCAAGGCTTGATTTATTACAAAAAAATTAAACGATACAAGAAATAAAATAGAATATGGAAAAGTTAGTCAACGATTTTTCTTTTGGATTGTTTTTCTGGCAGATCATTATCCTGGTCGTGCTAATTGTTTTGCTGAAAAAATTTGCCTGGAAGCCCATTTTAGACGCTCTTAACGCAAGGGAGCAGGGAATACAGGATGCACTTGATTCTGCTGAAAATGCACGTAAAGAAATGCAGAACCTGCAGGCCGATAATGAGAAGTTGCTACAGGAAGCCCGTATGGAGCGTGACAACATGATCAAGGAAGCAAGACAGATCAAAGAAAAGATGATCTCTGAAGCTAAGGAAGATGCACAGAGAGAAGGAGAAAAAATGATCCAGCAGGCAAAAGCAACTATTCAGACTGAAAAGAATGCAGCCCTTGCCGATATCAAGAATCAGGTGGCTACCTTATCAGTTCAGATAGCTGAAAAAGTTGTAAGAGAAGAGCTTTCTACCAAAGCCAAGCAGGAAAAGCTGGTTGAGGATATGCTTGATGATGTTACTTTAAACTAAAAAGATGCAGGGAAGCAGAGCAGCCGCAAGATATGCCAAAGCGCTTTTAAGCCTGGCCAAAGACAAGAATGTTACTAAGGAGGTGAATGAGGATATGAGCCTTATTAGTAACACTATCAAAGATAGTGGTGATCTTCAGGCATTTTTGAAGAGCCCCGTTGTTAAGAATACGATGAAGAAAAATGCCCTTTTAGAGATATTTAGATCTGTGAATGGTGTTACTTCAGGTTTGTTCGCAATCTTGATCGAGAACAACCGACTGGATATTCTTCCGCTTGTAGCAAAAGAATACAACCGACTTTTTGACGAAATGAACGGAGTGCAGGTAGCAAAAGTGACCACTGCAATACCTTTGACTCCGGCTCTTGAAGCTAAGATTCAGCAAAAAGTAAAGGAACTAACAGGTCATGAGGCGAAGATCGAGAATATTATCGATGAGAGCATCATAGGAGGTTTTATCTTAAGAGTGGGCGACATCCAGTATAATGGAAGTGTTAGTGCTCAACTTACCAACCTCAAAAGAGAATTACAGAATAACACATACGTAGCAAAAATTTAATTAAAACCGTTGCCCTAGGGCGCAGCATTTTATTCTAAATAATTATGGCAGAAATTAATCCGGCTGAAGTATCAGCAATATTAAAGAAACAACTTTCCGGGTTTGAGGCTAAGGCTTCCCTTGACGAAGTAGGTACAGTTCTCAACGTTGGGGATGGTATCGCTAACGTCTACGGACTTTCCAATGCACAATACGGGGAGTTAGTTGAATTTGAAGGCGGATTGGAAGGAATTGTACTTAACCTTGAAGAAGACAACGTTGGGGTGGTACTTTTAGGTCCATACAAACAAGTAAAGGAAGGAGCAACTGTAAAGAGAACTCAGCGTATTGCTTCTATCAATGTTGGAGAAGGAATTGTAGGACGTGTTGTGGACACCCTTGGACAGCCAATTGATGGTAAGGGTCCTATTGAAGGTGAGACATTCCAGATGCCATTGGAACGTAAAGCGCCGGGAGTAATTTATCGGCAGCCCGTTACCGAGCCGCTTCAAACAGGGATCAAGTCTATTGATGCCATGGTGCCAATTGGACGCGGGCAAAGGGAGCTTGTAATTGGTGACCGCCAGACAGGTAAGACCACTGTGGTTATTGATACGATCCTTAACCAGAAAGAATTTTACGATGCAGGGGAACCTGTTTATTGTATATATGTTGCTGTAGGACAAAAAGCTTCTACTGTTGCAGGTATTGCCAAGACCCTTGAAGATAAAGGAGCTCTTGCCTATACTACTATTGTTGCAGCAAACGCATCAGATCCTGCGCCAATGCAGGTGTATGCTCCTTTCGCAGGTGCTGCGATCGGAGAATACTTCAGGGATACTGGACGTCCTGCATTGATCGTTTATGATGACCTTTCAAAGCAGGCTGTTGCTTACCGTGAGGTTTCCTTGCTTCTAAGACGTCCACCGGGACGTGAGGCATATCCTGGAGACGTTTTCTTCCTTCACTCAAGACTTCTTGAGCGTGCTGCAAAAGTAATTGCAGATGACAGTATTGCGAAGAACATGAATGACCTTCCGGATGTTCTAAAAGATAAAGTAAAAGGTGGAGGATCGCTTACAGCACTTCCGCTTATCGAAACCCAGGCAGGTGACGTTTCGGCTTATATCCCTACAAACGTTATTTCGATCACCGATGGTCAGATCTTCTTAACATCCGACCTTTTCAACTCTGGGGTACGTCCTGCGATCAACGTAGGTATCTCTGTATCTCGTGTGGGTGGTGCCGCACAGATCAAGTCAATGAAGAAAGTTGCCGGTACGCTTAAACTTGACCAGGCACAGTTCCGTGAACTTGAAGCATTTGCCAAGTTTGGATCAGACCTTGATCCTGCAACGTTAAACGTTATTGAAAAAGGTAAGCGTAACGTGGAGATCCTTAAGCAGGCAGAGAACAATCCTTATCCTGTAGAAAACCAGATCGCAATAATCTATGCAGGATCTAAGAACCTGTTGAGAAACGTTCCTGTTGAGAAAGTAAGAGAATTTGAAAAAGATTATCTGGAATATCTTGATGCAAAGCACAGAGATGTACTTGATCAACTAAAAGCAGGTAAATATACAGATGAGATCACCGACACGCTTACAAACGCGGCGAAAGAAATCTCAGCAAAGTACAAAGCCTAAAATGCCAGTGCAGAGTTAAGAGTTATAAGTTATGAGCAAATTGGAAAATAGCCCAATTCGGATTAAAGTTTTCAATTTGCTTGTGACATTGTTTTCTTCACTCGGGCTTTAAAAAAAGAGAATGAATTTGAGCTGGCTTCTCAGCTTTTAAGGAGTGGAACAAGCATTGGAGCGAATGTGAGGGAAGCACAGAGGGGAGTAAGCACAAAAGATTACAAAAATAAATTTGGTATTGCTCTCAAAGAGGCTGATGAAACTAAATATTGGTTGGAGCTAATTGAGGCAACCTCAAATAAGGATTGCAAAGTTTTAATTGCTAAGTGTGAAGAGTTGATGAAGATTATGGTTTCAATAATAAAGAACTCCTAACTCAGAACTCCAAACTCATAACTACAAAAAATGGCCAATTTAAAAGAATTAAGAAGTAGGATCACCTCGGTTTCTTCGACCATGCAGATCACCAGTGCCATGAAAATGGTATCGGCTGCAAAGTTGAGTAAGGCACAGGATGCCATTACCGCCATGAGACCTTACTCAGAAAAGCTTTCTGAGTTGCTTCAGTCCCTCAGTGCTACCCTCGACAGTGATAAATCGAGTAAATATTCTGAGCAAAGGGAGGTGAATAAGGTGCTTATGGTGGCAATTTCCTCCAACCGTGGATTGGCAGGTGCTTTTAACTCTAACATCGTTAAAGCATCAAAGTATGTGGCTAATCGCGACTATAGTGGAAAGGATGTGCAGTTCTATACTATAGGGAAAAAAGCAACCGACATTCTTAAAAAAACCCACAACATCTATAAAACTGAGACTGCCATTTATGATGACCTCAGTTTTGAGAATGCCGAAGCTATAGCGCAGGAACTAATGAACCTTTTTGTTGAAGGACAATTTGATAAGATCGTTCTGGTATACAACCAGTTCAAGAATGCTGCTACACAAGAAGTGCAGACAGAGCAATTCCTTCCTATTGTACCGGTAGAAAAAGATGAAAACGTCACCTTGGATTACATCTTTGAACCGTCTAAAGAAGAAATTGTACTTGAGTTGATCCCAAAATCTCTAAAGATGCAGGTGTATAAAGCCCTGCGAGACTCTTTTGCTTCAGAACACGGGGCGCGTATGACTGCAATGCACAAAGCTACAGATAACGCTAAGGAGCTAAGAGATTCCCTCAAATTATCTTATAACAAAGCACGTCAGGCTTCCATTACCAATGAGATCCTTGAGATCGTTGGAGGAGCTGAGGCTTTAAATAAATAATTGAAAATACAGGCTGAAAATGCCATTTTTGAAACTCCGTGTCAGCAGATGCGGAGTTTTTTATTTTCCGTGGATTCAACCAATAGCTGTCTCGGTTTCCGGTTCTTGCTGCGTAGAGGTCATAGATCTAAAATTAATTGGTATCAAAATTGAAGTACTCTACCCTGAACTCTTAAACTTTAGGTTATGAAACCATTTTTTCTCTCCCTTTCGGCACTATTAATTCTTATGAGCTTTAGCAATTGTGCAAATGGAAAGCAGCTTCAGGAAGAGCCTCCTATGGTTGTAAAAGAAGCTTACTACACCACCTGGAAAGGAGGAGTGAGGGGAGCAGGCTCAGGTTTTAATTTATTTATTCCTGTAACTGCAGATGCAGAAATAGAAATGGATACGGTCTACTTCCGCGGAAGAAAGAGTGTACTTGAAAAGGAGCCTTTCGACCCTCATCTTTATGTCGCCCGATTCAAAAATCCCGGAGTGAATAAGGATTTTGTGATGCATAAGGATCCAAAAATGGAATATGGGAATGAACTTCCGGCAGTAATTGAAAAGATCCCGTTTGAATTGGAAGAGGGAGAAGCAGTAGTGCGATACACCAAAGACGGAGTAGAGAAGTTCTTCAGAATAAAAGATATCCAAAGGAGAGATGATGGAGAAGTGCGGCTAAAAAAGCCTGAAAACATTCAGCATTAATAGTACATTTGTGAGGAAATCACAAGCAGGAACTATTGGCGCTTTTTCAGAAGCTATTTAAACAAACCTTTATTTACGGAGTTGCCACAGTGGTGCCCAGGATGCTATCTTTCCTGCTCACGCCGCTGTATACTGAATATCTTCCAAAAGAAGAATATGGAGAAGTCTCCATAGTCTTTGCGTGGATCGTGTTCTTCAACGTAATTTTGGCCTACGGGATGGAAACTTCCTTTTTTCGATTCTTTCATAAGGAAGAACACCGGGAAAAGGTTACCGCAACCTCTAGTATCTCAATCCTTGGATCAACAGGGATCTTTCTTATTTTGGCCTTTCTGTTCCGCGACTCCATTGCAGCCGCGACAGATATTGGCTCCTACTATCTCAACTACGTCATTTTTATTCTTGCACTAGATGCCCTGGTAGTGATTCCTTTTGGATGGCTTCGTGCAAAGGAAAAGCCGGGTATTTATTCGGCAATAAAGATCGGGAACGTGGCTGTGAATCTCGGCCTGAATGTTTTCTTCATTGTATTACTTCCGCGACTGGCAGGGAATGACGGGTTTTTCGATTCCATATACAAACCCGATTTTGAAATAGCGTATATTTTCATAGCCAATCTCATTGCAAGCGCCCTAACTTTAGTGGTAATGCTGCCATTTTATTTAAAGTTGAAATACACTTTTGATGCGGGCTTGTGGAAAGAAATGGTAAAGTATGGCACTCCAATACTTCTGGCAGGTGTTGCTTTTGCAATCAATGAGGTAGTGGACAAAATTCTGTTGAACATCATATTGCCCGAAGGAATTGCCAAAGCCGAAGTGGGTGCCTATGCTGCCTGCTATAAATTGGCACTGTTCATGACTCTTTTTGCCACTGCATTCAGGATGGGCATAGAACCTTTTTTCTTCAGTCACGCCAGGGAGAAGAACTCAGCTATGACCTATGCCACAATCACCAAATATTTTGTCATTTTTGGAGCCCTTATCCTGTTGCTGGTAATAGTATTTTCCGATCTTTTAAAGGTCATTCTCATTCAGGATGAGTCATATTGGGAAGCCATGGTGGTCGTTCCTGTGATCCTGCTCGCAAATTTCTTCCTAGGTATTTACCACAATCTGTCGGTATGGTACAAAGTAAGCGACCGTACCCGTTTTGCTGCCTATATTTCGGGGGTTGGAGCTACTCTTACTCTGGTGCTTAACTTCTGGCTTATTCCGCACTATAGTTACGTGGGCTCTGCTATTGCTACTCTTGCGGCTTACGGGAGTATGATGTTGCTGTCCTTTTACTTCGGAAGAAAATATTATCCCATTCCGTATGACCTGAAGCGAATAGGTAGTTATCTGGTAATTTCCATCAGCTTTTCGGTCATTTACTTCTACCTTTTTAGGAATAATTATTACCTCGGAAGTTTATTAATTCTTATCTTTTTTGCCCTTATTTATTACGCTGAAAAAGATCAGTTAAAACAACTTTTGAAGAGCTCTTAGAAATGCCACTTCTGAAGAAAATTTTATTGAAATGAACGTAAAGATTATTAACAAGTCCGGTCATGAATTGCCGGCATATGAAACCGGAAGTTCTGCAGGAATGGACCTGCGGGCAAATATTTCTGAACCTGTGACTCTTGCCCCGCTGGCAAGAGCCATTATCAAAACCGGACTTTTTATTGAATTACCCGTGGGCTATGAGGCACAGGTGCGACCAAGAAGCGGACTGGCAGCCAAAAAAGGTATTACTGTACTGAATTCTCCCGGCACTATAGATGCCGACTACCGCGGAGAAATAGGAGTGATCCTGGTGAACCTTTCCAATGAAGAGTTCACAATCAACAATGGAGAAAGAATAGCTCAAATGGTCATTTCCCGACATGAGCATATCATCTGGAAGGAAGTAGACAGCCTCGAGGAAACTAGTCGGGGTGCGGGAGGCTTTGGAAGCACTGGTGTTTAAGTGAGGAGTGTTCAGTGCTCAGTTGCCAGTTTTACCAATTGACATTTGACAATTAACAATGAGCAGGGTTTTCAAATGTTCCCGTTCCTACGGAGAGAGGCCGGGGGAGAGAATGAACAACAAACCAAAAACCATAAATTAAAAACTAACAGAGCAGATTAAGATCTCACGTCTCAAATCTAATATCTCAAATCAAAAAACATGAAAATTATAGTTCCTATGGCGGGTCGCGGTTCGCGGCTTCGTCCACATACCTTAACAGTTCCCAAACCTTTAATTCCCATTGCGGGCAAGCCTATCGTACATCGCCTGGTTGAAGATATCGCTAAAGTTCTCGATGAGAAGATAGACGAGATCGCTTTTATCATTGGAGAAGACTTTGGTGAAAAAGTTGAAACCGACCTTAAGAACATAGCAACAACCCTTGGTGCAAAAGGCACAATTTATTATCAGGATAAACCTCTTGGAACGGGGCACGCTATAATGTGCGCAAAGGACTCTCTGGAAGGTCCTGCAGTGATCGCATATGCCGATACACTTTTTAAAGCCGATTTTACGTTAGATAAAGAAGCCGATGCGGTAATATGGGTGAAACAGGTAGAAAATCCTTCAGCTTATGGCGTAGTGCAGTTAAACGAGAAACGGGAGATCACCGACCTTGTTGAGAAACCATTTGAATATGTTTCAGATCTTGCTGTTATTGGGATCTACTACTTCAAGGATGTAGCGGTTCTAAAAAATGAACTGCAGGGAGTTCTTGATAACAACATCATTCGTGGAGGAGAATACCAGATCAATGATGGGATAGAAGCCATGAAGCAGAAGGGTGCCAGATTTGTTCCCGGCAAGGTTGATGAATGGATGGATTGCGGAAATAAGCAGGTGACAGTGGAAACAAATACGAGAATGCTGAATTTCCTTCAGGAAGATGGGGAAAAACTTGTGGCTTCGAATGTTGAAATGGAAAATTCTGAGATCATTGAGCCTTGCTTTATTGGAGAAAATGTAGTGCTCAAAAATGCCAAGATCGGACCTAATGTTTCTATTGGTAATGGCACTAAAGTGAAAAACTCGACCATAAAGAACAGCCTTATCCAAACCTTTGCTGAGGTGGAGAACGCGGAATTAAATAATGCAATGATAGGTAACTTCGCCAGGTTCAATGGTAAGTTCACAGAAATAAGTATTGGAGATTATTCGGTACTTGAATAATTTCCGAAGCATTTAAAATGCATGAAAAAACATCTTTACATAATCTCATTTTTGACCCTGCTGCAGCCCGGGCATCTTTTCTATGCCCAGGAGAAGCCGGTGGTAGAAATGGCGCAGGATGACCTGGGGGATGTAAAAGATGCTTTTCAGGAATTTTTTTTTGAAGCCCTTAAGCAAAAGGCAATTGAAAATCATCAAAAGGCGATTGATGCCCTGGTGCAAAGCCTGGCATTAAAGTCCGATGAGCCGGTGGTGTACCTGGAGCTTGGGAAAAACTATAATGCCTTAAGCAAATACTCACAAGCCGCTGTATATTTAGAGAAGGGACGCAAAGCAGCTCCCAAAAATGAGGGTATGCTTGAGGAACTTTACACAACTTATTTTCAAAGTAAGGAGTACGACAAAGCTCTGCCGGTGGTAAAGGATCTTGCGCGTCTTAATCCGGCATTTTCTGAGGATCTGGTAAATCTTTATATACAGAACGAGCAGTATGATGCTGCCCTCGCTCTACTTGATTCCCTAGATCTCAAAAAAGGATCCAGCACCTACAGGGAAAGTCTTCGACGGCAGGTTTATGCACGCACTAATAATGTGGAGGCCCAGATTAGTGACCTGGAGGAGAATATTGAAGAAGATCCTCAGAATGAACAGGATTATTTGAACCTCATATTTGTCTACAGTGAGAACGGACAGGTAGAAAAAGCTTTCGAGACAGCAAAAGAGCTCCTTGAAATGAACCCCGATTCACAACTGGTGCATTTGGCTCTCTACAAGTTCTATATTACTGAAAATGAATCGGAAGAGGCAGTAAATTCAATGAGGATTCTGCTTGAGAGCGACCAAATAGATGAAGTAACAAAGTATCAGGCCCTCAATGATTTTTTACTTTATGTTACAGAGACCCCATCTTTGGAAGCAGATTTGATACAGCTGGTAGAAGTGTTTTCAGAAAAAGAGAATAACAAAAAAGTATATAAGCAGCTGGGGACCTTCTTTATGGAAAAAGGAAATGAGGAACTGGCTTTAAATTATTTCAAAAATGCACTGGAGCACGAAAAGGATGATTTCGGCCTTTTTCGGGATGTAATAAAACTGGAAGCCGAAGCCCGAAATTTTGAGGAGGTGAACCGTCTTGCTCAGAAAGGCCTTGAGATCTTCCCGACACAGGCCTGGTTGTTTTTAATGACAGGAACTGCCAACAATGCTCTTAATGAATTTAAACAAGCTGAAGAAGCTCTTTTAACGGGGATTGACTATCTCATTGATGACCCGCAAACAGAAAAAGAATTTCAGAAGCAGCTGGCCATAGCATATCAAGGTCAAAACAAGACCGAAAAAGCCGAAGAAGCTCTGGACAAAGCTAAAAACCTAGAAAATTAGATCTTAATGACCTACAAAAATTTATTCGCCCTCCTTTTCGCAGCCCTCTTCCTGGTTTCTTGTAGCAGTACCCGAAAGGCCAAAATGGGAACTGTAGCCCCCGAAGATGCCGCCGTTGCCGCTGTAATTAATCAACACTACGAGAACGAAGTGGATTTTGAGACCCTGCAGGGAAGACTTAGCCTCGATTATCAAACCGAGGAGAGGAGCCAAAGTGTCACAGTTAATTTTAGAATGAAAAAAGATGACACTATTTGGATGAGCGGACAATTGTTGGGAATACCACTTGCAAAAGTTATGATCACTCCAAATTCAGTTCAGTTTTATGAGAAGATCACCAGGACATATTTTGATGGAGATTTCAGCTTGTTGAGTGATCTTCTTGGCACTCCTTTGGACTATGAAAAGGTTCAGAACTTATTGCTGGGGCAAACCATTTATGATCTTAGGGAGGAAAAATATATGTTGACCGAATCTTCCAGAGGATATCAGCTTCAGCCTGAACAGGAAAATTTTCTAAAACGAATGTTCCTTCTTGACGCGGGGAACTTCAAAGCTACTGCCCAGCAACTGGGGCAGGAAAGGGAAAACAGGAGTGTAACGGTTACCTATCCCGAATATCAAAAGGTACAGGGACAGCTGTTTCCTTCGCAAATCAAGATCATTGCAACACAAGGCGCCGAAAATACGCGTATCGATATGACCTTTAGAAACATTGAATTTAACGTTCCTGTTTCATTTCCTTTTTCAATACCTTCGGGCTACGAAGAAATTAGCATAGAATGAGAATAAAGATTCTATTACAGCATGCCCTTGTTGCGGGATTTTTATTAATAGGCCTTCAGGGATTCTCCCAGGTCGATAAGCGGGAAGAGCTTGAACAGCGAAGGTTGGAGTTGCAGGCAGAAATTCAAAGGATAAATTCGCTGCGTACCTCAAATCTTAAAAAGGAGAAATCCATCCTCACCGAAGTAGAGGATCTTGATCAACAAATACGGTCTACAGAGAATCTTATTCGCGTAACCAATCAACAGGCCAACCTGCTTACCCGGGAGATCAATACCAACCAGAACAGGATTGGGGCACTTCGTAAGGAACTGGAGCAACTTAAGGAGGATTACAGCAAGATGATCCGGCGCTCCTACAAGAGTAAATCTCAGCAGAGCAGGATCATGTTCCTGCTTTCTTCGGAAAACTTTTTACAGGCGTATAAGAGGCTTCAATACATGAAGCAGTATGCAAATTACCGGCATCAACAGGGAGAGGAAATAAAATTGCGTACCGAAGAACTTCAGAAGCTCAATCAAAGTTTGGCAGAACAGAAAAAGACCAAGGATAAACTTATAGCCGAAAACAGGCAGACTCGTGCCCAACTTGAAAAGAGTAGAAAAGAGCAGCAGGGACTTATTGCCGAAGTGCGTAAAAAAGAAGGTCAGTTTGCCACTCAGCTGAAAAGGAAACAGCAGGAGATCAATGAAATTGATCGCGAGATTGAAAGGATAATTGAAGAGGCTATTGCAGCAAGTAATGAAGGGGAAGATTCTCCCTCCCGCAGCGTATTTAAACTAACCCCCGAGGCCAAGGCACTTGCCGCCGATTTCGAAAAGAACAAAGGAAAATTGCCATGGCCGGTAAGAACAGGAACTGTTGTTCTTAGATATGGTACTCAGCCGCACCCGGTTGTAAAAACAGCTACCATGAACAGTAATGGGGTGAGGATCGCAACAGATCCTGATTCTAAAGCCCGCGCTGTTTTTGGAGGCGTTGTAAGTGAGATTATCGCTGTGAAAGGCTCGAGCCTAATGGTTATGGTAAGGCATGGAGATTACATCACCATTTATAATCACCTGGACTCTGTTGATGTACGCAAGGGGCAGGAGGTAGCCCTGGGGCAGGAACTGGGAAGTATTGGCGTAAATAAAACCGATGGCAGGACTACCCTTTACTTCGTTATGTACAAAAATAACCAGAAGCTCAATCCAGAAGAGTGGATTTATCAGATGTAAAAGATAGACCCCTTCGCTGCTGGAGCCAGGAACTAAGAACCAGGACTATTACCGTTAAATATCTATCCCGAGTCTAAAGCCAGGTTAGGAATAGGTCAGGAGGATTGGACTATCAGTAGTAAAGGACAACCACTTTGCTGCTGGAGCCAGGAACCAAGAACCAGGGCTTCGTAGAAGTTAAGGTGCTTTTCTCTAAACCTTTCCGGGTAAAGCTCCGGAGGAGCGAAATATTTTTAGAAACGGATTTGGAATAAAATAGGAGCTCCAGAGGAGCGGCATATTCCGGTTCAGTTTTAATTGCTTAGGAAGTGACAAACAATGCCTTTAACTCTGTCGCATCCTCAGGTTTCATCTTTCCTGCTAAAACAAGACTTAGTTGCTTACGACGTAATGCGGCTTCAAACCTTTTCTTCTCAAGTTCTGTTTCCGGTTCCAGCGGTGGAATATTTACAGGGGTTCCGGTTTCATCAACAGCTACAAAAGTGTAAATGGCTTCATTAGCTTTACTTCGTTTTCCGCTTTCCCGATCCTCTACCCAGACATCGATATAGATCTCCATCGAAGATTTAAAAGCTCTCGAAACCTTAGCTTCCACAGTAACCACGCTTCCAAGAGGTACGGCTTTGTTGAAGGCGACGTGATTGACCGAGGCTGTAACAACTATCCTGCGGCTGTGGCGCCTTGCGGCGATACTGGCTGCACGGTCCATACGCGCTAGCAGTTCCCCTCCAAAAAGGTTATTTAAAGGATTTGTTTCGCTTGGAAGTACGAGATCTGTTAGGGTAGTCTTAGATTCTTCAGGAGTCCTGGCTTGCATTGCTCAAATTTTCGGCAAAGGTAAGGTGCTTTGTTATAAAAGCCGTTAAGGAGATACTAAAAAAGTGGGCAGGGAGCAGTGGTAAGTAGGCTGTGTGTGATTAAGTGATCAGTGTTCAGTGCTCAGTAATCAGTGTTTGGTGTTACCTTATCTTAGGTACTGGAAATTTAGAGCTCATACTTTGAACATCACATTCGGAATGTTTGAAAAGTGCTTTGAATTTAGCAGGTTTATAAACCTACTGCTTACTAACTACTGAATACTGCCGACTATAACTACAGTTCTTCAACAAGTAGCCAGGCTCCGGGATTTTCCTTTTTGACCCTGTACAGCTCATTTATAGCTTCCCTGCGAGTTTCATGACTGCTGTAAAGCACCTGATGTAACCCAAAGCGGTTTTCGCCAATCTGCCGGGCTTTAAAGCCCCTGGCTTTTAATTCTTCCACGGCTTTAGCGGCATTTTCGGCTTCTCTAAAAGCACCTGCAACGATGTGGAAATTTCCGGTTTGTTTTGAAACCTTCAGGGTGACAGCAGGAAGAGGATTGTCAATTACAAAAGTTGCCTGTTGGATCTGATTTTCCAGTTGAGAAACTGCTTTTTGTTGCTCGGCAATATTGTGCTCGTTTACCTGATCACTATAAATATTGATCCCCGCAGCACCACTCAAGCCTATAGCCAAGAGTCCAACCGCGGCATATTTCATCCAGCGTCCTGCTCTTCTTTCAGGAGTGAAGGCAACAGGAGCCTTTTCTTCGATTTCCTCAGCGTGTTGCTTGTAGACCTCTCTGGAAATTGTGCTTCGGGTAAATGTGCTGAGACCAAAAGCTTCCTTCATGAAGTTAGTCCCGGCAGCAGGTTCAAATTGAAGTTTTCCGGCTTCAGTCAAGGTAAAGGAACCTAGTTTCTCCAGATTTACTGTAGTGTTCTTTTCAAGAACAAGCTCCAGCTCATTCACAAACTGCTCTATCCTTTCCAGTGCTTCCTCATAGGAAACCTTTTCGGCTTCCATCATGTAGTTCGCTAAAAGACCGTCATTCTTATCTAATTGACGGTTAAAGGAAACCGTTTTTTTAGGAGGAAAGAATTCTCCTGTCTGTTCATGAATTCCGGCTGAATGTTGTTGTGTGATAAAAGCTCCGAATCCCGGGAGGATCACACATTCGTACCGGTAAAGAAGGTCGTGGATGTATTTTGCTACTGCCATTGAAACAAATGTAGAAAATTTTATTTTCTGAAAAAACAGGCTGCACATAAATTATTAACAAATTTTTAAACTACTTTTCGGGCAGTAAAAATGCTATGGAAGAATCTGAATTACAGTATGTTCTGGCGCTGCAGCATGTCCCGAATTTAGGGGATGCTTCGGCAAAAAAACTTATTCGGAAGACGGGTTCTGCCGAAGCTGTTTTCAAAGAAAAAAGATCGACGCTTTTAAAAGTCGATGGAATCGGCAATACCAAACTTGTTGATCTGTTTTCTCCTAAAAATCTTGAAGCAGCTGAAAGAGAATTGGAATATATTTTCCAAAATAATATTGAGACGCTTTACTATCAGGACAGCAATTATCCCGAAAAATTAAAGCATTGTCTTGACGGGCCTATCCTTCTTTTCAAACGAGGGAATATGGATCTTAATAACAAAAAGATCTTAAGCATTGTCGGTACCCGCAGAGCTACTACCCACGGCCTGTCCTTCTGTGAAAAACTCATCGAGGAGCTCGCGCCCCTCGACCCTGTCATTGTTTCCGGGTTTGCCTATGGAATTGATATCTGTGCTCAAAAGGCTGCCGTAAAACACAAGCTTCAAACTATAGGATGTCTAGCCCATGGCCTTAACCAAATATACCCCGCAGTACATCAAAAGTACATGGCAGGCGTAGAAGAGAACGGGGGCTTTTTAACCGATTTTTGGAGTACAGACATTTTTGATCGCAACAACTTCCTCAAGCGAAACCGAATTATCGCCGGCCTTAGCGAAGCCACTGTTGTCATTGAAAGTGCAGAAAAAGGAGGATCACTCGTGTCTGCAGACATAGCCAATTCATATAACAGGGAAGTATTCGCCGTTCCGGGTCGTCCTACAGACTTACAGAGCAAGGGATGTAATATGCTTCTTAAGTCCCAGCAGGCACATGTGCTTAGCTCTGCTGCAGACATTGCCTATATTCTCAATTGGCATCCAAAAAATGACCTGAAGCCGGTACAGAAACAACTTTTTGTGGAACTGGAAGAAGAGGAGGAGGTGCTTTATTCTTATTTAAAGGACAAGGGTAAAGAACAACTCGATCTCATCGCGCTCAATCTTAATATTCCCACTTTTAAGGCCGCAACTTTACTGCTCAACATGGAGCTCAAGGGAGTGGTGCGGCCCTTACCGGGAAAATTGTTTGAAGCAGTTTAGTAGCCTAATTTCCTTCTTACCCTGCTTAATACCTCATCGGCTACTTTCCTGGCTTTTCCGGCTCCTACGGCAAGTGCTTCTTCAACTTTTTCAGGATTTTCCATGTAGTGGTTATACTGCGCCCGTTCTTTTTCAAATCGGGTGATCAGGACTTCGTAAAGAGCCTGTTTAGCATGTCCGTAGCCATATCCGCCTGCTTCATAGTTACGGCGCATTTCGGCGGTTTGTTCTTTGGTAGCAACGAGCTTATAGATGTTAAAGACATTATCTGTATCGGGATCTTTTGGATCTTCCAGGGGTGTACTATCGGTTTGTATGGCCATGATCTGCTTTCTAAGCTTCTTGTCTGGCAGGAACAGGTTGATAATATTGCCTTTTGATTTGCTCATTTTTTCACCGTCAGTTCCCGGAACATACATGGTTTCTTCAGAAACTTTGGCATCGGGCATAACGAAAGTTTCCCCCATTTTTGCATGGAAGCGGGAAGCCACATCCCGGGTCATTTCCAGGTGCTGTAACTGGTCTTTTCCTACCGGGACAATTTCAGCATCATAGAGGAGAATATCTGCAGCCATGAGGATCGGGTAATCAAAAAGTCCGGCATTCACGTCCTCCAGCCTATCGGCCTTATCTTTAAAAGAATGCGCCAGGGTCAACCTCTGGTATGGGAAGAAGCAATTCAAATACCAGGTGAGTTCGGTTACCTGCGGAATATCACTTTGCCTGTAAAACACCGTTTTTTCAATATCCAGGCCAAACGCCAACCACGTAGCTGCCGTGGAAAGAGTGTTTTCCCTTAGCACTTCAGGATCTTTTATCTGAGTGAGTGTGTGAAGGTTTGCAATAAAAAGGAAGGATTCGTTTTTAGGATCGTTTGCCATTTCCACAGCAGGAATAATGGCTCCTAAAATGTTCCCCAGGTGCGGAGTTCCGGTACTTTGTACCCCCGTAAGAATTCTGGACATCGGCTTGCTCTATTTTTTCACAAAGGTATCTTTTTTCAAGAATACCTTCAATCCAATTCCTTACTTTTGACCATATGCGCATACTTAGGTCTTTCCTGGTTGTCTTGTGGAGAATATGGTTTTACATCCTGATGGCCATTCCAATCATTGTTTTTTTTCCTTTTTTGCTCCTTTTCACTTCCCGCACGAAATTCTATCCTCAATTCTTTATGATCGCCCGCTGGTGGGCTGCCTTTATTCTTTTTGGAATGGGATTCTATCCCAGGATAAAGCGGGAACAGAGGCTGGTAAAAGGGGAAGCCTATATGCTGGTAGCCAATCATACTTCCATGACCGACATTATGCTCATGCTGGTTACGGTTAAGAATCCTTTCGTTTTTGTCGGAAAAAAAGAACTGGTGAAAATTCCTCTTTTTGGATACTTCTATAAGCGCACCTGTATTCTCGTTGACCGCGGAAATCAAAAAAGCCGAAAGGAAGTTTTTGAAAGAGCTCAGCGACGCCTGAACAATGGCACCAGTATTTGCATTTTTCCGGAAGGCGGGGTGCCCGACGATCAATCTGTAGTTTTGGATACCTTCAAAGACGGGGCTTTCCGGTTGGCCATAGATCATCAAATTTCCATTGTGCCTATGGTGTTCTATGACAACAAAAAACGCTTTCCGTATTTATTCACTAAGGGTAGCCCGGGCAGGATGCGTGTAAAGATCAAAGAATTCATCCCTACCACAGGTCTTACACAGCTCAATAAAAAGGAAATCAGGGAAAAGACCCGCGAAGTGATCTTAAAGGAATTAAAGGAGGAAAATTTCTGTGGTTAGAATCTATAACTAAATCCTGTATAAACCCCAAAGAAGTAAGGTTGCACATCGCCCGTAGGAGCATCAAAGGTTCTAAGCTGATACTTCAGCATTGGCTCCAGATTCAGCTTGAACTTTTCAGAAAGATTGTAATCTACCCCGAGACCAAGGTTCGCACTAAAGCTTACGTCATTCAGGTTGTCTGCCTTACCTTCAGCCATTACACTTCCTGTATTAAGCACTACCTCGTTCTCATCAAGGAATAAAGTACTACCACCACCTATAAGGTTTAGTTCAAACTTTCGTTCCCAGAGGTTGATCTCAAATTCTAAAGGCACCTCTATATATCCCATCTTTTGGTTGAGGTTGCCATTGATAAAAACCCCGGTCGGAGTGCGATTGGTGCTGCTTCGTGTTCTGCCGTTAACATTGCCAGTCACCATTTTCACATCCGGGTCCTTGACTTTTACGAGGGAAGCATTTCTTACAGGGTAGACTCCTGTGACCGATTGATAGCCAATACCACTGGTACTATAGCTTAGATCCACACGATTAACTCCAGATCGAATCTTGATTTTATCGCTAATATTCATAGCTACAGAAACCCCGTACGAGTAAGTTACCTCTGCTTTTCTGTCTTCATCAAACCCAACATCGAGGGGATTTGATCTTCCTATCTTACCGTAGTAGATGGGAGTTGCGTGGGTAGAGACTTCAAAATTACTTTTTCTTTCGGTGCTGGCAATCTCTATTTCTTCTGAAGTTTGAAGGGCATCATAGATAGAAGGTTTTAGTTCTTCAGGAACATCAGTAGAATTCTTTTTACTTAAGTTGTTGTTGCCGGTCACCGGAACAGAGGTCTCAAAAATGGCATTTTTGGAAACTATTTCTGAAGCTTCTTCTTCAGAGGTCCTAAGTTTTTCTTCTGTTTTTGAATTAAAAGCAACTGAGAGATTTTCCTTCCGGGATAGAATTCCGGGTTTCGTTTCGGCATTATCAATCTCTTCTTCTAAAGGAGTGAATACTATAGGAGAGTCAACAGGAAGGATCGACGGCCTGGAACTCGTCTCTTCTGTGTCCTCATTAGCCACAGTTGCAGAAGGAGATACCGGAAGCAGCCAGTCTCCTAACATGAAAAGAAAAGCAAAAAGAGCGGCAACACCTGCGTAGCGGTACCAAAATGGAACTGCTGGTTTTTTTCTTTGCTTTTCCTGAAGTTTTGATTCGATAGATTTCCAGACAGCATCGCGAGGTGCTGCTTCGAAATCCCGAAACTTCTCCTGATATAGCCTGTCTATGTACTTCTTCTCTTTCATTTATACAGAACGGGCAGCTGTTTTATATAGACTATTCTCAATTTTTTCTTTGAGGATCACTCGGGCTCTGGCGAGATTGGATTTTGAAGTTCCGGTTGAAATATTCAGCATCTCGGCAATCTCTTTATGAGAGAATCCATCGAGTACATAAAGGTTAAACACCTGCCGGTAACGATCTGGCAGTTGCTGTATGATCTCCAGTAAATAATCGACAGACACTTCATCTTCTCCAACTTCAATTTCGGGCTCTTTATGATAATCATCCCGAATGATCTCAAAGACCGTTTGTTTCCTATATTTTTGAAGAGCTGTGTTGATCACAATCCTCTTCATCCATCCTTCAAAAGAACCTTTGTTCTTGTATTGAGGCATATTTTTGAAGATCATCAAAAATGCATCCTGAAGATTGTCTTCAGCCTGTTGATAGCTGGAAGAGTACTTTAGGCAAACCGGGAACAGTTTATGCGCAAACATCTTGTAAAGCTGCTCCTGCGCCTTTATGTCCTGCTTTTTGCATTTTTGTATGAGTTGCTTAATGCTCAATATCCAAAATTTAAGTGCTGTTGAAAAATGGCGGAATAGTATCCCCTTTTAAGTAGCTGACCCGGGTTCTGATACCGGCTTCAGGAAACCTAAATATAGGAATTTCAGCTGATTCTCCAACAAAAATAAAAACCGGAGGCCGGTTTTTTGCACTGTAAATGTTCTTTGGGGGGATAGAGACTTTAAAAAAGGAAGATCGGGAATGGTGAGATATTCCCGATCCTCCGAAGGAATTAGCCTTTAAAATTTCCCTCTTTGCTTTGCCGGTTCTACAGTAGGACTCACATTTAAAAATCTGGTCTCGATCATTCATAGCGGCACTGGCAGGTTGGGGTCTCTGTAGAAGAGATGCAGAAATTGTAAAATGGTTGCGCCTAAAAAGAAAAAATCCCGAAGATTTTCGGGATTTTAATAGTTTTTTAAGCTTTTGCCACTGCCATGGCGTCTTTTATTTTGGTTTCCAGTTCCTCCATGAGGTCTGGATTGTCTTTTAGAAGGATCTTCACAGCATCACGACCCTGTCCCAGCTTTGTATCTTCGTAGCTAAACCAGGAGCCGCTTTTTTTGATGATCTCATAATCCACTCCTATATCTATGATCTCTCCAATTTTAGATACACCTTCGCCATACATAATGTCGAATTCGGCTGTTTTGAATGGAGGGGCAACTTTGTTCTTTACGACCTTCACACGCGTCTTGTTACCCTGTACTTCGCTATTGCTGTCCTTGATCTGGGTTGAACGGCGAATGTCAAGACGTATAGAAGCATAGAACTTCAGGGCATTACCACCGGTAGTAGTTTCGGGATTCCCGAACATCACCCCGATCTTCTCTCTCAATTGGTTGATGAAGATCACCGTACAGTGGGTTTTGCTAATAGAAGCGGTCAATTTTCGAAGTGCCTGGGACATAAGACGGGCGTGTAATCCCATTTTTGAATCCCCCATTTCTCCTTCGATCTCACTCTTGGGAGTTAAAGCAGCTACAGAATCCACTACAATAATATCAATAGCTCCCGAGCGAATAAGGTTATCGGCGATCTCAAGTGCCTGCTCCCCATTGTCGGGTTGAGAAATGATAAGATTATCAAGGTCAATGCCCAATTTTTCAGCATAGAAACGGTCAAAAGCATGCTCGGCATCAATAAAGGCCGCAATACCTCCTGCTTTTTGGGCTTCGGCTATGGCGTGTAAGGTAAGGGTGGTTTTTCCGGAAGATTCAGGGCCGTAGATTTCAATAACCCGTCCGCGGGGATATCCTCCAACTCCAAGTGCAAGATCAAGACCCAAAGATCCACTAGGGATCACATCTACGTCAAGAACACTCTGGTCGCTCATCTTCATTACAGTACCCTTTCCATAGGTTTTATCCATCTTGTCAAGGGTGAGTTTGAGGGCTTTTAATTTAGCTTCTCTTTCTTTCTCGTTGCTCATTTAATTCGGCTTCTTTTATATGATAGTGCTGCTAAAATACTATAAGTTTTTATATGAGCATAAAATTAATACGCAACCTTTTTTGCTTTTCGGCATCTATTAGGTAAAGCAACACATTTACTACATGAAATTTTTAAAAAGAAATATTATCTTAAGTATTTCCGGTAGTTCTGCGGTGGTTAATTTGAGCTGCAGCTGCCGAATGGACGGTGGCTAACGTTATTCTTATTTTTAGTTGAAGAATTAAAAGTATTAATAACGAATTAGCCGTTCGAAAAAAATGCCCCGATACAACATCCGGGCATTTTTTCATTTAAAGCCTTATCTTTGCGCAAAATTCTTTAACCTTAAATCATTAGTATAGCATGCAACTGTACAATAAATTAAGCGCTAAAGAAAGGGAAGCATTACTTGAGGAAGCCGGGGAAGACCGGCTTACGCTCTCTTTCTACCAATACGCAAAAATTGGAAATCCGCACCTCTTTAGAAATCATCTTTTTGTAGCCTGGGATGAAATGGAAGTTCTGGGAAGGATCTACGTTGCCCATGAAGGGATCAATGCCCAGCTCTCTGTTCCCGCCAAAAACTTCGGAAAATTCAAGGAATTCCTTGACGGGATCTACTTCCTGGAAAACGTACGTCTCAACATCGCTATAGAACACGATATCAAGTCTTTCCTGAAACTAAAGGTAAAGGTTCGTGACAAGATCCTGGCCGATGGTCTTAATGATGCGACCTTTGATGTGACCAATAAAGGAGTTCATGTCGACGCTAAAAAGTTCAATGAACTCATAGAAGATCCAAACACTATCCTTGTGGATATGCGTAATCACTACGAAAGTGAGATAGGCCACTTTAAAGGTGCAATGACTCCAGATGTTGATACTTTTAGGGACAGTCTCGACATCATTGAAAAAGATATTCAGGATCATAAAGAAGACAAGAACCTGGTGATGTACTGCACCGGCGGCATTCGCTGCGAAAAAGCCAGTGCTTATTACAAACACAAGGGTTTCAAAAAGGTATTTCAGCTGGAAGGTGGGATCATTGAGTATGCGAGACAGGTAGAGAACCTGAAGCTCGAGAACAAATTCCTTGGCAAGAACTTCGTTTTTGACCACCGTAGGGGAGAGCGAATAAGTGATGATGTGATCTCTAATTGCCACCAGTGTGGCAAACCTTGCGATACGCACGTGAACTGTGCAAATGAGGCGTGTCATCTCTTGTTCATACAGTGTGAGGAATGTTCAGAGCAAATGAACACCTGTTGTTCAGCAGAGTGTAAGGAGATCGCCGCCTTGCCATACGAGGAGCAAAAAGCCCTTAGAAAGGGTAAAGGAAACAGTAACAAGATCTTCAAAAAAGGAAGATCTGAGGTACTTAAGTACAAGAACTAACAATTAGTTTCTCAAGACTGCGTTCCATAAATAATGGTATATTTACCTCAATAGTTTTTAATTAAGATTCAATCCGGCGGGAGGATTTCTTCCTGCCAGGATTTCAACATATAGATTATGGGATGTAACAGTTGCTCGACCGGCAAGGACGGTCAGCCTAAAGGATGTAAGAATAATGGAACCTGTGGAACAGATAGCTGTAACAAGCTTTCTGTGTTCGACTGGTTATCAAATATGGCTCTTCCGCAGGGAATGGAGCCTTTCAATATAGTGGAAGTCCGTTTTAAGAACGGCCGGAAACATTTTTATAAAAATACCGAAAATCTCAGCCTTAGTATTGGAGACATAGTAGCTACAGAGGCTGCACCGGGACATGATGTGGGCATAGTTTCCCTTGTAGGGGAGCTTGTTCGTGTTCAAATGAAGAAGAAAAAGGTGCGACAGGATAGCAGCGAAGTGCTAAAGGTCTATCGCAAGGCTACTCAGCGGGATATTGATATTTGGCAGGAGGCCCGTGAACGGGAGGAGAAAATGAAAGTTCGTGCCCGTGAAATTGCAATCCGGCTCAATCTTCAAATGAAGATAAGCGATATTGAGTTCCAGGGAGATGCTTCCAAAGCTACTTTTTATTATACTGCTGAAGAGCGGGTGGATTTCCGTCAGCTTATCAAGGAATTTGCGAGGGAATTTAATACCCGTATTGAGATGCGACAGATAGGCTTCAGGCAGGAAGCAGCACGTCTCGGCGGAATTGGTTCCTGCGGAAGGGAACTGTGTTGTTCAACATGGCTCACCGACTTCCGTAGTGTAAATACTTCCGCAGCAAGATATCAGCAGCTTTCTCTAAACCCTCAGAAGCTGGCAGGTCAATGCGGAAAATTAAAGTGCTGCCTCAATTATGAATTGGATACTTATCTGGATGCGCTGAAGGATTTTCCGAAATCTGAGGTTAAACTGCACACCAAGAAGGGCACAGCTGTGTGTCAAAAAATTGATATTTTCAAAGGTTTATTGTGGTACGCTTATGAAGGGGACTGGAGTAACTGGCATACGCTTACCGTGGAACAGGTAAACAAGATCATCAAAGCCAATTCTAAAAAGGAGCCGGTAAATAGCCTGGAAGAATTTGCAGTAGATCTGCAACAGGAAGAGAAGCCAGATTATCACAATGTTGTGGGGCAGGATAGCCTCACGAGATTTGACTCCAAGGGATCTGGTAAGAAAAAGCGCAAAAACAAACGCAAAAAGAGAAAACCTCAAAAGAATGGGTAAAGCATCTGTTTTTTTCCTCTTTTTGGCACTTCTTATTTTTTCGGCTTGTGATGAAGCACGAGTGTTTGACCAGTACCGGTCGATACCCGGGGGGCAGTGGCAACGGGACTCCATAGTGGAATTCCGGTTTGAGGCACCAGATACTCTTAAAAATTACAATCTTTTCATCAATCTAAGGAATAATTCAAATTACGACTTCAGCAATATTTATTTGATCACAGAGTTAAACTTTCCAAATGGGAAAGTTATTAGTGATACCCTGCAGTATGAGATGGCTGCGCCTTCGGGGGAATGGCTTGGCACGGGCTTTGGTGATGTCAAGGAAAGTAAGCTCTGGTACAAGGAAAATGTAAGATTCACCGAGGCAGGAGAGTACCTGGTGACGGTACAGCAGGCAATGCGCAGGCGGGACAGTATAACAGGTATTCAAAATCTTGACGGCATTACCGAGGTTGGTTTTAGAATAGAAGACATTAAACAACAACAATAATAGATGGCAAAAACATCTGGAAAAGCAAATAAAGAGGCGGCAAAGAGAAAGCAATACAGCCGTTACAAGTCCTGGTTCTGGACAGTATTTGCATTAGGAATTTCGGCAATAGTACTCCTTTTCTTGCTGGCGAGCTGGGGTGTTTTTGGTACTATGCCAACTTTTGAAGAACTTGAAAATCCTGAAACTAACCTGGCTACCGAAATATTTTCATCAGACGGGGAAACTTTAGGTAAATACTACAACGAGAACAGAACTCCGGTAAAATACGAGGATCTTCCGCAGCATTTGATCGAAGCACTAATTGCGACAGAAGATGAAAGATTTTACGACCATTCGGGAATAGATGCAAAAGGAACCTTGCGTGCAGCGGTTTTCCTCGGAAAAAGAGGGGGAGCGAGTACGATAACGCAGCAGCTTGCAAAACTTTTATTTACCGATAATGTTTCCCGAAATCCACTTTCCCGTGGAATTCAGAAAGTGAAGGAATGGATCATTGCGACCCGCCTTGAGAGACAGTATACTAAGGAAGAGATCATTACCATGTATCTCAACAAATACGACTTCCTTTACCAGGCAGTGGGAGTGCGCTCTGCGGCTAAGATCTATTTCGATAAGGAGCCAAAAGACCTCAATGTAGAGGAAGCTGCAGTGCTGGTGGCGATGCTTAAAAATCCAATTCTTTATAACCCTCAAAAAGAGCAATTTAAAGACAATGCTTTGCAGCGTCGCAATGTGGTGCTAAGTCAGATGGAGGTGAATGATTATATCACCGAAGAAGAAAAAGATTCTCTTCAGCAATTGCCATTGCAGACCGAATTTTCCCCACAAGGACATGACGAAGGAGTTGCAACTTATTTTAGAGTGTATTTACAGGGGTTTATGAAAGACTGGATCGAAAAGAACCCAAAGCCCGATGGCAGTAAATACAACATCTATCGCGACGGCCTCAAGATCTACACCAGTATTGACAGCCGCATGCAGGAATACGCAGAAGAGGCGGTGCAAATGCACATTGCTAACCTTCAAAAGGAATTTGACAGACAGAACAAGAGCAACAAAACTGCTCCTTTTAGAGATATTACACAGCAGGAGATCGATAAGTTAATGACCGATGCCATGCGTCGTAGTGAGCGCTGGAGAATCCTGAAAGAAAAAGGTCTTTCTAACGAAGAGATCCTAAAATCTTTTGACACTCCTACGCGAATGGAAGTATTTTCCTGGAAAGGAAATATTGATACTACTATGACTCCCAGGGATTCCATTAGATATTATAAATCCTTCTTTCAGGCGGGGATGATGTCTATGACGCCGCAAACAGGTGAAGTTAAGGCCTGGGTGGGAGGAACGAACTTCAAGCACTTTAAGTACGATCACGTAAAACAAGGTAAAAGACAGGTTGGATCCACCTTTAAACCTTTTGTATATGCAACAGCAATAGATCAATTGCACCTTTCTCCCTGTGATACGTTACCCAGAAGCCTTCACACTATTGAGGCAGGAAAACATGGAAATCAAAATGACTGGACGCCAAAGAACAGCGACGGGGAATATGCAGGGATGATCAGCTTAAAAAGAGGATTGGCAGAATCTGTGAACACCGTGACCGCCCGCTTAATTGACCGTACAGGACCCAAACCCGTGATCGATCTTATTGAAAAGCTGGGAATAGACACAGAGAATATTCCGGAGGTCCCCTCGATTGCCTTGGGTACCGCCGATCTCAGTGTATTCGAAATGGTCTCGGCCTACAGTACTTTTGTGAATGAAGGTGTTTACGTAAAGCCGGTGATCGTTACCAGGATCGAAGACAAGAATGGAACTATTCTCTATCAGCATGTGCCCGAAACCCGGGATGTGCTTAGTAAAGAGGCGGCTTATGTTACGCTCAACCTTATGGAGGGGGTCACTCAGTACGGGTCGGGCCAACGACTTAGAGGAGATTGGGCTACCGGTGCCGAACATTACAAGCGTGCCGTGACGGGATATCCCTACAATTTTGACAGGAATGAAATTCCTATTGCAGGTAAAACAGGGACTACCCAAAATCAAAGTGACGGTTGGTTTATGGGGATGGTGCCAAATCTTACTACCGGAGTTTGGGTTGGAGCTGAGGATCGTGCCGTCCATTTCCCTACGATTACTTATGGGCAGGGAGCTACAATGGCCCTGCCAATATGGGGGATCTATATGAAGAAGGTCTACGCCGATAAGGAATTGAACGTCGCTAAAGGTCCTTTTCCCCGCCCGGAAGTGGTTACTATTCAAACAGACTGTAGTGCTTATGGCCGCAATGGTGAAGATGACGAGGACAGTCTGCCCGACGAGCTGGATTTTTAGAAACTCTCAATTTATTCTGAAATTATTAATAGAAGGCCCTTTGTATTGCAAAGGGCCTTTATTTTTTTGTATTTTTCGGAATAAAACTACCAACAATGATCAATAAAACTGTACGGGATGTTTCTGAAGCTCTGGAGGGAGTGCATGATGGTATGACCTTTATGCTGGGTGGCTTCGGATTAAGCGGAATTCCCGAAAATGCAATTTCTGAGCTGGTTCGTCTCAACTTGAAAAATCTTACCTGTATCTCGAATAACGCCGGAGTTGATGACTTTGGATTAGGGCTGCTCCTTCAGAAGAAACAGATTGACAAAATGGTCTCTTCGTATGTGGGCGAGAATGCCGAATTTGAGCGTCAAATGCTCAGTGGAGAACTTGAAGTGGAATTGACCCCTCAAGGTACTCTTGCTGCAAAATGCCAGGCGGCACAGCAGGGTTTTCCCGCAATTTACACACCTGCAGGCTACGGAACCGAAGTAGCCATTGGCAAAGAAACACGTGAATTCAATGGGAAAATGTATGTGCTCGAAGAAGCGTACAAAGCCGATTTTGCCTTTGTCAAAGCCTGGAAAGGAGACAAGGCCGGAAACCTCATTTTCAAAGGTACAGCAAGGAACTTTAATCCGGTGATGTGCGGGGCCGCGACCATTACAGTAGCCGAAGTGGAAGAACTTGTGGAACCGGGAGAGCTGGATCCAAATCAAATCCATATTCCGGGAATCTTCGTACAAAGGATCTTCCAGGGAAAAGATTACGAAAAGAGAATTGAACAAAGAACTGTTAGACAAAAGTAATTTTTGGATTTGAAAATTTGAAGATGAGTTGATTTGAAAATGAAATCGTAATTTATTACTTATGAGAGATGACAAAGAGAATTTAATTGTAGCAAAAACCTTCAGTTTTGCCTTAGAAGCTATAGACTATTCAGAAAAATTAAGATCTCTCCACAAGTACGAAATGGCATCCCAGCTCTTTAGAAGTGGAACTTCAATTGGTGCCAATGTTTGGGAGGCTCAGAATGCAGAGAGTAATGCAGATTTCATTCATAAGTTCAAAATCGCAGCCAAGGAATCAGATGAGACAGATTACTGGCTTAGGCTGTGCAAAGCGTCACCTCATTTTCCCGATCCTAAACCTGAATTGCCGAAAGAATTGAATTCGATCATTAGGATCATAGCCAAAATCATTTCTTCCAGTAAGAAAAAGTAATCTCCAAATTTTCAAATCTGCCAATCTTCAAATTATAAAAAATGTTAGATAAAAACGGAATAGCAAAACGCATTGCACAAGAAGTAAAGGATGGCTATTACGTCAACCTTGGTATAGGAATTCCAACGTTGGTAGCCAATTTTGTGCGGGACGATATAGAAGTTGAATTTCAAAGTGAAAATGGAATTCTTGGAATGGGACCTTTTCCTTTTGAAGGAGAAGAAGACCCTGATCTCATTAACGCAGGAAAACAAACCATTACAGCACTACCCGGGGCAAGCTATTTTGACTCGGCGATGAGTTTCGGGATGATAAGAGGTCAGCATGTTGACCTTACCATCCTTGGCGCTATGGAAGTTGCAGAGAATGGTGACATAGCCAACTGGAAAATTCCGGGGAAAATGGTGAAAGGAATGGGGGGAGCCATGGACCTTGTTGCCAGTGCCGAAAATATTATTGTAGCAATGATGCACACTAATAGAGCAGGAGAATCAAAGCTGCTCAAAAAATGTTCTTTACCCTTAACAGGGGTAGGGTGTGTTACTAAGATTGTCACCAATCTCGCAGTGCTTGAAATAACCGATAAAGGGTTTAAGCTACTGGAAAGAGCGCCGGGAGTGAGTGTTGAGGAAATTAAGGAAGCTACAGAAGGTACTTTGATTGTAGAAGGGGAAATTCCTGAAATGAAAATATAAAAAAAGACCTTCAAGGTTTCCAAAACCTTGTAGGTCTATGTTTTTTTATATATGCTCCCGACCTACAACCTCTAAAAAAGACCTTACAGGTCTGCAATTAATCCAGAATAGAAGTCGAATGCTTTTCAAGATTTACCAGAAAGTCGATCGCTTCGTTTAATGGAATGAGTTTTCCGCGGGTGTTGACCTGGGAGAAATATTTGTGCCAGTTGGCTTCTTCGATCCCGTGCTCAAATTTCTTTACAGTGTCCAGATCAGGCACCTTCCAAATCGCGAAATATCGATAATCACTTCTATAGGGCGTGTGCTCATCATTCATAGCCCAGCCCACATTTTCAATTCCGGCGCCCGACATTTCATTAATGGCATCTTGTACTTTATTCATATAGGCCCGGCGGTCTTCTTTGGAAAGATCCATCCAATCCTTGGTGACATTCCATTGTTCTACGTATAAATACATAACAGGTTTGTTAGATTAAACAATTTAAGCAGTCTCAAAAATGACATTTTTGAAATCTCTTTCTTAAATATACTAAATCTTTGAAAAGCAGCAGGATAAATAACAGTTCCTTAAGGAATCTCGACGTGCATGATCTCCTCCTCATCGAGCAAAGGCTCCTGCCTTAGTTTAAGTATTACCTGCGCGATGGCGATCACGTCCCTTTCGCAGTAGGACACTATTCTGTTGAGGTCTCCTTCTTCATAAAATACCTTGCACACCTGGCTGCCGTCTATATCTTCTTTGGGTGAAGGGACGCCGAGTACATTGCAGAGCAATTTAAGGGAAGTGTAGTGTTTATAATCGCCAAATTTCCAGAGCTCCAGGGTGTCCAGATGAGGTACTTCCCATGGTTTTTTTCCAAAGAGGTTGAGCTTATTGGGAAGCTCCATGTTATGGATGAGCATTCTCCTGGCGATGTATGGGAAGTCGAATTCTTTTCCGTTATGTGCGCAGAGCAGGTGTTGGGGTCTGCCGAAATGGCTCTCCAGAAGGTTCTTAAAAGCCGTCAACAGCTCTTTCTCTTCTCCGTGGAAGGTTGTGGTCCTAAAGGTCCTTTTCTCCCCCTGAAAAGCAAAATATCCTACCGAAATGCAGATGATCTTTCCAAACTCTGCCCAAATGCCCGCACGGTCATAGAATTCTTCGGGAGTGAAATCTTCTTTTCGCTGATACTGGGATTTTGATTCCCACAATTTCTGCTTTTCCTCAGAAAGCTCGGCAAATGTGGCATTTTCGGGAACTGTTTCAATGTCGAGGAACAGCAGATTGCGGAGTGCGATTTTCTTGATCATGTGCTTCAAGTGTGTTTAACACCTCCTCAAGATAGAAATAAAAATCATTGGGATGCTCCTTGTCATCGGGAACCTTACCACCTTCCTGCCCAAGTCTCACTATGATCACATCTTTCTGCGGAAGCACGATCACATACTGCCCTAAAATTCCGCGGAAGTAAAATACTTCCTGCCCCTCATAATTCTCCAGCCAAATCCCGAATCCGTAGTGTGGATACTCCTCAAATTGCGGCTTGATCGATTCTGCCACATAAGCCGAATCCAGCAGCTGTTCTCCATTCCAGGTTCCATAGTGATTGTACAGTTTTCCGAAGCGGGCAAAATCCCTCGCGTTGGAAGCAATGCAGCAAAAAGCCTTTTCCATACCACTTTCCTCGCTGTCCAGTTGCCAAAGTGCATAATTTTCCATTCCCATGGGTTTCCAAAAGCTTTCGCTCATATATTCGGATACATTTTTGCCAGTCGCTTTTTCCAGCACCATTGCGAGCAGCTGAGTATTCCCACTCAAATATTCGAATTCTTTCCCCGGTTCTTCTACGACTTTGAGGTCTAGAACCATCTCCCGGATATTTTCATCCAGGTAAGCCCTAACAGTCATTGAAAAAGGATTATAGTAATCTTCCTTCCAGTTCAAACCTGAAGACATAGAAACGAGATGCCGTAGCTGCAGCCTTTTATCGAACTTCGGAAAGAAATCGGCCACGGGTTGATCCAGACTTTCAATATGTCCGTCAAAAATGGCTTTCCCGAGCAGGGCTGCTACGAGGCTTTTCGCAACCGAGAAAGAATTCGTTAGCGAGTGTGGACCGTACTCTTCCGCATAGTTTTCATACCAGATGCTGTCATTCCTTATGATTAAAAATGCAATCGTACCGGCTTCTTCATTCTTTTCCTGAAGTTCTTTGGTGAGAGAGAATTGATTGTATTCCTTGTGTTGTGGCCATGGTTGAGGTTTTCCTGCTTCTATTTTCCTGTTGTCAAAGAATTCGTGATCATCTATATGAGCAGTCAAATGGCCCTGCAGATAGGTGGACTGAATTCCTTTGAAGATATATTCAAAGTTGAAAAGGTAGATGAGACCAATGGCAAGAGCCAAAAAGATAAGGGTCCCAAAAATTACTTTTTTGACACCTCTCATGAAAATAAACTTTGTTGTTTTACAGGTTGTTCATGTTCCAGCAGCCATTTTTTTCTCCACAACCCGCCTGCATAGCCCGTGAGGGAGCCATCGCTGCCAATTACCCGGTGACATGGGACGATTATCCAAAGCGGATTCTTACCATTTGCCGCAGCCACCGCTCTTATTGCCAGCGGGTCACCCAGTTCCTTTGCCAGGTCCATATAGGATGTAGTTCTTCCATACGGAATCTTGAGCAGAGCCTGCCATACCTTTTTCTGAAATTCTGTTCCCTGTGGATTCAGTTTCAGGCTAAATTCCTGCAGCTCTCCCGCAAAATATTGCTGCAATTGAACTTTTGCCTCCTTAAGTTCTGGGGCAGGATCGGCATTAATTTCAAGGGAATCTTCAGTAAGAATTAGTCTGGAAATGCCTTCCTCATTCCCTTCTAAAATGGCATTTCCCAGAGGTGTTCTAAGAAGGGCCCTGTTCATCTGTATTTTTTTTACCCTCGGGTTGCTCCTGCTTTAGAAGCCCCAGCTTTTTGGCTCTCTTTTCCCAGTTTTGGCGTGCCAGTACCTGCATGTCCTCCACGCTGTCACTCTCATCCATAATTTCCAGCCCCATAAGGGTTTCAATAATATCTTCCATAGTGACCAGGCCTATGGTATTACCATAGTGATCTACTACCATGGCCAGGTGGGTCCTTTCCCGAATGAACCTTTCAAAAAGTTGAGGAATAGGAGTGTCTTCAGAAGTCATGGGGATATCCCTTTTCAGGATCTTGAGGGGTTCAGGTCCTTTTTGGTCCAGCATTTCTTCTAAAATGTCATCCTTTAGTACAAACCCCGTGATGTTGTTATGTTTCTTGTGGTAAACCGGAATCCTGGAAAACTTCAGGTTTCTGTGCTCCCTGTGAAATTGTTCAATAGTGGTATTTTCATCTTCGGTCACCGCCACAGAAAAAGGAGTCATAACATCCTTGGCCTTTACCTTTTTAAAGAGCAGCATGTTCCTTATCACCGTGGTTTCCTGCTCCTCAAAAACTCCTTCCTCTTCGGCCACATCGGTTATTGCCATAAATTCTTCCCTGCTCATGGAACTCACATGAGCCGATTTTCCTATAAGTTTCGTGGTGAGCATCATTAGCCATAATATTCCTGTATACTTCAGCGGAAAAACAAAGGCTTTGAGGGATGTCGCCGTAAAACCTCCAAGAGATTTCCAGTAGGTGGCCCCTATAGTCTTCGGTATAATTTCAGAAACAATTAAAATAGCAATAGTCATGATGGCCGATACTATACCAACTGCATTCCCGCCGTCACCATAGACTTTCTCGGCCTGGACACCCACTAAGATCGCTCCTACAGTATGTGCAATGGTGTTGATCGTAAGGATCGCTATCAATGGCTTGTCCACGTCCTGCTTGAATTTCGTAAGGGTGTGGGCATAAGCTTTGCCTTCTCTTAATTTGATCTTCAAATAGGAAGGGGTGAAGCTTAGGAAAGCTGCCTCCAGGATCGAGCACATAAAGGAGAAAAAGATGGCCAGTACGGCGTATAAAATGAGTAATTCCATTCAGATTTTTTAAATTAATAAAGCTAAAACATGATCGCTACCAGGTCGTCTTCGGTGATCTTGTTGAAATAATCGTTGAGGTTAAACTGAGAAAGCTTTTGCCTGATGTCCTTTTCTTCGTGGCGTGTATTTTCAAGTGCCTGTTCAATGGGACCAATATCCTTTATGTGAAAGAAGTCGCCTGTGATCTTCACTTCCCTGATTATCCCATTCGTAACATTCATGTTCATCTCTACAGTTCCGCCGGGAGTGCGGGCGCCTTGCCTAAAATTGTATTCAGGCGAATACCCGAAGTTCCATTCCCAGGTGCTGTATTTCTCATCCCTTATCTTTTGAATTGCCGCCAAATCTTCTTCTGAAAACTCGTAGGGACGCGCATCGTCAAAATTGCCGATGATATAATTCATGATCTTATCTGTGAATTCATCCAGGCTGATTTTTTCCGGAAGGTGATCGCTTATATTTGTCACCCGGTTGGGAACAGATTTCACGCCGCGGTCTTTGTACTTAAGCGGATTCACCTTCAGGGCTCCGCTCACATCTTTCATTTCTGAAGAAAACAGCAGCGTCCCATGATGCAGCACCTTGTTCTTAAAGACATGTTCTGCATTTCCCGAAAATTTCTTTCCCTCTATCGTCAGGTCATTCCTGCCTTCAAATTTGGCGTTCACACCTAGTTCTTTTAAAACCTCAATTATAGGCCTGGTGTAACGCTCAAAATCGATCATCTCGTAGTTGTCACCGGTGCGGGTAAAGGAAAAGTTGAGGTTGCCAAGATCATGGTATACCGCACCTCCACCAGAGAGCCGCCTCACCACCTTTATTCCTCTTTCTTTCACATACTCGTGATTGATCTCTGCCTGGGTATTTTGATGTTTTCCTACAATGATCGCGTTGTCGTTCCGCCACAGCATAAAACAGTCTTCCTTGATGTGCTTAAAGATATATTCATCTGTAGCGATGTTAAAATATGGATCTGTTGAATGATGTTTAATGCAAAGCATGAACAGGGTTATTTACTCAAAAATAAGAAAGCTGGGACGGAAACTTCCTAAAAGGGAATTAATTCTGCATTTTTTGGTATTTAAATTTGCTTATTCTTACAAAAGCTTCTTTGTGTATCTTGTCACCTGAAGTTTTCTAATAAAAAAGATATGAAAAAAATCCCCTTTTTGAATATTCTGTTTCTGCTGGTGTTTCTAAACTCCTTTGCCCAGGAACCTGTAAAGGAAATAACTGCTGAAGATTATAAACGAGCCACAAAGTTTCTAAGCTTTAATACTAATGATCTGGTGGACAGAGCTAATGTTAGGCCCACCTGGCTGGATGACGGGCAGTTCTGGTACAAAGTGAGTACACCCGCCGGTACCGAATATGTGCTTGTAAACCCGGGAACCGGCCAGAAGAAAACTGCTTCTTCTTTAGCCGGATTACTTCCGAAGAAACACCAACAACAAAGATCTCCACAGGTTTCCCGTAGTGAGGTCTTATCTCCCGATGGTAAAAAGGTGGTTTATATCAAAGACTGGAATTTGTGGCTTCGCAACCTTGAAACCGGAGAGGAAAAACAACTCACCAGCGATGGCACAGAAAATTTTGGCTACGCTACAGACAATGCCGGCTGGAGAAAGAGTGACAAACCTATCGTCCTCTGGTCGCCCGATTCCAAGAAACTTGCCACTTACCGGCAGGATCAGCGGCATTTAAGCGATATGTATCTCGTGGAAACCAAGGTTGGCGCTCCCAAACTGCAAAAATGGAAATATCCCTTGCCCGAAGACGAGGAGGTGATAAAGATCCACCGCGTGATCGTGGAAGTTGACAAGCCTAAAGTAATAGAATTGCAGGTGGAGCCAGATCCCCGGCGGGGAACTTTATGTGATGATATTTCCTGTAGCGGTGCTTTTGATGACAATTACTGGAATGCAGACGCAACAAAACTTGCCTTCGTTTCAACTTCCCGTGACCACAAAGAAGCCAAACTTCAAATCGCCGATGCTGCAACAGGCGAGGTGAGAGAGGTTTTCAAAGAAATTGTGGAAACGCAGTATGAATCGGGGCAGGGAAGCATTAACTGGCGTTATTTACCCAAGAGCAATGAGATCATCTGGTATTCTGAAAGGGATAATTGGGGACATCTTTACCTCTACGATCTAAACAAAGGCGATCTAAAGCATCAAATCACCAAAGGAGATTTTGTTGTCACAGAGCTTTTGCATGTGGATGAAAAGGATCGCGTGCTTTATTTTAAAGCTAATGGCAGGGAAGAAGGCAGAGATCCTTATTTCTCCCATCTTTATAAAGTCGATTTCAGCGGAAAAAACCTGAAACTGCTAACTCCGGAAAATGCTAATCATAACATTTCTTTTTCTCCCGATCATCAATATTTTGTCGACAGCTATTCTACGCCAACTACGCCACCTGTTGCGGTCTTACGTACCAAAACAGGAAAGAAAATTGCCACTTTAGAGAAGGCAGATATTTCCAGGCTTAAGTCGTCGGGATGGAAGGCACCTCAACCTGTTACAGTGAAATCGGCAAACGGACAGTGGGATCTTTACGGGCTCATGTTTACACCAACGCATCTAGATGAGAAAAAGAAATATCCTGTTGTCAACTATGTCTATCCGGGTCCGCAGGGAGGAAGTGTTGGTAGCCGGAATTTTTCGGCGGCACGCAGGGATCATCAGGCACTGGCCGAGCTGGGGTTTGTGGTCATTGTTATCGACGGCTCATGTAATCCAGGGAGGTCAAAAGCTTTTCACGATGCCTGTTACGGAGATATTTCAGGAAATACGCTGGAGGATCAAAAAGCGGGAATCCGGCAGTTGGCTGAAAAATATCCGTACATAGATGCCGAAAATGTTGGGATCTGGGGACATTCAGGAGGTGGATTTGCCGCTGCTGCAGCTATGTTCCGCCATCCGGAGTTTTATTCCGTCGGAATTGCAGAATCGGGTAACCATGACAATCGCAACTATGAAGATGACTGGGGAGAAAGATATATTGGACTCATGACCAAGGGACCGGAAGGCGAGGATAACTATGCTGCACAAGCCAATCAATTGTACGCCGAAAACCTGCAGGGAAAGCTCCTGCTTGCCCACGGCGGATTGGATGATAATGTACCTCCGTACAACACTTACCTGGTGGTAGACGCGCTAATAAAGGCAAACAAAGATTTTGACCTGATCATTTTTCCAAATGCCCGACATGGTTTTGGCGAGGATTCTTATTACATGATGCGCCGCCGCTGGGACTACTTTGTCGAACATTTACTGGGTGCTACGCCACCTAAAAATTTTGAGATTGAACCTGTTCGATAATTCCAAGACCTGCAAGGTTTTCAAAACCTTGTAGGTCTATCAATTCTTGGGTTTAAACCTTACGAGGTTCAAAAAAAGCCTCGCCAGTTTACTGTCGAAATGAGCGCGATTAATTACGTCTCTATTAACCCTTTCGGGTTTTTTTCTCAACCTCCTCTTTCCAGTCCTTACCAACTGCCGATAGATATTCAGAATAGTTCCAGGTATAAAGGCTTGAATGCAGTGCCGGATCCTTTTCAGCCACATAGGTCTCATCCTCGGGCATGGCGGTTACTTTGAGTCCGCAGCTTTGAAGCATGGAAATGATTCCCTGGTGGTTCGGTGCCCACCAGTTTGTGGGATCTCCGGCCAATTTGTGTTCTATAAATGCCATTTTTGGCCACGCATTTTCCTTCATGATCTCCCGCTTGTGGAATTCCACATCCTCCGGAACCTCCATTTCCTCTGTGCCCGGAAGGGATAGCGTTTGGAAGACCATCATTTTTTTGACTTTTTGAGAGAGTATATCCAACGCCAGCATAGGGTATCTTAGGTGGTAGAACACTCCCATGAACCAGATAAGATCGAATTGCTCTTCAAGATGTGCAAGGTCATACACCTGCATTTGTTTGAATCTTATCTTATCATCCAGTCCAAATTCTTTTGCTGCCCATTTCGCCTGTTTCAGGTAGTGTTCATCGAGATCTATTGCCAGCACATCTGCCCCGCGTTTTGCCAGTTCCAGGGAATAAAATCCGGCGTTACAACCAATATCGAGAACTTTCCAGCCTTCCAGATCTTCGGGAATGGAATCTTTTATTTTTTCCCATTTGAACCTGGGGAAATCGCCCAAAAAATGGTTGGGTGCTGTTTGGTTTCCATTTGGTAGATGAATATTATGGAACCACGGTGCGAGTTCCTTTACTTCTGTTTGGCTAGCCATACATTAAACTTTTTCTGAAGGCTGTCGAACTTCCTTCACATAATTCACTAATTCTTTTGCTCTTGCCCGGGCGGTATGGGATTTCATTACTTTTTGGAGGGCATTTTCCCCTATTTGTTTTCTTTCCTCTTCAGAAATACTTCGGAAGTATTTTTCCACATCGCCGCTGCGTCGGGCTATAAGGATCTCCCTGTCCTGCTCAAAAATGCTGTGGATGCCATCCCAGTAATCTGAAATTATAGGCACGCCGCATGCCGCAGCCTCAAATAAGCGGACACTCGGGGAATATCCGGCCTTGATCATATCCTGCCGGGTGACATTCAGGGTGAATTCCTGGGAGTTGTAAAATTTTCTGTGCTCGGCAGGAGGAAGATGATCTATTCGCTCCACATTTTTGGACCAGGCAAAGTCTTCAGGATATTGCGGCCCTGCAACTACAAATCTTTCCGAAGGAAATTTTGCAGCAGGTTTATTAAGTAATGCTTCTACTGTAGGTTGCCTGTCATCACTGTAAGTTCCCAGGTAGCCCAGCTTCCATTCTTTGGAGCGATCTTCGGGAAAGTAAAGATCTGGATCAACAGAGCAATACAGCGCTCGGGCCATGGGTGAACCGTAATGATCTTCTAAATGCCTTAGAATAGGACCTCCCGAAAATGATAAATACAGATCGTATTTTGAGATGGTTTCGGGATCAATGTATTCGTAATCTTTCCTTTCAAGCTTTGCCAGGGTAACAGGAGTATCGATATCGTAAAAAGCAGTAACACCGGTAGCAGTTTCTATAGCCCAATTACCTACTTCCACTCCCTGCTGCACGTACGAGCCAACGATGACAACGTCTGCCTCTGCAACTTCATTTCTGTAGTCGGCTTTTAGCTCTTCATTTGATTTGTAAAGACCCAGCCGGCAAAAATCGGGTGCAGGCATGTCGCGGTGCGGGGAATACCACGGCACATCCTTTTCCAGAAAAAGAATATCATGTCCCAGTGCTTTTAACTCCTTAAGGAGCGCACGGTAAGTGGTGGCATGGCCATTGCCCCAGGAGGAAGTGACGGATAGTCCTATAATGACAAATTTCATTCGCTACTATTTTTGTTCAACGGGTTTGGCAGTATTTAATTTTTCAGAGATTACAGATTCCAGCAATTCTGCCCTGTGCTCATAGGTGTGTGCTGCGAGTACTTTTTTATAGGCTGCATCCCCAATTTCTTTTGCTCTTTCTGAAGTTAATCCGGAAAGGATCACCTGTACCTCTTCCCCGCTATTGGCGACCAGGATCTCTTTTCCCGGTTCGAAAAAGGTCTCAATCCCTTTCCAGTAATCAGTTATTAAACAGGCACCGGCACCGGCAGCTTCAAAGACACGCGTTGCCGGGGAGAAACCATACTTGGCCATACTGTCGCGGCTAATGTTCAAAACTGCTTTTGGAGTACAATTGAAAGCGTTGTGGTCTTTTGTATAAACATGGCCGAGGTAATCGATGTTGCCAGGCATAGATTTGTCGCCCCAGCCGCTACCTCCCAGCAGAAACTTGTCATCGGGTAGATTTTTTGCAGGTTTGATGAAGAATTCTTCCACGCGCTTCTCTCTATCGGGCAGGCGATTACCCAAAAAAGCCAGGGTACCTTCAAATTTAGGATCGGGGTCTACGGGGAAATGCGTATCGGTATCTAAAGCGTTGTAAATAGGAATACATTTTTTAGCTCCGTTACGTTCATAGGCCTCTATTACCGGTTGTCCGCCACCATAGGTGAGCACAAAATCGTATTTCGGAACAAGTTCATTAAAGGGATCTGAAGCATTAGACTCTATCCTGTCCAAGGTCGCGGGAGCATCTACGTCCCAAAATATAATGAGATTATCATCTTTTTTAAGCTGTACCACTGCCTCTTCAAGAAATTCGTCAAAGGCACCTACTCCACTGGCTTTGATGATCACGTCTGCTTCTGAAGCTTCCCGTAACAATCCCTTAAGGGTGACCTTATCTTCGGGATAGACTTTTACAGTACACCATTCCGGATCTTCTATATCCCTGTGTTTTTGACGTTCGTAGATATCTGGTTCGTAAAATGTCACTTTATGCCCCATCTTGTGTAGCGCCTTAACGATTCCGCGGTAGTAAGTGGCTGCTCCGTTCCAATAGGCTGATACTATACTGGATCCAAAAAAGGCAATTTTCAGGTCTCTTTTCATGCTTCCAAGGTTTTGTGATGGATTGGATAGATCTTCTCCTCCGGAATATTCAGCTCCTGAAGGATATTTTCCAGAAGATCTACTCTGTGTGCACAGGTATGCCGGTCAAGAATGGTTCTTCTGCCATTATCGGAAAGGCTTTTTGCCAGGAGCGGACTTTTTAACACTTCTGCCAGTTTGTAGCCCATATCATTCCCGTCTTTAGCAACTAAATAATCCTCCCCGGGAGTGAATAGGTTTTCTGCATCATTCCACGGACTGCAAATCAAGGGAATACCACAGGACAGGGCTTCAAAAGGCCGGATAGTAGGGATCCCCGGCAACATTTGAACATAAGGCCTTCGGGGCACATGCACTGTAACTTTATATTTTGCAAAAACTTCGGGCACCTTGTAATTTGGGAGATAACCTCCATATTCAATTCCGGCTTCTGCCAAAGCTTTCTTAGCTTTTTCGGGATAGCGCACGCCATACACCTTTGCCTTGAGCTTTAATTCCTTAATGGGTTCAATAAGGAACTCCATGAGCTCTTCGGTCCTTTCACCGTCGCCCCAATTTCCTATCCATACCAGGTCCCCTTCCTTCTCCTCATCCCGGTTAGGGCTAAAGAATTCGGCATCAGAAGCTTCATGCCAGGTCCATACCTTTTCTACCCATTCATTTTCCTGATAGATCTTCTTTATCACCTCGCCAAAAACGAGTGCGCCATCAAAGTGGGTAAAATTGAATTTTTCCATCTCTTTTTCAGCCGAAACTGCACGGTGATGAGTATCGTGAAATAGCAGTTTGAACCCGAATTTTTCTTTTTGCCGGCCAATTTCAGCGATAAGCTCGGGTTCGTTCCATTCGTGAACGATCACCAGATCGGCTTCGCCAAGAATATTCTTATAGTTGAGTCTTTTTTCAGGATTGTAGAACTGCGGATTGAGCGAAGGATAATACTGCCGGAATTCATCCAGCTGCTCGGCACCGTGATCCTTGAGCAGATTTTGCAGGCTCCAGCCGCCCTCGGGCTCATAGACATCCACATCATGCCCCCGCTTTTGAAGTTCCTTTACTGTCCCCCTTAAAAAATGCGCATTCCCGTGGTTCCAGTCGGAGTAGAGGGAATGGTAAAACATCACTATTTTCATATACTCATCAAGTTTTTTTCTTTCTCCAAAATTTCCCGGTAAAGGCTGTTGTAACCTGCCGCCATTTTTTCTGCTGAATAATTTTTTGCCCGCTCCCTGGATTTTATTGAAAGCTCCTCCAGAAAGTTTGGGCTCTCCATGAGTCGGATTATAGTTTTTTCGGCTTCAGCTTCATCTTCAGGATTAAAGAAGAGGGCTGTATCATGCCATAGCTCCTGCAGGGTATCCAGATTGCTTAAAACAAGTGCGCATCCATTTCCTGCAGCTTCAAGAATGGCCAGGCCAAAAGGTTCATAGCGGGTTGGGCTAACGAAAATACTTGCCCGCTGCATCCAGTCCTGTACTTCTTTAGAAGACAATTTTCCAAGGAACTTTATATTCTTAAATTTACATTTTACACCTGTGCCCGGGTTTATATCTTCCCCGGCAACATAAACCGGCCATGGGAGGCGCTCCGCGATTTTTGAAAGTAAAGGCAGGTTCTTGGCTTCATCCCACATCCTGCCCATGCAAAGGATAAATTCTTCTTTCGGTTTTTGGGCTTCAGAAGAAATTTTTCTTCCGTTGTAGATCACTTTCGATTCTGAAGTGAAATGATGCATGTCTTTCGCCCTTTTCAGAATAGCTTCGGTTGGGGCAACAACCACCGTAGATTCCTCCAGGGATTCTTTGACGATCTTCGCGTACCTGTCCCACTCATGAGGCGCGTTAACTCCCTTAACAGCCTGCCACCACGTTTGAACGCACGAATGAAAAACGGTCACTACAGGTGCCGTCCATTCTTCCTCAACATGAGCATAATTGTTCAAATGAACGATATCGGGCTGCACGGTTTGGTAAATGCAGTTGATCCACTTACGTGACCGCTCGACATCTTCCCATGGATTCTCCATCCATTCCAGCTTGTAATCACTTTTGTAAAAAGTGACATTTGGAATTTTTTCTGCCTCTACCTGTTGTGCGGGTGAAGGCCATGCTCCCAGAGCTACCAAATGCACCTGCACATTGTACTGCGCCAGTGCCCTGCAGAGTTCTAGGGAATAAACCCAAACTCCGCCTACCGTATCGGTAGTCATTAAAACCTTTGTCTTTTTATCTTCCATAAATGCGGTCTATTACTTCGGCTGTTTTTATAAATTCGGTGGCAGATTTTTCATCAAATCCGTTGTTGGTCATTAGATTTTCGACCCAAACTACTCCGGCGCGTCCACTCCAGTCGTCCGGGGGCGTAACAAGTGTTTCGGTGTGTGTGCCGTGATATTTTTCGGCTTTAAAATCATAAAAAGATCCGTTGATATTTTTAAAGGAAGCCCCTCCTTTTGTTCCGTAGAAAGTGGCTTCTATAATTGCATCCTTCCCGGCCGAGACATGCCAGGAGCACTCGAGGTTGATCACCTGCTCATCTTCAGAAGTAAGAGAAACACTGGCAAAATCCTCTACGTGCTCTTCAAAGGAGGTAAGTTTTTTTCCCTTGTGGAAAAGCTGACTTTGAACATCTTTTATTCCGGGAAAGTTCAGGCTCCATAAGGCGAGATCCACCAGGTGAATTCCCAGGTCCATTACACAGCCTCCACCAGATCTTTTGATGTCGTAGAACCATTCTTTGTCGGGCCCGTAGGCATTATGAAAAGTGAGATCAACAGCAAAGATGTCACCGATTTCCCCTTTTTGAATGGTGTCATAAACGGCCTTAAAGGCTTTGGTATATCGGTAAGAAAGATCCACAGCCAATAGTTTGTTTGCATCCCGCGAAGCTTCCACCACTTGCCTTACTTCTTCGGCAGTGCGCCCCAATGGCTTTTGGCAAAAGACTGCCTTTCCGCTTTTGAGAGCTTCCATGCTTTGTTGGGCATGCATGGCACTTGGGGTTGCGATAACAATTCCGTCAAGATCTTCTTCAGCAAAAAGCTCTTCAGGAGAGGTCTTTAAAATGGCATTTTTAGCACTCTTTAGTGCAGCATCTTTATTGTCTGTATCAGGTTCTGTGATCGCAGCTGCCCTGGCTTCCGTATTATTCAGAATTGCCTCCATGCGGTTACGACCAATCCAGCCTACGCCGAGAAAACCTAATGATAATTCCTTTTTGGTTGGCTGAGTTTCGATCATTTCTGGTTTATAATTAGTGCTTTTATAAATCCTTCGGGTCTCTCTGTAAGATGTTGATAGGCCTGCCCCATTTCTTCTAAAGAAAACCGGTGAGTGAACAGTGGGTAGGGATCCATTTTTCCCTCTTCCACTGCTTCCACTGCCGCCTTGATCCCATTGATATACTGCTGTGGATCTCTTTCATGAGCACTTATCATATCAATTCCCTGCCAGTTTAACATTTGCACATTCAAATTGCGCATCCCATCCTGGTGAAAGCCGGCTACAATGAGTTTTCCTCTTTCGCCTGTAAGTTCAATGGAGAGATTGAGCGGCCATTCTTTGCCGGTACATTCTATCACCCGCTCACAAAAGTTGCCATGGGTCAATTCCTTTACTTTCTCTATGATCTCATAGTGATCGTTCATTTGAATTAGATGATCTGCGCCGGCTTTTTTGGCAGTATCCAGGGAAAACTCCCTTCTTGACACCGCTATAACTTCGGCACCTGCAGATTTTGCCAGTTGCACCAGCAGTGTTCCTAAAAAACCACTGCCAACAATAGCTACTTTTTGCCCTTTTTGAATATCACTGCGATCAAAGATGTTCATTGCACAACCTAAAGGTTCCCCGGGAAAAGGTTTTCCGTTCAGGGAAGCAGGTAATTTTACAATGCTGTCTTCTTTTGCAATGTCATGAGTAGCATAAGCATTATAGGTGAGCGCTGTAACTCTGTCGCCTATTTTCCAGCTGGTTACATCCTGGCCCACCTTGTCGATGACACCCCAACCTTCATGGCCGGGTTCCCCGGGCGTAATTGGATAATCGAACCAGTCCCGACCTTCCCACACCGGAATATTGGATGCACAAACTCCCGATCCTTCCAGTCTTATCCTAACCTCAGCTTTTCCGGGTTCTGGTAATTCCCGTTCTTCCACGGTCACCGTCTGCGGGGCTTTTAAAATAGCTGTTTTAGTACAGGAAGTCTTTTCTGTAACAGGGGATTGCTCCTGCACTGCCTGGTTTGATATCATATTGCAATCTCTTTAGTGGATTTTAAATTTGCAGGTAAATCAATATTTCTGTTTTTACACAGCCATTTAAGAAGCTTTTCAACACCCTCGTCTACATCGTATTTTGGCTGCCAACCGGTGGCTTCTTTGAATTTATTGGTATTTGAAACATAATAGTACTGGTCCCCGGTACGCCAATCCTCAAAGCTCACGTTCATTTCTTTACCGGCCTTTTCTTTGATCGTGTCGAGGATCTCCAGAAGACTAACAGTATTTTGAGGTCCTCCGCCAATGTTGAATACTTCCCCGGCCAGCCTGTCAATATTCTTGTGGGCCAGCATGAATGCATCAATGAGATCTTCAACGAAAAGAATATCCCTTACTTGTTTTCCATTGCCATAGATGGTTATTGGTTCATCTTCAAGAGCGCTAATAAGGAAGTGTGCTACCCAGCCCTGGTCTTCGGTACCAAATTGATGAGGTCCATAGATGCAACTCATTCTAAAAATTGCAGTCTTTAAACCATACGTCCTTGAATAATCCAGGATGTACTGGTCTGCCGCACCTTTTGAGCAGCCATAAGGACTGTGGAAATCAAGCGGAATCTTTTCATTGATGCCATATTTCTTCATTTTGGCATCGGCAGGATAGAACCTGGTCTCATTTTCCACCATTTTCACATCCTGAAGATTTCCATAAACCTTGTTTGTAGAGGTAAAGATCAATGGCGGCTGATGTTTACTTTTCCTGATTGCCTCGAGTAAATGAAAGGTTCCACTCAGGTTCACCTGAAAGTCATGTACAGGATTTGTGACCGATGAGGTCACCGCCACCTGGGCGCAAAGATGAAAAACTTCGGAAGCGTGATTCACACATTCCTGTAATATCCTGGTCTCATTAATGTCTGAAATCTGGATAATTAGTTTTTCCCCGTATTCCTTCTGAAGCCATTGTAGATTTTCCTCGACTCCATCTCTAAAGAGGCTATCGTAGATCATTACTCTTTTCCCTTCAGAAAGAAATCTTGAGGCAAGATTCGTTCCTATAAAACCGGCACCTCCGGTTATAAGAATATATTTTTCATCTTGTTTTATTTTGTATTGCTTCTGAATGTAATCCTGCTGTTTCAGTTTTTCTACACCGTTTTTCTCAAGCAGTTTATAGAGCAGCTTCTTGGTACCATCTGTTTTCTTCAATCCAAAATGATATTCTCTTTCATCAAGATGGAAACCTCCAACAGTGGAATTTTTAGGATCGAGGTCTTTTAGAGAATACCAGTAGATCCTGTCGGCATCGGCATTGAGCACATTCTTGAACTCCTGGTACTGTTTTACCTCGTCATTTTGCCAGGTGGAGAAACCAACTTCAGAGATCCATATCTCTTTGTTGTATCCAAACTTTTCCATGACATCTTTGATGCACCTGATGTTAACTTCCCAACCTTTCCACTGTTGGTCGAATACATGTGGAAAGCCGTGGATTCCAACAGCATCTATATGATCGAGAACCTTTTGCTCGATCATCATCTGCATCCAGTTGGGATCAATGGGGCTCATTCCTCCTAATAAGGTCTTTTTACCCCTTTTTTGAGCCCAGTGGGCTGCCATACCAATCATGGTAGAGAACTTGTTCCAGGAGTAGTCAAGTGTAAAGTCGTATTCTACTTTATTGTTTGGTTCGTTCCATAGTTCCACCCACTCGAAGTAATCCCCGTAACGGGTGATCATGGTATCGATAAAGTCGGCATAGGCTTTTAGATCTTTAGGAGGAGCCGAAGTTTTTGGCATTTCACCTATAGATGGTGGCGTGTAAAGGAAACAAGGCAGGATTTCAACATGCGGAGAAAGCTCTGCGAAGAGCCAGTCATACCATTCTGCCGTTCCTTCCACATACCAGTCTGCCCAGGAAATACCTGTGCGCAGGTGCCTTATTCCTAATTTTTTAAAATCTTCGATCGCTGCTTTTACCTCCTCGTATTCACCCGGTCTAAACCATTCAAGTATTCCGAGTGAAGGAGTATTGTTATACATATTCTTCTTTACTTTCATAGCTTTACTTTTAAACGGTTAGACCTCTGGAAGACAATTCGCTGCTGGCTTTTCCAACATTGTCTGTGGCTATTTGGGATTTGAGCCATTCTGCCAGTTCGAATAATCCTTCTTCGAACTTGACCTCGGGTTCAAAACCTAATTTCTCGCGGGTTTTAGTGGTATCGGCAAAGCAGTGGCGTATATCGCCCACGCGATATTTGCCCGTAACTTCTGCCTTAATATTTTTCTTGCCCATAACTTCAGCAAGTTTGTCGGCTATTTCAACAATGGTATATTTGTTCCCGCTTCCAACATTGAAGACCTCGCCATCTGCTTCAGGTTTTTCCATGGCCAGTCTAATGGCCCGGGCTACATCCTTTACATGAATAAAATCCCGCTTTTGCTTTCCATCCTCGAAAATCATTGGTGGGTTGTCATTCAGCAGCCGGGAGGCAAATATTGCAAGCACTCCGGTGTAGGGGTTGGAGAGTGCCTGCCGGGTTCCGTAAACATTAAAGAACCTCAAAGCTGTTGTCGGAATATTGTAAGCTTTTCCTGTAATTAGGCTAAGCCGCTCCTGATCATATTTTGAAAGGGCATAGACCGAAGAAAGATTGGGAGTTTTGGTCTCCGGAGTAGGAACCGGATTCAACTCCTTTCCATTGCTATCGTACATTTCCCACTGACCTTTTTTGAGATCTGATAATTTCCTGTCGCAATCCATTCTTTTCTCTCCTGATTGGTCAAGGTAAAGACCTTCCCCATAAATGCTCATACTGGATGCAGTAACGAGTTTCTCAACCGGTTTGTCCATCAAAGCTTCCATGAGAACAGCGGTTCCTACATTATTGACATCTGTATAATCTTTTATCTGATACATGCTTTGGCCAACCCCAACCATTGCGGCAAGGTGGATTACGATGTCAATGCCATCCAAAGCCTTATTCACTGCTGCTTTATCCCGAACATCGCCTATCTGTAGCTCCACCTGTGAGTTTAGGTAATCGGGGCGGCCGGCATTTTTGCCGTGCACCTGTTCTGAGAGATTGTCCAAAGCCCGAACCTGGTATCCTTTGTTCAATAGCTCATCGGCAAGATGAGACCCAATGAATCCTGCTCCTCCAGTTATCAATATTTTCTTCTGCATTTCTTTTGTTTTGGTTGGTTAGAAGTTTTGTAATGTTGGTCTTGTTATGATCTTGTTTATACTTGTTCCTTGTTTTTTATTGAGTGCATACCAAACATCTTCTGCGATTTCATCAGGATCAATAGCTCCCATTCCCATTTGCTCAACTGTATTGTGACCCGAAACCTGGTGCTTAAAAAAAGCAGTGTCAACAATTCCGGGGCTTATTACGGTTACATTAATGTGCGGAAGAGTTTCCAGCCTCAAAGTCTCTGCGATCACCTCTAATGCAGTTTTTGAAGCTGCGTACACCCCTCCGTATGGATGCGGCTGATTAGCTGCTACCGAGGAAATAAAAACAACATTTCCTTTTTTCTTTGACAACATATTGGGGGTAAATGCCCTTATTGTTCTCAATGCGCCAAGTAAATTTGTATCAAGGATCTCCTTCCATTTTTCGGGGTCTCCTTCAGTTAACTTTTCCTGTATACCTCTTCCCGCGTTAAGAATGAGGTATTCCGGATGGCCAAAATTTTTTACAGTCCAGGCATACAGTTCATTTATATCATTTCCAACGCTTACATTGCAGGTTTTAAAGACGATGCCTTGAGGGATAGATTGTGGTTTGGCAATGTCTGCCACTATGACTTTCAAACCTTCCTGCTCCAGTTTTTTTGCGATAGCAAATCCTATCCCGCTGCTTCCGCCGGTAATTAGAGCAATTCTGGAAGATTGATTTTCAATCATGCTGTTTTTATTGGTCTTTTTAATTTTTAAAGAACCAGATTAATTATGACAGGTTTCCTGGTGGGGGAGAGGGGTAAAAACCTGCGGAAAAAAAACGGCTGAGTTTCCTCGCCGCTCTTTTTCAAAGGTACATGAGGAGGTTGTGAAATTATATTAAAGGCAACCTAAAACATTCTTAAACCCCGCTAATTTACTGGTAGTTTGGGCAAGGATCAGCAGCCGTTTTGACGTAAATCAGCGTGAGAGAATTCTTAATAATGTCAGTGACAACAGGGGTTGAAGAAGCTTCAAAATAAAAGAACAGGAATTCAACTCCTGTTCTTTTTTAATGAAAATTGAAGGGGAAACTATTTTCGCGAATGTTTCTGAAGTGACTTCTGCCACTTTATTGCTTTGTCCAGTCGTTCTGTTTTTTGTGTTACCGGATCTTCTTCCTCTGCATAAAAGATCAACTTTTTATCAGGATGATCAACGCCTTTGATCACAAGTGCGATCTCCCTTATCTCATCCAGAGAGGAAGTGTTGTGACCGTCCTCATCGACCTTCAATAGATCAATTTTTGTAATATTGGATAAGTCTAAAGTCTGCAATTCAGCTTTATCACCAGATCGCAACAGGAAAAATTTTCGGGCCGACCTGTCAAGAGCTAAGGAGAGCCCTTGTAAATTCTCTGTCTCGTCAAGCCGATAGCCATTCTTACCTGCCAAAAATGCCAGTTTTTTAGTTCGTTTTTTTTCTTTGTTGGCCTGGTTGTATACCATGAAACCTACGGGAGCTACAAACATTAGTAGTAGTCCCAAACCCATAAGGGTGGATGCTATATCCATTTCTTTCTTGTTTTTTTGAAGTTTTAATAAAATCTATTCCTGGACCTGCAAAAGTTGCAGGAGGAGAGTCACAAGAAAAAATGCTTCGGAAAGAGTTGGATCTTCAGATTTCTTCTTAAATCCCTTAAGAAGTGAGAATTTGCTGTAGCCGGATGTAGAGATCCGGGCAAATTAATTTTATGAGGTAATCCTGAATTGGATCCAGAAAAGGATTGCTTTGAAAGCTCCGTTATCTCCTGAAGAGGGTTTTCCCGTACAGCTACAGAAAGAGAATTCGCAGCTGATACTTTTTCAGAAGAAAATGGCTGCTCTTTTCGTATTTCAGAGGTGTTGTGAGCATAAAGAGAACCCCCGCCGATGCTCAGAAAAAGTAACAGGGGGAGAAAAAAACGTACTGCTAATAACAGCTGCTGCTTCACAACCTAAAATTAAATAAAAAGCAGATGGCCTATAGCAATTTAACAGCGTCCTTCGCAAAATAACTTGCGATCAATTGGGCCCCGGCTCTTTTGATGGCTGTTAGTTGTTCCAGCATTACTGCATCATGGTTTAACCAACCTTTTTCGGCTGCTGCTTTGAGCATTGAATATTCTCCGCTTACCTGGTACACTGCCACCGGCACATTGACAGCATTTTTGATCTCCCTCACGATGTCCAGGTAACATAGCCCCGGCTTGACCATAACAATATCGGCTCCTTCCTCCACATCCTGAAGCGTTTCTTTAATGGCTTCTTTCCGGTTAGCAGGATCCATTTGATAAGTCTTCTTATCACCAAATCCGGGTGCAGAATCAAGGGCATCCCGAAACGGCCCATAAAAGGCTGATGCGTACTTCACACTGTAGCTCATAATACCCGAATTAACATGTCCCTCCTGTTCAAGCAATTCCCGGATCGCTTTTATACGACCATCCATCATGTCGCTGGGAGCAACAAAATCTGCTCCTGCCTGCACGTGCGAAAGTGACATTTTTGCAAGTACTTCTTTCGTGGCGTCGTTGATGATCTGTCCATTTTCTACAATTCCGTCGTGGCCATAGGACGAATAGGGATCGAGAGCCACATCGGTCATTACCAGCATTTCTGGAACCGCCTCCTTTATTGTCTTCACCGCACGTTGCATGAGGCCTTCAGCATTAAGTGCCTCTGTTCCTTTATTGTCCTTCAGGTTATCGGGTACTTTGACAAAAACCAGAACCGATTTTAGACCCAGATTCCAAAGCTCTTTTACTTCCTTCTTCAGGAGATCAAGACTGTACCTGTAGTAATTGGGCATAGAGGCGATCTCTTCCTTTACATTTTCTCCTTCCACAACAAATAGAGGCACAATGAAGTCATTAGGTGTAATGATGGTTTCCCTTACCAGGCTTCGTATTGCTTCGTTAGTTCTAAGTCTTCGGTTTCGTATTAGCATGATTTTAATTCAAGGTTCAAGGTTCAAGATTCAAGGTTCAAGATTCAAGGTTCAAGGTTCAAGGTTCAAGGTAAAAAGAAATTTGGAGGTTCAAGAAACCTGATCACCGATCACTGACCACCGATTACTCTTTCGTCACCCATTCTCGTGGCTTTTTCAGAATTTTTTCTAATTTCTCCTCCTCACTTCCCGGTTCCGGATGATGGTCGTAAACCCACTGCACGTGCGGAGGGAGGCTCATCAAAATACTTTCTATCCTGCCATTGGTCTTTAATCCAAATAAAGTGCCTTTGTCGTGCACCAAATTGAATTCTACATAGCGGCCTCTTCTTATTTCCTGCCAGTTGCGGTGCTGCGGATTATAAGATAGTTCCATTCTTTTCTCTACAATAGGAAGATAGGCTTTGAGGAAACTATCTCCTACATCTGAAACGAAATCATACCATGCTTCTTCATCCATTTTTTCTGAAGGTCTCAGGTAGTCAAAGAATAAGCCGCCAATTCCGCGGGCTTCGTCGCGGTGCGCATTCCAGAAATATTCATCACATTTCTTTTTAAATTCAGGGTAAAAAGATGGATCATGCCGGTCACAGGCCGACTTACAGATTTGATGGAAATGTTTCGCATCCTCCTCAAAAAGATAATATGGAGTAAGATCTTGTCCGCCGCCAAACCAGCTGTCTACTGTATTGCCTTCTTTGTCATACATTTCGAAATACCGCCAGTTGGCATGTACCGTGGGAACCATCGGATTTTTGGGATGGATCACAAGGCTAAGGCCACAGGCAAAAAAATCGACATCTCCAACGCCAAAATGCTTCTGCATTGCAGGGGCAAGAGGTCCATAGACTTTTGAAATATTTACTCCTCCTTTTTCAAAAACAGCTCCGTTTTCTATGACTCTGGTTCTTCCACCTCCGCCTTCTTCCCGGCGCCACAGGTCTTCTTTAAAAACTGCTTCGCCGTCAATGGCTTCCAGGTTAGCAGTGATCCTGTCTTGGAGGTCCTGAATGTATGAGTAAAATTTCTCTTTCATCTTTATGATCTAATTTCTTCAATAAAAACCAGGTCTTCCGTTGATTTCTCAATGTCATTTAAAGATCTGACTTTCACTGCTTCTTTTGTCTTTTGCTGTATAAGGCTTACAACATCTACATCTTTGTCAAGACTATTTGTAAATAATTCCCTTCCTATCCTGTTGTTATGCAGGTCCATAGCCTTTGCTAATCCAGAATTTGGAGATAACCGCTCATGCAGGTCTGTGATCTTTTTACTCCAGCCTGCCGCTTTTTCAACCGATCCTGCCACAGACAAACAATATTTGCAGATCAGGTAATTCCAAAGGGCATGTCGAAAAGCGTTCGTCTTGTTATCTTCATGATGCAGCGCCCCATAAAGCTGGTTACAGATCTTCACCGTTCTATTAGTCGCCTTACAGGTAGGGATAAGGTAAAGCGGATGTTTTAAAAAGATCCCGCTAAGAATAGCCAGCTCTTTGAAATTCAGGCTTGCTATTCTTTTACCTATTGCCACTTTAAAAGGCTTTATATTCCTTAACTGCTTCTACAAAAGCGATCGCATTCTCCACCGGTATATCCGGAAGGATCCCATGGCCCAGGTTCACTACATATTTGTCCTTTCCGAAGTCATTGATCATTTGATTCACCATCCTCTTTATTTCTGAAGGAGGGGAATACAACCTGCTGGGATCAAAATTCCCCTGAAGAGTGATATTTCCGCCGGTTAATTTTCTTGCCATTTGTGGGGAACAGGTCCAGTCCACGCCCAAGGCAGAAGCTCCAGATTGAGCCATTTTATCCAAAGCAAACCAGCAGCCTTTCCCAAATGCTATCACCGGAATTTCCGATTTTAAAGCATCTATGATCTGCTGAATGTATTTCCATGAAAATTCCTGGTAATCTTCAGGAGAAAGCATTCCGCCCCAGGAATCGAAAATCTGCACCGCATCTACTCCGGCTTCAACTTTAGCCTTGAGGTAGGCGATTGTAGTATCGGTGATCTTTTGAAGCAGCGTATGGGCTGCCTGCGGATTCGTAAAACAGAATTTCTTGGCGATATCGAAATTTTTGGAACCCTGTCCCTGTACTGCGTAACACAGAATTGTCCATGGAGAACCGGCAAAACCTATCAGGGGAACTTCATCGTTGAGTTCCTTCTTTGTCATTTTAACTGCCTCCAATACATAGCCTAAGGTTTCATGCACGTTGGGCACTATCACCTTTTCAACATCGGCAGAGGTTCTCACGGGATTGGGGAGCCATGGGCCCAGGCCGGGTTTCATCTGCACCTCAATATTCATCGCTTGCGGCACCACCAGAATGTCACTAAAAAGAATAGCAGCATCTGTGCCTACCTGGTGAATTGGCATTACGGTGATTTCAGTTGCCAGTTCCGGGGTGCGACATCGGGTAAAGAAATCGTACTTATCCTTGAGCTTCATAAAATCTGGCAGGTATCTTCCCGCCTGTCTCATCATCCATACCGGCGGGCGTTCCACCGTTTCGCCTTTTAAAGCTCTAAGAAAAAGATCGTTTTTTATCATTTTTGAAAAGTATCTTCTATTTATGTAAAAGTTCTCACCACCTGCACAATCACATTCTCAATAGATGGGGTGGAGGCGATGATGATGTTATTAGTATAATTTTTAGCTTCCGATGCTGTTGTTGTTCCAACACAAAAAGCCAGGCTTCCCCTTAGATCATTTAAGGAACAGTAACTTCTCACTGCGCTCGGACTAAAGAACAGCACTCCGTCAAAGGTACGATCAATTTTTTTTGATTGCGTCTGAGTATCATAGACTTCGACTTCCGTGAAACGGATTCCGGCCGATGTCAATTGCTCCGGAAGCTCTGCATGCCTCTTTTTTCCGCAGAAAAACAGGAATTCTTCTTCCTTATGTTGACTTATGATCTCGGAAGCAAGATTTGCTCCGTAATTTGCCATTTTTGAAACCCTGAAGCCATTATTCTCTAAAAGGATTGCTGTTTTTTCCCCCACGCAGAAGATTTTTTTCTCCCGAATCTCCTTTTCCAAAGGATGCTCCAAAATAGCATAAACAGCATTTTTACTGGTAAAAATAATATTATCCGGAAGCTGTTCGACGTGGAAATCGATTGGCTGAACTTTAATAAAATCGGCTTCTACCAAACCGATTCCTTTGTTGAGAAGTAGCTCCCGCTGAGCCCTGGTCAATTTTTTAGTAGAAAGAACAGTAGCCGTCCTGCCTCCTCTCGGAGTCGGTTTTGAAAGGCTGTCGCTATCTTGTGATCTTGCCAAATCTTTTTTGGGGAATTTGTTGGCGATTAACCTTTGGTGTTGTTCACGGCTTTTTTTATTTCCCGCATAAGTTCTGCGCCGCCAGCTTCAAGCACCTCTTTTGCGCATGCCCGGCCAAAACCTTCATGCTCTGAAACAGAGATTTTCTTCTCCACTCCAATTCTCTGCTGCCCGTCAAGGCTAAAGAGTGCAGCTTTAAAATCTACATCTTCACCATCAATGGTCGCCAGGGCACCAATGGGTGCAGTACAGCCTCCCTCCAGCACACGTAAAAACTCTCTTTCAATATGTACACAGATGGCAGTTTTTTCGTGATTGAGGGCCGATAACGCTTTCCGGCAAAATTCATCTTCCTCTTTTGCCACCACCAGCATCGCGCCTTGTGCCGGAGCCGGGATCATCCATTTGAGGTCTAAAAAAGCATCCGGTTTCAGGTTTATTCGCTCCAGGCCTGCTGCAGCGAAGATGGCACCATTCCAGTTATTGTCTTTCAGTTTTTGAAGGCGTGTATTCACGTTGCCTCTAAGGTCTACTATTTCGTGGTTGGGATATTTGTGCAGCCATTGGGCCTGGCGTCGCAGGCTTCCGGTAGCAACTATGCCTTCTTCGTTAAGGAAATCGGTGCCTTTGTGAACCAAAATGTCCTGAGTATTTGCCCTTTTTAGAACCGCTGCTTCTACAATTCCTTTTGGTAGTGCCGTTGGCACATCTTTCATGGAATGTACTGCAATATCAATTTGATCTGTGATCATTGCAATGTCAAGGGTCTTGGTGAAGATCCCTGTGATCCCGAATTCGTAAAGGGGCTTATCCAGCACCAGGTCACCCTGGGATTTTACCGGCACCAGCTGTGTTTCATGACCCAGCTTTTCAAGAGCGTTCTTTACCGCATGGGCCTGCCAGAGGGCAAGTTCGCTGTCCCGGGTTCCTATTCGGATCACCCTGCTCATCTTTTTATAGGCTCTTCAAGTTGAAAAACCTTCTGGATCAATTCCAGACTTTCATCAGTAGAATTTGAGTCACCTTTAAGATGATTGGCAAACTGGTTCATGATCTTTTGGATGATCCTGTCACCTAGAACTTCAGCCTGCCTGTCATTGAAGTCCTGGATCTTTTTGCGTTGAAAATCTACTTCGGCGTCTTTCATGGCGCGAAGTTTCTTTTTCAGAGCTTTTATGGTAGGTGCAAATTTCCTTGTTTCCAGCCAGGAATTAAAATCAGCTTCCATTTCGTGGATGATCTCTTTCGCTTTTGGGATCGCTGCTTTTCTACGCTCAAGAGTTTCATCTGTAATTTGAGAAAGGTCGTCAAGGTGAATTATTGAAACTCCCGGAAGATCGGCCACTTCATCTGATACATTTTTCGGGATCGAAAGATCCAGTATTAGCAGGTCCTTTTTGTTGTAGACCAGTTCTTTGGTTATAGTAGGGTTTTGTGCCCCTGTAGCTACAATGAGAATATCGGCCTGTCTTATTTCTGCCTGTAGATCGGCGTAATCTTTTACAGTGAGATCAAATTTTCCGGCTATTCTTTCTGCCTTATCTTTTGTTCTGTTTATAAGGGTGATATGGTGATTTTTGGTATGTTTCACCAGATTTTCACAAGTATTGCGACCTATTTTTCCGGTTCCGAAGAGAAGAATGTTCTGGTCTGCAGGATTTTCATAATTCTTCAGGATATATTGTACAGAGGCAAAACTCACCGATGTAGCACCCGAAGAAATATCTGTTTCGTTTTTTATGCGTTTACTTGCCTGAATAACAGAGTTTATTAACCTCTCTAAAAAGGGATTTGAGACTCCTATATCCTTTGAGTTGTTAAATGCAGATTTTATTTGACTAATTATCTCAAAGTCTCCCAGGATCTGGCTGTCCAGTCCCGTACCAACGCGGAACATATGGGAAATAGCATCCTTGTTTTTGTAAACATATGCTACTTTTTCAAACTCCTCAACCGTGCCGTGAGTGTGTTCACAAAGCAACTTGATCAATTGAAATGGGTGCTGGGCAAAACCGTAGATCTCGGTTCTGTTACAGGTTGAAGTAACAATAAGCCCGTCGATACCTTCAGCTTTTGCCTGTTCAAGCAAATTTTTCTTTCCGGTTTCGTCTAAACTAAAATGGCCTCTTATTTCTGCGTCGGCTTTTTTGTAGCTAAGCCCAATAGTATAGAAATGTTTCCCTCTTGAAATATTGTAATCTTCCATGTACCTGATTAGGAATTCAACGGACAAATTTAAGCTAACGTTAAAGTAAAAAACAACGCTCAAAGTACATTTTTTGTCGCTGCACGTGATTTTAGCCCAAAAACTGATCAAAATCATATTTTTGGGCTAATTTTACCTGTGAAATCTGGTAACCCTGTAATTCTCTTTAGAATCTTTCTAAATAGAAGCCGCCAAAATAAGTAATTTGCTATGGAAGAAAATGTCGCTCAAAGTACCTTTGAAAAGACGAAGCTGGAGGAGGGATTTTATTTGCTGAAGTTCCAGAATCCTTCGAAGCAGGCGCTGAAGGTGCAGCGAAACATCAACAGCAATTTTATTCAGTTTCACTTTTCCGGAAAAGGGGAAGGAAGGTTTTTCTTCAATAATGGAAGCTACAAGATCCCTCTTCTGGAGGAAAATGCATTGCTCCTGTACAACCCCAAGCGAGACCTGCCAATAGACCTTGAGCTCCAACCGCAAAGCTGGGTGATCTCGATTGTTATCTCCATTAAAAAATTTCATGCCCTTTTTTCTGAAGAAGCAGGATACATTAGTTTTTTGAGCCTGGAGAACAGGGACAAACAATATTATAAGGATAGTGTGCTTACGCCCGGAATGGTCATTGTTCTTAACCAGGTGATGAACTACAATGTGATTGCTTCCATAAAGAACCTTTACCTAAAAGCAAAGGCATATGAATTGCTGAGCCTTTACTTCAATAGGTCTGAAGAGCCCGATGTGGAGCAATGTCCTTTCTTAACAGATGAGGAAAATGTATTGAAGATTAGGAAGGCGAAGGAAATAGTCATTGCAAAAATGGCCGAACCGCCTTCCTTGCAGGAACTTTCGAGGGAAATTGGCCTGAGTATGAAAAAATTAAAAGAAGGATTTAAGCAGATCTATGGTGACTCTGTTTTCAGTTTCCTGTTTGATTACAAAATGGAATATGCGCGGAAACTTCTGGATTCGGGGGAATATAATGTCAATGAAGTCGGTTTGAAGGTTGGATATAGCACTTCCAGCCATTTCATTGCTGCTTTCAGGAAAAAATTTGGAACTACTCCAAAAAAATACCTGATGTCCCTTTCTTCGGAAGCCTGATCTATAAGTTCCTTCAATGGAACCATTTTTCTAAAGCTTCCTGAAGCATTTTCAACCGAACGTAATAATTGTATTTTTGAAGCAAATTTAAAAGATGAGCAAAGGAGTTTTACTTGTTAATCTTGGTTCTCCCGATAGTACAGATCCAAAAGATGTAAAAAAATATCTCGATGAATTCCTCATGGATGAAAGGGTGATTGATGTGCCTTACTGGGCCCGCACGCTTTTAGTAAGAGGAATTATTCTCAATACCCGGCCCAGGAAATCGGCTGAGGCTTATGAGAAGATCTGGTGGGAGGAAGGCTCTCCTCTTATTGTACTTTCTGAAAGGCTTCAGGAAAAGGTTGATGAATTGACTTCGGTGCCAATTGCTCTTGCAATGCGCTACGGAAAGCCTTCTATTAAAAGCGGACTTCAGGAACTGCAGGATAAGGGAGTTGATGAAGTGCTCATTTTTCCGCTTTATCCGCAGTTTGCTATGGCTACTACCGAAACCATTCTGGTGTTAGCTGAAGAACTTCGGAAAAAGCATTTTCCGCAGATGACCTTTACTTCGGTTCCTGCGTTTTATAATCATGAAGATTATATCCGGGTCTTAGCCACAAGTATTTCTGAATCCCTGAAAGGAGTGGATTTCGATCATCTTTTGTTCTCTTATCACGGGGTTCCAAAAAGGCATATCAGGAAGAGCGATATCACAAAGTCGCATTGTAAGATTGATGGCAGTTGTTGCCAAACTCCTTCTGCTGCGCATCAGTTCTGCTATCGTCACCAATGTTACGAAACCACAAAATTAGTAGCCGAATACCTGGGGCTTGAAAAAGGCAAATATTCGGTATCCTTTCAATCAAGACTTGGTTTTGATCCATGGCTGCAGCCTTACACCGACCGTACGATCGAGAGAAAAGGACTCGAAGGCGTGAAGAATCTCGCGATTGTTACTCCGGCCTTCGTTTCAGATTGTCTTGAAACTCTTGAAGAGATTGCAATGGAAGGTAAAGAGATCTTTGAAGAGGTAGGAGGAGAAAAATTCACTGTTGTGCCTTGTCTTAATGACCGCGAGGATTGGGTGAAGGTCCTGGCGCGCTGGATCGATGAATGGGCTCACCAAAATGTTGCCGTATAATCCCATTTTTGACACCTCTTTAAAATGCAGTTTTCTTTATCTTTGTTAGGATATGGAAAAGGAGAGGCTTAAAATGGAACTTGTTGACAAGCTCCAAAAGTGTTTCAAGCTTCGGAACCTGGTAAGGATTATATTTCAGAACAAAAAACTAAGCTTTTAGAAGAATTCAACATCTCACCTGAGCAAGAGGAGGAGTTAATAAGGCGCTACAGGGATTACCTCGAAGGAAAGACCGAGGGCGATAGGTGGGAAGATGTGAGGCAGAATATTAAAGACTTGTATGGCTTTTGAAGTTGATTTTCGGAAAGAAGCCCAGAAGGATTAAATAAAAGCGTATCTCTGGTATGAGAATAAACAAAAAGGGTTAGGAGAAAGGTTTGTTCAGGAGGTTGAAAGCGGTGTTAATTACATCAGGCAGAACCCTGAAGCTTTTTCCAGGAAGAAAAATGGCTTCAGAGAATTTCCTCTAAACATTTTTCCTTACCTCATGATCTATATATTGGAAGAAAAAAGATTACCATTCTTGCTATTTTTAACACCGCCTCAATCCAGATAAAAAACCTTCAGAATAAAATTGGAATACTACAATTACATCAAGGCCCTTCATCTCATCTTTGTGATCACCTGGTTCGCCGGACTCTTTTACATCCCGAGACTGTTTATCTATCATATAGAAGCCTGGGCAAAACCTGAACCCGAAAAGAGCATTTTAAGCACCCAATTAAAATTGATGACCAAAAGGTTGTGGTATATCATTACCTGGCCTTCAGCTATCCTTGCGACCTTGTTTGCTGTCTGGCTCCTCATCATCGTGCCGGCTTGGTTGCAAATGCCCTGGATGCATGTAAAACTTTTATTTGTGGTTCTGCTTTTTGCATATCACTTTAAATGCCATCACATATTCAAGCAGATGCAAAATGACAAGATCACCTGGACCTCAAACCAAATGAGACTGTGGAACGAAGTCTCTACTTTGATCTTATTTGCAGTGACTTTTCTAGTTATAGTAAAGGATGCCCTTAACTGGATCTATGGTGTGATCGGGATCTTTTTACTGGCCGGAATGCTCATGTTGGGAATAAAGATCTACAAGCGGGTTCGCTCCAAAAATCCTGATGCGTAGAATGGTTTAATAATTGTTGAGTACTTTGCCACCTTAAACAAGAACATTTGAAATTCTCTTTAAGAACCCGAATTTTCCTCTCAATGATCGTCCTGGTCTTACTGGCCTCGATCCTTATTGGAGGAATTACGGTTTTACAATACAAGAAAGAAGCACAGACCTATCACAGGGAGAGGCTGGAGAGGAAGGAAGAGGCAATAAGAGAACATATCAAGTTTGTGGTAGAAAGTACTACCTACGAAATAAAGGAGGAGACGGTCTATCTTATTCTTAAACAGGATGACAAGATCCACGAGGTTTCCCAGGTACACAATATGCCAATCAACGTGTACAGTTTGGATGGTGACCTTATTCTTAAATCCAACCAATCGTTCTTTCCCGATACTACAGACCTAAGGCTGGACGACCAGGTGCTGGAGCAGTTGCACTCGTCCTCAAGCAAGAGGGTGATTCGGCACATCGTCAAAAATGACAAAAGATTTCAATCGTCTTATACTTTTATTACCGATAATAAATTCCGCCCTCTGGCAATTCTCAATCTTCCTTACCTGGAAGATGATTATTTTATCACCCGGGACCTACGGAATTTTCTGGTAAAACTCACCGAGGTTTACCTGTTTATGCTGGTGCTGGCCATTCTGCTCGCATATTTCCTTTCAAAATACATCACCCGCAGTCTAAAAACGGTTTCAGAAAGGATACATCAAACCCGACTGGATAAGAAGAACCAGAAGATAGAGATAGGCAATGTAAGTGAAGAGATATTTACACTCGTGGCTGCCTACAATTCTATGATCGACGAGCTGGAAGAAAGTGCCGCCAAACTTGCGAGCAGTGAGCGGGAGCAAGCCTGGAGGGAAATGGCAAAGCAGGTGGCGCATGAGATCAAGAATCCGCTTACGCCAATGCGGCTTAGCGTTCAGAATTTCCAGAGGAAGTTCGATCCCAATGATCCACAGATGCAGCAAAAAGTAGATGAATTCAGTGATACTTTGATCACGCAGATAGATACTATGAGTTCAATAGCTTCCGCTTTTTCGAATTTTGCGAAGATGCCGGCGCAGCAGAATGAAACCCTCAATGTTCCAAAAATAGTAAAACTTGCCCTCGATATTTTCAACGAAGATTATATCCTTTTCTCTTCCGAGAAAGAGGAGATCATAGCCAAATTTGATCGCACTCAGTTGATAAGGGTAGTTACAAACCTGGTGAAAAATGCAGTGCAGGCAGTCGATAAGGAGAAGAATCCGGCAGTACTGGTGACCGTTACCGAAGAAGAAGGTCGTGCCTGTTTAATAGTATCAGATAATGGAGTGGGAATTTCCGAAGAAAATAAGGACAAGGTATTCGAGCCTAAATTCACCACCAAGTCCAGCGGAATGGGTCTAGGCCTTGCGATGGTAAAGAATATTGTAGAGAGCTGCGGTGGGAGTATAGAGTTTACGTCAAAATTAAATAAAGGCACTATCTTTAAGGTGCACTTTCCAAAATAACAAGAAATGGAGTTTGAAAATATACTTTTTGAAGAGAACAATAGCATAGGCTACATCACCATTAACAGGCCTTCCAAGTTGAATGCCCTAAACAGGGCAACCATTGGAGAGCTTAATGAAGCTTTTGAATCTGCCAGGGAAGACCGGGATATCAAGGTGATCATTCTCTCCGGAAGTGGTGAAAAAGCCTTTGTTGCCGGTGCAGATATCAGCGAATTTGCTGAATTCTCTCCGGAAGAAGGACAACGTCTCGCGGCTGAAGGGCAGGAGAAATTATTTGATGTAGTGGCGAATTTTCCAAAGCCGGTCATTGCAGCTGTCAATGGTTTTGCACTTGGTGGGGGGCTTGAACTGGCAATGGCTGCACATTTCAGGATCGCCAGCAATAATGCCCGCATGGGATTGCCCGAAGTTTCTTTGGGAGTCATTCCGGGTTATGGAGGAACCCAGAGATTACCTCAGTTAGTAGGCAAAGGCAAGGCTATGGAGATGATCATGACTGCGGGAATGATCGATGCAAAAGAAGCAAAAGAACATGGTTTGGTGAACCACGTTACCACACCCGAAGAATTAATTCCCTTAGCCGAAAAACTTGCCGGAAAGATCATGAACAATTCTATGGTAGCGATTGCGGCAGCTATTAAAGCTGTTAATGCGAACTACCAGACGGGTATTAATGGTTTTGAAGTAGAAATAGAGGAATTTGGAAGCTCCTTCGGCACCGAAGACTTTAAGGAAGGAACTTCTGCTTTTCTTAATAAACGCAAAGCAGACTTCCCTGGTAAATAGGAAAATTTCCTGATAGTAGGAAAAAATCCTATCTTTGTTCCTTATGGAGAGGAACGATTTTATCAAGGGGAGAGGGGCGCAGCACCAGGTCAAGAACAGGTTTGATGCCTTGTCTTATGAGATGAGGGATGATTTCCTTAATTATTGTGCGGCCGAAGGTGAGGAAGCTACCTCTTCTAAAACGGCTTTTATTGAAACCTTTCCTAAGACTATTGTAAACAAAGTAACCAGTCCCGATGTGGGCCTGGAATATTCCCTTAACCCTTACCAGGGTTGTGAACATGGCTGCGTCTATTGCTATGCGAGAAATTCCCATGAATACTGGGGCTATGGTGCCGGACTCGATTTTGAGCAAAAGATCCTCGTAAAACGCAATGCTGTTGAGTTGCTTGAACAACAACTGCGCAGCAGGAGCTGGAAAGCAGCTCCTATCGTGCTTTCGGGAAATACAGATTGCTATCAACCTGTAGAGCGAAAACTGGAGATCACCAGGAAGCTGCTACAGACCTTTTTGAAGTACAGGCATCCTGTGGGAATAATTACCAAGAATGCGCTCATCCAAAGGGACGTTGATATCCTGCAGGAGCTTGCAAAGGATAATTTAGTGCGGGTTAATTTAAGTATAACTTCTTTGGAGGAACGCACCCGCCAGTTGCTGGAACCACGTACAGCGAGTATTAAAAAACGCCTGCAGACCATTGAAGTTTTAAGCTCCAGGGGGATACCCGTGAGCGTTATGATGGCCCCCATTATTCCATCCATCAACAGCCATGAGATCCTGCCGCTGGTAAAAGAAATCGCAGCAAGAGGGGCTTGTAGTGTGGGTTATACCGTAGTAAGGCTGAATGGTGCCATAGGGGAAATATTTTCTGAATGGATAAGGAAAGCTATGCCCGGAAGGGCTGAAAAGGTCCTGCATCAAATTGCTGAATGCCACGGCGGAAATCTCAACGACAGTCGTTTTGGAAGCCGTATGAAAGGTGACGGAAATATTGCAGACCAGGTAGCACAACAATTTGCTATAGCGAGAAAACTTTATTTAAAGGATCGGGAGCGGCCCGGCTTAAACTGTGATCTTCACGAGCAATACAAGGATGGGCAAATGAAGCTGTTCTAAAAATCCCATTTTTGAGAAGGTAGTCCCCATTCTTTATAGAATTCCTGAAGAAAGTTCTCCATGTACCTGTGCCTTTCTGCGGCGAGTTTTCTTCCGGTAGCGGTATTCATCCGGTCCTTTAAAAGCAGGAGCTTTTCATAGAAGTGATTAATGGTTGGTGCCGAAGAGCTTTTATATTCCTCTTTTGTCATGTTGAGGTTGGGTTTCACTTCGGGATCAAAAAGTGGGCGGCCTTTATGTCCGCCGTAGTTAAAGGTACGGGCAATTCCAATTGCCCCCAGCGCGTCCAACCTGTCGGCGTCCTGTACGACGTCCAGTTCAGGGGAACGAAATTGCTGCGCTTCATTTCCTCCTTTGAAGGAGATCCACTTTATGATATTCTCTACGTGCTCTATTATAGCTGCAGGTACCTGTTGTTCCTGTAAAAATTCTCTCGCTAATCTCGGCCCGACAGTTTCATCTCCTTCGTGGAATTTTGAGTCGGCGATATCGTGAAGTAGCGCTCCCAGAGCGACTACAAACTTGTCCACATCTTCGGAAGCGGCAATGATTTCCGCATTTTTAAGCACTCTTTCTATGTGGAACCAGTCATGACCTCCTTCGGCATTCTTCAGAGTAGTCTTTACAAAATGAACGGTATTGTCAATGATCTGGTTCTTATCCATAGGTACTTAAAAACGGCATTTTTAGATGATATCGGCAGTAATAGTTCTTTCTACCTGTGCGACGAGGGCATCGGGTGCTTCAGCGTTTGCAGCAATGGGCTCATGGACTTTTAGCATCAGGTGGACTCCAATACCCATTGGAAAATTTCCGTAGCGAAAAAGTTTCCAGCTGTTATTGATGGTGATGGGAACAATGACTGCCCCGGGCATTTTCTTGATGAGCAGCTGCAATCCCTGCACCGCAAATTTCTTGGGAGCCCCGGTGCGGCTGCGGGTTCCTTCAGGAAAAATTACGGCAGAGCGTTTATGTTCATTGAGGTAGTCGGCAAATTTGCTCATCTTCACCAAAGCTTCGCGGCCATTCTTTCGGTCTATCAAAAGATTACCGCCATGCCGAAGGTTATAAGAAATACTCGGTATTCCTTTTCCAAGTTCTTTTTTGCTCACGAATTTTGGATGATGTTTCCTAAAGTGCCATATAATGGGAGGAATATCATACATCCCCTGGTGATTTGCAACAAAGATACAGGACTTGTCGACCGGCAAGTCATAAGGGTTTTCAATGCTGAACCTGGTACCGAGAATGTTAAGGCAGCGCAGCAGAAAAAAGTTAAAGATATCCACACTTTTTTTGTGCGCCTGGTAGCCACCCAACTTGAGACAAATCCACTGGATAGGATGAAATACCAGGAGCGTGATAAAAAAGAAAATGTAGAATAATACCGAAAGGGGATAGGAAAGGATCTTTTTAAAGGTCTTCATTTTTACTTGCTTGCAAGAGGCTGCAATTTCTACATTTTAATCCTGCTATGCAATATTGAATTAAGCTGCAACTTTTTCCCGCCTTAGCTTTTTAGCTGATTTCTTTTTAGAAGATTTTTTCCTCAGCTTATTGATCCAGATTATAGTACCGGTGACCGGCAGGCTAGTGGCGATGAGGCAGGCAATAAAGTACAGTATCTTTGAAAACGTGCCATAGATCTCCCCCAGGTGAATGGGTTTTATAAGCGAAGCGATCTGCACATTTAATGGTTTATCACTAAAAATGTCTTTTTGAAGAACCTTGCCGCTTTGGTCCAGCACGAGCTTGTTTGAAATAACAGGTGAAAAAGCCGATTCGTCATACTTCCTGATGTTATACACCGGCGAATCCTCTCCGGGCAATCCAATACTCACTTCTCCTTCGTAGTTAAATTCTTCGTGTATAATGGCGTAAATCCTGTCCAGGCTCGCGATATTTTCTTCCGAAACTGGCTCGGGATCGAACTCAACGCCACCGCCACGATTGAAGACTTTCGTGCCAATAACTGCGCCGGCTGCTTCTCTGTACCACTCGAAGGACCAACACAATCCTGTAAGGCCCATGATGATGATAAGCAGCAGGGCATAAAAGCCGAGGGTGTTGTGCAGGTCGTGGTTGATCCTTTTCCAGTTGGCTTTGGTCTTGATCTTAAACCCCTGTTTAAAATTTCTCCAGCGCCACTTCCGTGGAAACCACAGAATTAATCCTGAAACAGAAAGGATCATAAAGATAATTGTGGCTATGCCCACAATGGGGCGGCCAATGGAGCTGTCGAGCAGCAGCCAGCGATGCAGCTTAAACATGCTGAACATAAATTCTGAAGCTGCCGATTCGGGTTGAGCTAATACTTCAGCCGTATGAGGATTGACAAGAAAGCTGGTGCCACGCCGGTCTTCTGGCGAGGTTTTAATCCGGGCTTCGTAAAATCCTTCCTTTCCGGAGGGAATAGTGATGGAGCTAAGTTGGCCCAACCCGGCTTCAGAAATTGAATTTTTGAGATTAGTGAGGCTCTTAAGAGGCAGATCTTGTCCATTGAGTACTACATCTTCAGCAAAAATCTCCTCAATCTCCTCCTGAAAAACCAGAATCGTGCCGCTAAGACAGATGATGAAAATGATGATTCCGCTGCCAATCCCCAGCCACAGGTGAATGTCATTGATGAATTTCCGAAAGCTATAGTTCTTCATGATCAAAATACTATTCTTACTTAGACTTGATATAAATAAGCTGTAAATATAGAAGGATTTGGGAGAAGCAGCAGCTTTTTATGGCTGATTTTGCTCATCTTTCTCAATCAATTCAGGCTAATGAATTGCAGTAGAGTGATCTGTAATAAATAAGGGCAATAAAAAAGGCTGCTCAAAAATGCCATTTTTGAGCAGCCTTCATTGTAATTTTCTTCCGAAGAATTCTTAGCAGAATTCGTTGTATGCTTCAGTAAGATTATCGGCAATGATCTCGGCCGGGCGACCTTCAATATGATGTCTTTCCAGCATGTGTACCAGTTCTCCATCTCTGAACAAAGCCATAGAAGGAGAAGATGGAGGGAATGGAACCATATAATCCCGCGCCTTTTCGGTAGCTTCACGATCAACTCCTGCAAAAACTGTCACTAAGTGATCTGGACGTTTGCTGTTCTGCAGGCTAATTCTTGCAGCCGGGCGGGCATTTGCAGCGGCACAACCGCAAACAGAATTCACCACCACCAGGGTAGTTCCTTTTCTGGCAATTGCCTCATCAACCTGCTCTACTGTATGTAATTCTTCAAACCCAATGCTGGTAAGATCTTCCCGCATTGGCTTCACTAATTCCGGTGGATACATATATCAATTTTTTATTGTTAGAACTAAAGATGCAAAGATACAAATTAAACTAAGAGCATAAATTTTAAGCACATAAACCGGCTTAGGTTCCAAAACGGGGAAGTTTTGCCGTCTTAAATGTTATCTTTGCGGCCCAAATGTTTTTGAATGGTTAAGTGGTTTGCCGCCTTTGTCGGGTTTATGTTCTATGGAGCCCGTGGCGCTATCCTTGGTTTTATAATTGGCAGCATTATAGATGCTCTCACCTCTTCCCGCAGTGGAGGGTTTAAAATGTTTTCTGAAGAAGAACGTGTCACGCCCGGTGATTTTGAACTTCATCTTCTTACTCTTTCGGCAATTGTCATAAAAGCCGACGGCAAAGTGAGCCAGCAGGAGATGGATTACGTGCGCAACTATTTCGTGCAGGCTTACGGAAAGGAACGCGCCAATGCTGTTTTTCGCACCTTCAATGAAGTGGTTAAGGACCGGCAACTGGATGAAAGGCGTATTTCACAATTTCTTGTCGCCCGAACTCAGTATGCAGCGCGATTACAGATAGTGCATTTTCTTTTTAGTATTGCCAATGCCGATGGCAGCGTGAGCCAGGCCGAAGCAGGTAAAATTAGACAGATCGCCGGCCACCTGCGTATAGGTGTAAAGGATTTTGAAAGTCTTTATGCTATGTTCTTCCAAACCACCGACAATGCCTATAAGATCCTGGAGATCGACAAATCGGCCTCAGATGCCGAGGTGAAAAAGGCTTTCAGGACCATGGCCAAGAAATATCACCCCGATAAGATTCAGCACATGGATGAGGCATACATCAAGGGAGCCGAAGAAAAATTCAGGAAAGTACAGGAAGCCTACGAAAAGATCCAGAAGGAGAGGGGATTTTAGGCTCCAAAAATGATTTTTACTGAAGCAATTTACTCCCGAATTTTACACCTATAAAAGCTGTTCTGGGTCGTGAAGGTCCGTATACGTAATTCGCATCACGATCTACACCGCGATCAAAATCCTGCTGATATTGGTTGAAGATATTTTGAACTCCAAGATTCAATTCCAGCTGAAATCCTTTAGATAATTCGAAGATGTAGGCTGTTTTAAAATTCACCTCAAGGAAATCTTCAGTTTTTTCGAGTCGGTCGTATGCAATATATCCTGCCAAATGCGGCACATACATGCTGCCCGTGTACACGCCGGAAAAATTGTTCTGCCAGTTCTTGACAGGAGCATAGGTGAGGATAAAATTACCGTAGATGTTGGGGGACTTGAAGAAGTTTTCAGCATTTTCAAAGGATGCATCAGGATCATCACTAAATTGTACAGGGGAATCGTACTGGGCTCGCTGCAATGTCCCTCCAAGCTGTAAGATCCAATCGGGATTGGGAGCAAAGACAGCGTCCAGGTTTATTCCGTAGACATCTGCACCTTCGCCGTTGCGTTTTTCAAATACAGTTTCAGAAATTTTTTCAAGAATAAATGGGTCCTTGAGCCTGGTGTAGAAGGTTTCGAAAGTAAGTCTGTAGTTTTCATCTAAAGTAGTTTTGCTCCACTCCGCGGAAGCCAGATAACTATGAGAGGTTTCCGAAATAAGGTTATCAGAGAACCGGACTAGACTTACTTCCCCGGCAGCGATCCTGGCATGGATATCCTCAGTAAATACTTGTGGTGCTCTGAAACCTTTGGCATAGCTGGTTCGAAACTGCAATTGTTCGCTTGCAGCAAACAGCAGATTCAATCGGGGATTAAAAATGACATTTTCCTCTGCCGCATTATGAAGATCTGCCCGCAGACCACCGAGAACTTTTAATTTTTCTGTAGCCTGCCATTCCTGTTGAGCGTAGAAACCAAGAATGTTCAGGTTTTGGTCGACATATGCATTGTAGCCCGGCTTTCGGTCTTTCATCAGGTTGTTCTTGAACTCACTTCCAACAGTTAAGGTCGCTGTGGAGCCAAAAAAGTTTTCCTGATCAAAGGAGAACTGGGAACCCAGCAGGTACGTGTTGTCCAGTGAATTTCCATAACCTCTTAAGCTTTCTTCCAGTGTTCCAGTCTTCCCACCGTAAAAGTTGTCATTGCGGGACAACTGTGCTGTGCTGTACAGAGAATATCTCAAATTTCCACTTTTTGAAAAAGCTTCGTAGGTGAGGCCACCGCCTATGACATCACTTTCGATCTGTTCTGTAATATCGGCTTCAAAAGGAAGGAGAGCGAGTTTGTTCCCACCGCGGCGGAATTCATGAATAGTATGAAAGTCCAGGCTAAATTTACTTCTGTCATTAGGCCTGTAAAATGACTTAAATCCAAAGGTTTTATTTTCGACCTGTGTGAGTTCGGTAAAGCCATCTCCATTATGGTCGTATGGATTTCGGTCTCTGAACATTCCGTAGACATTTAATCCTGCGTTATAACTGTCACTTAGAACAGTTCCATTGAAAGTTACGGCCTTGTCACTAGTTTCGGCATTTATAGCAGCCAAATTACCTGCTACTTCGAAATAATCTTCGGTCGGAACTTTGGTAATTATATTTATGGTGCCTGCAATAGCATTCGATCCATACAAGGCTGAACCACCGCCACGAACTACTTCTATTCTTTCTATAGAATTCGCCGGGATCTGGTCGAGCCCATACACCCCATTTAAGGCGCTAAAAACTGGACGGCTGTCAATGAGGATTTGGGAGTAAGCTCCGTCTAAGCCGTTCATTCGTACCTGAGAAAAACCACAATTCTGGCAATTGGTTTCCATTCTTAGACCTGGCTGAAAATTGAGACCTTCACTAAGACTAATGGACTGGGTGGCTTTAAATTCTTTTGCCGAGGTAACTGAAACAATGACGGGAGCGGTATGTCTAAGCTGGCCGTTACGACTTGCAGAAATTACCACCTGGTCCAGACCTGTAACGTCTTCCTGTAGGGAGAAATTCATTACCTGTGGTTCGGAATTTATGATATCCAGGTGGTGTTTTTGTGTTTTATAACCAACAGCCTGTAGGATCAATTCGTGATGTCCTAAAGGAACTTCCATCGTAAAAAGTCCTTCTTCATTCGTTGTGGTTCCCGTTTTTGTTCCTTCGAGATAAATATTGACGAAGGGAACCGGCTCCCCATTAGCTAGGATCTCTCCGGAAATCATCGCGGTCTGCGCCTGATTACTATAGGGAGTGAAGAAGACAAAAATGATCAACAAGATTCTCACAACACAATTTTTGTCAAAGGTATAAACTATTTTTAGACAAGGCTAAAAATTGTTTATGAAGATTTAAAAATGTAATTTTGATCCGTAAAAATAAACTTTTATGTTCAGCCTTTCCGAAGAAAATTACCTGAAGGCCATTTTCCATTTAGAAAAGAAATATTCAGCCGGAGTGAGTACTAATGCTTTGGCTGAAGAAATGGAGACCAAGGCTTCGTCTGTCACAGATATGCTGAAGAAGCTTTCTGATAAAAACCTGGTGAAATACCGGAAATATCAGGGTGTTCATTTGAGTGAAAATGGAAAACACGCAGCCATAGAAGTAATTCGAAAACACCGCCTCTGGGAAGTGTTCCTGGTCGAGAAACTGAATTTCTCCTGGGATGAGGTTCACGATATCGCCGAACAACTGGAACATATCAAGTCCGAAAAACTTACCGATGAACTCGATAAATTTCTGGGGCATCCAAAAAGGGATCCTCATGGAGATCCCATTCCCGATGCAGCCGGAAATTTTCGGATCTCGAACAAGATGCTATTAAGCGACCTTTCGGAGGGGCAGTCGGGGATTTGTGTTGGAGTAAAAGATTCTTCCACCGAGTTTTTAAGGTACCTCGATAAGAACGAGATCACCCTTGGGAAACCTATTAAAGTAGTGCAGCGCGAAGAATATGATGACTCCCTTTTGATTCAGGTCAATGAAAATGAGCTGCGAGTTTCTAAAAGCATTTCCACCAATTTATTTGTAAAACCCACTGAATCATGAATAATTTGATCGCATATTTTGAATCTCTTGATCCTGTACTGGCGGCTTTTTTAGCCACGCTTTTTACCTGGGGTCTAACTGCATTAGGAGCATCTCTGGTTTTTTTCTTTAAGAAGATGAATCGGGCTCTTTTTGACGGAATGCTTGGATTTACCGGAGGGGTGATGGTCGCGGCAAGTTTTTGGAGCCTGCTTGCACCGGGCATCGAAATGAGTGAAGGAGAAGGTTTTGTAAAGGTCATTCCCGCAGTAGTTGGCTTTGGTTTGGGAGCATTTTTCATTTTTGGACTGGATAAGGTGCTGCCTCATCTACATGTCAACTTCAAAATGGCCGAAAAGGAAGGGGTCAAGACTCCCTGGCATAAATCTGTGCTTCTCACCCTCGCAATTACGATGCATAATATTCCCGAAGGTTTGGCCATTGGAGTCCTTTTTGGAGGGGCAGCAATGGGACTGGAAGGAGCGAGCATAGGAGGTGCCGTTGCTCTTGCCATGGGGATAGGATTGCAGAACTTCCCTGAAGGATTTGCCGTCGCTATGCCTTTGAGAGGGCAGGGCATGAGTCGATGGAAGAGCTGGAACTATGGTCAATTATCGGCTATAGTAGAACCAATTGCTGCGGTGTTGGGAGCAATGGCTGTCCTTACCTTTGAACCAATTTTACCTTACGCGCTTTGCTTTGCAGCCGGTGCCATGATCTTTGTAGTGGTTGAAGAAGTAATCCCCGAAGCCCAACAGGATCGATACACAGATATTGCAACCATGGGCTTCATAGGAGGATTTATGGTGATGATGACCCTGGATGTGGGACTTGGTTAGAGGGTAGATAAAAATTTCCTTCTTGATGCAACATAGATGACATTCTTTCGTCTTTATAATATGAGAAAGAAACTGTCTTCTATTTTTATTTTCCTGCTGACTGTCCCGCTCATTGCGCAGGAAAATCATGACATGATCAATAATCTTGAAATTGGTCGGGAACTTTTAATTGGTGGATCTTCCGTCAAGTTTATCGGGGTAAAATCAGATTCCCGCTGTCCCAAAGGCGTCACTTGTATTTGGCCCGGGGAAGCAAAGCTCGTTCTGGGGATACATTTCGATGGTAGATATTTTGAAAAAGAAGTGGTGATACAGGGGACAGGAGGAGAATTTCCTGTTTCTGAAGATTTCCGGATTCAGGTTTACAACCTAAGCCCTTATCCTGAAGCAACAAAACCTATTGCTCCTGAAGATTATCGATTAAGTATTTCCGCAGAATTCGGTAGCGAAGGTTAATGACAGCTGCCACAGCCTGTGCCGCAGGCTTTCCCAGATTTCTTCTTGCCCCCAAAGATGAACTTTGGCTTGTACACGAACTTGGTAAACATATAACCCACCGCTAGTGAGAAAGTTATAAAGACGAGTATTTCCTGAAGAATTTCCATAATGCTAGTTCAAAGTTTGAAATGCGACCAGGGCGGCTATATAGGCTATAGCTGTCATGGTGATTAATTGCAACACCGGCCATTTCCAGGTGTTGGTCTCTCTTTTTACAATAGCCAGGGTACTCATACACTGCATTGCAAAAGCATAGAATAATAAAAGACTTACTCCACTGGCAAAGGTGAACAAAGGTCCTCCCAGGATGTGGTTGGTCTCCGATGCCATTCTTGATTTTATTGTTTCCTCCTCATCACTTCCCACGCTGTATATGGTGGCTAGAGTTCCAACGAAAACTTCCCTGGCGGCAAAAGAACTCACAATGGCAATTCCTATTTTCCAGTCATAGCCAAGAGGTGCAACTGCGGGTTCAATGGCTTTTCCAATGTTACCAATGTAAGAATGCTGCAGCTTATAAGAAGCAACGAGGTCATCCAGTTCCCCCTCTGGTAAAGTGGTCTCGCTGTATTTCGCCTCCACAATTTCCCGGGCATTGCTAAAGTTATCTCCCGGTCCATAACTGGCGAGAACCCATAAAATAATCGAAATCGCCAGGATGATCTTTCCTGCACCCAGAACGAAGGCTTTGGTCTTCTCCACCACATTTATTCCTACGTTCTTGAACATGGGCATTTTATAATTGGGCATTTCAATAACAAAGTAGGACCTGCTTTTGATCTTTAATATCTTGTGCAAAACCCAGGCTGAGCCTATGGCCATGGAAAAACCCAGAAGGTACAATAACATAAGGGTCAGCCCCTGAAGGTTAAAGCCCATAAAAGATTTTTCCGGAATCACCAGTGCGATGATTATGAGATAGACCGGAAGCCTGGCAGAACAGGTGGTGAAAGGCACTACGAGGATGGTGATCAATCGCTCCTTCCAGTCCTCAATATTTCTTGAGGCCATCACTGCAGGGATAGCGCATGCGGTTCCTGATACCAGTGGCACCACACTTTTTCCGCTTAAGCCAAAGCGGCGCATGGTACGGTCCATAAGAAAGACCACCCGGCTCATATAGCCGCTCTCTTCAAGAATGGAAATGAACAGGAAGAGAAAAGCGATCTGCGGAATGAAAATTACGATTCCTCCAAGGCCCGGGATGATCCCTTCAGCAATAAGATTTGTAAAAGGTCCCGGGGGCATTGCATCACGAGTCACTTCACTCAGCTTCGCAAAGGTTGCATCAATAAAGTCCATTGGATAGCTGGACCAGTCATAGATGGCCTGAAAGATTAGTAAAAGTATAGCAAAGAAGATAAGATAACCCCAAACCCGGTGGGTGAGGACCTTATCCAGTTGCGCCCTTAGCCCCTTAGCAGCACTAACATCTACAGTGACCGTTCTTTTAAGGACATTGTTGATGAACTGATAGCGAAGAATCGTCTCCTTTTGCTGCATTCTTTTAAGGGTGCTCTCGTCTTTGGTGACAAAATCTTCCCTGATGGAAACATTCTTGCGGTTGACATTTCCAAAGTTGACATCCTGGGTAATTACCAGCCACAGTTTGTACAGGGATTGATTGGGAAAAGCACTCCGCAGTCTGTCAAAATACTGCGGGTCCATAGAGGACGCATTAAGGCAGGGCTCTGTTGAGATATGTCTATAGTTAACAATATGTTCCTTTAGCTCATCGATCCCGGTTCGCTTGCGGGCGCTTACCAGAACCACCTTTGTTTTGAGCTCCTTCTCCAGCGCAGGAACATCAATTGAAATTCCCTTGCGCTTCATCCTGTCGGCCATGTTTATGACCAGGATGGTGGGAATTTCAAGATCTTTTATTTGAGTAAAAAGCAGAAGATTCCGCTTAAGATTCTCGACATCACTTACTACTACGGCTACATCGGGGTAATCCTTGTCATTTTTGTTCAGCAGTAGTTCGATGACCACATTTTCGTCAAGAGAGGAGGCATTAAGGCTGTAGGTACCGGGAAGGTCAAGTATGTGCGCTTTGATATTCCGGGGAAGCTTACAAATACCTTCTTTTTTTTCGACCGTGATGCCGGGATAGTTTCCCACCTGCTGGTTTAGTCCTGTAAGTTGATTAAAAACGGAAGTCTTCCCTGTATTAGGATTGCCAATTAATGCAACATTTATTTGTTTGGCCATGACTAGGGAAGAATTTCTATTTCAATATGCAGGGCGGTCTCCTTTCTTATTGCCAGGTGGCTGCCGTTAATGTTCAGATAAAGGGGATCTCTAAACGGAGCGGTTTGCACCAGCTCGACTTCATTGCCGGGAAGACATCCCATTTCCAGAAGCTTTAGCGGAATTTTTTCAGCTGAAATCTCTTTAATGATGCCCTTCTGGCCCCTTCTAAGATCGGCAATTGTTTTGATCAACTTTTATTTAGATTGATTTTAAACAAGGCAAAAATAAGGCAAAATATACACTTACGAAAACTTGCGCCCACAAAAGAAAAATTTATTATTTCTTTCCTTAATTGGGATCGGCCTGGCGGCCTTCCTGCTTCAGGATCTCGATGTCCTGCATGAGCTCATCAATTGCAGAAGGATCTGTGCCGTCGTAAAAGCCTCTTATCCTTTTTTGCTTATCGACAAGTACAAAATTTTCTGTGTGTATCATATCAAAGGGTCCGCCGTCCCCGTCAGATTTTGCAGCGAGATATGACTTTCTTGCCAGGTCGTAGATCTCTTTCTTGTCTCCGGTCACCAAATTCCATTTTTCATCCATTACACCTTTTTCATCGGCATATTGTCTTAAAACCGGAACACTGTCGTAAGCCGGGATCACGGTGTGGGAAAGCAAAAGAACATCGTCATCATCCTTCAGCTTTTCCTGTATCTCCAGCATATGATCTGTCATGATAGGGCATATGGTTTGGCAGGTCGTGAAGAAAAAATCGGCAACATAGATCTTACCATCGTAGAAGTCCCGTGTAATAGTATCACCATTCTGGTTATAAAGCTCAAATTCCTGAATTGTGTGATATTTTCGCACTTCCTGCATAGTGGAATCCACCAGCTCATTGTTTACCATATTGGGCTGGAAAACAGGAAGTCTTTCTTCAGGCTTAAGAACATTATAAATGATCGTAATAATGATCGCCGAAAGCACAAAAAGAAAAATTCCGAAGAACTTATATTTAGCGAAGAAGCTGAGCATAATCTTAATTTGACGACAAAATTACGATTCTAAAACGTCATTTTTCACTCTCTACTATCTTAAAATCTATTGATCCTGAACCACCTGAACTTTAAACTTTTGTTTGAACCTTTAAAAGGTTACTTTTGTGCGATTTTAATTTAGCCAGATTTATATGGATCCCTTTTTTATAAAAGCACTTCAATTAATACTCAGTTTATCCATTCTTATTGTTCTTCATGAACTCGGGCATTTCATTCCGGCAAAGATGTTTGGGATCAAAGTAGAAAAATTCTTCCTCTTCTTTGATGTGAAATTTGCCCTTTTTAAGAAGAAAATTGGAGATACGGTCTATGGGATTGGATGGCTTCCGCTTGGAGGTTATGTGAAGATCGCCGGGATGATCGACGAGAGCATGGACAAGGAGCAAATGGCGCAGCCCCCAAAGCCCTGGGAATTCCGCAGTAAGCCGGCATGGCAGCGTTTGATTGTGATGGTGGGCGGGGTGACCGTAAACATTGTCCTTGGATTTTTTATTTACATGATGGTTGTATTCACCTGGGGTAGCCCTTATATCGCACCTGGAGATATGCCAAACGGTTTTGCGGTAGATGATACCTTCAAGGAATTTGGTTTTAGGGATGGAGACAAGGTACTGCAGGTGAATGGGGAAGATTTAAAGAACAGTATTGATATCAACAAATACCTTTTTCTAAGGGATGTGCAGAACATCACAGTAGAACACCAGGACGGGCAGCAGGAAACTATTGCTGTTCCTGCCGATATTGGTTCTCAAATGTTCCAGGAAGGGGTTATGCAACCTTTTGTGCCAATGACCATCCCTGTGCTTGACTCTGTAGTAGCCGGCAGCCCTGCAGCTCGTGCAGGTCTAAAAAAGGGAGACAGGATCATCTCTATAAATGATATCGAGATTGGATACTGGCATCAAATGACCCGGGAGGTAGATCGCAGTAAAGATAAAGAGTTGAGGCTGGTATATAGTCGGGATGGAGAATTTGAGAGTGTGGAGTTGGATGAGCAGAAAGCCGAAGCCCTGGCACAAAATCAAAAGGAAGTTACGTTAACTCCCAATGAAGAAGGCAATCTGGGAGTATATGTGGATGCCGAATCTTCCATAAAAGTGAGTAGAGAGTATTATTCGTTCTCTGAAAGTATTGCGAAAGGATTTGACCTGGCCTACTGGACGCTGCACGATTATGTGGCGCAGTTCAAATATGTCTTTACTAAAAAAGGTGCTACCCAGGTAGGAGGTTTTGGGGCTATTGGAGGTCTGTTCCCCGATGCATGGAATTGGCAGGCATTCTGGATGACCACCGCCTTTATTTCCATCATTCTTGCATTCATGAATATTCTTCCTATCCCTGCGCTCGATGGGGGTCACGTAGTCTTCTTGCTGTATGAGATGGTGACAGGTAGAAAGCCAAACGAGAAATTTATGGAGTACGCCCAACTGGTAGGTTTCGTGATCCTTATCGCACTTGTACTTTTCGCTAACGGAAATGATATCTATCGCTGGCTTTTCGAGTAAGACAAAGTTTTTTTAAACATACCAGGCCAAAAAATGATATTTTTGGCCTTTGTTTTTTTTACTTTTCCATGAATACAACCTTTTCAAGCTCAGCTGCGGAACACCTTCGGAAAATGATATTTTTGACAGGTATTCTTTTATTAGTTTCCTGTTCTTCTGATGAGCCGGTTGATCCTGCTCCGCCTGAAGTAGAGCCGCAATCTGAAGATATTGTTATCTTCTCTATTAACGACCCTCATGGCAGGATCCACAATTTCGGAAAGATCAAAGCCATCATTGACAAGGAAAAAGAAACCGAATCCCAGGTGTTCTTTCTTTCAGGTGGAGATATTTTCTCTGGAAACCCCATAGTTGATTACCATCCGGAAAAAGGTTTCCCTATTGTAGACCTAATGGGCAAAGCGGGAGTGGATGTGAGTGCCCTTGGAAACCATGAATTCGATTATGGGCAGGAAGTGCTTCAGGAAAGGATGCAGGATTCTGAGTTTCCGTTCTTATGTGCAAATCTGGAGAGCAGTTCTTCAGGCTTTACCATTCCGCAGGGAAAATTGATGCTGGAAAAGGATGGTTTTGAGATCGCCTTTATAAGTGTGGTAGAAACAGGATCGGCAGATAATAAGCCGCTATCCCACCCAAAAAAGCTTCAGGGGCTTGAATTTTCTGAAGGTGTGAATGCGATGAGCAAGTATCGCAATGATTCGGGAGTCATGACTGCCGATCTGGTTGTTGCTGTGACGCACTACGGAAGAGAGGGAGACAGAATGATCCTGGAACAGCATGATTTTGTCGATCTTGTTGTTGGAGGTCACAACCACCGGGTCTATAGTGAAAAAGTGAACGGGAGATACATGGTGCAATCGGGTTCGAATTTAGAGATACTTACAAAATTAAACCTGACAGTGGAGGATGGCGAAATCACTGAATATTCCCATGAACTGATATATCTTGACCAGGTGACGGAAACTGATGATGTCATGGAAGATTTAATAGCTGAATACAATAATCAGCCGGAATTTTTTGTGGAAATAGGAACCTCTCTTCAAAACCACAACACTGCAGAAACTGCCTGTTTTTACACAGATGCCATTCGCACTTTGACAGGGGCCGACGTTGTTTTTCAGAATTACGGCGGCGTACGGGCACAACTGGATTATGGAAGTATCACTCCTTTTGATATCTATACCATTGACCCATTTCAAAACGGTCTGGATTCCTTTACCATGACGGTTGAAGAACTGGAGGACTTCTTAAATTCTTCTTACGCGCCATCTCTGGCCTATTCGGGGATAAGAATTGAAAACAGGAACGGCAGGAAAGAATTGATTGCAGCCAATGGCAGTAATATGTCCGATAACACAGAGATTTCAGTGGCTCTTAATGACTATATCTCTAACGTTTATTCCCAGGATTTTCAGCAGCCCACTACAACTTACGAGAAGACCACTGCGGAATATTTAATCGATTACTTGCAGCAACACCAGTCGATAATAGATTATGACGGCTGCAATCGTGGGATATAATTTCTTCTTAAACCAGGCGCTATAAAAAGGAAATTAATAACAATTAAAAAAGCGGATGATTGTCTTGTGAAAAGCTCTCTTTCCCTGAACCATTAAGAAAAACAGGATCAGAGAAAACCGCATTCTTTGTCTGGGAGAAAAGCAAAAACTACTGAGAACGACGAAGGGTAATTCATAGTAACGGTAGGTGCCGGATGTTGAGCAACAGGCTTTTGTGACCATATGCTCTTGAATAGGAGGAATGTTTGAAAAAATAAGCTTAATACGTAAGCGAACGACTTAGGAGTTAGTGAGGTCCAGAGTCTGTTTTATTCCTGGAATAAAAAATTCTTTAACAGGGAAGCATTCGTCTTAAACAAAAAAAAGCCAACCTCACAGTTGACTTTTTTGCTCCTCCTCTTGGGCTCGAACCAAGGACCCTCTGATTAACAGTCAGATGCTCTAACCAACTGAGCTAAGGAGGAATTTCAGTATGTCTTTAGTGTCATTTTAAAAGGTCACTAAAACCCTTTTTATTTTTGCTTCTCCTCCTGGGCTTACCTCGACTCAGCTTTTCAAGCTTCGTTCGGCACAGGCTTATCGCCCAAAGAAAATTCACATTAAAACTTTGCTCCTCCTCTTGGGCTCGAACCAAGGACCCTCTGATTAACAGTCAGATGCTCTAACCAACTGAGCTAAGGAGGAATGTCGCAACCATTTTTGCGGTTGCAAATATAGTTGAAAATTTCTATTTCACTAAGGAAAGAATTAAAAATTGCACTTCTTTAAAAAAAATTCTTGCCTTTCTTCAGGTGGAGATTTATATAATTCTCTTCCTGATTTTATCAACTATAAATACTCTGCACAAAATCCTGATACTTCACCAATATAGTTCTTCGCTTCAATTTGAGCGTTGGAGTCAATTCCCCGCCCTCTATTGTCCATTCATTTGGGATCAAATTGAATTTCTTTATCTGTTCTACCGGATTGAAATGCAGATTGTATTTTTTCACAGATTCACTTATCAGTTGGCGAACCTCTGCGGCATGAAGCACTTTATCATTTCCGGGATAGGGAAGCTCCTGTTCCTGGTACCATTTTTTCAAGGCTTCAAAAGCCGGTACCACCAAAGCACCTACAAATTTCTGCAGTTCCCCCACGACCATAATCTGTTCGATCCATGGACTTTCTACCATTTTATTTTCAATGGGTTGAGGTGCTACAAATTTTCCGCCACTGGTCTTTATCAATTCTTTCTTTCTATCTGTAATCTTCAGGAATTTTCCATCTATAATTTTTCCTATATCACCTGTGCGCAGCCACTCTCCTTCCATGACCTCTTCAGTAAGATCCGGACGTTTATAGTAGCCCATCATGACGTTGGGACCTTTACATAGAATTTCCCCGTCTTCAGCAATTTTGACTTCTACATCCTTAAGCAGTGGTCCAACTGTTCCAAACATCCTGTTGTCTTCACTATAGCGGTTTCCGCTAATGATTGGAGAGGCTTCTGTTAGACCATATCCCTCCTGGATCACAATTTCAGCAGCTGTGAATATTTTCAGCAAACGCACCTGGCAAGCCGCGGCACCGGTGATTATCGACTTTATTTCGCCACCCAGTGCTTCTCTCCATTTACTAAAGATAAGTTTATTGGCAAGTGCAAGCTGCAACCTGTAACTTAAACTTTTTGACTTATTTATCTCAAAGTTCTCTGCCAGGTTCAGTGCCCAGAAGAAGAGCTTTTTTTTCACGCCCGTTAATTCATTTCCTTTTGCGAGAATTCCCTCATAGATCTTCTCAAGTAAGCGCGGGACTGTGGTAAAAAGAGTGGGTTTCACTTCCTGGAGATTCGCAGCTATGGTATCCATACTTTCAGCATAGTATACAGCTGCCCCGCTATAGAAAAAGCAATAAGTAGCCATTCTTTCAAACGCATGGTTGAGAGGCAGGAAGCTTATGACTCTTTTTCCTTTCATCCCCACCTCCTGAATAACATCGGCCGCACCAAGGGAGTTGCTAACGATATTGCGGTGGGACAACATAACTCCCTTTGGAGTTCCGGTTGTGCCCGAAGTATAAAGTATGCTCGCAAGATCGGTTTCCAGAACAGAATTTCTTAGCTGTTCTAATTCGAGCTGTAACTCAGGTGATGGTTTAGTAAGCAAATCCTGCACTTGAGGAATTCCTGAAACCTTCTTGAATGAAAATACCTGTTCCAGCGCCGGAAGTTCATCTTTTATGTCTAAAAGTTTTTTATAAAGAGAGGTATCTCCAACAAAGATTAATTTCACCCCGGCATCTTCAAGAATAAACTTTAGTTCATTACTGGTAATATTTGGATAAACCGGAACAGAAACAGCTCCGATCTGTTGAATTGCCATATCTACCATCATCCACTCCGGGCAGTTCTGGCTAATGATCCCAATCTTGTCCTTGCCTTCTATACTACCATCACCTCCCGAAAATCCCATTTTTAGGAGACCGGCACTTATTTCATTTACCTTTTTTCTCACCTCCAAAGTGCTGTACTTTTTCCATTTCCCATTTTCTTTGGCTGCAAGCATATCGGGTAGGGGAAAATTCTGAAGCTGATAGTCAAGGCAATCGAAGAGGCGCTTAGGTTCTTTAATAACTATTTGGTCTTCCATATATTAAGATCTGAAACATTATATTTCCTTGCGGCAAGTGGTCGTTCCGGCAGGAAAAGGCAAAAATATCATATATAAGCCATATTCCACTACATCCACAGGTCTTCTTTAGGTGAGCTGCATCTCAAAATATCAATATTAAAATCTTATGCAAAAAAAAGCCGGCAGTTTTTAACAAACATGCCGGCTATCAAGATCTATTAGTTTTCTTAGCTCTCTTCTCCAAGTTCCACAGCCCTGTCAAAAGCAGCGTAGGCTGCCTCTTTGATCAATTCCTTTACATTATTATCGTCCATTGAGTCGAGGGCGGCCCGGGTAGTTCCACCTTTTGAAGCAACCCTGTCCATCCACAAGGTTGGGGAAAGGTCGTTCTGGTTAAAAAGTTCAACTGCCCCTTCAAACGTCTGACTAACAAGTACCCGGGAATCGTGTTCTGAAAAGCCCATTTTTAAGGCCGCTTCCAGCATAGAGTTCATAAAGTAGAAGACATATGCCGGTCCACTTCCCGAAATCCCGGTAGAGGCATCGATATAATTCTGATTTTTTACGTGTATGGATTCTCCTGTGGTGTCGAGAAGGTTTCTTACCATAAGCAATTCCACTCTCGAAACTTCATCACTTTCCGTATAGGAAGTAACGCCTTTCCCAACCTGTGCAGGCAGGTTTGGCATTGCTCTCACTACTTTCTTAATTCCCAGTCCCTCCTGGATCCTTTCGATGGTAACCCCGGCCATAAGAGAAACAGCTATTTGTTCCTCGTTCATCATAGGTTTCATTTTCTCAAACAGTTCTTCGCTGTGGTAAGGTTTTACGGCAAGAAATATCATATCTGCCTCAGGCAAAGCATCCTCAAGTTTTTCCTTTACATCAAAAAGCCCCATGTCTTTCAGCAGGACGATTTTATCTGGTGACACGTCGTACACCATCAGCTTTCGCCGGTTTAAAAATGTTGATGACGCCATTCCTTCTGCATAGGTAAGGCCCATATTTCCTCCTCCAATAACTAAAACTTTCATTACTTTAATATTTTGACTTTTTTGTGCAAAGACTGTACAGGACTACCCGGGACAATAATTTATTCTGAATTTTCTTTCAATAAATAGCCCTAGCCTTTTGATAATCAGCTTTTCTGAATTTTTCACCGGAATCCATAGAAACCGACAATTCGTCAAAAACCTGCAAAACCGTCAGTATTTACAGAGTTTCAGGAGGAGGAAATATGGCTTTAATTAAATATATTTGGGACAAACTGAACTTAAATTAGAAAAACATGAGAAAAATTTCAGGAACTTGGTTCCTGTGTCTGTTGTTTGCAGGACAACTTTCCTTTGCACAAAGTAATGATGAGGTCATTCAGGATATAGTGCGGGAAGCCGAAGAAAATTCACATCTGGAGCAACTGGCGCATCAGTTGCTGGATAGTATTGGCCCAAGGCTCGTAGGTACACCACAAATGAATAATGCACATAACTGGGCGGTACAAAAGTTTGAGAGCTGGGGAATTCCTGCGGAAAAGCAGAAGTGGGGCGAATGGCGCGGCTGGGAACGTGGTATAACTCATATTGATATGATCGAACCCCGCGTGCAGACTCTTGAGGGAAGGCAACTCGCCTGGAGTCCGTCAACAGGAAAAAAACCTGTGACTGCAGAAGTTATCACTCTTCCTGAAACCGTTACAGATTCTCTGGAATTTCAGCGTTGGCTGCCCAATGTAAAAGGTAAATTCGTGCTCATTTCCATGAAAGAACCAACCGGAAGACCGGATTACAACTGGGAAGAATTTGCAACCGAAGCTTCAATGGAAAAAATGAAACATGAGCGCAGGGAGCAAACGGAGGCATGGAGAGATAAATTCCGCACCATGGGATATAACTCCCGCACCCTGCCTGCTGCATTGGAAAAAGCCGGTGCGGTTGGGGTCATAACTTCCAACTGGTCTGATGGGTTTGGTGTAAATAAGGTTTTTGCAGCCTACACTAAAAAAGTTCCTACCCTGGATCTTGCGCTTGAAGATTACACTATGCTTTACAGGCTGGCCGAAAACGGAAGTAAACCAAAAATAAGAGTGACTGCAGAATCCAAGGATCTTGGAATGGTGCCGACTTTCAACACCATTGCCACTATTGAAGGAACTGAACTACCTGAAGAATACGTGATCCTTTCTGCACATTTCGATTCCTGGGATGGGGCTACAGGAGCAACCGATAACGGTACCGGAACCATTGTAATGATGGAAGCTGCGAGAATTTTGAAGGAGCATTATCCAAACCCGAAGCGAAGCATTATTGTAGGATTATGGGGTAGTGAGGAGCAGGGCCTCAACGGTTCTCGCGCCTTCGTTGAAGATCATCCTGAGATCGTTAAAAATACCCAGGCGGTTTTTAACCAGGATAACGGAACGGGAAGAGTAGTGAGTATCTCGGGAAACGGCTTTTTGCATGCCTATGATTACCTGGGCGACTGGCTTTCAAAAGTACCTGATACTGTATCTGATCATATTGAGACGAACTTCCCCGGAAGACCCGGTCGTGGCGGATCTGACTATGCATCATTCCTTGCCGCGGGAGTTCCTGCCTTTAATCTTAGTGCCCTTAACTGGTCCTACTGGAACTATACGTGGCACACGAATAGGGACACCTATGATAAGATCGTGTTCGACGATGTGAGGAACAACGTCATTCTTACAGCTGTATTGGCCTATATGGCAAGTGAGGATGATGAACAGACTTCCAGGGAACAAATCAAGTTGCCGAACAATCCGCGTACGGGAGAACAAATGACCTGGCCGGAACCGCGTTCACCTAACAGAAGAGGAGGAGTGGATTAGGAGAGCCAAGAGCCTGGAATCAAGAACCAAGACTTCTTTACTCTGCAAGATCTACCAAAGTTTTCGACTTTCTGATCGGGAACATTAAGGGACCAACGTATATTTACTAAGAAGGACTTTGGTAATCTTTTAAAGCTGTAGAAAACTCATTGCACCTAAAGTGCCAAAAAAGAGATTTTCTGCAGCTTTTCTATTTCATATTGAGCTGCTTTTTACCTTCGGCAACTTCCTTGCGCGCTCTTTCAAAAAGTTCCTTGTCGCCGTCCACAAGAACGCGGGTAAGTTTTTCCATTTCATAAAGGTACTTTCGGCCAAAGCCGGGATCGTTCTTTACAATATCGGGCGTGTTATCAATAACATCGGCTAGTTTTATGGTTTTTGCTTCTTTACTCATCCCGGCCTGTCGTTCCACTTCTTTATCCTTGCGGGTTCTCCGGTTGAGGTGTGGATAATTAACCTTCATGTATTCATCTGTGAGCTCCTGCACCAGACCGGCAACCTTTTTTCCGAATTTTTGCTCAATTTCCCCTATTTCAACCGGCGTATCTTCAACTACATCGTGCAGGTAAGCCGCGCAGATCATTTCGGGAGTATGAGGAACTGAGCGAACGATCTCTGCCACCCTTTTTGGATGTTCTATATATGGTTCATCAGAATACTTCCGCATTTGCTCCCCATGCGCTTTTGTAGCAAACTCCAGGGCTTCTTTTTCCATAGTTTTCTTCTAAAAATAAGATTTTTTCAGAAGTAGTAAAAAACGAAAAGGCTGCAACAAGTGCAGCCCCTAAAATGATATTTTCGAACACCTTTATTTCAGCGGAGACCCAACAGGAATTGAGCAGTCATGTCCCGGCTCCCCGTGCGGCGGATTCACCTTTGGTGTTTGGTCAACTCTAATTGGAGAAACCGAAGTAGACGGCGTTTGGGTTGTGGTGGTAGAATTTGGAGTGTTGCCGGTACTTGCAGTCAAGGGCGCACCTACGGGTAGATCGCACCTGTGACCTGGCAGTCCGTGTGCCGGGTTCACTTTCACTTCTCCACTTCCTGCAGCTTCGGCAGTGGTTTCAGAAGTTTGCTGCGGAGTAGTCTCAGCAGTCTTTTCTTCATCCTTGCAGGAGACCATCAGGATCAGGCCAAGGGCGATTATGATGTAATTAAGTCCCAATTTTTTCATTTTCAATTATTTTATAAGGTTTAGCAATTCTTCTTGTGGTATAGTAAGTAGACCGGCAGAAGGCAATCTGCGGGTCATTTCCTTCCAGTTCTCATCTTCTGCGAATACTGCTTCAAAAATAGGTTTGGCTTCATCCATTCTTCCGCTATTGGCGAGGGCTACAGCAGTCCAGTACTGCATTTCCAAATTCTCAGGGAAGAGCTGCATGGCGTTACCGTACTCTTCAAGGGCTTTGTCAACATTATTTTCTTCCATAGCGAGATCACCCCTGTTCATATATTCATAAGCACGGGCTACTTTTAAAAGTCGCTCCAGTTCTACCAGTGGATCCTCATGATCGTCCACGCGCAGGTCGATTTTCTTTTCTTCCCACGGATTCTCAACTTTTTCGGGACCTACGACTATTATAGCGGCAGATTGCTTTCCGCGAATATCACCACCCGAAGCTTCTGCAGCCTGTAGGACCTTTAACACCCGTTCTGCCAATGGCAGGTCTTTGTGCTCCAAAAAAGCCTTTTGCATAGCAGGTACTACGGTTTGGTTGAGCATCATATTTGCCTGTACCGAATAGTTCTCTCCGGTGATATGATCGGCAGCTTCAACACAATTTTCGCCTGTATGAGCAGCAGTATTGCCTGAGGTATCCAAAAATGCCACTTGTCTATACTCTTTTCCTTCATCCTGAGCCAATAAAATTCCCAGGGCTTCCGAGGGATTTTTACCTTGTTCCATAAGCTCTAATCCCTTGGGACCATATGCCGGATTAACAAAGGACTGTGTAGCCACCACCCCTACACCAGATTTTCCCCAGGACACGATAGATCCCACAGAAAACCAATGGCTTTGTACGCCCACCGCCATTTCTCCGGTCTCGGCATCCCGTGCTACAATGGAATATGTATGTGCAAATGCATCTTTTTTAATATTCATTTCCTGAGATTGAGCTGCTGTAATGTTCAGCAACAAGAAAAAAATAGAAATGCGGATCATGTCTTCAGGTTCGGGTTAGAGTCTAAAGATAAGTATTCCCCGCAAATAAACTAAAAGGTATGATGCAGGCTTATTTGCAGCTGGCCTTTGCTCACATTATCTGTAGTCTGCGTCATATAACCTGCCTGTATTTTCAGATTGTTTTTTAGGGCATAACCCAATGCAGAATAAAATCGATTCCGGTCAAAGAGTTCAACACGCCGGTTATCTCCTATTTCACGCTGGCCGTTAATAAAGATCTCGTTATAAAGAGCGAGGTAAATGGCGTTTTTATCAAGATTAGGTTGGTTTAGAGGCAGGTTTACAAATAGGTTATAGCGATACCTTGTTCTAAAATCCTGATCTTCTACCCAGCGTTGCTCATATCTAAAACGGTGGGTAAGATAGAACCTATTACTTATTTTATGCGGAAGCAAGGCTTCCTGATAGATCCTGCTTTCCCCGGAAGTCGCATCGCTTTCTCCAAATTCCCCCGATGTTATATTGGCATAACCAAGAGTAAACTTTGCGTTTGCATAATCAGGTGAATAGGTGAGACCACCGCGAAGGAGCAATTGCTCAAGATCGCCTCCTAAATTCCAGTTACGGTACTGAACATCTCCCTGTATTTCCCATTTACTTTCCCCAAATCCCGTGTTCCAGAAGTACATATACCAGGCCCCGGTTTGATCTTCGTCAATTTGGGCCATTGAAGAAAAAGATATTAAGAGGCTAAACAAGATGGTGGTAAAGAGATATCTGTTCATTATAGTTTTTCGGCAAATTTAAAATATCAGGATGTAAAGTCAGAATGAATTGAAATTTGCTTTTTATTTCTAACGAAAGCCTTTATTTTTGTGAGCCATTTTGGCCTCGTAGTTCAATGGATAGAATAGAAGTTTCCTAAACTTTAGATCCAAGTTCGATTCTTGGCGAGGCTACAACAAAATCAAAAATGTTCTGAAATGCCCTTTCCAAAAAGGGCATTTCTTTTTTGGACCGACCGGATGACGACCATTGAGCCTCTATTGTTACTTCAAGTTTCAGACCTTGTTAATTCTTCTTACCTCTACTCCTAATAAAATTATTTCGGCTGTAGGTAGATCCTTTGCCTGTTGAACAGAAATTATTCAGATAAGGGATCAAATTTGTAATCCCTTTTTTTAGAATTGCTTTACAAGTTCCTAATTGTGATTTTCAAAGGAAAAGATACTTAAGAAATACCTAATCATAATTATAAATAGGAGTCGAGAATTTTATTCAAAAACGAAAGATTTTTGCTTTAAACATTTCTTAAAGTTAAATGTAAATCATACATTTATTCCAGAAATGTTTCCAGAAAAAGTTCTCTGGAAAGGAGATTTATCAGGTACTAAAATTTAGCAAAATGAATCTGAAAAAGCAACTAATCCTGTTTTTGTTAGTTTTAATACACCTGGTGTCCTGCCAGAGCGAAGAGAAAAACCAGAATCTTCGGGAAAAAAAGATCTCCTTCAACGAAAACTGGCAGTTCTATCTGGGCGATTCCCTGGAGATGACTTCCGCCGAAAATGAGTGGAGAACTCTTAACCTGCCTCATGACTGGAGCATCGAAGGAGAATTCAGTCCTGAACATCCTGCAGGGGTTGGAGGCGGTGCACTGCCTGGCGGCCTGGGGTGGTACACGAAGGATTTTGTTGTACCTGCTGAAGATAGTACTCAGGTAACCACCATTCTTTTCGACGGAGTCTACCAGGACAGCGAAGTCTGGATCAACGGAAATTTCCTTGGAAGACGACCAAACGGCTACATCGGATTTGAATATGATCTTTCTCAATACCTTAACTACGGAGGAGAAAATGAACTGCTGGTAAAAGTCAATAATGCCGATCAGCCAAACTCCCGCTGGTATTCCGGTTCCGGAATTTACAGGAATGTCTGGATGACCAAATCTGATAAACTTCATGTCCCCACCTGGGGCACCTTTGTGACTACGCCGCAAGTGAGCAAGGATTCTGCTGTGGTACAAATTGAGACCGCGATAGTCAACAATTATAAGGCTGCCAAAAATGCCATTTTAGAGACCTCTGTTTTTCGCGACGGTCAGGCGGTGAAATCAGTTTCCGAAGAGTTTCAGATTCAGCCGGGAACGAGAAAAGAAATTGCACAGAAGCTGCAGATCATTGATCCTGCGCTATGGTCGGTTGATGATCCACAGCTTTATTCCGCAGTGAGCCGCATTAAATTGGATGGGAAAATCGTGGACGAATACGAGACTACCTTTGGGATAAGAAGCTTCAGGTTTGATCTGGAAAAAGGTTTCCTTCTGAATGACGAGCAGGTTAAAATCAAAGGCGTGAATCTTCACCACGATCTTGGGCCGCTTGGTGCTGCCGTTAATAAACGCGCCATTGAGAGACAACTTGAGATCATGAAGGAGATGGGCGTCAACGGAATCCGTACTGCTCACAATCCCCCGGCTCCCGAGCTTCTGGAGCTAACTGACAAGATGGGCTTTATTGTTATGGCCGAAGCTTTTGACATGTGGGAGCAAAAGAAAACTGAACATGATTACGCCAACCACTGGGATGAGTGGCACGAAAAAGATCTGACAGACATGCTGCTGCGGGACCGTAATCATCCAAGTATCTTTATCTGGAGTATTGGAAATGAAGTGCCCGAACAATGGAGCGAACGCGGTGCCGAAATAGGCAGGGAATTAGTACAAATCGTTAAGGCAGTTGACACCACCCGCCCGGTTACAGCCGGGATGAATCCGCCGATCCACACAGGTGGGGACGATGTGACGCTTCAGTTTGACGAACCTCAACAACCCAATGCCTTGGCAGGTTCGGGAGCCCTGGATTTGATCGGCTATAATTATGCACATCAAACCTATCCAAAGCATCAGGTGAATTTTCCCAACACGCCATTTCTTGCCACGGAAACTACTTCGGCCTTAGCGACAAGGGGATTTTATGAATTTCCTTCAGATACTACCAAGATCTGGCCGGTGCGTTGGGATCTGCCGTTTACCGGTGGAAATCCGGGAAACACTGTTTCAGCATTTGATCAGGTGAGGACTCCTTGGGGCTCCACCCATGAAGCTACCTGGAAAGTCATCAAAAAAAAGGATTTTCTTTCAGGGTTCTACATCTGGACAGGATTTGATTACCTCGGGGAACCTACGCCTTACGGCTGGCCATCGAGAAGCTCTTACTTCGGAATTGTCGACCTCGCCGGTTTCCCCAAGGACAGCTACTACATGTATAAAAGTGAGTGGACAGATGAACCTGTACTGCATCTCCTGCCGCACTGGAATTGGGAAGAAGGACAGATCGTAGACGTTTGGGCGTACTATAACAACGCCGATGAGGTTGAGCTTTTCCTTAACGGCGAATCTATGGGGACTAAATCTAAACAAGGCGATGACCTGCATGTAATGTGGCGCTTTCCTTTCAAAAAAGGCATTTTAAAGGCTGTTTCCAGGAAAGATGGAAAAGTAGTCCTTGAAAAAGAAGTAAAAACTGCCGGAGAGCCGGCAAAGCTCAGTATTCAGCCCGATCGCAGCAGCATAAAAGCCGACGGGCAGGATCTTTCTTTTGTAACTGTAGATATTCTTGATAAGGAAGGAGCGCTCGCACCGCGGGCTAATAACGTTGTCAATTTCCAAGTGAGCGAAGGTGCTGAAATAGTCGGTGTGGCCAGTGGAGATCCTACGAGTCATGAATCTTTCAAAGGAACCTCACACTCAGCGCTCAGCGGAAAAGTTTTGGTGATCATCCGCGCCGGTAAAAAGGCCGGTCCTGTCACTGTAACCGCAACTGCCGATGGTCTTGAACAGGCAAGCACCACCATTAATTTAGAATAGCACATGAATTCCCTCATCCATAAATCAACAAAAATGAAGCACGGCTGGTTTAAAAAGCTGGGACTTTCCTTACTACTTGGAGTTTCTGCGAATATAGGTGCCAATGCACAACTACAGGAAGTGGATATCCTAAACGCTCCGGTAGACGTTTCCAAAGACTTTGTCGACTATAACAACACGTTTTATTTTGCCGATGAGCTGGTGGATTTTGATCCCGCGACCGGGAAGGGAACTGTGAAGTTCCTGCGTCACGACTACCAGACCCGGCAGGCTTTCAACAATATGTTGATGAGGCCGGTTCCTATTGAAGCGAACGAATTTCCCACTACCGAATATGAAGCTTCCCCTGTTTTGCCGTTTCAGCTGCAGTTTGTTTCGGACAGGACGGTGCGGCTAAAAGTAGCTTCGGGCCCTCAGTTCCATAAGCAGGAGGAGTCCTTGATGTTGATCGACGGGGTTGCGCCAAACAATCCGCAGGACTGGAAGTACTCAAAGATCGATGGTGGCCACAGGTACACGAGTGCTCACGGGCGGGTAGATATCATGGTACAGCCGTGGCATGTTAAGCTCTACGATGAGAATGGAAAATTACTGACCAGCACCCTGCACAGCAGCGACGTCACCAATACCTATACTCCTGTCCTGCCTTTTTCATATGTAAGAAGGAACAGCGATTATTCCCGAAGCATGGCAGCGGTTTTAAGCCTTGAGCCGGGAGAGAAGATCTTTGGACTTGGAGAAGCGTTTACACAGTTCAACAAACGCGGCCAGAAAGTGGTGCTTTGGGTGGATGACGCCAACGGTGTACAGAACGAGACCATGTATAAACCAATTCCGTTTTACATGAGTAACCGCGGCTACGGAGTATTTATGCACACTTCTTCCCCAATTACGCTGGATATCGGAAAATATTTTAACGCTGCCAACAACATGATGTTAGGCGACGATGAAGCCGATCTTTTCTTCTTCCTCGGGGAGCCTAAAGATATTCTTGATGAATACACCGACCTTACCGGAAAATCTGAAATGCCGCCGTTGTGGTCCTTCGGATTCTGGATGAGCCGTATCACTTATTTTTCTGAAAAAGAAGGAAGAGAGATTGCGGCAAATCTTCGAAAGTTTAAGATACCAAGTGATGTGATCCACTTTGATACCGGATGGTTTGATGTAGATTGGCGAAACAACTATGAGTTTGCCGAAGATCGATTTGAGGATCCTGTAGATATGATGCAGGATATGAAAAAGGACGGCTTCCATGTTTCTTTATGGCAGCTTCCATATTTCACTCCGAAAAATACCCTTTTTGACGAGATAGTGGATAAGGAACTTGCGGTAAAAGATCGCAAAGGAAATATTCCTTTCGAGGATGCGGTGCTCGATTTTTCCAATCCTGAAACTGTGGAATGGTATCAGGGAAAACTGAAGCATTTATTCGATCAGGGAGTTGGTGTCTTTAAAGTTGATTTTGGAGAGGCTGCTCCGGCTGAAGGATTGTACCATTCAGGCCGTACCGGCTTTTACGAGCACAACCTTTATCCGTTACGATACAACAAAGCGGTTGCTGAATTGACCAAAAAAGAAAAGGGATACTCTCTCATCTGGGCTCGAAGCACCTGGGCCGGAAGTCAGCGGTACCCACTACATTGGGGTGGTGATGCCGCAACTACAAATACTGCAATGTCGGCTACTTTGCGCGGCGGACTTTCCCTCGGGCTTAGCGGTTTCAGTTTCTGGAGCCACGACGTGGGCGGATTTGTTACTGCAGCCCCCGAAGATCTTTATCGACGATGGACTCCCTTCGGAATGCTTTCCTCTCATGTGAGAAGCCACGGAGAGCCACCAACAGAGCCATGGCTATACAACGAGAGCTTCCTGAAAGCCTTCAGAAAAGCCGATAACATGCGCTACGAGCTTATGCCTTACATCTATGCGCAGGCGAAACTGAGTTCAGAACAGGGATTGCCAATGATGCGGGCGCTGTTTGTTGAATTTCCTAACGATCCCGGTTCCTGGTTGATTGATGACCAGTATTTGTTTGGATCAGATATACTGGTGGCGCCGCTATTTGAGGAGATCACCGAAAGAGACGTATACCTGCCGGAAGGAAAATGGATAGATTATCAAACCGGAAAAGTTTATGAAAAGGGTTGGCATAAGATAAAATCAGGAGACATTCCTATTGTTGTGCTGGTTAAAGACGGTACTGTGATTCCACATATTAAACTGGCGCAGTCGACTCAGGCGATGGACTGGAAAAATCTAAATCTGAAGGTATATGCAGCCGATGGAACAAATGCTGCTTCAGGAAAAATTTACCTTCCGAAGGGAAATAAAGTAGAAACAATAAAGGTGTCAAAAAGGGCAAATTCGTTTGAGATTTCAGATAATCCGCTTGCCGGACAAACAACTTTAAAAATAGATTCGAGAAAATAAAAATCAAAAATCAGGTTCCGGAATATGACTCAAAAATGGCATTTTTGGAACCTCTTCAGAATGAAAGAAAAATGAACAGGAAAATCACATTAATTCCGGCTTTGCTCTTATCAGTGTTAAGCTTCGGGCAGCAAAATAAAATTCAGGAGCTCAGCTCTCCCGAAGGAAAGAATAAGATCGTATTTCAGCTTGAGAATGAAAGGCCGAAATATTCAGTTTCACACGGTGCCACCGAAGTGATTACTCCTTCAGAAATGGGCTTCGTTTTTAAGAACAACGACTCTCTCAACAAGAATTTTAAGGTAACCAATGTTGTTCGTAACACTGTAGACAACACCTGGGAGCAGGTTTGGGGCGAGAAGCAAAAGATCAGGAACAACTATAATGAGCTGGTTGTTGACCTTCAGGAGAAAAAAGGAAAAAAAAGAAAGCTGCAAATTCAATTCAGGGCATACGATGACGGAGTTGCCTTTAGGTACGTTTTTCCGAAGCAGGGAATCAAAGACAGCATCTTTATCATGGACGAGCTCACCACTTTCGATTTGAAACATGACGGCAAAGCCTGGTGGATCCCTGCTTATCACGAACAACGCTACGAGAACCTCTATGAAGCTTCTCCGGTAAGTACGCTGGACACGGTTCATACGCCGCTTACTATCGAGAGCGACAGCGGCCTTGCCCTCAGTTTTCATGAAGCTAATCTCACCGATTTTGCAAGTACAACTTTATATCCTGTTTCCGGAACTAAATTGAAGACAGATTTGGTACCATGGTCAGACGGTGTGAAGGTGAGAACAGTAGACTCTTTTACCACTCCCTGGAGAACGATTCAAATAGCCGAAGAGCCTAAAGATCTTATTACTTCTTATCTCATCCTCAACCTGAACGAACCGAACAAGATCGAGGACACGAGCTGGATTGAGCCGTATAAATACATCGGGATCTGGTGGGGAATGCACATTGGAAAATACACTTTTTGGGAAGGTCCAAATCATGGAGCGTCTACCAAAAATGCCAAGGAACACATAGATTACGCGAAGCAGCTGGGAATTGACAACCTGCTTATCGAAGGCTGGAATAAAGGCTGGACGCCGGAGTGGTACCAAAACCACATGCACATGTTTGATTTCACTACTTCTACAGATGATTTTGATCTTGAGGAAGTAACTGAATACGGAGCCAAAAATGGCGTTAGGATCGTTGGATACCACGAAACCGGTTCTAACATTGACAACTATTTGAAACAGGTTGACAGCGCCTTTGCCCTTTACAACAAGGTGGGCGTGCGCAGCGTGAAGATTGGTCACGTAGGTTCCATGCTCAACATGAAGGAGTGGCATCACGGGCAATTTGGGGTAAATTATTTCAGGTATATCCTCAAGAAAGCAGCCGATTACAAGCTTACAGTTTATTTCCACGAACCTATCAAAGACACGGGCGAACGCCGCACATATCCAAACATGATGGCTCGCGAAGGTGGCCGCGGTATTGAGTACAACGCCTGGAGCGAAGGAAATCCACCGGGTCATACCGCGATCCTTCCCTTTACCCGGTTCCTCGCAGGACCTATGGATTTCACTGCCGGAATCCTGGATGTGGAAAATAAACAGGGTTACCCCGGAAGAAGAGTACATTCCACTTCCTCGAAACAGCTGGCCTTACTGGTGGTTGTTTATTCTCCGGTACAGATGTTGGCCGATCTGCCCGAAAACTACGTAGGCAAGCCTGAATTTAAGTTCCTGAAAGATGTGCCGGTGAACTGGCAGGACACCCAAGTACTCAATGGTTCAATAGGCGAATTCGTTACTATTGTTCGCAAGGACATAGATAGCGATGACTGGTACCTCGGAAGCCTTACCAATGAAGAAGCCCGTGATCTTGAGATCGAGCTTGACTTCCTTGATGCCGGAGCTACTTATGAAGCTCAGATCTATGCTGATGCTGAAGGAACCGGATATAAAACTAATTCAACAGAAGTAGAAATTTCGACAAAGGAGGTAACCTCTGAAGATAAGCTTACCCTGAAGTTAGGAGAAAGCGGAGGGACTGCCATTAGATTTAAAAAGCTCTAACTAAAATTGGCTGAAGTTGTTCAACTGAAATAAGTGAAATGAAGAAGTTCTGTTTTACCATCCTACTTGCTTTGACTGTGGCTCCCCTATGGGCACAACAGGCAGTGGAACATCCCTTTCAAAATCCGCAGTTGGATCCGGAAGAGCGAATAGATAATCTTTTGTCGCTCATGACGCTGGATGAAAAGGTGATTGCGCTGAGCACAAATCCGTCAGTGCCGCGCCTCGGAGTCAAGGGCACAGGGCATGTAGAAGGGCTGCACGGACTCGCGCTTGGTGGTCCTGCCGGCTGGGAAGGAAGAAACCGGGAAGTGCAGGTAACTACCACTTTTCCGCAGGCTTACGGACTGGGAGAGACCTGGGACAGGGAACTTATACAAAAGGTCGCTGCTGCCGAAGGTCTTGAGACACGCTTTGCATTTCAAAAATACAACCACGGCGGACTCGTAGTGAGGGCGCCAAACGCCGATCTTGCAAGGGATCCACGTTGGGGCCGTACCGAAGAAAGCTATGGGGAAGACGCATTTTTGGCAGGTGAATTAACCGTGGCTTTTGTCAAAGGTCTACAGGGAGATCATCCAAAATACTGGCAGACCGCTTCTCTTATGAAGCACTTCCTTGCCAATTCAAATGAAGATGGCCGTACCTACACCTCGTCAGATTTTGATGACCGGTTGTGGAGAGAGTATTACGCCTTACCCTTCAAAAAAGGCATTTTGGAAGGTGGTTCTAAGGCCTATATGGCGGCCTATAACAAAGTGAATGGAATCCCGGCAATGGTTCACCCAATGATCAAGGAGATCACTGTTGAAGAATGGGGGCAAAACGGGATCATTTGTACAGATGGTGGCGCCTTCAAGCTCCTACTTTCAGATCATAAATATTATCCGGACAAGTACAAAGGAGCAGCTGCGACCATTAAGGCTGGCATTAATCAGTTTCTCGATGAATACACCGAAGCTGTTTATGGTGCCCTGGCGCAGGGATATTTAACCGAAGGCGATCTTGATGAGGTGCTCCGCGGAAATTACCGGGTGATGATCAATCTCGGGATGCTCGATCCTGCGGAGGACAATCCTTACGCTCAAATCGGAAAAAAGGAAGATGCTGAAGAACCCTGGAATTCTGAAGCCCATAAAGAGCTCGCTCTTGAAGCTACCCGAAAATCTATCGTACTGCTGAAAAATGATCCAAAGCAGCAACTTTTACCGCTTAAGAAGAAGAAGCTTGAGAAGATTGCGGTCATTGGTCCGCGGACTGATGAGGTGCTTCTCGACTGGTACAGCGGTACTCCGCCGTACCGTGTGACTCCGCTGGAAGGCATCAGAAATAAAGTGGGAGAAAACGTGGAAATTCTAATAGCCAAAAACAATGCCGATGGAAAAGCGGCCCGAATTGCAAAAGAGGCAGATGTTGCCATTGTGCTGGTAGGGAATCATCCTGTTTGCGACGCCGGCTGGGCAGACTGTCCCGTTCCAAGTGAAGGAAAGGAATCTGTCGATCGTCAAAGCCTTAGTCTTGAAACCGAAGATTTGATCAAGCTGGTTCATCAGGCGAATCCGAAGACTGTGGTGGTGCTGATCAGCAGTTTTCCCTATGCTATTAACTGGACGCAGAAATATGTTCCGGCAATTGTGCATATGACGCAGAATAGTCAGGAGCTTGGGAATGGGCTGGCAGATGTGCTTTTCGGAGATTATAATCCGGCCGGAAGGCTTACCCAAACCTGGGTGAAGGACATTACCGATCTGCCGGATTTGATGGACTACAACATCAGGAATGGCCGCACTTATATGTATTTCAAAGCGAAACCGCTGTACGCTTTCGGGCATGGCCTGAGCTATTCGAACTTCGATTACAAAAATCTGAAGATCGACAGGCAAAATCTGAGCAAAGATGGGATTGCGACAATAAAAGTAGACGTAAAAAACACCGGATCACGCGACGGCGAAGAAGTCGTGCAACTTTACGTAAAACATCTAAATTCTTCCGTAGAAAGGCCAATTAAAGAACTCAAAGGCTTTAAGCGAGTGGAAATAAAAGCGGGAGAAACTAAAACAGTTGAAATTCCGCTGAAGGCTTCTGATCTTGAATACTGGAATCCCGAAACTTCAGAATGGACTCTTGAGAAAGGGGCTGTTGAAATCCAGGTTGGAGGAGCTTCAGACCAAATATATTTAACTAAAAAATTACCTATTCAAAAATAAGATTTACATGAAAAATAGATTTATTCCGTTACTGGGCATTTTCAGCATATTCAGTTTTACAGCCTGTAATAACGCCGTTCAGGACGAGATGGCCGTTGCAGAAACGACTCCCGAAAAAGCCATTTTTGAAGGGCAACCTTTGAGCATGGAATACGAAGACGAGATCACCAAATTGATCTCGCAGATGACCCTTGAAGAAAAGGCCGGAATGCTGCATGGAACCAGTATGTTTGCAACCTCAGGCGTGCCAAGACTGGGAATTCCAGAACTGACAATGGCCGATGGGCCTCTTGGAATTCGCGAAGAAATTTCCCGCGACTCCTGGGCTCCTGCAGGCTGGACCAATGACTTTGCTACCTATCTTCCTGCAGGGGCAGGACTTTCGGCTACCTGGAATCCGCAGCTGGCATATACCTTTGGAAACGTAATTGGCGCAGAGGCACGTGACAGGAATAAAGATGTTTTGCTAGCACCTGCTTTCAATATTATCAGGACTCCGCTAGGTGGCCGTACGTATGAATACTTCTCTGAAGATCCATTTTTGAATACCCAAATTACTGTTCCTTACATCGTGGGAGTTCAGGAAAATGACGTGGCAGCCTGTATCAAGCACTATGCTGTAAACAATCAGGAAACCAATCGCGGGACGGTAGATGTTCAAATGGATGAGCGAACTCTAAGAGAAATTTACCTTCCGGCTTTTGAAGCTGCGATCACAGACGCGCATGCCTACAGTGTAATGGGAGCTTACAACAGGTTCCGCGGAGATTATCTCAACGAGAATGAATATATGCTTCAGAATGTCCTGAGAGACCAGTGGGGCTTTAAGGGAATAGTAATATCGGACTGGGCTGCAATTCACAGTACTGTAAAGGCTTTAAAAGCCGGAGCAGATGTGGAGATGGGAACGCCCCGGCCTTTTAATGAGTTCTATTTTGCCGATCCTCTTATAGCAGCAGTAAAAGCCGGCGAACTTTCAGAAGAAGAGGTGGACAAGCACGTAAGGCGGGTGCTAAGGTTGATGTACAACATCAAGAGCATTGATTCTACCGGCCGTGCAAAAGGTGCCCGAAATACCGAGCAGCACTTAAAAGATGCGTACGATATTGCTTCAGAATCTATTGTACTCCTCAAAAATGACAAAAAAATGCTGCCTTTAGATCTTGAAGGGATCTCAAGTATAGCAGTGATAGGTGATAACGCTACAAAGAAGAATGCTTTGGGCGGTTTTGGAGCCGGAGTAAAAACAAAACTGGAGGTGACTCCGCTGGAAGGTCTTCAGAACAGGTTACCTGAATCCATTCAGATAAACCATGCACAGGGTTACCTGGAGCGCTACTCTAAGACCGATAAAGCTAAATATGGTGATATTACCTTAAATGGGCCTGTAACTATTGATGAACTTGATCCACAATTGTTAGAAGAGGCTGTAAATGCTGCAAAGAATTCTGATGTTGCTATTATTTTTGCCGGTTCTAATCGCGATTACGAGACTGAAGCTTCAGACCGTGCCAATCTTGACCTCCCATTTGGGCAGGAAGAATTGATCAATAAAGTAATGGAGGCTAATCCCAATACCATTGTGGTGATGATCGCAGGTGCTCCTTTTGATATTGAAAATGTTGATCAAAGAGCGTCTACTTTAGTGTGGAGCTGGTTTAATGGCTCTGAAGGTGGAAATGCTTTGGCAGATGTGCTCCTTGGTAAAGTGAATCCTTCCGGAAAACTTCCATGGACCATGCCTAAAAATCTTGAAGATTCTCCTGCGCATGCAACCAAAAGTTTCCCCGGAGGCGATGTAGCCACTTACGACGAGGGAATCCTTGTTGGGTACAAATGGTTTGACACTAAGAATATAGAACCGCTGTATCCTTTCGGGTACGGACTTTCTTACACCGATTTTGAGCTGTCAAATGCAAAAGTAGACAAGACGGAAGCCTATGCTAATGCCGAAACCATTAGAGTTTCTGTAGATGTTGAAAATACCGGAAAGCTTGATGGGAAAGAGGTAGTGCAGCTTTATGTTTCAAAAGAAGATTCAGAAGTAGAGCGTGCCGCTCAGGAGCTGAAGGGCTTCATAAAAGCTTTAGTGCCGGCCGGAGGATCAAAGACCGTTACCATAGAAATTCCTGTAAAAGATCTTGCTTACTACAGCAACGAAAATAGTGACTGGGTAGTTGAGCCGGGAACTTATACCTTAAGAATCGGAAATTCTTCGAGAAACATCTCAGAAGAAGTGATTGTTAACATCAAATAATTATGAAATACACCGGATTGTTGTACCTGCTCCTGTCGGCATTTTTTCTCACCTCCTGTGGGAGCAGGGAACAGGCCGCTGTGGCAGAATCGGAACCGCGGTACGTGGCCGATTGGGATTCTCTTGCTAAATACGACGAAGCTGCCGATTGGTTTAAGGATGCCAAGTTCGGGATCTATGCCCATTGGGGAGTGCTTTCTGTTCCGGCTTACGCCAACGACTGGTTTCCGCGGAACATGCACGTGGAGGGGACCAGTGAATATGAACATCACGTAAAAACATACGGACCACATTCCGAATTTGGTTATCATGATTACGTGCCTATGTTCAAAGCCGAAGAATTTGATGCTGATGCCTGGGCCGAACTCTGGAAAAAGGCAGGAGCAAAATTTGGTGGAATTGTAGCCATCCATCATGACGGCTGGTCTAACTGGGACAGTGAGATTAATCCGTGGAACTCTGTTGATATGGGTCCGAACAGAGATATCGTAGGAGAGCTTGAAAAGGCAATAAAGATGAGGGATATGAAATTTGTCACCACTTTTCATAAAGCCCGGAATCTGCAGATCTTTCAGCAGGACTCGACCAAATGGCTGGACGACACTTCATACTTCCCATACAATCCAAAGCTGCCGACTTCTTCTGAAGATTCCTTGCTGTCAATCATGTATGGCAATATTCCGAAGGAGCAATTTTATAGGAACTGGCTGGGAGAGCTAAAAGAAGTCATAGATAACTACAGCCCCGATCTCATCTACTTCGACGGAAAACTTAATAAGTTACCTGACTCTTTAAAAAGGCAATTCGTAGCTTATTATTTAAACCATGCCGACGCCAAAAACAAAGAAGTAGTCATCACTCATAAAGAAGGGGAATTGCCGAAGTCTGTGAGTCTCGAAGACCTTGAAAAGGGCAGGATGAAAGACAAGACCGAAGAATACTGGCTTACCGATGAAACTGTTTCTGTTGGCAGCTGGAGTTACACCAAGGACCTCGGACTTAAAACGGCAGATGAGATTATTGACTTACTGGCTGATATTGTGAGTAAAAACGGAGCTTTGATGCTCAATGTATCTCCTAAAGCCAACGGAGTAATTCCGCAGAACCAGCAGGAAATTTTGCTTGAGATCGGGGATTGGCTGGAGCGAAATGGAGAGGCGATCTATGGCACCCGCACGTGGGAAGTATTTGGCGAAGGTCCGACGAAACAGGAGCGATCAGGGATGTTTTTAGATAAGCTCATTTATACAGCAGAAGATGTGCGATACACCAAAAAAGGTGATAATATTTATGCAATTTTCCTGGGCTGGCCGGGAGACGGCAAAAAGGTGAAGTTAAATTCATTTTCTAAAGAAGTGTTGGGAGAGAAGTTGCCGAAGATAAAATCTGTTTCAGTTTTGGGAGAGCAGGGAACACTCGATTATGAGCTAAATGATGCCGGCCTTCATTTCACTACTCCTCAACAGAAAGTAGATGAGAAGGCGTTTGTTGTGAAGATAGAGACGCAGAATCTTTGATCTGAACAAGGTTAAAAGAAGAACTGATTTTTACCCTTTCTGGAAGGTATACTGTTGACTTTGCTCTGAGATTTTAAAGCTGATAATTAATTTCTGAAATATGCTTAAGAAAAACCTTTTTTCAAAGATCATGTTCATCCTGATGCTGTTGTTTATTGTGAACATGACGGCTCAGAATGCTGAAGTGGTACTTACTCCTGCAGCATCGGCTAAGGAAGTCGGGATGAATCCTGAAAGGCTTGAGAAGATTGACAAGATGATCCTCAAAGCAATCGAGAAAGGTCAGATCCCGGGAGCGGTGGCATTAATTGCCAAAGAGGGTAAGATCGTCTACCATAAAAGCTTCGGAAAGGCCAATGCTCAGGGGGGAGATTTGGAAAAGGATGATATCTTCAGGATTGCTTCTCAAACCAAGGCGATTACTTCCACAGCAGTGATGATGCTGTGGGAAGAAGGTCATTTTCAGCTGGACGACCCGGTTTCAAAATTTATTCCTGAATTTAAAGAACCTGTAGTGCTTGAGACCTTCAATGAAAGAGATTCTTCTTACACCACCAAACCTGCAGGAAAGGAGATCACCATCAGGCAACTTCTTACCCACACTTCGGGTCTGGGATACGGAGTAATCGATTCAGATGACAGGATCCGGAAAATTTACAACAAAGCCGGAATTGTGGATCTTTACACCACAAAGGACGTCAGCATTGGTGATAATGTGAAGAAGCTGGCCAAATTGCCTCTAAAGTCAGTTCCTGGGGAAGCATGGCATTACAGTGAGGGAATTGATGTGCTGGGTTATCTTGTTGAAGTAGTTTCAGGCCAGCCATTTGATGAGTTTCTTCAGGAAAGGATCTTTGATCCCCTGGAAATGGAGGATACTCAGTTTTACCTTTCAGCAGAGGATGAGGACAGGCTGGTGGCCGTCCAGCATAAAGAGGACGGAAAATGGCAAAATTTCCCAGTCACTTTTTATGATCCCGACTATCCGAAAAAGGGAGCTAAAAGATTTCTTTCCGGTGGTGCAGGGCTTACCAGTACAGCAAAAGACTATGCGAAGTTTCTTCAAATGTACCTCAATGGTGGCAGCTACAACGGAAAACAGATCTTAAGTCCCACAACAGTTCATCTCATCCTGAAAAACCATTCCGGAGACCTCATGGGGGATTCTGATACCGACCATGGATTAGCTTTTGGAGTGGTGAACGAAGCGGGTGCCCGCAAGGGTGGTCTGGGCAGCGAAGGAACCTTTGATTGGGGTGGCTATTTCAATACCCAGTACTTCGCCGATCCTGAGGAAAATGTAATTGGAATTCTATTGAAACAGACGCAGGGGGATACCGGAGATGAAACCGGATGGAAATTCCGGCAAATGGTGATGGCAAGTGTTATCGAGTAGATTCTCCTGTTAGGGTTTTATTTAATCTGGCTAATAGTTCGACATACCTCTTTCCTTGCAGCCAGCCAGATTTACAAAGAATTCCGCACAGTACCCAATAATAAGATCTAAGAGAAACGACTATAAAGCTTTTATTTATTCTACAAAAACAAATAATTACAGTTCTTTAGTAAGTTCAATAGAAAATGAAAAGAAATATTTATCTAATCCTCCTACTGCTAATGTCTACTGTAGAAGCATTTTCAAATATTAGCCTGCCTGCAATTTTTTCTGATAATATGGTGTTACAGCGCAATGCTGAAGTCAGGATCTGGGGCTGGGCGAAACCCGGCGAAGTAGTAAAAATTACGACCAGCTGGAATAAGGACGCACTTCAAACAAGGGTTGGCAACAATGGAAGCTGGGAAATTCTCCTGCCTACACCCAACCTTCGGGAACCACAGGAGCTGACTATAACAGGTTATAACACTGTAGTGCTAAAAAATGTACTTCTGGGAGAGGTTTGGCTGGTAAGCGGGCAGTCGAATATGGAGTGGACTGCGGCTGCAGGAATTGATAACGCAGAAGAAGCTATAGCCGGGGCAGAAAATCCTCAAATCAGGTTTTTCAGTGTTCACCATAGAACTGCAGAATTCCCACAGCAGGATCTTGACGGGCAATGGATCGCGAGTAGTCCGGAATCTATGAAGCACTTTAGTGCAGTTGCCTATTTCTTCGGAAAAAAACTTCACGAAGAACTTGATGTTCCTATAGGACTTATTAATGCCAGCTGGGGAGGTACTCCGGCTGAAGTGTGGATACCTGCTGAAGTTATTGAGAAGGATGAGGAACTTTTAAGAGCAGCAAAAATGTTACCCGATGTTGAATGGGGTCCGCGGGAACCGGGTCTGCTTTTTAATTCCATGATCAACCCTATTACACTTTTTGAAATAGCAGGAGTGCTTTGGTACCAGGGAGAGTCAAACACTGATAATGCCGACTATTACGAACATATGTTTTCAGCACTCATAGATTCCTGGCGCCAAAAATGGAATTCTAAATTGCCTTTCTATTATGCCCAGATTGCACCCTATGATTACGGAGATAACTTCGCCGGTGTCAAAGTAAGAGACGCGCAACGCAGGGTGCTAAAAATGCCAAAAACCGGCATGGTCATGACCAGCGACATTGGAGACATAGAAGATATCCATCCCCGGAATAAAAAAGATGTGGGTTTACGGTTCGCGAATCTGGCCCTAAACGAAATCTACGGAAAGAAAACAGCTGCCTATTTTCCTCTTTTTGAAAAGGCAGAGAAAAAGAAAGATAGATTGCGAATCTACTTTGCAAATGCTGAACAATTAAAAATTGATAAGGAAAATCCAGTATCTCAATTTGAAGTAGCCGGTGAAAATGGAGAGTTTCAACTGGTAAAGATGAAAATTAAGAAAGATCACGTTGAACTTGATATAAGTAAGATCGAAGAACCGACACAAGTGCGCTACTCCTGGCGTAATGCTGCAAGTTCAAACCTCTTCAATGAAGCAGGTCTCCCGGCTTCTAGCTTTCTGGAAGAGATCAATGAAAACAGGTAATGTGCTTTAAAGAGAAAGAATTAAGAAAGCCCTTCAAAAATGACACTTTTGAAGGGCTTTCTTTTGAACAATAATTCTTTTTTATTCCTCTCCCAGCATAAAAGAAGTTTTTAATGTCTCCATGGAATTTCCACCGACAAAAATCTCAAACTCACCGGGTTCAACTACAAATTCGCCCTGGTTGTTATAAAATCCGAGCTCATCTTCACTCAAGGTGAAATTCACTGTTCTTTTTTCCCCTTTTTGAAGGTCTACCAGTTCAAAACCTTTAAGTTCCTTAACAGGTCTTACAGTGCTGCCGTAAAGATCTCTGATATAAAGCTGAACAACTTCTTTTCCGGCATAATTTCCTGTGTTGGTAACATCTACAGAAACCTGTACATCCTCTCCCATGTCGTATTGGTTTTTGGTGAGCTTAAGATTATCATACTTAAAAGTAGTATAACTTAGTCCATACCCAAAAGGATAAAGCGGCGTGTTCTCCACGTCCATATAATGTGACCAGAAAACCATTTCATCTCCCGGTTGTGGATCTACAGGTCGCCCGGTGTTTTGCTGATTGTAATAGATGGGAGTTTGACCACTGTTTCGTGGAAAGGTCATAGGTAATTTTCCGCTTGGGTTGTAGTCTCCGTAGAGCACCTGCGCCACGGCATTTCCGGTTTGGGTTCCCAGTTGCCAGGCTTCTACGATAGCCGGAATATTTTCTGCAGCCCAGTCTATGGCGAGAGGACGACCGTTGTTAAGAACAAGCACTACATTTTTGTTGGCAGCGTAAACTTCTTCAAGAAGTTCCTGTTGAACCCCGGGAAGATCAAGATCTGTACGGCTTCTACCTTCCCCGCTCTGGAAACCGTGCTCACCCAATACCATAACCACCACATCGGCATTTTTTGCAGCTTGAACGGCTGTAGGGAATCCGCTTTTGTCGGTAGTATTAAACTTCAGCTCATTGATGAAGGTCTCCCTACCCACTACCAGAGGAGCACCCTGTTCAAAGGTCAGTTTATTGCCTTTGTATTTCTGCATTCCTTCAAGAACCGAAACAGCTGTGTTATCATCTGAAGCTATTCTCCAGCTCCCCAGCGGACTGTTCTTATCATCTGCCAAATCTCCTATCAAAGCAATTTTCTGTCCCTGTTTCTTTAGCGGAAGCAGGTTTCCTTCATTCTTTAGAAGAACAATAGATTTTTTAGCCATATCCAGCACAGCCTCGTGATGTGCAGGATTGCCTACCACTTCTTTTTCTCTTTGTGCATCGAGATATTTGTAGGGATCATCCATTAAACCTAACTCATATTTCACCCGAAGAATCCTTCTTACGGCATCATCAACATGCTTTTCATCCAGTTTTCCTTCCTCCACAAGGCCCACAATCTCATTCACATAAGAATAAGCTTCCATATCCATGTCTACGCCGGCTTCCACAGCTTTTTTGGCAGCCGCTTTTTCGTCCTTTACGAACCCGTGAGTGACCATTTCTTCAATAGACGCATAATCTGAAATAACAAATCCGTCGAAGTTCCAATTTCCTTTCAGGATGTCCCGTAATAAGAATTCATTTCCTGTCACAGGAATTTCGTCCAGAGTATTAAAGCCGGTCATAAAAGTTCTTACTCCGGCTTCTTCAGCAGCTTTAAAAGGAGGTAAAACAATGTTGTATAGCGTGGAATTCCCAATGTCTGCTTTGTTGTATTCGCGACCTGCTTCAGCAAAACCATAACCGGCAAAGTGCTTGGCGGTGGCAGCAATAGTAAGAGGATCGGAAAGATCATCTCCCTGAAAACCTTTTACTCTGGCAGCTGCAATTTTGCTTCCCAGGTAAGGATCTTCTCCTCCGCCTTCCATGACGCGGCCCCATCTTGCATCTCTGGATACATCAACCATTGGCGCAAAGGTCCAGTTGATTCCTGAAGCAGCGGCTTCCGCAGCTCCGACTTCAGCCGACCTTCTTATGGCCTCCAGATCCCAACTCGCAGCCTCGGCCAGTGGAATTGGTGCTAATGTTTTATATCCGTGAATCACATCAAAACCTATGATTAGAGGAATTCCGAGACGGGATTCATTCACTACCAGTTCCTGCACTGCCCTAACCTGATCTATACCTCGAACTGTCAACATGGAACCGACCCGGCCATTTCTCAAATGTTCATATTTTAAAGCAGCATCGCCACCCTGAGGCGCCGGCCCGGTGACTTCCCAAAACCCGTTGTACTGGTTCATTTGCCCGGCCTTTTCTTCAAGGGTCATGATACTCAGCAGCGAGTCTATCTTTGCTTCTATGCTGTCATTAGAAGATGGAGAGGAATTCATTTGTCGGTTTTGTTTTGCTGAAAATCCGCTGAGGCACATCAGGGTACCTAAAAGCAGAAAATATTTACTGATTCTTTTCATTTTATTACTATTTCTAAATCTAATTCTGAAATGCTTCAGGGTTTACAATTTCGTTATATTTTTTTATAAGTTGAAGAGTAGATTCATCCTGGGCAAACACGGTATTGAGACCCTGTGGTTCTTGTGGAGGATCTCCCGTAAAATCATCTCCCTTTTCCCACTTTCCACGCTTCTGGTCAGTTTTTGCAAAGCCTCCAAAGCCCCAGAAATTTGCACCTGCCAAATGTCCTTTTTCTTCGTAGCTCTCTCTAATTTTCAGAAAAAGTGCCTCATAGAACTCATCTCTGTTCTCTACTGAAGAGCTTAGTGCCAGACTTTCCTTTTCCCTTGGAAAACCAAATTCGGAAAGAACAATCGGCTTATTCAGTTTTTGAGCTACTTCCACATGTTCACTAATATACTCATATGCATTATCAATAGAAACCTGCAGACTTCCTTTTTCATCTTCTATATCATACCATCCCCAGTTCTTTGGCCACATGTGCGCAGTCAAATAATCGATCTTCGGATTGGAGTGAAGGGATTCATATTCCTGAAGATCCTGCAAATAGCTTGCTTTTCCTTCGGCCCCTGTTGAGACAAGAGTATTTGGATCCAGTTCATCCAGTAATTCAACTACTTCTTTTAGCCAGTCCCTGAATGGCTCCCTATCCTCTTCAGTAAAGATCCGCGGCTCGTTTGCCACCTGCCAGGACATGATGGTAGTGTCATCTGTGTATTTTACTCCTGTATATTGATTGGTTCGACCAATAATGAATCTTATGTGGTCCTGAAAAGCTTCACGACATGGTGTACAGGTATGGAACTGTTGTGTGTATTCAAAATATTCCGGCCAGGTGTATTTTTCCAGGAATGGATTGGCAACTTCGCCGTAATCGTTCCATTCCAGGTAAGCCGACATTCCGCCAGACCAGATCCAGTTGTTGTTAAGGTAAAGCACAGCATACATGTCCCTTTTGGCCATCTCGGCTAAAAGAAAATCGAGCCCGGCCAGCAGGTCGTCGTTATACTCCCCCTGTTGTGGTTGAAGTGCAGGTTTCACCTGGAAATCCTGAGTACCACCTTCGGCACCCACTAATATTCTCAGGTTATCAATTCCTTTACTCTTCATGAGATCCAACTCTTTTATAAGGCGTTCTCTATCTCCAATATTACTGGCAGCTATAAGAGGTCCATACCAGTAATTCGCACCCACAAAATAGTAGGGTTCATTGCCTTTGTAAAAGATCCCGTCTTTAACTGTTATGGGAGCAGGTCTGTTTTTTACATTTTTGAGACTGCTACAGGAGGCAAGGATCATTGTCGATGCCAAAGCCAGAAAAATTATTTTTTTCATGATCTATTGTGTTAGCACCATACATGCACGGGAATTATGATAGGGGCATTTCCACATCCCCAGTTTATCTTCCTGTTTGTAAGGCAAATTATTTTCATTTATTCTGAAGAACCACTCTCCGTTCTCGTGGTCAATCATATTTTTCCGGGTGAATTTCCAGATGTCCAACATCACTTTTCTGAATTTCTCCTCTCCGGAAATCTGGTAAGCATATTGAAGCCCGACCATTGCTTCAGCTTGTTGCCACCAGTGACGATCTGTATCCACTTCTCCTGAATCCAGGTCTTTTTCATTGATCACCCCTTTACCGGGAATATAGCCTTCCTCTATGAAAGTTTTGGCCACCGGTACAGCAATTGCTTTGGTTCTATCGATGAGGTCTTGATTTCCTGAAGCTTTTGCCGCTTCGATCATGAGCCAGATAGTTTCAATGTCATGACCATAGGAAACTAAATTTCCCTCGCGATTCCATTCATTGTCAAAAAATAACTGAAAATGTTGAATTTTTGGGTTGTAAAATTTCTCCAGGAAAAGTTCGGTTAGGTTTTCCAGCGCTGCTTTGACCTTTTCAGATTTTGACACCTTGTATAGGGTAGTGTAAGCTTCCAGAATATGTAGATGGGTATTCATGGTCTTGGCGGAATTCTTATCCTTTTCGCTCAGCCGCATATCTTCTATAGGCGACCAGTCTTCCTGAAAAGCCTCCAAATAACCATTAAATTCCCACTCCCTGGCATATTTCTCGATCAGTTCGAACAGCTCAAGTGCCCATTCAAGAGCCTCTTTTTCTTCGGAAAGCAAGTAATATTCTGAAAGGGAATAGATCGTAAAAGCCTGGGCATAGATCTGTTTCCTTCTGTTGATGACATTTCCTCTAAAATCCACTTCCCAGAATACCCCTCCAAAAATGTCATCTTTAAATGCCTTTTTTAGATACTGGTAGGCACGATCGGCTAATGATCCAAGTTCACCCGATCTTTCCTTTTTATGGTTAGCAACTGCGGAAAAAGTCCATAGGAGCCGGGTATTGAGGATAATTCCTTTTGAAGCTTCCAGAATTTCTCTATTGTAATAATCTCTCTGCCCCACAAAACCTCCGTTTGCTTCATCAATGCTGAAGTTCTTCCAGTAACCGATAATATTCTCGAGTTCTGCTGATAGTTCACTCCTGAATTGTGTGGCTGCATCTGTCATTACATCACTTCTTTATTCCTGTTCACCAAATTTACAATTGAATTTACCGATGCTCTTGAGGTAAGGCCATCTTCGGGTGTATTCTTTACATAATCCAGCAATTTTTCCACAGTGGAAAATGCTACATGACAGCGGGTATCTGAAGATGCGTAGTAGATAAACACCTTGCCGTCATTATCCCTTATCCAGCCATTCCCGAACAATACGTTTGGAACATCCCCGACGGTTTCTTCGTAATTGGGTGCCATAAAATAGCCGGCCGGTTGGTGAATGACCTTTGAAATGTCATTGAGATCTGTCATGAAAAGGTAAAGCGTATAGCGCAGGCCACCGGCTGTATTTCTTACCCCGTGAGCGAGGTGAAGCCAGCCTTCTTCGGTTTTAATGGGAGCAGGGCCAAGACCGTTTTTCAGTTCGTACACTGTATGATAGACCTTGTGGTTGATGATCTTTTCATCTTCCAGAACAGGGTTTGTAATATCTGTGATATACCCCAGTCCAATTCCGCCGCCTTTGCCTACCTCAATAAATCCGTCCTGCGGGCGCGTATAAAGAGCGTATTTTCCATTCACAAACTCAGGATGCATCACCACGTTTCGCTGCTGGCCTGAATTGGAGATCAGGTCCGGTAACCTTTCCCACTTTAGAAGATCTTTTGTTCTAACAATTCCTGCATTGGCAACTGCTGCACTGGTATCGGGATTGGATTTATCCTTGCGTTCTGTACAAAAGACTCCATAGATCCATCCGTCTTCATGTTGGGTGAGTCTCATGTCGTAAACATTAGTATCCGGCTCTTCGGTCTGCGGTAGTTCCAGAGGTTTATCCCAAAATTCAAAATTGTCCACTCCGTTTGGACTTTCGGCCATTGCAAAGAAAGATTTGCGATCGTTCCCTTCCACCCTCACTGCCAGCACATATTTGCCTTTCCACTTAATTGCCCCCGGGTTAAAAGTGGCATTTACGCCAATTCTTTCAAGCCCCAGCGGATTAGTTTCAGCATTGAAGTCGTAACGCCAGTGTAGAGGAGCGTGGGCTGCTGTAACTACCGCATTTTTGTAACGCTGTACAATTTCGTTTGAATCTTCAACTGGTTTGTTCGGTGTTTTTATCAACTCTTTATGAGCTTTTGTAAGCTGTTCGTATTGAGAAATTTTACCCATTATTTTTCTTTTTTTATTAAAAGCCTGTGGCAGGCAATTTTATTTCAGGTTAACCCCTGCTTCCTTTTTAATGTGGTCCCACCAGTTCTTTTTCAGAATGATCACACATATCACAAGTACAACAATGGAAATTATGACAGAAACATTCTCATGTAAAATGAGGTAAAGCGGAATGAGCACTAAAAGAGTTTGTGCTATTACCCCTATCATCACATTGAACATATCCCGTGAGAAATTTTTATTTCTGCTTACTTCCGGATCTTCCTCCTTCACCATTTTGAGAATAGGCTTCCAAAAGCCCCAGGGACGGGTTTTTTTGTAGAAAACCTTCAGTATACGCTCATCGGTAGGAGGAGCGGTATAGGTGCCAGCGATGCTTCCGGCGAGGGAGATCAACAGGATCACAGGGAAATAATAAAGATCCAGGGTATCGGTGATCATTGGGAATATCAATGCAGGAATAATTCCGGAGAGCATTCCCCAGAAATAACCTTCTCCATTAAAGCGCCACCAGTACCATTTTAGGGTATTAGAGATAACATAACTTCCATAAAGGGCAGACACGATCCATTGAAGAATGGAATTGACATCAAGCACAAAAAATCCGAGAATGATGCTGATAAGGACCACGATCATGCCACTCCCGTAGTTCATTCTCTTCACCTGTTTATGAGAGGCATCGGGTTTGTTCTTTAAATAGATATCGTTGACCAGGTAAGCCTGTGCGGCATTAAGGGTTCCGGCAAAGGTGGACATAAAAGCTGCCAAAAGTCCGGCGAGCAATAGACCTAGCAGACCTACTGGAACAAACTCACCAATTGCTGCCGGCAGGATCTTTTCAAAGTCTAAAATTCCGGCAGTTTCCAGTCTTAGATCATCATAAAAGATTATTGCCAAAACTGAGAAGCCTCCGACCATCAAGTACCTGGTAGGCATTAAAGCCGCGATAGCAAAAGAGCTCATCTTGGCTGCCTCCAGAGGGCTGCGGGTGGAAAGTATTTTTTGCATATCGTAATTTGGTGCAGGTCCCGCTATACTGGCCAGTATCCCTTTAAAGACCATCAGCATAAAAAATAACCCAAAGAGGGAGTATTGGTCGGATGCTATTTTTTGATTGACCTCTTCTATGATCCCCGTCCAGTCAATATCGAGCTGCCAACCAAAGAGAGGATCCATCCAGCCATCTGGGACGGTTAGAGTATTTTCTCCCATCGCCTGCCAGGCAATGACCGCTATGGCAATAGAAGAAACGGTCATTATGGAGTACTGAAGGAGATCTGTCCACACAATTCCGGACATACCTCCAAGAACGGAGTAGAAGACCGCAAACATGGTGAAAACCACTCCATAAAAGTGAGGAATGTATTCTGCCGGAACATTAAAGGGAACGTAACCTGAGACCATTTCCCAGGGAATAAAGATCTCTACAAATTTCCCCAGGCCTATAAAGCCGTAAGCCAGAAATCCAAGGCAGCTTAAAATGGCAAAAATAACGATGATGCTGTGAGACCTGTTTCCGCCCTGGCCCTTTCCGAATCTGAAGTGTATCCATTCGGCACCTGTGGTTACCTGTGACCGCCGAAGCCAGGTAGCAAGAAATACCATAAGGAATACCTGGTTGAACACCGGCCATAGCCATGGGATCCAAATACTTTTAAGTCCGTAGACGAAGGTGAGTGTCACCAGCCACATGGTTCCCGAAATGTCGAACATTCCGGAGGCATTGGAAAGACCGAGCATATACCAGGGCAGGTCTTTTCCTCCTAAGAGATAATCATCCTTACTTTTTTGAGCTTTCTTTCGCAAGGCCAGCCCTATAAGGATTGTACCTATGAGGTAAGCTAAAATAATTGCAATATCTAATCCTTGTAACATACGGAGCTTCTCTTAATTGGTGATATCTTCCACTTCATCGAGGAAGAGGATCTCCTCCAGCTTTGCAAATTCTTTAAAATCTTCTTCAGATATTTCCCCGGGATAGGTAGCAAAATAATGGGAAGGTCGGGCATTTCTCCACAGTAGCACCCATGCAGCTCCCGAATCCTTTAATCCTGGATAAAAAGTTTTTGTCCACCAGTTTGGATCTTCCCCGAAATTGGTGTTTCCGGTTTCAGTAAGAGCAAAAGGTTTATCGGCCATATTTGCCTTTTTACGCACTATTTCCAGGTTGCTTTTTATGTTTTTGCTGAAAGCTTCATTGCCACCGTAGTTGTAGATGTCTACTCCGAGAATGTCAACAAACTCGTCCCCGGGATAATATTTTTGGAACTCTTCTTCACTACCAACAATATTGGGAGAATAGGCATACAACAGGCTATGCACGTTATTCTGCTTTAGCAACTGCTGGGTTTCTTTCCAAAGCTGCTTATAATCTTCGGGAGAAACATTGTTGCCGCCCCACCAGAACCAGGAGCCATTCATTTCGTGGTATGGTCTAAAAACCACCGGAATAACCCTTCCTTTTTTATCTTTTAGAGAGTTTAAGAAGGAGGATAACCTTTGAACCCAAAGCTCATATTTTTCGCGTTCAGCTCCGCCTTCAAGAATTGCGGGAACCGCCGGAGTTTGATCCCAGGAGCTGCCGTTAGAAACAGGATTATCCAAATGCCAGCTCATAGTAATAATAGCTCCCTTGTCATATAATTTTTGAATATGATCCCTCATGAGATCAAAAGAAACAGTATCCAGATTGTGGGATTTTCCAAGTTCAATATGCCCAATGTCATAGCCATGGACTGCGGGAAGCTCACCGGCTACAAATTTTATATCACTTCGCAACCTATTTGGTTTTTCCTCATGTTTCCAGCCGATACCGTAGGCGGTCGCGTCCTGATGACCAAAAGCAATTCCTTCTTTTGATATTTTCTGAATGTTGTGGTACAACAATTTGGTAGAATTTGTTGCCTCTGCATCTGAGACCTTGATATTGTTAAAATCTATACCTGAAGTTGATTTACAGCCTATCAATTGAATTGCAACCGTGAAAATTAAAAGCTTCTGTACAAAATGTATTATGCTGGGTGTAGTTTTCATGCTTCTGTTTGACAAGATATTTTAGATCGGAAAAAATTAGCTTATCTTTAGCTGTGGAATCATTTTTCAGATTCGGATTTTCTGATCAGATAAATTACGACATTCAAATTTAGCTGGCATGTCGGAATTTCAATAATAGGATTTTGTCATTTATTAATAAGATTTTTCCACCTACAAAATGACTGCTGAAGTACATCGGGAAATTACCCCCCTCTCCCCGGAAGACAGTTTTCTGGTTTTTGACAGAATTAAAGATGATTTTGACTTTCCTATACATTTTCACCCGGAGTACGAACTCAACTTTATCCTTAATGGACAGGGGGTAAGGAGAGTAGTAGGGGACAGTTTGGAAGATATTGAAGATATTGAGCTGGTACTGGTGGGGCCTAACCTGCAGCATGGATGGGAACTACACAACTGCAGGAATAAAAATATCCGTGAGATCACAATTCAGTTTCACAATGACCTTTTTGATGAGAAATTATTGAGTCGAAGGATCATGAAGCCGATAAAGGATATGTTTGAACGCTCTGCTCATGGTATTCTTTTTTCCGAAAAAATAGCCAAAGAAGTGGAGCCAAAGATCCTGCGGCTTTCCAAAATTGATAGCATTGATTATTTTCTGGAGCTTATCTCAATACTTCAGGATCTTGCCACCTCAAGAAATCAGCGCCTGCTTTCTACTTACACGTCCAACAATAAGGACTTTGAGAACAGTGACAAGATCAAAACGATCTATGAATACGTACAGGAAAATTACCAGAACAAGATCTCATTGAATGAGATCTCGGGGCTGGTAAATATGAGTCCGGTATCTTTTAACAGGTTCATCAAGAAAAGAACCGGAAAGACCCTCATTGAATATGTCAATGACACCAGGATAGGTTATGCTTCCCGTTGGCTGATAGAAAAAGATCTGAGTATTGCAGAAATTGCTTTTAAATGCGGCTTTAATAATATTGCCAATTTTAACAGGGTGTTCAAAAAGAGCAAAAACTGCACTCCTTCCCGGTACCGGGAGCAGTTTAGCGGAATAAAGCGTGTCCTTTAATAATATAATTTTATGAAATCCCTCAAAATCATCAGCCTTTTAGCCTTAGCAATCCTCACAAATTTTAGCTATTCCTCCACCCCGGAATCTTCAGGCCAAACAACTCAAGAAATTACCCCTGTGGCTCTTCATGGACAATTGGCGATAGAGAATGGCAGCCTGGTCAATTCTTCAGGAAAAAAGGTTCAGTTAAAAGGAATGTCTCTTTTCTGGAGTCAGTGGCAACCCCAATTCTACAACCGGGAAACCGTGGAAAATCTGGTAGAGGGATGGAATATTCAGGTCGTTCGTGCCGCAATGGCAATTGAGCACAATGGATATCTTGAACATCCGGAGAGAGAAAAGAAGAAGGTAAAAGAAGTCATAGAGGCTGCCATTGATCTGGGTATCTATGTCATTGTAGACTGGCATGATCATCATGCAGAAGATCACCTGCCGCAGGCAAAACAGTTCTTTTCTGAAATTGCAGAGGAATATGGACATTACCCAAACCTTATTTATGAAACCTATAACGAACCTCTTGAGGTATCCTGGTCAAAGGTGCTCAAACCTTATCATGAGCAGATAATAGCTTCAATACGTAAACATGACCCCGATAATATCATTGTTTTAGGAACTCCTACCTGGTCGCAGCGAGTAGATCTTGCTGCAGAGGATCCCGTTGAAGGAAACAACCTGGCCTACACACTTCACTTTTATGCAGGCACCCACCGGCAGGAATTAAGGAACATAGCTGAAAGTGCCATAGCAAAAGGTCTACCTCTTTTTGTCACCGAGTTTGGTACCACAGATGCCAATGGAGACGGACCTGTTTATGAACAGGAAACCGCAGAATGGATGGATTTTATGAAGCGCCACAAGCTCTCATGGGCAAATTGGTCTGTAGCCGATAAAGATGAATCTTCAGCGGCTTTTATTCCCGGCACCACGCCGGCAGCAATAAGTGAAAAAGATAACATGTCAACTTCGGGAAGATTGATTTGGTCACATTTGCGGCAATAGCAAAATACTGCTTCTCACAAAGGTCCTGCATTCGGTTTTTCTAGTCAAAACGGTAGAAAATTCTTGTTATTTTCACTTTACAGGATAAATTTTTGCAGCCCAACCACCTCCGGGAGCCATGTATATTTCAATCTCCTCCCCGGAAGAAAGATCTATGACTTCCCGTACATAGTCTGTTGCTTCTCTGTCGGCATTAATTCCGTCTTTAAAAACTACAGCTTCATATTTCCCCGCCGGTAAGAAAGAAAGGCCAAGCTCGAGATTCCGCGCATCCCAATTGGTAATCGCACCAACATACCAGGTCTCTCCTTTTCTTCGTGCTATGGCTGCATACTCTCCCACTTTACCGTCTAATGCCACGGTTTCATCAAAGGTGGTAGGCACAGACGCTATGAACTCTGTACTTTCAGGTTCTTTCTTGTAGTTTGTAGGGTTGTCGGCAAGCATATTGAAAGGAGCTTCATAAAGTACATACAATGCCAGCTGATGCACCCTCGTCCCCTGACTCATAGGCGCAGAATGGACGGCCCTGAAGTTATGTCTGTTTGCATTTTTCATGGCCCCGGGAGTATAATCCATAGGACCTGCAAGCATTCTTATAAAAGGTACTCTGGTGTCGTAAAGAGGAAAATCTGTATTGGACCATTTGACATTCTCCAGCCCGCGCACGCCTTCAAAATTTACCACATTCGGATAGGTTCGCTGTAGTCCGGTGGGTTTGTAGGAGCCGTGAAAATCCAGCATCAGCTTATGTTCTGCAGCTTTTCGGGAAAGTTCGTAGTAGAAGTCCACCATTTTTTGGTCATCCCTGTTCATGAAATCTACCTTGAGACCTTTTACGCCCATTCGGGAATAGGTGGCGAGTGCCTCATCCATGTTTTGGGCAAGGGGAAGATATCCCGACCATAGCCATACGCCTACATCTTTAGATTCAGCATATTTAATGATTTCTTCAAGATGAATTTCCGGAATGGTGTTTAAAATTTCTCCCTTTGGCGCCCAGCCTTCATCTAAAAGGATGTTCTCTATGTTGTATTCGGCAGCGAAATCTGTGTAATATTTATAAGTTTCGGTATTGATGCCGGCACGAAAATCCACTCCCGAAATATTCCAGTCGTTCCACCAGTCCCACGCAACTTTTCCGGGTTCGATCCAGGAGGTATGCTCTATACGTGACGCAGCGGCCAACTTATATATCATGTCGTTGTTGAGCAGTTCTTTGTCTTCGTCACTAATAATGATTACGCGCCATGGAAATTTTCTGGTGCCACGAGTTTTGGCTATGTAATCTGCCCTTTTCGTCACAAAAGATTGCAGGCCATTATGCCCTCCCTTTTCTTCTTCAAGAGGGTAGCCTGCAAACTCTCCTTTTAAAGAATATTTCTTTGTACCTGCTTTTATAAACATTCCGGGATAACTCTCCAGGTCGGCCTCTGTAATTGCTGCCTTCATACCTTTTTCCAGTTCAACTAAAACAGGGGCAAAGGCAAGAGTATCTTTTACCATCTGAGAAAGCGGAACGTACTCGTAGAGATTTTCAAAGGAGATCTGGTAAACATCATTCGCGGGATCATTAGCGTAGGGAAAGTAAACCATATGATCTGCACTAAAATTGAAGTTTACATCTTCAGAAACAACAGTAATGTCTTCTTTCTTGTTTGTGGTAAAGCGGTAAGCCACTCCCGAATTATAGACCCTGAATATCAACCCGAAGTTGTCGCGAAATTCTAAGGTTAATTCGTTATACCTGTCTTTAATAACGTCTTTTTTGTAATTGATAGCATCTATTGTTGTGTTTACTTCCTTCTTATTTGAATCCACCAACTGCGAATTTACCCCGAGAACCTCCTTTTCAAGGTGAAGAGCGATAGGTGAGGAAGAAATGACCTGCTGAGAATGATTTGTAACCGACCAGGTAATCTGGTCTTGAATGTTAACTTTTATTTCTATTTGAGAATCAGGAGAAAGTTGTGAAAATGTACTGGTGGACTGAGCAAACAAAAAGCCATTTCCCGAGAAAATTAGGATCAAAGGTAGATGCTTCAGTAACTGTGTTCCAGGGGAACTTGAAGGGAGGGAAGATTCCGACTTTTTCATTAAACAACTTCTAAAGCAGTTCCAAAAATATAGCATATCTCTAATATTGAATAGACCTAACACCAAAAATAGTCCCCTTTCATTCCCTCTAATGAACAAGCCTTTCCAATCTGCATCCTCCGGGTCGCATATAAAGTTTGCAATGCCTTCCAGGCAATTGTTTGCTTTTGCGTTTTATCATGAATTACTCTTACCAGGGTTTTTCGAAGTTCTAAAGATAAAATATTAGTCCGGTTCCCTCGACGGCTTACAGGTGCAAAATTCAAATTCGATTGGTCTACCCCGCTCTTGATTTTTTCCTTTCTCTATTTTCCATATTTGCCAATGATCGATTTTTACCGCCTAAAACCTTAACATTTCGTGAAATAACGTGCGATTAACACTTTTTCGGGAGCTAGTTTAGTAAATTAAGACTTAACCATAAAAAAGAACTGTTATGAAACGAATTACTCACAACTTGTACAGCGGACTTTTTGTCTTGATGTTACTTTTTACTTCAGCAACATTACATGCCCAGGATCAGGAAAAGATCATGGATATGGAAAAGCGGGAAGTGATAAAATCTGATGCAATGGATGCTAAAATGGCATTTATGCGGGCAAACCCGGAACTGGAAAGTATGCTTAATAATGCCGCAGGATATGCAATTTTTCCAAATGTTGGTAAAGGAGCATGGATTCTTGGCGGGGCTGCCGGAAATGGGATTGTGTATGAAAATGGTCAGGTTGCGGGCTATGCCGAACTAAGACAAATAGATATTGGATTTCAGTTTGGCGGGAAAGCCTTTAGAGAACTTATAGTTTTTCAAACCCAGGAAGCCCTTGATAAATTCAAGGAAGGAAATTTCGAATTTGGAGGTAGCGCTTCTGCCGTAATTTGGGATAAAGGTAAAGGTAAGGCCATTACTTTTGAAAATGGCGCCGGAGTTGCAATTATGCCAAAAGCGGGCGCGATGGCAGGTATCTCTGTTGGCGGTCAGGAATTTGATTACCGTCCCGCACAATAATAGAACTTGGAAATCGACATTTTAGGAGCCGGATCGTATAGATCCGGTTTTTTTATTTCCCTATCTAACGGGTTGTACTTTCATCTCCCTATGTAACAGAAGTTACATAAAAAAAGAGTTCATGGTCTTAAATTTACACCAGTATTTAAATCATACATCATGAAAAATCTGGTAATACTGGGAGCCGGGACCGCCGGTACGATGATGGCAAATCATCTACGACCTAAACTCAAAAAAAATGATTGGAACATTTCCATAGTTGACCAATATAAGACCCACTACTATCAACCGGGATTCCTGTTTTTGCCCTTTGATATTTATACTGAAGATCAGGTCAAAAAGAATGGAAAGAAGTTCATCCCCAGGGGCGTCAACTACCTTCAGAAAAAAATAGAACAGATCTTGCCCGAAGATAAAAAGGTAAAGCTAGAGGATGAGACCTTGAACTATGACGTTCTCATTATTGCTACCGGTTCCAGGATCGCCCCCGAAGAGGTGGAGGGGATGAAAGGAAAGAACTGGCAAAAATCTGTCTTTGACTTCTATACTTATGAAGGAGCAGTTGCCCTTCGCAATAAGCTAAGGGAATGGGAGGGAGGAAATATGGTTGTACACCTAACAGAAATGCCTATTAAATGTCCTGTCGCACCATTGGAATTCGCTTTTTTGGCGGACTCTTATTTTGAAAAGAAAGGTATGCGGGATAAGGTAAAGCTAACCTATGTGACACCTCTTTCCGGCGCCTTCACCAAGGAGAAAAGCTCAAAAGCTCTAGGCTATCTACTACAGGAGAAGAACATTCACATTGAAATTGATTTTGCCATAGAAAGGGTGGATAATGAAGCCAGTAAGATCATAGACTATGGCGGTAGAGAAATTCCTTTCGATCTGTTAGTTACTATACCAACAAATATGGGGGATGAGGTTATTGAAAGATCGGGGATGGGAGATGATCTCAACTTTGTGCCTACAGATCCTCACACTCTTCAGTCTAAAGAGTATGCCGATGTTTTTGTAATTGGTGACGCTACCAACGTACCGGCTTCCAAGGCAGGTTCTGTAGCACATTTTGAAGCTGAAACCCTCACAGATAACATCTTATTACACATCGAAGGAAAAGCTTTAAAACCGGAATTTGACGGACATGCCAACTGCTTTATTGAGACAGGCAGGAACAAGGCTTTACTTATTGATTTTAACTACAAACAGGAACCTGTGGAAGGAACGTTTCCTGTTGCTGGAATTGGCCCGTTAAAACTATTAAAGGAAAGTGTCTTCAACCACTGGGGAAAATTAGCATTCCGGTGGATCTACTGGAATGTACTACTAAAAGGAAGGCCTATTCCGCTGGTCAGTAGGAATATGAGTACCAGGGGCAAAAAACTATAAAACCATAAATCAAAAACTATATATCATGGAAACTTTAATTGTAGGATCAAACGTAAAAGTAAACGAAGAAGGATATCTACTTGATTTTTCACAGTGGAACAAAGAGGTAGGGGAACAAATTGCCGAAGCCGAAGGAATTCAAATGACCCCAAGACATTGGGAAGTTATCGAATGGCTTCAGGAACAGGTAAAAGCCGAAAAGGCATTATCAATAAGAGGAATTAAGAAAAGCGGTGTCTTAGACATTAAAGAGTTCTACTCATTATTCCCCGGCGGACCTTTGAAGATCTCTACCAAAATTGCCGGTGTACCAAAACCTAAAAGCTGTATCTAACTTTAAAACTACTGAAATGAGCCAGACTAAAGTAAAAAAGATGCTCTTTATCCTTTCTAAAGCTACTATTGAGAATGTATATGCGGCTTTTATTATGGCAAATGGTGCCAGAATGGAAGGAATCGAATCTGAAATATTCTTCACCTTTTTTGGACTGGAAGCTATCCAGAAGAAGAAAATGAACAAGTTGCACGTGGCAACTGTTGGCAATCCTGCCATGCACATACCTACTATGGTAGGTGGACTACCCGGGATGGAAGCTATAGCTACAAAAATGATGAAGAAGGAAATGGATAAGCTCGACATGCCTCCGGTTGATGAATTTCTGGAGATTTTATCTGCTTCGGGAGTAAAACTCTGGGCCTGTAAACTTGCCTATGACATGTTCCACTTAAAAGAAACCGATCTTATTGAGGATCTCGATGGAATCCTTACCATTGGGGATTTCTATAACAGAGCCGATAAGGAAGGCGTTCAAATGTTATTCATCTAAATAAACGGAAATAATAAAAAGCAGTAAAAGAACATGTAACTCAAACATGTCTGACCTCACCTCGTGTTGGCAGAATGATTTTCCAGTTACTGTTTTCATGATTAACGGGGTGGTCAAAGCCGGCTGAGAAATCAGCCGGTTTTTTTAAAGCTCCTCAAAAATGACCTTTTTAACTGCTCCTCGTGATAAATTTTCTCCTCCGTTTAATTTCCGAAGTATATCCGGCTTTGGCACTGGGTGTTATAATCTGGCCAGTTGATCATGCGCCCTGTCCTACCTGCTGCATTAATCCACCGTCCATTACATAGGTGGAGCCGGTGACATAATCTGAATCTGAAGAGGCTAGAAATACTGCTACTTTGGCTATCTCTTCCGGTTTTCCGGCGCGTTTCATGGGGATGTGCTGCACCTGTTCCTTACGTGTTTCCTTGTCGTCAAGAGCTTCCTGGTTCATTGGAGTTAGGATCATGCCCGGAGCAATATTATTGACATTGATCCCTTCTTCGGCCAGTTCAAGGGCCAAAACCCGTGTGAAATTGCGAACCGCACCTTTGGATGCACAATATTCTGCTGTACCCGGCGCCGGAATCTCCTCGTGTACCGAGCTCACATTGATGATCTTTCCTTTTTGCTTCGCCTTGCGCAGTTCTTTAATGAATCTTCGGGTGCAGAAAAATGTGCCATAAAGATTGGTCTTAATGGCTTTGTCCCAGTTTTCTGTGGGCATTTCGGCCACTTTAAAGCCCTGGCCGTTAATTGCGGCGTTATTCATCAGAATATCCAGCCTGCCAAATTCCTGCAGGCTACTATTGAACATAGTTTCAACTTCCTTCTCATCGGAAATATCTACTTGCAGCACCATCCCTTTACTGCCGGAATTTTCTACTTTTTTGAGCGTTTCTTCCGCTCCCTCTTCGTCGGAATGATAGGTAATAACCACCCTGGCGCCCTCCTGTGCGAATGCAATAGCCGAAGCCTGTCCAATACCCGAATCTGAACCCGTAATAAGTGCAACTTTTCCCTCCAGTTTTCCCATGTCTTTATTTTTGAACTTAAACTAGTAAGAATTTGGAGCTCAGTCTGTTAATGGTATGGTAATTAAGTTTCCAGCTAGTTGTTCATTGCACAATGAATAGAATTTGAAGATGTTCGGCATAACAGGGGCAGAGGTAAAAGAGAATATTGGTGGATTGGCTTTTGTCCAATCCGCCATTCAGGATAGGTAGCACCCAACTCCGAACTAACTCAGTATTTGAAGTTAAGCATTACACTTAGACGGTTGCCGTCACTTCCATGGTAAAGGCCAATATTTCCGGTTACTGCAAGTCCCGCACTTATCCAAATGGAACCTCCATAGTTATTGTGCCATCGTTGTGAATCTTCTCCCGGCACCCATACCCTTCCATAGTCAAAGCCTGCGGTGACACCATAAACAAACGGTAGAAATCTGTTTTCCCATAAGCCCAGAGCAGTTCGAAGATCTGTACTGTGATAGAATGCCTGCTTCCCATTGAACCGGTGGTTTCGATACCCGCGAAGGCTGCGGTTTCCACCAATGGCTGCAGCGTGATAGATTTCATAATCATCACCAAAAATGACTTCTCCACCTATCTTTGTGGCAAAAACCGCGTAGCCACTTGAAATAAGTGGATAATTAAAAGAAACTGAAGGTTCCAGATAAGCAAATTCGTTTTTTGCATCGTCAATGCTCTTTTTATAGCCGGTAGTAACTCTTATATCGGACCCCAAACTGGGAAAGGCGCTTCTGTTTTTACTGTAGAACCTGTAATTGGCCTCGGCCCCTGCATACAATTGCTGGTCAAAAATGTCATTTTCGGGTGCGAATATTTCGCCGAGATAAGTGTCTGGTTCGTATTTAACCTGGTATGATTCTAAGGAGGCACCAATGTCAAATACACTTCCGGCGTTATTGCGCCAAATCAAAGAGGGTGAAAAATAACCTTTTTGGATCCTCACCCGGTTGTAGTCTCTATTAATGTCGGAAGGGTCGTAAGTGGTTTCGGTTCCCTTTCCGAAGTAGTTCAGAGTGTAATTAGGACTGGTGTATCGGGCGTTGATGCCTAAATTCCAGTTGTAGAATAAATGAGCGAATTCGCCGCGGTAACTTACCGAATAGCCATTTGTGGCAAAGTAATAATTTGCCAATAGTTCATGTTGCGCCTGGAAAGGATTGTTCACCAGGCCATATTTCGTCCAGACAGCCTCGGCACCCAAGGTAAATCCTGCATCGGTTTCAAAATTTACGTAAGGGAGGGCCTTAAAGGTGCTGTACTTGAATTTCTTGTAATGAAAATTGTTGATCTCGTAGGAATCTACGAGCAATCTGCGGGAACCGGGCTGCACAATCTCATTTTCTGAACTTCTGTAATCATACAACTTTACCTTTTTCTTATTCTCAAAATCATAAACATCCTCTCCGGGACCTCCCAGGATCCTTAGTCTTATGGGATCCTCGCCCTTACCGCTTACTGTGAAGCTGTCTTCCCCGTCCATTCCATAGATCCATATCTCTCCTGTCTCTTCGGACTTATAGGTATGTCGAAAGATCTCTTTTCCTTCAGAGAACTGTACGATCTCTGTAAGGCCATTTTCTTTTCGGCTTATCCTGAAATCTTCATCTTCATCTGTCCCTGTGATCACAGTAAATTCCAGCATTCGCTCATAGTAGTCGCGGGCGATCTTCATTAGGTTGCCACGCCTGGCCTTTAATTTTTTCTTGATCTCTTCAATGGTTAGATCTTGTGCCGCTTCAGGTAATTCTGCGAAGGCAGCTGCGATTTCCTCATCAGTAATTTCTCGCTGAATTAACTTTACCTGCTCCTGCCACTGCTCCCAGTCTGTTTTATAAAGAATTTGCAAATCCAGGGGGTAACCAGACCAGTTGAACCATTTAATGTTATCAATTTCTTCATCATAGGTTTGCATCTTCCGAAGCAAAGGGACAGCAAGTTTTAGGGCGCTAATGAGCGGACCGTCATATTTTGAAAATGATTGATCCCTATCTCTCGGAATGGGGAGATAGTGCATGCCTTCATCTGTCTCATAAGCCGCCCAACGCCAGTTATCCTGGTGACGGTCCCAATCCCCTATGAGCATATCAAAGAGCCGGGCTTTAAGATATTCGGCTTCATCAACACTTGCATCAGGTTCCTCTCTAAGCTCTTCCAACAGGTCAAAAGTGCTAAGAATGTCATCGGGCTTCTCAAATTGAGCAAAAGATTTGTTTTCGCTTCCCGCATGTGCCTGTAGTTCATAGAGTTCATCCCCATATTCATCATTGTGAATCTCCAGGGCAGGTTGTCTGGGAACATAATATATTTCTGGTTTTATGTGGGGAAGATCAAGAGCTTCGGCAAAGTTATCAAGGGCAAATTTTGCGTAAGGATGTGAAGTGGTAAAATAATCGAGCACAAGACGTTCGGGAAAAGTGTTGTTGAGCCTATCCCCCAGGTAGGATGTGGGAAGCAAATCGGCCTGAATGTAGTTCATAGGACTTTTTCTTAGTGCCCTTAAAGTAAATTCGTGGTCGTTTTCATTTATAAATCGAAGGGATCTGGATTGCTGGCCGCCACCTTCTTTTATTGGAGAAAGTCCGCTATGAAGCGTGTCGAGCAGAAGCACAGGTACTTCTATTTTTTTACTGTAGACGTCACGGTAATGATCCCCCCAAAAAAATCTGTGAAGAGCACTTTTATCGGTCTCTTCCTTCTTATAAATAGATGCTGAAAAAGTTTCTCCTAATTCTTTCCAGGTTTCTTCCTTTAGATCTACCTTAATGGTTCTTTCCCTCGGAATTTCTTTCTTAAAGACCGGCTGCTCAGCTGATGTATTTAAAGTGAAAAATTCTACTCTGGAATGGCCATTTTTGAATATAGTAAGTTTGGCATATCCCGGTTCTTCCGAAGCAAAATGATCTTCCTCTGTGGCAGTAGCCGGCTCTGTTTTGGCAGCAGTAGCACTTATGATCTGCGGATTTCTTCCGTTGCTTAAATACTGAAGGTTAGCGTGATTTCCTGAAACAAAAATGACATCATCAAACTGACTTGCGAGGGTTTCCAGAGTCTTACGAAATTCCCGGTACAAAGGATTTTCAAAGTTCTGTCGGGAAAAAGGAAAAATTTTATTGAGAATGCCGGTACTTGTAGAACTTAACACCGGGTGATGAACGGCAACGATCTTTACCTTCCCAAAATTATCTTTTAGAGCATCCTTAACTTCGATGAAGAACCTCTCTTTTGTTCTAATATCACAATCGACATTAAATTCGCTGCTCTGGTCCCAGTCTTCCAGGTACCACTGGGAATCAAGTGTTATTAGAGCAATTTCATCGTTTATTTCAATATCTTCTACTGGACATCCATCATCTGGAAGGAATTTCCCGTTGCTGTTATCCTGAAGAAAACTTTCCATATCATCAATGCTTTGAGGAGCCGATCTATTCCATTCGTTTTCCCCCGGAACATAAATGATATTCCCATTGAAATTCTGCAGGGGCTTCAATAATCGCTCCTGAAGAAACCTTTTTGCTTCCTGTCTTTGCTCTTGTCCTTCAGGATATCCTTTTTCTAAAGTGATATTGCCCGGCAATAAAAGAGTAGCCGGAGATTCCTCTTTTGAAGCCTGAACTATTTCTTCCAGAAGCATGGAGGTCGATTTTTCGGCACCGGGTCCTGTATTAGATAAGATATAAAAGGAGCGGCTTACAACCGCGGTATCGCTTTTTTGCTGCTGTGCGTTTACTGAAGAAATGGAAAATAGTAAAACAATAATATTTAGAAGAAGAGGCCTTAAAAAACGGCCCTGGGATAACATTTTTTGGATCATAGAGGAGTTCCGGTTTATAATTTTAGCCTGTGTCGCGCGGCTGGAGCTTTGCTAAATGCCTCAATTTCCAAAAAATAACGGCTCTTTCGTGTGCTTTTAACCCGTTTATAACAATAAAAGAAGGATTTTCCTAAAATAGTCCTAAGCATTAGCAGGTGGAAAATGATGGTCCCCAAATGGCACTTTTGAAGGACCATTAATATATGATTTGCGCAGGTCTAGGTTCTTGCCGCTCCCGAGTAGAACGGGGATCTTTTGCAATAAAATCATTTACTTAAAATTTCGTTAAACATAAATAGAGGCTATATTTGTTTAGAAGCCTCAGTTTTAAAAACCGGACAAGTTTTGAAGATTTACTTCTATCTCTTTTTGTTTATTAGCCTTGGGATCACCGGGCAGGAGTTACCTCCTGTTACTAATTTTTCGCCCAGAGATTATGGTGCAGGAAATCAGAACTGGATGATTGCCCAGGGACCTGATAAGAAAATTTTTGTCGCAAATAATTCGGGGCTTCTTCAGTATGATGGGGAGCATTGGACCTTGTATAAAGTTCCCGGAGAAACAGCGGTGCGCTCTGTTCTAGCTTCGGGTGAAAACATTTATACCGGGGCGTACATGGAATTCGGGTATTGGCGAACTCAGGAAAATGGAAGACTTCAGTATTTCTCATTAAAAGATTCAGTAGCATCGGGCTTGGTTGATGGAGAACAATTCTGGGATATTAAAGAAGTGGAAGATTACGTGATCTTTCAGAGTCACCAACGATTATACAGTTTCAATAAGAACTCCGGCAAAGTAACCGCGATCGTTACGGAGAAGAATATTTCAAACTTATTTGGAGTAAGGGACAAGATATATTACCAGGTGGCTGAAAAGGATCTTTATGTAATTGAAGATGGAGTAGGGCGTGAATTTGTTTCTAATGAGCAAATCCAGTACAAAGCGATTATTGGTCTGTTTCCATATTCCGGCGACAAAATGTTGGCTGTGACCAGGGATGACGGCTTGTTTATAATAACTGGTAACCAGTGGGATGCCTTACCGGTCGAGAATTATCCTATTTCAGTAAGCTTTTTTTCCGCAGTCTATCTCAGAGACGGCTCTCTTGCTCTTGGAAGTATAGGGGGAGGTCTTTACTTGTTGAGCCTGGAAGGGAAATTGGAATACCATCTCTCCCAGCCCACCTTACTAAATAACACCCTGCTTGCAGTCATGGAAGACGAAGAGGGCAATGTTTGGGGTGGGCTTGACAATGGGATCGCATTGATCAATCGGGAAAGTTCTTTCCGTTTATTTGTGGATATATTCGGAACAATTGGCACAGTGTATTGCAGTGCGGTGGTAGATGGAATCATGTATCTTGGGACAAATCAGGGTCTCTATTATAAAGAAGTTGGGTCTAAGAGGCCTTACCGCCTCGTAAATGGCACCACAGGTCAGGTGTGGAGTTTAAACTACCTCGATGGTAATTTATATGCAGGACATGACAGGGGCACATTTGTCATTGATGGAGTAGAGGCCACTCAAGTTTGGGATGGTTTGGGAACCTGGACTGTGGAGGAGTTTGGTTCAGGTGTTTTACAGGGACATTATAACGGACTAAGTTTTTTACCTGGGGGTGGAGAAAATTCACCAGCACATTATATAGAGGGTTTTGATCTTTCTGTTCAGGATATGGTCATAGAAAATGATTCCATAATTTGGATGAGTCATTACCATAGAGGGATTTTTAGACTGGAAATCAACGAGGATTATACCAAAGTTGAAAAGCAGGAGAATTTTGGAATGGGTGAAAAATCTGAAATGGGGCCGCAGATATTCAAGTTTGAAGATAATATATATTATTCTACCGAAGATGCGGTCTATCTCTATGACAGGACTAAAAATGAATTTACGTCTGAAAATGAGCTTAATGAAATTAGCAGGGATAATGAAAGGATCAGCGGAGTCTCGTTAGTACTGGAGGATGGGAGCTGGTGGACTTTTGGTAGTGATAATCTTTTCTATGTTAGCAGGGATCCATTTGAACAGAAACTTGTCCAGCGTCAAGTTCCTTTACCTCTGGAAAGTAGAAACATCAGCAAGGGTTTCGAAAATATTTCACTTGTAGGGTCCAATGAGTACGTAATAGGTTCCAACGGTGGTTACATCCAATTTTCACTGCCGCTTAAGAAAATCCCTTCCGGGGAATTACTGCTCAATGCCGTTGGAACTGCCTCCAAAAGACAAAATTTTTCTTTCCGATCCCTTGATGTTGCCACACTTGATCTGGTAAGTGATATAAATAATATAATTTTTAAATATAGTATTCCAAATTACCAGGCGTTGGCCGAGACACAGTATAGCTATCGTCTCCTCAACTATTCTTCTGCCTGGTCTAATTGGGACCAAACAGGCACAGCGAGATTTGAGAATCTTCCTGCGGGGAATTATACTTTTGAACTAAGAGGTAGGATCAATGACCTGGAAACGGAAGTTATAACTTACGACTTCTCAATAAAGCGTCCCTGGTACTACAGTAATCTCGCATGGTTCCTTTATTTTCTGGTCTTTCTCTTAGGACTCCTTGCAGTTCACTACTCTTATAGAAGGCGACATGCAAAATTGATTGAAGAAAGGGAAAAGTCCCTTAGATTAAAGAACATGGAGGCCGAGCAGGAAATCATCAGACTTCAGAAAGAGCATTTAGAGAAGGACATGGCAGAGAAAAACGGCCAGCTGGCGGCCTCTACTATGTCTTTGATAAAAAAGAACGAGTTCCTTTCAAATCTTAAGGAGGAGCTGAAAGAAGTGGAAAGTACCAACGTCAAAGGAGTTATTAAAACCATAGACCGGGAATTAAAGGAGGAAGATAATTGGAAAATGTTCAAGGAAGCATTTCGGAATGCTGATAAGGAATTCTTTGACAAAATTAAGGAGAAGCATCCGGAACTAACTTCAAATGATCTTCGGCTTTGCGCTTATTTAAGATTAAATCTTTCCTCTAAAGAGATCGCCCCACTTATTAACATATCTGTGAAGAGTGTAGAAATAAAGCGATATCGATTGAGAAAGAAGATGAATCTTCCCAGAGAAGTCAATTTAACCGACTATATCATGGATCTGTAGCCTTAACAGGACCGTATTTTTCCTCTACAATACCTCTACATTACTGTTTAATAAATACTTATTTATCTTTTTTAAATATCTTTAAAAGACTGCTATTATTGATATATCTCAGCAATATAGCGGCTTTATGGCAATCTTTACATGCAGTTTTTTTGCTGTATGTTTTTTGTAGAGGCGGTTTTCGACTTTTTCTATAAATTTACTTGATATATTAGTAACACAATTTTAACATCGCAACATCCTATACTAAACATTTCACAAAATATCCTGTTGTAAATTATTTAGATGATAATTCGCAATCGGTTTCGATTTTGGATATGCCTTAATGGAAAATCAGTTTAAATTATGCACCAACAACTAAATTTAACTATCAATGAAAATTAAAAATTACTTAATGATGTTATTTATTTTCGCAGCAAGCTCAGTTTGGGCCCAAACGGAAATAATTACAGGTACTGTGATTGATGATTCAGGAATGCCATTGCCTGGGGCAAATGTGATCATCAAGGGAACCTCTACGGGTACCCTGACCGATTTTGACGGAAATTTTTCCATAGAGGCAGCTCCCGGAGATGTTCTGGTTATTTCCTATATAGGTTATACCCCCCAGGAAGTGGTCTTAACGGATGCCAATGATATCCAGGTTAGATTAACACAAAGTGCTGCTGCTCTTGAGGAAGTAGTGGTAGTAGGTTATGGTACTCAAAGGAGTGCTTTAGTCACAGGCGCAACCAGTAATGTTTCAGGGGAGGATATCGCATCTCTTAACCCGGGGACTCCTATGGAGGCACTTCAGGGTGTTGTAGCGGGTGTTAACGTAACCAGAAACAGTGGAGCACCTGGAGCAGGTACTCGTATTACCATTCGTGGTTTGGGAACTATTGGTAACTCCAATCCTTTGTACATTGTTGATGGTGTAGCCGTAGGGAACATAGATTATTTGAACCCATCTGATATTGAATCCATCAACGTCCTAAAAGATGCGGCGTCTGCAGCTATTTATGGTTCGCGGGCAGCCAATGGTGTAGTTCTGGTAACTACGGTAAAAGGTCGTAGTAATAGAGCAGCGCAGATTAGTTATGACACCTACTACGGTATCCAAAATATTTACAGAAACCTGGATCCTCTTAATGCCCAGGAGTACATGTATATTATGGATGAAGGACGGGTTAATGATGGTTTGGCACCAAATGACTGGCGAGCCATGCTTACCAACAATAGCTGGTTAGAGAATAACTATCCCGGACTAGGAACTCAGCTAGGTGAGGAAATCTGGGCAGATCTTGAAAACGGATGGGAAGGAACTAACTGGATCAATGAGATGACGCAGGAAGATGCACCAATGAGAAGTCACGCGATTAATATCACCGGAGGAAGTGAGGACATTATTTATTCTGTAGGAGCCTCTTACCTGGATCAGGAAGGTATAATAGGTGGTCATATCACAGATGCCGGATTTAAAAGATTTACTGCAAGATTAAATACAGAAATGGTGTTGAAAAAGAATGATGAACACGCCATTATTACAATAGGAGAGAATTTCACCTATACAAATATTGAGAACAGGGCGGTCGCAACAGGCAATATTTATTATAATGACCTGCACAATGCTTTGGTTCAAAATCCATTAATGCCAGCTTATTGGCAGCCGGCTATTGATAACAATGTTAACGAATTTGGCTTTACCCCAACTTTAGGTGGTATAAGTACAAATCAAACAAATCCGCTTGCCATAATGTATTACCGCCATAACTACAATTATGGTAAGGGGAATAATATCGTGGGTAACGTATTCCTAGAAGTAGAACCAATACAAGATTTGAAATTCAGATCTTCCTATGGTACTAATGCCTGGTTTGGTCACAGCAGATCGATGAACCCAACATACCATCTTGGAGTGCTTTATCAGGATGAAGTGGACGGTGCTCAGCAAGGTCAATACTTTGGTAATGACTATACCTGGACTAACACACTCTCGTATGATTTTACAATGGGCGATCATGAGCTTAATGCTTTGGTTGGTACAGAATTACTGCAAAACCAGATTAACACTGAGGTTGGTGGATCCAGGAATAATCTTTTATTCCCGGGAAATCCAAGATATGCCTATATAAATAATACTCAAAGTCCCGAAAGTATAAATGATATAAATACGTGGGGTGCTGACTGGGCTGCCGGTGGTGGTGGTTTGATGTCGTACATGGGTAGAGTACAGTATAACTATTTAGAAAAGTATCTCTTCAACGCAACAGTTCGTGTTGATGGTTCTTCAAACTTTGCAGAAGGCAACAGGTGGGGTACCTTCCCTTCGGTATCTGCTGGTTGGGTATTTACAGAAGAAGATTTTATGGCAGACACCTCGGAGGTTCTTAATTATGCCAAACTAAGAGCAAGCTGGGGTCAAAACGGAAATCAGTCAATTCCAAACTTTATCTACTCCTCACAAATCGCTTATGTATTTCCTGGATATTTCTTCGGTGATACTAAACCGGTATCAGGGGTTACAGCTTATCCTGAAAGAGTTACGAATCCCGATGTTACTTGGGAAACTTCAGAACAGTTGAATTTCGGTATTGATGCCCGAATGTTCAATTCGAGGCTTGGGCTAACATTAGACTGGTACAAGAAAACTACCAAAGACTGGTTGGTAGAAGCGCCAATATTAGGAACTTTCGGTGCTGCAGCTCCATTTATTAATGGTGGTGATATAGAAAATACCGGTTTTGAAGTTGTAGTAAACTATAACGACAGTTTCGGAGACTTTAACTACAGTGTCACTTTAACCGGAGCTCATAACAAAAATGAAGTTACAAGAATTGCCAATGCAGAAGGAATAATCCAGGGACCCAGTCATGTTCTGTCCCAGGGAACTGCACCAATTTCGAGAGTACAGGTGGGGCAACCTATTGGTGTCTTCTATGGCTTCAAGGCTGATGGGATCCTACAAAACCAGGAGGAAGTTGATGCCTATGTAGGTCCTGATGGAAACCCTTACTTTAATGATCAACGTCCTGGAGATGTGCGTTTTGTAGATCTTAATCAGGATGGGGTAATAAATGATCTGGATAAAACCTTTTTAGGAAATCCAAACCCTGACTTTGAAGGAGGTCTTCAATTGAACTTAGAGTACAAAGGTGTTTATGCAAATACTACATTGACAGGTAAGTTCGGAATGCAGGTAATGCAATCTTACCGCTCTTTTTCTGATCAATTTACTCAGAACTATACCACTTCTATTTTTGACCGCTGGCATGGAGAGGGTACTTCTAATACCCTTCCCAGATTAAGTTCTACTTCAAACAGGAATACTCAGTTTATTTCTGACATTTTTATGCATGATGCAGATTACGTGAGAATAAATAACTTGACAGTAGGATATGATTTTGGAAGCATGTTTGAATCTATAGCAATAAAGAATCTTAATGCGTACGTATCTATTAATAACTTACATACGTTTACTGATTATGACGGAATGGATCCTGAGGTGCGTTTTGGACATGACGCAAGCTGGGCTTCAGGTATTGACCTTGGATTATATCCACAGGCGAGAACAGTAATGTTTGGATTGGGAGTTGACTTTTAATTAAAAAAAATCAGAATTATGAAAAAAATAAAATATTTAATAGCTCTTTCAACGCTGCTAGTTGCGGTTGGTTGTGAAGACTACCTGGAGACCGACAATCTCTACGGAAAAAGTTTGGAAACTTATTACAATACTCCAACTGATATAGAGGAGGCTATGGCCGGCGTCTACAATGCCATTTACGTTGTGACTCCGGAGGGTAGTGAACCAATTGCCGCAAACCTTATGTCTGATATGATGTTAGGTGGTGGTGGACCAGATGATGCATCTGCTAAAAGGGTCGATAATTTTATAGACCCTGCAGAAGACACTTATCGTAGTATGTGGGTTCAGTCCTACAATGGTATTGCAAGGACCAATGCTATTATTGAAAAAACAGCAAGTGCTGATTTTTCTTCATACTTTCCTAGTGCCGAAGAAGCTCAGCAATTTAAAGCTCAGGCCATTGGAGAAGCTCATTTTATGAGAGCATTTTTCTACTTTAGATTGGCAAAATTCTTTGGCGGGGTTCCTTTAATTACTGCAGTTGACGATCCTAAGGATGTGCCCAGAGCCTCTTATTCAGAGACATTTGCGCAAATTGCCACAGATTTAAAGATGGCCATTGAGACCTTGCCATCCACGCCGTTCCCTACTATTCCAACGGCCACTTATGGGCACGCCAATAAATGGGTAGCAGAAGCTTATATGGGTCGCGTGTATTTGTTCTATACCGGATATATGACTAACATTAACGATACCCCTACTAATACATTGCCTTTGGTTGATGGCGGATCTTTAGGTGCCTCTGAGGTTGCTGCTTATTTAGAAGATGTTATCAATAACAGTGGATATGCTTTAGCTTCAGATTTTAGAAATCTATGGCCATATTCCTATGTGAATATAGCTGCAGGAAATGATGAGATTTTACCGTGGGCTGCAGAAGAAGGTTTGTCCTGGGTGGGCCAGGATGGAGCTAATCCAACTTTTGGTACCGGAAACTATGAATCCATGTTTGTACAAAGGTTTTCCTTTGGAGACTGGGGATGGAATAATGGAAATATTTATACAAACAGGTTATCTCTATTTGGTTCTATACGCGGTAACTCTTTAGTGCCTTTTGGAGAAGGATGGGGCTGGATGACAGTAAATCCAAGATTATGGGCTGAATGGGATGATGAGGATCCAAGAAAATTAGGATCCATTCTTCAAGTAGGGGAGCCAAGCCAGGGAACTGGAAACTGGTCTCTACCAAATAATCAGGATCATTTCACCGGATTCTATAATAAGAAATATACTGCGCTACAGTACCCTAACGAGGCAGGAACTGTACAGGGTATGTTTGTACAATTATATGGCTGGGGTAACGCAGATATGCAATTAATGCATGCACAGGATTTCATTTTCATGCGTTATGCCGACGTTCTATTGATGCACTCTGAAATTACGGGTACTGCAGAAGGACTGAACGCTGTTCGTGCCAGAGCTGGATTGGATCCTGTTGGTTATTCCTTAGAGGCTTTAAAACAGGAGCGTTTGCATGAGTTTGCTTTTGAAGGCCTTCGCTGGTTTGATTTAGTTCGTTGGGGAGATGTTGAGTCAGCATTTAATTATACCCTCAATGTGAGTAATTCCGGAGCTGCTGCTACTTACCAGGTAAACTATAGACCGGAAACTAAAGGTTTGGTTCCAATACCAGAATCTGAAATTAGATTATCTAATGGTGTTTATGAGCAAAACCCTGGATGGGAATAAATTATAAATCTTAAAATCGAGAGAGATGAAACTTAATAAATTAGGAACTCTGCTTATTGCTTCTGTAGTCATGCTTTTCGCGGGCTGTGAACCGGAAGTAGATGAGATGCATTTAGAGAACAGCACAGATGTTGAAGGTGTAGAATTAATAGCTACCCAGAGTACTCCAGGGGGTAACATGATTACCTTAAATATGGACACTCCCGGTGTCACGGGTTATTGGGATTATAATCTTGGTAAGGCCCTTACCAACAAGACAACTTTTGTTTATCCTATACCGGGAACTGCTACTTTTACCTTTGTAGGAACTCTGGGTGGTGAATTCTTCACAAAGACAATTGATGTGGAAGTAGAGCAGCTGGATCATGCTTTAGATCAGGATTGGTATGATCTTGTAGGGGAAAACACAGCAGAAGGTAAGACCTGGGTCTTTGCTGGTGGTCCTGCCCCAGATGGTCAACAGTGGTGGTTCATGTCTCCTCCCGGAGATAAAGCTGGTGCCTGGACTATCTGGTGGAATGCTGCCGGAGACTGTTGTCCGCCGGTTGATGCTTCAGGAAAGATGAAATTTGATCTTGACGGTGCAGCTAATTATACCTACTATGCCGATGAAAATGCTGATGGACAACTTAGCAGTTTTGTTCTTGATGTGGCCAACCAGAAACTAATTATTAATGATGGAAATATTCTTGGAGCTGAAGCCCCTTGGGGAAATCCTGCCGGAGTTTATGAAATAGTTTCTTTGACTGAAGACCAAATGGTTTTATATGTGCCAGGAAATGCAGGTGGTACAGGCTGGACCTGGGTATTTGTGCCTGAAGGATCTAAAGAAACAGGTGATGGAGATTCAGCTGGAACACTAAGTCTTCCTTTAAGTTTTGATGGAAACGACGATTATGTTAGCGCCGCTTCCGGAGTTGATTTTAATGTGGTAACTAACCCTCAACAATCTGGTATTAATCCTACTGCAACCATGGTTGGTGAAGTTATCACTCCCGGAGGTCAATATGATGCATTAACCATTTCATTGGCTGATGCTATAGATTTTTCAGGCTCTAACAAGACTATTACCATGAAAGTTTATTCTGAAACTGCATACCCGGTGTTATTTAAATTAGAAACCGGTGTAAATGGAGAAAGAGCTAATGAGGTTGAAGTGAACCATGGTGGTACAGGATGGGAAGAATTAACTTTTGACTTTAATAATGCAAGAAAAAGTTATATCGATGGTAATCAGGGAGCCGGAGAGGCATTTGTTCCAACAGGACAATATGATAAATTCTCCATCTTCCTTGATTTTGGTGGAACTACCGCTGGTACCTTCTACATAGATGATATCGAACAGAATTAGAGAGAAAACTCTGTTCAATATTAGAAATTTTTAAGTTTTGATCAATCAAATTCCTGGTAGTTAGCTGCCAGGAAGATGATTTTTACCAGGAATAAGGAGTTTAAAAGTTAGCAGTTCAAAATTCAAATAAGAAATTCTTTCAAAATAAGCTGCTGCCTGTTTAGTCACTGTCCTTTTTCATATGGAATTGGATAAGATAAAAAGAGGGCAAATTGCCCTCTTTTTTTAAACAGCTCTTCAAATAATAAGGAGATCATGAAAAAATTATTTAGTCCCAATACTTTGGTATTGCTGGGCCTGGGATTGTTCGTCCTGTTGTCTTGTGAAGCCAGTTCAGATGAAATTGTTGAAACAGAAGACATTATCCCATCAAACCTTTCACTGGAGGTTTCTATAGTCGGTGCCGATGAACAACATCCGTATGGAGATGGAACCGGGGTTATAAAATGTACTGCCAGCGCAGCTAACGCGGTAAGGTATGAATTTCATTTTGGTAATGGTGAAACTGTAACGAACACTACAGGTGCCACTGAATTTACCTACACAAAAAAAGATCTCAATTCATATTCGGTGTCAGTCTATGCTTATTCTTCAACTAATGATTATGTGAGTACCACTAAAAAGATCCAGGTGCTTGTTGAACGGCCACCTTTCAATGACCTCGTTTTTTCTGATGAATTTGATACAGACGGTAGTCCGGATAATTCCAAGTGGGACTACGATCTTGGTACAGGAAGTAATGGTTGGGGAAATGGAGAAAAACAATATTACACCGATCGTCTGGAAAATGTAAAGGTAGAAGATGGGCTTCTCAAAATAACAGCAAAGAAGGAGAATTATGGTAACTCAGCTTATACGTCAGCCCGAATTTTGACTGAAGGAAAATTTGATTTTACCTACGGTAGAGTGGAAGTAAAAGCAAAATTACCTTATGGTGAAGGTACCTGGCCGGCCATTTGGATGTTAGGATCAAACATTAGAACGGTGGGTTGGCCAAACTGTGGGGAGATAGACATTATGGAACATTGGGGACACAACCAGGGAATTGTGCAAAGTGCTTTGCATACGCCCTCGAGCTACGGTGACACAACGAATCATGGGGCACAACAAATTGAAGATGTATCAACGGCGTTTCACGTATATGAAGTTGAATGGGATAGTCAGGAAATTATTTTTTCGGTTGATGGTGAAGTCCACTACACTTATAGTCCGGCGAATAAAAACAGTGAAACCTGGCCTTTCAATTCAGATCATTTTCTAATTCTAAATGTTGCCATGGGTGGAAGTTGGTTCTCAATAGATCCTAATTTCGAGTCATCAACTATGGAGGTGGATTATGTAAGAGTTTATCAATAAATCTTTGTGTTGAAAGAAACCTATAAAAATTAATTGGATGAATTTCCAGCTTTAAAATATCTGACAGTGCAGGTGAATAGACAGAGGTACCTATAAAGAACATTAGCCTCCAAAAAGAACAAAATCGATCTAAATTTTTGGTAGTCGATTGGCTTCAAGCATGAACAGATTAACATAAGCCGGCAAGAATAGTTTTTAATATTTCTGAATGAATAACAAATGAAAATCGCGCAAATTTTTCTGGGAATAGGTATTTTGATAACCACCGGCTGTGGTGTCAAGGCCCAGGACAGGACAAGTACACCAACAAAAGCCGAAATTGAGAGCAGAGTTGATGAGCTTCTGTCTAAGATGAGCCTTGAGGAAAAAGTAGGGCAGATGACCCAGGTAACCCTTGATGTTATTGGAAAAGGTGAAAATCGCTACGCCAGTGACTATCCATTTGCGCTCGACAGGGATAAGGTTAAAACAGCGGTCTCAGATTACCACGTGGGCTCTTTCCTAAACACAGCCAACAACAGGGCTTTATCACCAGAGCAATGGTATGGGATCATAAATGAGATCCAGGAGATCAACAAAGCCGAGACCAAACTGGGAATTCCAATAATTTACGGCGTAGATATGATCCATGGCGCTACTTATACTGCTGGCGCTACTATGTTTCCGCAGCAAATAGGGCAGGCAGCCAGTCGTAATCCGGAACTTGTTCAGCGAGGAGCAGAGATCACGGCTTACGAAACCCGGGCCAGCGGCATTCCGTGGAACTTCTCTCCTGTTTTAGACCTGGGAATGGATCCGCGGTTCTCAAGGATGTGGGAATCTTTTGGGGAAGATCCTTACTTAGCCTCTGTCTTAGGGGTAGCTATGATAGATGGCTACGAAGGCAAGAACAACAACATTGGACATCCCGAACATATCGCTTCTACCCTGAAGCACTTTTTGGGCTATCACGCTGTAACTTCTGGAAAGGATAGAACTCCATCTTACATTCCACAGGATGCTCTTCGGGAATATCATCTGCCGCCGTTTAAGGCTGCAGTAGAGGCTGGAGCGCACACGATCATGGTGAATTCAGGAATTATCAATGGAGTTCCTGTTCATGCCAATTATGACCTGCTTACCTCTCTTCTAAAAGAGGAACTTGGCTTTGAAGGATTGGTGGTGACCGACTGGGCCGATATTGAAAACCTGCACCGTCGCGACCGGGTAGCCGAAACAGATCGTGAGGCTATTAAAATGGCTATTAATGCCGGAATAGACATGTCAATGGTGCCTTACCAGTATGAGGTATTCTTTGATAACCTGGTCGATCTTGTAAAAACTGGCGAGGTCAAGGAATCCAGGATTGATGATGCGGTAAGAAGGATCCTTAAAGTGAAGTTTGCGCTTAATCTTTTTGAAACTCCTGTAACTCATTACAGTAATTATCCAAAGTTCGGGAGTGAGGAATTTGAAAAGGCATCCTACGATATGGCTGCCGAATCTATAACCCTGCTTAAGAACGAAGACAACATCCTTCCGCTTGAGAAGAATGTGAAGGTACTCGTTACCGGTCCAAACGCGAATTCCATGCGTACTCTCAATGGAGCCTGGACCTATTCCTGGCAAGGGGAGAAGACTCCCGAATTTGCCGAGTCGTACAACACTATTCTGGAAGCAATTCAGTATGAAATAGGAGCCGAAAATGTCATTTTTGAACCCGGAGTTTCTTACGTCGAAGGCGGTAAATATTATGAGGATGAAAAAGTGAATTTTGAGCAGGCAATTTCCGCAGCTAAGAACGTTGACTATGTCATCCTTGCTGTAGGTGAAAATACTTATACTGAAAAGCCGGGGGATCTCAACGATCTCTACCTGTCTGACCATCAAACGGAATTAGCCAAAGCACTAGCAAAGACCGGTACCCCCGTGATTCTTGTCTTAAATGAAGGGCGCCCCCGGATTATCAGTAAATTCGAACGAGAAATGCCAGCCATCGTGCAAACCTACCTCCCCGGAAATTTTGGTGGTGATGCGCTTGCCGATATTTTATTTGGAGATGTGAACCCTTCCGGAAAGCTGCCGTATAATTATCCGCGGTATCCAAACGCACTGATCCCTTACATTCACAAGCCTTCTGAAGAACAGGCAAAAGCTGAAGGAGTTTACAATTATGAAGCCGATTACAATCCGCAGTTCTCTTTCGGGGATGGCTTGAGCTATACCACCTTTGAATATTCAGATCTAAAGCTGGATAAAGAAAAAATTAGCACCACCGGAAGTGTTACAGTAGAAGTGAAAGTGACCAATACCGGTAAAAGAGCAGGAAAAGAAGTCGTGGAATTATATACGTCTGACCTTTATGCCAGCCAAAGTACACCAGATGTAAAGAGATTGAGAAGATTTGAAAAAATATCTCTGGAACCGGGAGAAACAAAAGCCGTAACCTTTACCCTAAATGCAAAAGATCTTGCCTACTTCACTCCAAAAGGAGAATCCCTTGTGGAACCGGGAGATTTTGAGCTAATGGTGGACGAACTAAAAACCGACCTGGAGGTGACGAAATAAAATTATATATCAATCCCTATTACCAAATATACAAGAAATGAAAAAGCGAATATTATTCCTGGCCTGTCTTTTCCCGGCTCTCACAGCTACGGCACAGGATGCTGAAATCAAAAGTTCAGTAAAAAATGTAGAAGCAAAAGTCGATTCTGTACTTTCCCTTATGACCCTCGAAGAAAAAGTAGGGCAAATGGTGCAGTACAGCGGGACTTGGGACCTTACCGGTCCGGCAACCGGAGATCAAAACCAATATCGCAAGGAACAGCTCAAAAAAGGACTTGTAGGTTCCATGTTGAATGTCCTTTCGGTTGATGCCACACGGGAAGCACAAAAACTTGTCATGGAGAATTCGAGGATCAAGATCCCACTTATGTTTGGATATGACGTGATCCACGGGTATAAGACCATGTTCCCGGTACCGCTCGGGGAAACCGCCAGCTGGGATCTGGAGGCTATGGAGGAAACAGCACGAATTTCGGCTCTTGAAGCAGCAGCAGATGGGGTGAACTGGACCTTTGCACCAATGATAGATATTTCCAGGGATGCAAGGTGGGGCCGTATTATGGAAGGAGCAGGAGAGGACCCATTTCTCACCTCCCGCGTTGCTGAAGCAAAAGTTAGAGGATATCAAGGTGACGATCTTTCTAATCCTGCATCTATTGCAGCAACAGCCAAGCACTTTGCAGGTTACGGTTTTGCTGAAGCCGGCCGTGATTACAACACTGTTCATGTGGGAGAAAATGAGCTGCACAACACCATTCTTCCTCCCTTTAAAGCCGCTGCCAATGCAGGGGTAGCAACCTTTATGAATTCCTTCAATGATCTTGACGGTACTCCCGCTACAGGTCACAGGATTCTGCAAAGAGAGATCCTTAAAGGTAACTGGGACTGGGATGGTTTTATAGTTTCAGACTGGGCTTCAATAGCCGAAATGAGAGATCACGGCTTTGCTGAAGATCTTACGCATGCCGCCGAAATTGCTGTAAAAGCCGGAAGCGATATGGATATGGAAGGTGGCGCCTACGAAACTGGGCTCGTCGAACTTGTTGAAGAAGGCAAAGTAGATGAAGAATTGATCAATGAGGCAGTTAGAAGGATCTTAAGAGTGAAATTTAAACTGGGTCTTTTTGAGAATCCCTACCGATATTCAGATCCACAAGCCATGGCTCGAATTGATCGGGCTGCTCACAGAGCGGTTGCCAGGGATGTGGCTAAAAAATCCATCGTTCTTTTAAAGAATGAAAAGAATCTTTTACCGCTTTCTTCTTCAGTTAGAAATATTGCTGTGATCGGTCCTCTGGCCGATGATAAGAATACTCCAATTGGAAACTGGCGCGCGCAAGGAGAAGCTAATTCCGCTGTCTCTATTTTAGAAGGTGTGAAAAATGCCGTTGGGAAAGATGTAAAGGTAACTTATGCTAAAGGAGCCGATCTTGGGGTAGGGGAACGCAGCTTCCTTAAACCGCTTAAGATCAATACCACAGATAGATCTGGTTTTAAAGCGGCTGTGGATGCTGCGAAGAAGGCCGATCTTGTGATCCTTGCTCTGGGAGAGGATGCTTTCCAGAGTGGGGAAGGAAGAAGTCAGGTAAACATTGGTCTGGCTGGAGTACAAAAGGATCTAATGAAAGAAGTATTTGCGGCTAACAAGAATGTTGTTTTGGTGCTTCAAAACGGAAGGCCGCTTGAGATAAGCTGGGCTTCTGAAAATATTCCTGCTATCCTTGTTGCATGGCAACTTGGTACAGAGAGTGGAAACGCTATTGCCGATGTGCTATTCGGAAAATATAATCCTTCCGGAAAACTTCCGGTGTCTTTCCCGAGAGCTGTTGGTCAGGAGCCGTTGTACTACAATCAGAAGATGACCGGCCGTCCTACCAATCCTACAGATGTGACTTATTCCGCTTATACAGATGAAGAGAAAACAGCTTTGTATCCGTTTGGTTATGGACTTAGCTATACGACCTTCAAGTTTGGTGACCTCAAGTTGTCTTCTAATGAAATGACGCAGCAGGGTTCAATTGAAGTAACCGTGCCTGTTACAAATACCGGAAATAAGGCAGGAAAAGAAGTGGTGCAGTTGTATCTCCGCGACCTGGTTGCCAGCACCACAAGACCTGTCATAGAATTAAAGGGCTTCGAACTTGTGGAACTACAGCCCGGGGAGACTAAAGAAGTGACTTTTGAAATCACTAATGAGTTGCTGGAATTCTACAACGCTGATAAAAAATGGACATCAGAACCGGGTGAATTCCAGGTGATGGTAGGTGGTAATTCAGTAGATCTGAAAAAAAATAGCTTTGAATTAAATTAAAATAAATGGATGTCACAAATGTCATTTTTGACATCCAGTTTGCTATAAAAGAACGCAAAAACATGAAAAGAATGAAAAAATACTTCCAGGTTGCTTTGCTGGTATTAGGAATATGTTCAAGTGCGAACCTTCTTGCGCAACATGCAGATCAAACAACCAAAAACGACACTTTATTCTTTGAGGATTTTTCTCAAAACTCACTTGATAGAACTAAGTGGAATGTCATAGGTACAGATTTCCACGTCAATAATGAGCAGCAGGCTTATTATGACTCTACGGCCACGATTTATACAGTAAAGGGCGAAGAAGCGCAGGGTGCTAAAAGTGGTGCTTTAGTTCTCCAGGCGCATTATTCGCCCAATTTTACAACCATAAACGGAAAGAACTTTGATTTTATTTCGGGTCGTATTAATACCCGAGACAAAGTTATGTTTACTTATGGAACTGCAGCAGCCAGGATGAAACTTCCTGAAGGCGCAGGATTCTGGCCGGCTTTTTGGGCCCTTGGCGGCGGCGACTGGCCTGCAACAGGCGAGATAGACATTATGGAGTATGTAGGAGAAACAGATTGGATCGGGGTTGCCCTACACGGCCCCGGTTATTCTGGAGAAACTCCGTTAGTAAACAAATATTTTTTCCCGGAGGGGGAAAGTGTTACAGACTGGCATGTATATTCCGTAGACTGGACTCCGGAAGGATTTGAATTTAAGGTTGATGGCCGTCTTATCTACAGGGTTACAAAACCTATGGTGGAAAACTATGGCAAATGGGCCTTTGATAATCCGAAGTTTCTCATTGTGAATCTCGCGCTTGGGGGTGCCTATCCTTACAAAACCAATCTTGTCGAAGAACCTTATAACGGCCTTCCTCAATCTACTGTTGACCTGATAAAAGCAGGAAAAGCAAAAGTACTTGTAGACTGGGTTCTAATAACCCAATAGTGATTTGTTAAATAGCCAAAGATTCCTTTCAGAAATGTCATTTTTGAAGGGAATCTTTTTTTAATCCTTTCAGGGTTTTGATCCCTGAAAGGGTTGAAACAGACCCGCAAGGTGTTTTTTGGCCTTGTAGCTCTTCCAAAAAAAAGCCTTTTTTTGACCCATGCAGTGTTTGAGGCGTGGTTATTTTAATCCCTGGCTTTGCAGGTCTAATTGAGGTTCCTTCTTTCAATAAAAAATCTCTTTAGCAAATCTGACGCTTCCTGCTCTAAAATGCCATTTTTGACTTTCGTTTTAGGGTGAAGTTTTGCGCCCATTTTTCTATAGCCCCTTTCAGGATCTGATGCTGCAAAGACAAGATTAGAGATCTGGCTCCAGTACAAAGCACCTGCACACATCTGGCAGGGCTCCAGGGTGACATACATGGTGCAGTCCAGGAGGTATTTCCCACCTAAAAAATTGGCCGCAGAAGTTATAGCCTGCATTTCGGCATGGGCGGTGACATCATTTAGAAGTTCTGTCAGATTGTGTCCGCGGGCAATGACCTGCCCTTTGGCAACGATCACAACCCCCACGGGAATTTCTCCTTTTTCGTAGGCAAGCTGAGCCTCTTCCAGCGCCTTGCGCATAAAATAGCTGTCGTCAAAAACTAATTGCATATTCAAAAATACAATTTCAAGATGTACCTTTGCGATTTATGGCCCAAACTATTCTCGATACTATAAATTCCCCTGCAGATCTGCGGAAATTAGCTCCGGAAAAACTTCCGCAGCTGGCGGCAGAACTTCGGAAATTCATTATTGAGATCGTCGCCACAAAGGAAGGTCATTTGGGAGCCAGTCTTGGGGTAGTAGAGCTTACCCTGGCACTACATTATGTCTTTAATACGCCCGAAGATCTACTCGTGTGGGATGTGGGGCATCAGGCTTACGGCCACAAGATCCTTACCGGAAGAAGAGATGTTTTTCACACCAACCGGCAGCTTGGCGGAATCAGCGGATTTCCGAAAAGAAGCGAAAGTGAATATGACACTTTTGGAGTGGGACATTCCTCAACGGCAATTTCGGCTGCGCTGGGAATGGCACTGGCGTCTAATTTAAAAGGAGCATTTCAAAAGCAGCATATAGCAGTTGTTGGAGATGCCTCTATTGCCAGCGGAATGGCATTTGAGGGCCTAAATCACGCCGGAGTCACCAATGCAAATCTATTGATCATTCTCAATGACAACGCCATTGGTATAGATCCCAGCGTTGGAGCTCTAAAAAATTATCTTACCAAAGCCAGGGTGGGTTATAAACCGAAACAAGATAATATCATCGAGGCTCTCAACTTCCAATATTTCGGTCCGGTTGATGGTCACGATCTGGAAAGCCTTACAAGCACTTTAGAAGAACTGAAGGTTATTAGCGGACCAAAGTTCCTTCACGTCATCACCACCAAAGGGAAAGGGCTTAAAAAGGCCGAAGAAGATCAGGTGAAGTATCACGCTCCGGGAAAATTTGTTCCCGACACGGGGGAATTACTTCCTTATGATACAAAAGGTCTTCCCTTGAAATTTCAGGATGTCTTTGGTCTCACTTTAGTGGAACTTGCAGAGCAGAATGAAAAGATCATAGGCATAACTCCGGCGATGCCAACAGGAAGTTCCCTGAAATATATGATGCAGGCTTTTCCCGAACGCGCATTTGATGTTGGAATTGCAGAGCAGCACGCAGTAACCCTGGCTGCCGGTATGGCCACCCAGGGATTTACCGTCTTTTGTGCTATCTATTCGACCTTTCTGCAAAGAGCCTATGACCAGGTGATCCATGATGTGGCACTTCAGAAGTTACCGGTAGTATTCTGTCTTGACCGCGCCGGACTCGTGGGTGAGGATGGAGCTACTCATCACGGGGCTTTTGATATTGCTTACCTGCGGTGTATCCCCAACATGAATATTTTCGCTCCGCTTGATCAAGTGGATTTGAGAAACATGTTATATACGGCTCAAAAAGATAATTTATCGGGGCCGTTGGCAATTAGATATCCAAGGGGAAGAGGCTTTAGAAATGACTGGCAATTACCTTTTGATAAGTTGTTAATAGGTAAAGGCAAAAAGCTGCAGCAAGGAACAGTTATTGCAGTTTTGAGCTTTGGTGCAATAGGAATGAATGTTACTGAAGCACTTGAAGATTTTCCGAAGCAAAAGGAAGTCGGGCATTATGATATGAGGTTTGCTAAACCTCTTGATGAGGAGCTGCTGCACGAGATCTTTGCCGACTATAAGGAAATAGTGACCGTTGAAGATGGAGTTATCAAGGGAGGCTTTGGATCGGCAATTATGGAGTTTGCCCAGAAACACAATTATCGGTTGCCAATCAAAATGCTGGGGCTGCCCGATGACTTTTTAGATCACGGAAAAGTGACCGAATTACAAGAAATAGCAAAAATAGACGTTGACAATATTAGAAGCTGTCTTAAAGACCTTCTCAAAAATTACTGATTACCCTAATGCATAAAATATTTCCTTGCCTCCTTCTACTCCTCGTAAGCACATTTTCTTATGGGCAGGCAATTGAGTCCGATAAATTGGACACAGTTAAGGCCGATACGGTCAAGATAGCAACTGTAAAAGCCGATTCCACCGAAATTGATACTGCTGTTGCAGATACTATCAAAGTGGTAAATGAAAAGATCGATTACTGGAAGAAGACCAATAAGGTGGGAGTAAATCTTAGTGAAGTGGCCTTTATCAACTGGAATTCCGGAGGGAACAATTCATTTTCGGCTTTACTTCACGGGCTATTTGGAAGAAAATATAAAAAAGAACTTTTGAACTGGAACTCTACGCTTGCCGTCAAGTACGGATTTAATGCGCAGGAGGGCCGGGAACTTCGGAAAACTGAAGATCACCTGGAAATAAATTCGAATTTTGGATACCGCCGTGATTCCGTTTCCAACTGGTATTACTCGGCTAAATTTAATTTTAATACGCAGCTGACATACGGGTACCGATATCCAAATACCGATTCGCCTATTTCTAAATTCATGGCCCCGGGATATGCTTTTCTGGGTGTAGGTACAGAGTATTCTGCTCCCGAAGAAGATCTTACTGTTTACATCTCACCGGTTACTCAGAAGTCCACTTTTGTGCTGGATCAGGCTTTGGCCAATGAGGGGATGTTCGGAGTGCAGCCCGCAATTAAAGATGCAGAAGGCAATATCTTAAAAGACGGCGAAAGAATAAGGACAGAATTCGGGTTCCTTTTAAGCAGCGCTTTTACAAAACAGATCTTTGACAATATCGGCCTTAATCAACAGCTGAAGTTGTATTCCGATTATCTCAATAAGTTCGGAAATATTGATGTGGACTGGGAACTGAATCTGGACTTACAGGTAAACGATTATGTAAAAGCCAATGTAGGTTCACATCTTAGGTACGATGACGACGTAAAGTTCAAGCAGGACCTTGACGGCGACGGAAAACTGGAAACGGGTGGTCCAAAAGTACAATTCAAACAACTCCTGGGGGTAGGTGTAGTTTATACCTTTTAGGAGCTATAGTGGTCTATCGCTTTTATAACTTTCTGAACACGCGTTTTTCCTCCCCCGGTAATCCGGAAGATATACATTCCCCGCGCCTCAAAAGAAAGATCTACCGGAAATGGTTCGTTGGCCACCAAAGGGGCTTCTATTGATCTTATTAGCTTTCCCTGAATGTTATAAACCAGAATTTCAGCTTTTTGTACATCTTCTCCGGAAATCACATTAAAAATACCTGCTGAAACTGTGGGAAATATCTGGATCTCATTTTCTTCTATCACCACTTCACCCCTCTCTTCAGCTTCTTCTTTGGCAGTTTTGAACTGTCCCGAGAAGATTCCGCGGCCATAGGAGGCTGCATAGACAACATTATTACCTTTTTTAAGATCCAGGTCGGTCACTTTTACATCGCTCATTCCATTATAGGATTGTACCCATACCGGCTGACTGCTGTTGAAGTTCTCTGTTGCCCAAACTCCCAATTCTGTGCCGACTATTACTTCACTTTTATTCAAAGGATTGGGAAGGATAGAAAGCACCGGAAGATCGGGAAGGTTCCCTTCCTTATTGACCCACGTTGGGTTGGAGGAGGTTGCATTTGCAGTATACCAAATACTCCTTACGCCATAATTGTAGAAACTCACATATAGTTCATCTTCCGACTGCCCGAATTCTACATCAGAAATACTTCCCACGAACTGTGGGCCCGTAATTTCCCTCCAGGTGGCATTGGAAGTAGCTCCATCGGCATCTTCAATCCATATAAGCTTGGAATTGACCAGGCCCAGCAAAACTGTACTGCTTTCTGTAGTATATGGAGATACAGTTATTGCACTAATTGAGGCGTCCAAAAGGTTGTTCTTAAGAGAACTTCGTGGTGCAATAGGCGAATTATCACTTATTCCGTCCTCCAAAACTTCGAGCTGGGTAAGATCTTCGTACCTGTATAATACACCTTCGGGTCCGTTTGAGTAGAGGAGATCGAGATTCGAATCCAGGGCTTGTGGATTTATAAAAAAGCCGTCTTGATCTTCATTATAAGCTATTAAGCAGAAACCTTCTTTTTCGTAATTGTACAATACTATAAGATCGTTATATATAAGGTTTACAATAAAATAGCTGGGATCAATCTGGTCGTAGAAGGAATGAGCTCCATCACCACCTAAAATTCCTATAGACGCAGGATTTCCGTTTTCGATCAAAAGAGAACCATTATCCTGAGTCCCTCCAAGGAAATAATCTCCCGATGCAAAGCTTTTGGGAGCTACGGCAACAGAATAAAACTGAGTGGTTATATAATTTAACTCTGGAGTTATAAATACGTCAGATGAACTGGCCGCAGCAAGATCACTGGCAAAAGAAACCCCGCCGTCATGTCCAAAAATGGCCTGGTTGGTATTACCCGGCCGAAACTGCATCACATGTTGATCTGCATGAACTAAAGATACCGGAAGATTTTCCAATCCCGGGGTATCCTCCCATTTCGAAATTTGTTCCCAGCTCTGGCCACTGTTTATAGATCTAAAAAGGTCGATTCCGCCGGCATAGATTATGTTATCATTTGTGGGATCAGCCTCGATCATAAGATTGTAGAAGGCCTGTCCCCTGGCAAAATCACTGGCAGGAATATCCAGGTCGGCATCATTAGGTTCGTTTAAAGGAGAAATCGTATTAAATGCATCTGTGGTTATCCAGAGAGAAGCTTCTTCTTCGAAGTCTTCGGCCAGGATATAAAATTTATTCGGGTTCGTTGCTGAAGCTTCAATTTCGGTTCTGTAAACATTAGGAACAGTTGCAATCTGGTTCCATGAGGTGTTAGTCCCTAAGTCCCGCTTGAAGATCTTACCTCCCAGGGAGTTTTCAACACCAGGAGAATAAGTGGTGGATACCCATATGTTTCCTGCAGCATCTACCTCAAAATCATTAAAAGATTCCTCTTCTAGAATTTTATTCCAGGAAGTGCCTCCATTTTTGCTTCCGTATAATCCCCTGTCAAAATATCCCAGCAGGTTTTGTGGATTTCTTGCATTTGCATAAATATGAGTAGAAACGCCAATGAAGATTTCTGTGCTACTGCCATTATCCCATGCTTGTATATCATTTATGTAATAAACTCCGCCAACCACTCGCAAACTTGTGCCGCTTCCTGGTGTAGAAAATTTTTCCACATCCAGTACCTTGTTCCAGGTTTTACCACCATCGGTCGTTTTGTAGACTCCTGTTCCCACTACGTCACCGCCGGTATATTGTTCTCCTGTACCAGCATACCAGATATTGCTATCTCTGGGATCTACTGTGAGGCAGGAAATGTTTAGGTTTGCCGGGAGTCCTTCTATCTGCCTCCACATAGAATTGTCATTGGTGATATCCTCATTGACCCAAAGCCCACCGCTAATGGCTCCTGCAAATACTCTTCTACCGCTGGCATCATTGGGATCGAATAAAAGCACCCTTGTCCTTCCTCCCACATTATTTGGGCCGCGGGAGATCCAGGGATGTTTATCACTGTCGCCGGGAGATTTATTATAGTTTTTTCTTTGTCTTGCCTTCACCAGCTGCTCATGAAGTTCTCTCACTTTGTAGGGTTCGGGATAACCAAGAGCCGGATTCATGGTGAGGTATTCCATTTCCTCATAATACTTCTTGGGAGGCAAAGCCCTTTTGATCCTTTCAAGACGGGAATACCCCAGGTCCTTAGCAGGCTTTTTCTCCTTTAGAAATTCGGAATGTTTTTTTCTTATCTCCGAAACATTATCAGTAGTCTTATCTTCCGCAGTAATAAATAGACCAAAAACAATGGCAAATATTACGACAGGAATCACAAAGTGCAGTCGTTTAATCATATAGGGAAACTAATAAGCTTTAGAAAAGCTAGGACGGCAAAATACGAAAAATTAAATTTTCAGCCCCTTGAATTTTTTGAAAGAGGAAACAATGTTACTGTCTGTTAATGAGGAGATATAACTGCAAATTTTTATCAGCTTATCATACACAGGAAGATCTTCAAAATGCCCTACCTCAGGAATTAGCTTTAGCACGAGTCGGTTATAATTGGTCTGCTCTCCATTCTCGGGCAACAGAGCAGTTGTATAAGTGTCCAGCAGGTGACTTAACATTTGATAACCCGCAATCTCTTTGCTCACCACCTCCTCGCTTTGGTAGATCTTATCGATGCTGATTTTAATAATATCGGTGATCTGGGCTTCATATTTACTCTTGTCGAATAATGCCTCGTGAAAATCCCCTTTCAGGATAGCCTCTTCATTGGCCATAAAAATCTCCACCGCCTCGGTAATAAGGGTATTTATCGCCAGCGCACGCAAATAGCTAAGCCTGTCGGCACGGGTTTGCAGGTTGTGGTACTTCTTGGTGATAATAGAATCCTTGACCAGGTTAATGAGGTATTCAAGTGCATATTCCTCCTGAATAAGACCAAGATTTATCCCATCCTCAAAATCAATGATGGTGTAGCAAATATCGTCGGCCGCCTCTACCAAAAAGGCAAGCGGATGCCTGCAGTAGCTCATGTTCTTTCCGCTGCCGGTGGGAATTAGGCCGAGTTCATTAGCTACCTCTTCAAAAAAGGTTTTTTCAGACTGAAATATTCCGAACTTCTTATCGGCTATTCTTGAAGTGGGTCTATGCGGAAGGGATTCCTTCGGATATTTTATGAAAGCTCCCAGAGTTGCATAAGAAAGCCTGATGCCACCGTCAATTCCCGGTCGGTCTTCTGTCAGGATCTTGAATCCGTTCGCGTTTCCTTCAAATTTCACGAGATCCTGATATTCTTCGGGAGTGAGCATTTCCTGAAATCTTTTGCCATTCCCATTGCTGAAATATTCTCCAATTGCCTTTTCTCCGGAATGTCCAAACGGCGGGTTCCCAATATCATGTGCCAGGGCAGCAGCAGCGACTATAGCGCCGAAATCGTTCATTTGATAGCCGTGAGTTTTTTCAAGCTGCGGATGCTTCTCCAGGATTTTCTGTCCTGCCAGCCGTCCCAAAGAACGTCCAACGACCGAAACTTCAAGGCTGTGGGTTAACCTTGTATGAACGAAATCTGTCTTGGAAAGTGGAATGACCTGGGTCTTATCCTGCAGACTTCTAAAAGCCGAAGAAAAAATGATCCTGTCATAATCAACTTCAAAACCTAACCGGGTTGCATTTTGTTCTTTTCGTAATCTTTTATTAGTGTCTCCTGCTTTTCTAAGCGAAAGCAACTGCTCCCAGTTCATCATTTATGAAGTATTTACTTAGGTCTCAAAAATAAACAATGAGTAATTAACAATTATCAATTAACAGGGAATAATGATAAAAAGCACCAAATTCCAGGCACCAAATTCCAAATTTAGAAGAGGACTAAGCAGTTGTTCCTATTTCACACAGAGATCGCGAAGCAAAACGCAAAGAGCGCAGAGATAATTTTTGGGTATAATTTTTAGCGTCCTTTGCGAAATCTTTGCACCCTTAGCGAGGAATTAGGATTAAAACAATCGTCCAGATCTCAGATCTCAGATCTCAGATCTCAAGTCTAATATCTCACATCTACGATCCACACATCAAACAATCATCTCCCTCGGCTTCTTTTGAGCTGGCGATTAGCGCTCGTAATTCCTCTGGAGTGAGTGAGGTGCCTTCAGGAACAGGAACTGCTGTTGGTTTTGCTGCTTCCGCAGGAAGTTCCTGCTTCTTTTCCTCTTTTGCCAGGGTGAATTTGATAGCATCAACTGCACTTTTTGTCCGCAGGTAATACATTCCGGTTTTGAGGCCGCTTTTCCAGGCGTAGAAATGCATGGAGGTCAACTTGCTGTAATTTGCATTCTCCATGAACAGGTTGAGCGACTGCGACTGATCGATAAAATATCCACGGTGACGGGACATGTCGATGATGTCTTTCATGCTCAGTTCCCAAACGGTCTTGTAGAGTTCTTTGAGATCTTCAGGAATTACATCGATATTTTGTACAGAACCATTAGAGCGTAAAATGGCATTTTTGACATCTTCTGTCCAGAGGTTTCTTTCTACGAGGTCTTCCAGCAGGTGTTTGTTCACCACTATAAACTCTCCTGAAAGTACCCGACGGGTGTAAATATTGGAGGTGTAAGGTTCAAAGGCTTCATTGTTCCCCAGGATCTGCGAAGTGGATGCAGTTGGCATGGGCGCCACTAAAAGAGAGTTGCGAACGCCATTTTTGAGCACCTGCTTTCGAAGTTTGGCCCAATCCCATCTTCCGCTAAGGTCTTCATCATTTATTCCCCACAGGTTGAACTGAAACTGACCTTTGCTCATTGGAGAACCTTCATAAGTAGAATAAGCTCCTTCTTCTTTTGCCATTTCCATAGAGGCAGTCACAGCAGCAAAATACAAGGTTTCAAAGATCTCCTGATTTAATTTTTTGGCTGCATCACTGGTGAATGGCAATCTTAATTTTATGAAAGTATCTGCCAACCCCTGAACCCCAAGTCCCACAGGTCGGTGCCTGAAATTAGAATTCTCGGCCTCTTTTACCGGATAATAGTTTCTGTCGATTACCTTGTTAAGGTTCCTGGTCACTCTTTTGGTGATCCTGAAAAGTTCCTTGTGATCAAATTCATCTCCCTTAATGAACATGGGCAGTGCGATAGAAGCCAGGTTACAAACTGCAACTTCATCTTCACTGGTATATTCCAGGATCTCGGTACATAGATTTGAGGAGCGAATTGTTCCCAGATTCTGCTGATTTGATTTCCGGTTTGCCGAATCCTTGTACAGCATATAAGGCGTTCCGGTTTCGATCTGCGATTCCAGGATCTTTTCCCATAGGTCTCGTGCCTTTATTGTTTTTCGGCCTTTGCCTTCGGCTTCATACTTTATATAAAGCGTTTCAAATTCATCGCCGTGGATGTCGTAAAGCCCGGTGCATTCATGCGGACACATTAAAGTCCACTGCCCGTCTTCTTCAACCCGCTTCATGAAAAGATCGGGCACCCACATGGCATAGAAGAGGTCACGGGCACGCATTTCTTCTTTTCCGTGGTTCTTTTTGAGATCCAAAAAGTCAAAAATGTCGGCATGCCATGGTTCAACATAGATCGCGAAAGATCCTTTGCGCTTTCCGCCGCCCTGGTCCACATATCTTGCGGTGTCATTGAATACCCGCAGCATGGGAACAATTCCATTAGAAGTCCCGTTGGTTCCGGAAATGTAAGATCCCGTGGCTCTAACGTTGTGGATAGAGAGCCCAATACCACCGGCAGATTGGGATATTTTTGCTGTTTGCTTCAGCGTATCGTAAATTCCGTCTATGCTGTCATCTTTCATGGTAAGAAGAAAGCAAGAGGACATTTGTGGCTTGGGCGTTCCGGCGTTGAAGAGGGTAGGAGTGGCGTGGGTAAAATATTTTTTCGACATGAGCTCATAGGTCTCAATGGCGGCCTCCATATCATCTGGATGGATCCCAACAGAAACCCTCATAAGCATGTGCTGAGGTCTTTCTGCTATTTTTCCATTGATCTTCAGTAGGTATGAGCGTTCCAGGGTTTTAAATCCGAAGTAATCGTACTGGAAATCCCGATTATAGATGATGGTGGAATCCAGCAGTTCCTTATTTTTCTGAATCACTTCATACACATCATCGGCTATAAGAGGTGCCTTTTGATTAGTCCGTGGATTGACGTAGTTGTACAGATCGGTCATGACTTCCGAAAAAGTCTTCTTCGTATTCTTGTGCAAGTTAGAAACAGAGATTCTCGCTGCCAGCTTAGCGTAATCGGGATGAGAAGTGGTCATGGTCGCAGCGATCTCTGCGGCAAGATTATCCAGTTCGCTGGTGGTCACTCCGTCGTAAAGCCCTTCTATTACCCGCATTGCTACTTTCACAGGGTCGACAAGTTCGTTAAGACCATAACACAGCTTCCTTATGCGGGCTGTGATCTTGTCAAACATAATGGGTTCTCTGCGGCCGTCTCTTTTTTCTACGAACATAACTTGAGCTTTAGATTAGGTAATAAGAATTCCGGAGGTTCGAAAACCTCTTCAGAAATATTTAATATTTATAAAAAATAAGCCGCAGTGGTCCCGGCTGGAACTGCGGCTCAATTAGGTTTTCTAGAAGTCGGCGTCGAAGCTGATCTTGTCGGCGTCTTTGTCTTTGTTCATCACGCCCGCTTTCTGGTACTCGCCAACCCTTTTTTCAAAGAAATTGGTTTTCCCCTGCAGGTTGATCATGTCCATGAAGTCGAATGGATTTGCAGTCCCGTATTCTTTTTCACATTCCAGTTCTACCAGTAGACGGTCGGCAACAAATTCGAGATATTGGGTCATTAATTTTGAATTCATTCCGATGAGGCTCACCGGAAGAGATTCAGTAATGAATTCTCTCTCAATATTAAGTGCATCAACAATGATCTCTCTAATTCTCTCTTTCGGGACCTTATTCACCAGGTGGTTATTGTGCAGGTGAACGGCGAAATCGCAATGCACGCCTTCGTCTCTCGAGATCAACTCATTAGAGAAGGTAAGGCCGGGCATTAATCCGCGCTTCTTCAACCAGAAAATGGAACAGAAGGCGCCCGAAAAGAAGATCCCCTCCACAGCTGCAAAAGCGATAAGCCTTTCAGCAAAGGAATCAGATTCTATCCACTTAAGGGCCCACTGCGCTTTCTTCTGAATAGCCGGGAATACTTCGATAGCTTTAAAAAGCTGATTTTTTTCCTTCTCATCCTTAACGTAGGTATCGATGAGCAGGGAGTAGGTTTCAGAATGGATGTTCTCCATCATGATCTGGAATCCGTAAAAGAATTTAGCTTCGGAATACTGAACCTCATTAACGAAATTCTCGGCTAAATTTTCATTTACAATCCCATCAGATGCGGCAAAAAAGGCAAGGATGTGCTTGATGAAATATCTTTCATCTGCACTTAATTTTTGGTTCCAGTCAGTGAGATCCTGGTGCAGATCTATTTCTTCTGCAGTCCAGAAACTAGCCTCCATTTTCTTGTACCAGTCCCAGATGTCGTGATGTTTTATGGGGAAGATCACGAACCTGTCCTTGTTCTCCTGCAAAATGGGTTCTAACTGAGCCATGATATATTAGTTTTGGTTGGTTATTTAATAATGGTTGTAACAAATATTGAAAAATATGGCAAAGATTTCTCTTAAGGAGCAGAAAGCTTTTCAACAAAGTTTTTAACATGATCGGGAAAGATTGTTACTGAAGCTTTGTTAATGCCTGAGGTTAAAAAATTGTTAGTCAATAAATTATGGTTTGTTAAAGCATTTAGGAACAGCGCAGTGTTCTTCCCACAACCTGAGAATTAAGAGGTGTCAAAAATAGCATTTTTAGAGGGTGTTTATTTCCAGTCTTTTCCCACCTGCGGCAGCCGATTCGTAGATCTTTTCAAGTACTATGATGTCTTTTAGTCCCTCTTCCCCGGGTACCATCATTGGGTTATTGTTGATTATCGCCAAAGCATCGTCATCCATCTGTACGGCCTGTTGATTATTTCTCATTGGTTCCAGGATCTTTCCATCGCTGGTTGCACCTTTTACGCCGCTGTAGGATTGGAAAGGTTGCAGGTAATAAGAACCGTCATTGCAGGTCACTTCCAGATTGTTCATGCCTTCTCCAAAACTTGTGCGGCAATTGGCAGTAATGCCATCTGGAAACTCAAGAGTAAATTCCATGGTTTCGTCCACCTCCTTGAAAAGTTGCTCTCTTGTGACATAACTCTTTGCAGAAACTGCTATAGGTTCCCTGCCGGCAGTGTAGCGGGAAGTGTTTAAAGGATAAACGCCCATGTCGTACATGGCACCTCCTCCCATTTCTTTTATGGCGCGCCACCCGGGGTTGCTGCTGTAAAAGCCGGCAGCAGCTTCTAGATCTTGAATAGGTCCATAGGGCTTAGTCTCTGCCCACTTCATCATAATGCGGTTGTTCTTTTCATGCTGAAGCCGGTATCCTATCGCTAGTTTTACATTGTTCTTCTCGCAGGCGGAGATCATTTCCCGGCATTCTTTGGTATTCATAGCCATGGGTTTTTCACACCAAACATGTTTTCCTGCATTGGCAGCAATAATGGAGTATTTAGCGTGCATGGAATTTGGAAGCACAATATAGATGACATCAATATCATCATTATTGGCAATCTCATGCATATTCTCGTAATTATACACATTAGCATCGGGAATCTCATATTTTTCCTGCCAGCGCGGAATTTTTTCGGGACTTCCGGTGACAATGCCGCGGAGTTCACAGTGTCTGGTTTCCTGAAGAGCGGGGGCTAGTTGATGTGTGCTATAGCTCCCTAGCCCAACAAAGGCGACTCCAATTTTTCTCCTGTTTTGTGAAAAAAGAAAACCCGGAAAGGGAATGGCGGTTGCAGCCAATACCAGTCCCGATCTTTTTATAAAAGCTCTTCTATTTCCCATGATCTCAAGTTTTCTTAAAGATACAGAGAGTAGAAAAAATAAGTAATTAATCCTCGGATTTTTTGATCGCGAAAAGCTAAACGGGAAACGTTCAGAAGTTTTATTTTTCCTGAAGTTGTAAGGCTACCTTTTCAAGTTCGGCGTACCAGTCTTCTCCAAATTTCCTTATTAGGGCTTCTTTGACAAATTTGTATACAGGTACCTGAAGTTCTTTTCCGAGGGAGCATGCGTCATCACAAATGTACCACTGGTGATAATTTACTGCAGAAAATTCGGAATAGTCTTGAGTTCTAACCGGGTACAAGTGGCAGGAAACCGGCTTTTTCCACGGAATATCTCCCTGGTTGTAAGCTTCCTCAATCCCGCACAGGGCGGTACCTTTCTGGTCAAAAGTGACATAAGCGCAGTCTGCGCCATCTATCAGCGGAGTTTCATATTCCCCGTCGGCCCCAATGATGGAAGTTCCCTGCTCCTCAATGGCCTGTATCCCCTCCTTTCTAAGGTAAGGCTTGATCTTTGGGTAAAGGTCCTCAAGTAGGTGAGTTTCCTTTTCTTCCAGGGGTGCTCCTGCATCACCGGCTATACAACAGGCCCCTTTGCAGGCAGAGAGGTTACACACAAAATCCTTTTTCAGGATCTCTTCAGAAACTATAGTTTTTCCCAGTTGAAACATGGCGCAAAGATAAATTTTTCAGGCAGTTATTCTAACAGTGCAAGTTGAAAGTCGGTTGTTAAAATTTCTTAATTTCAGGATTTCTTCAGATCATAAAAGGTATTTTTGCAGGCTAGTTTTTTATAAGATGCAGCTTAATTTCAGGGAAATTGCCACGGCCAGTATGATCCTCTTCGCAGTGATCGATATCATTGGCAGTATTCCTATCATTATCGACCTTCGAAAGAAAGCAGGACACATTCAAAGTGAAAAAGCAACCGTTGTTGCGGGATTACTCATGATCGCGTTCCTCTTTGTGGGTAAAGAGATCCTAAACCTAATTGGAATCGATGTCAATTCTTTTGCGGTAGCAGGTTCCTTTATCCTCTTTTTTCTTGCTCTGGAAATGATCCTTGGGATAACGCTCTACAGGGATGAAGCTCCCGAAACTTCGGCGGTAGTTCCCCTGGCTTTTCCACTCATTGCAGGGGCGGGAACAATGACCTCAATCCTTTCCTTAAGAGCTGAGTATGCAACTGTTAATATTATTGCCGCCATTATTATAAATACTATTTTTGTCTATATCGTCCTTAAGTCTTCCGGAAGGATTGAAAAATTTCTTGGGAAGCAGGGAATAAATGTGATCCGGAAGATATTCGGGGTCATTCTCCTGGCAATTGCCGTTAAACTTTTTGCCACTAATATTAAGAGTTTGTTTATATGAAAGCCCTCATCTATTTTTTGATCGCACTTGCGGTAGGTCTCATTGTTTATAATTCAACGTTTCTTGACCTGGAAAATACCCTTTCAGGAGACAGTAAAACAGCATTGATCGGAATTCTGGCTTCCAGCATTGTAGTGGTCCTTATGATCATCCTTCTTATGTCAAGAGCTATTTCTGAAAAATCTCAGGAGTAGTGGATTTTGATGCTCTTGTTATAGGTGGAGGTGCAGCAGGACTCTCCTGTGCACTTGTGCTGGGCTCTGCACTTTCCAAACCGTATTGTGCCAATAAGAAGGTTGGTGTCATTGCGCATCAACGTGCTTCTCATCTTTCCAGTGCTCTTTTGAACAATGCCCTCGGAATTCCTGCCGGCACACCCGGAAAGGAAATCCTTGATTCCGGAATGCAGCAGCTCAAAACTCTTTATCCTGAAGTCGAAACTATTGAAAAAGAAAAGGTGCTGAAAATAGCATTTTTGGAAGGTGGTTTTGAGGTCGTCACCAATAAAAACTCTTATACTTCTGAAGTTGTAGTAATTGCCACCGGCTATGCAAAACCATTTGCGATCAAAGGGTTGGAAGATTTCCTGATTCCTCACAGTAAATCAAAGGCTACAAAAGAAAGAATTCAACTAACAAATTCCGACCACCTGGTAAGTCCGGGCCTATACGTGGCAGGTACCCTGGCTAATCACAGAAGTCAGTACGCGATTGCCTGCGGAAGTGGTGCTGCAGTAGCTACAGATATTCTCACGCTTTGGAATAATGGTGAACACACCAAAGTGCATGATAAGCTGAAGTAAAATTTATTTTTTAAAGTTCTGATTAGCCGAGAGTTCGATGATCTTTGCTATAGCCGGATCTTCCTCGTTGAGGATCTGCTCAAATGCTGTGCTCCCGAATAATTGATTGGCCATTGCAGCTTTGAGATAAAGCTTAAGAGTGGCTCTGTAATTATTGAAGCGCATGTCAAAATTCTCCCGCCTCATAAAAGATTTAAAATCGTCCACCGTAGCATCTGTAATTATTTCCCGCTGGAGAAAATCTTCATAGTTTAACGAGTTGTAATATTTTCTGTCCTTTTCAAGTACCTCAAAAACAAACCCATCCATATACCCATTGCGGAGCATTAGATTGAGACTTTGCTTCTCGAAATTGGTGTCCTTTGGTATAAAAACATCGGGAATTATTCCTCCGCCACCATAGACTACTTTGCCACCCGGGGTAACGTATCGCAGTGAATCTGCTATTTGTATGCTATCTGCGCTTATGAGTTCTCCGTTTTTATATCGGTTGAGGTAATCGTTGTGGTATTCTTCGCTGCCGTTGTCATAAGGTCTTTGGATCGATCTTCCTGTTGGGGTGTAGTACCGGGCTATGGTCAACCTCACGGCACTACCATCGCCCAGAGCCATTTCTCTTTGCACCAGGCCTTTCCCATAAGATCTTCGGCCCACAATAATTCCCTTGTCGTTGTCCTGCAGTGCACCGGCAATGACCTCACTGGCCGAAGCCGAATTTTCGTTGATGAGCACATAGAGCTCCCCTGTTTCAAAATTACCTTCTTTGGTAGCGAAGGTTTTTTCAACAGCACCTTTCTTATTTTTTGTGAGCAGGACAAGTTTATCTTCCGGCAGGAATTCATCCACAATTTTTGTGGCTTCAGCTAAGTAACCACCTGGATTATTCCGAAGATCAAGTACGATTTGAGAGGCTCCTTCTTTTTTCAGTTTAAGCAGTCCTTCCTTAAATTCTTTATAGGTAGATTCTGCAAAACGATTGACCTTGATATAGCCCAGTTCCTCAGTAAGCATGTACGCAGCATCCACACTTTTTAGGGCTACTTTTCCCCGCTTCACATCAAATTCAAGTAGTTCGGGAACTCCTTTGCGGTACACTTTTAAAACTACCCGGGTATTTTCTTCGCCTTTAAGTTTGCTGGTAATCGAATCTTCATTGATATTGGAGTCGAAAAGCGGTTCTCCATTGGCATAAAGGATCCTGTCACCCCCTTTGATCCCAACCTTTTCGCTGGGGCCGCCTTCCATAGTTTGAATAACGGCAATGGTGTCATTGATATTCCTGAAGCTCACTCCAATCCCAACAAAATCACCTTTCATGCTGGCGCTTAGCTGTACATATTCCTCCTGTGGAATATAGACCGAATGAGGATCAAGGTCGGTAAGGATTTCGTTGACCGTTACATCAACAATACTATCCATATCTACCTCATCTACGTACTCGTATTCAATGTAGTCAATTAGGCGGGCCAGCTTTTCTTTCTTCTTATTAGGTTTAAGAAAGGAGCCGGAGGTGTAACTGGTAAAATCTAGGGCAGCACCTAGCAGTACCCCAAGAGCACAGGCGAATCCTAAGAGTAGTGGTAGATATTTTTTATTTGTGTTCTTCAACCGTCCAGTTCAGTTATTTGTTCGATTTCAACTCCTGCCTTTTCTAAAAAATTGAGTCCGGAGTTGTCCTTATAATCTATGTTATAGACCAGGCGGGTAATGCCCGACTGGTGTATCAATTTACTGCATTCCTTGCAGGGTGACATGGTGATGTAGAGAGTAGCTCCTTTGCAGGATTGAGTGCTTCCGGCAACCTTCAGGATTGCATTTGCTTCGGCGTGTAACACATACCATTTCGTATACCCATCTTCATCTTCACACGGATTTTCGAAACCGGTTGGAGTTCCGTTATATCCGTCAGAAATGATCATTCTATCTTTCACAATAAGTGCGCCAACCTGTTTTCTATTGCAGTGGGAAAGTTTGCCCCACTCCCTGGCGATCCTTAAATATGCCCTGTCAAATTTGAGCTGCTTTGTTCTTTGCATAGTGAGAAAAATGCCTGCAATATAAGAAGCTTTTTAAGCTGCTGAAAACTTGAGCTTTACTAAATTATTGCAAGACTGAAATTAATCCAATAAAGGAAAGTTAAATTTTTTAGAGAGCAAGGTAATTTTCTTTTAGTATGGGCAGAATAATACCAATTACAATAGCCGAAACAACCAGGATCCAATCCCGCCTTTCCACCCGAAGGACGTTTTGCAACAAAAAACTGAGGAGCAGCACAGCTATGACAACAATGATCTGGGCTGCTTCAATTCCCAGTGCAAATTCTAGTAAGGGTAAAAAAACACTTTCGGTACCGCTGGCGATCATCTTGAAATAGGTCGAAAATCCCAGGCCGTGGATGATGCCAAAGAAAGCAGTAGTGAAATACAGGATACTGATGTTGTTTTTGTTCTCTCTTTTTTTTGCGTTCAGGATATTGAAGATGGCAGTAATCAGGATGGTTATGGGGATTAGGAATTCTACCCAGGCTGTATCTACCAGCACAATTTCATAAACCGACAGGAACAGGGAAAGGGTATGTCCGAGGGTAAAGATGGTCACCAGCCAGAAAACCTTTTTCCAGGCCAGAAAAGAATATGCGGCAACCAGGACAATAAGAAAGAGGATGTGATCATAGGCATTCCAATCCAGAACATGTTCCAGGCCTAATCTAAAGTATAACCAGAATTGAGACATAAAATGAGCAGATAAAGGCCCGAAATTACAAAAATCTGTTGGAAGATATTTATATATGAAAAGGAAGTGGGTCAATTGAAAATAAAAAGGCCCATCAGGAGATGAGCCTTTTTGTACCTTGGGTGGGAATCGAACCCACACTTCCGAAGAAACTGGATTTTGAATCCAGCGCGTCTACCAATTCCGCCACCAAGGCTTATTTCAATTTCGCCCGAATTATTTTGAGCTTTTCTTTACCTGTTCCCGATTTCCAGTACTTCTCTCTAAGCCTGGCTTCGGATCTTGAACTGCAAATCTCGGAAAAAATCAATTCAAAAGGAAGGTATCCCCTTGTAGTTTTTTCTTTGCCGGAGTTATGTTGATCTATTCTTCTTTCAAGATTAGAAGTTAAGCCTACATATATGTAGTTCTTATTAAGACTTGAAAGTGCATAAACGTAAAACATGTAAAGAACTTCTTTCCGGCGCGCCTGCCTGCCGGTAGGCAGGTCTACCAATTCCGCCCTGCCTGCCGGCAGGCAGGCACCAAGGCAAATGGGAGGCAAAAATAAGAATTTTTTGTGTTTCCAATTATTTTTTCTCGCAGAATTTTAGTTTCTGTTTACGGCACCCTCAGAAACCTCATTTTTTGCATTTTTTACTATTGTAGCCCAGATGTTTTTTATTTTTATTCACCTAATAAACAAGCCGGGCTAATCTTCCTAAAAGGAATTAATTTCTAAATTTGCAGGGCAACACCACAAACAACACACAATGCCTGAAGTAACTACCGCAGTTAAAATTTTTTCCTGTAAACAAAGTCTGGATCTCGCCGAAAGAATTGCAGAATCTTATGGTGCTAAATTGGGAAAGGTTATCACCTCCACATACAGTGACGGGGAATTTCAGCCTTCCTTTGAAGAATCTATAAGGGGCTCCCGGGTTTTTATCATTGGATCTACCCACCCCGGAGCAGATCACCTTATGGAACTACTGCTTATGCTTGATGCTGCAAAAAGAGCATCTGCAAGACATATTACAGCGGTAATGCCGTATTACGGTTGGGCAAGACAGGATAGGAAGGATAAGCCGAGGGTTCCTATTGCTGCAAAACTTATTGCCAAGATGCTGGAAACAGCAGGAGCTACCCGAATTATTACTATGGATCTCCACGCAGACCAGATCCAGGGATTCTTTGAAAAACCTGTGGATCATCTGTTCGCTTCCACAGTTTTCCTACCTTATCTACGCAGTCTTAATTTAGAGAACCTCACAATCGCGTCGCCGGATATGGGTGGTTCTAAAAGAGCCTACGCTTACTCCAAAGCCATGGAAAGTGATGTGGTGATCTGTTATAAACAAAGAGCAAAGGCTAATACCATTTCCCACATGGAATTGATCGGGAATGTGGAAGGCCGTAACGTTGTTCTTGTAGATGATATGGTAGATACTGCGGGCACACTTACTAAAGCAGCCGATGTTATGATGGAAAGAGGGGCTATAAGTGTGAGAGCGATTTGTACCCATCCGGTGCTATCGGGAGAGGCCTATGAGCGAATCGAGAACTCCAAGCTTCTCGAACTTATCGTTACCGATTCCATTCCGCTGAAAAAGGAGAGCAATAAGATCCGCGTGGTCACCTGTGCCGATCTGTTTGCCGATGTCATGAACAGAGTTCACAACAACAGGTCTATCAGTTCGAAATTCGTCATCTAATCCAAAAGTTAGATTTTAGAAGTAAGCAGTACGAAATTTACAGTACTCAGTATTGGGCCGGGCATTAAATAATAAAGAAATATAAGGCCTTATTTCATGACTCCTGGCTCTTGATTCTCCAGGAAAGTTTCCACGTCATAAATAATTAGGTCCGAAGCTTTTATTAGCTCAAAAAAAGATTTACTTTTGCAGCCTAAAATTTTTAACAATGAAATCAATTACGATCAACGGATCTAAAAGAGAAAGCGTGGGCAAGAAAGCTACTAAAGCCCTACGTAATGCTGGACAGGTTCCTTGCGTATTATACGGGGGAGATGAGCCATTACACTTTGCAGCAAACGAGATTGCCTTTAAGGACCTTGTGTACACCCCAGATGTACATACTGTAGAGATCGCTTTAGAAGGTGGTGAGAAATTTAATGCTGTACTTCAGGACATCCAGTTCCACCCGGTAACAGATGCAATTCTGCACATCGATTTCTACCAAATCTTCGAAGACAAAGAAATTACTATGGAAATTCCTGTACACACTACAGGTGTTGCACGTGGTGTGAAAAATGGTGGGGTGTTGAGATTCAACCTTCGTCGTATGAGAGTGAAAGGTCTTCCAGGAAATCTTCCAGACTTTATTGAAGCAGATATCACGCCGCTTAAGATTGGAAACAAGCTTTATGTTACTGCTCTTAAAAGTGATAAATTCAAGATCATGCATCCTGAAAACACTGTTGTTTGTCAAGTTAGAACTTCTCGTAACGTTATCGCCGATACCGAAGATGAAGAAGAAGAAACTGCAGCAGATGAAGTACCTGCAACAGAGGTTAACGAAAACGAATAGGCGTCTTTTTCTTATTCAAAATATAAAGCATCCCGAAATGGGATGCTTTTTTTATTTTTACCAAAAAAGCACACATGTTATCTTTCTTTGGTAGATTACTGGCAAAGCCGTCTAAAGAAGAAGAAATTTCCCCTATGAAAAAATTTCTAATTGTGGGGCTGGGAAATATTGGCCCCAAATATCACAATACACGTCATAACATTGGATTTAAAGTACTGGACCATCTGGCCGAAAAAGAGGGCCTCACTTTTGAATCACAGAAGTTAGGTGATCTTGCCACCTACAAGTTCAAAGGCCGCAGCTTTATATTGCTGAAGCCTTCTACCTATATGAACCTTAGCGGAAAAGCAGTAAATTACTGGTTGCAAAAAGAAAAGGTCCCTCTGGAGCACCTTTTGGTCATTACAGATGATCTTAATTTGCCCTTTGGTACCATTCGGGTGAAGACCAAGGGGAGTGACGGTGGCCATAATGGGTTAAAAGATATTCAGGCGCAACTGGGAACAACCCGGTACAACCGTTTTCGCTTCGGCATAAGTGATGAGTTCTCCAAAGGCCGGCAGGTGGATTATGTACTGGGAGAATGGGATGAGGAGGAGACAAAAAAACTTCCGGAGAGACTTGACAAATCAACTGAAGTGATAAGATCCTTTGGTACGGCCGGAATAAATAATACTATGAATACCTTTAACGGGAAATAGGAACAGACTTGAAAGAACATAAAGGAGCAAATGCTTTTAATAGCAGTCATCATACAGTTGTCACCATTGGCACTTTTGACGGGGTGCACGTTGGTCATCAAAAGATTATTGAAAGGCTGGTGAATACCGCAAAAGCAGGAAATCTTGAGTCGGCGATCCTCACTTTTTTCCCGCATCCCAGGATGGTACTGCAAAAGGATGCCGATATTAAGCTTATCAACACCATTGAAGAACGTAAGGAGATCCTTGAAAAAAGCGGCATCGATCATTTAATAGTCCACCCATTCACCCAGCAATTCTCGCGCCTTACAGCCCGGGAATTTGTGAGGGATATCCTGGTGAACAAATTAAAGGCTAAAAAGGTGATCATTGGCTACGACCACAGGTTTGGTCGCAACCGTACTGCCGACATCAATGACTTGAGGGAATTTGGAAAGGAATATGATTTTGAAGTAGAGGAGATCTCTAAACAGGATATTGAAGATGTGACCGTAAGTTCTACCAAGATCAGGAAAGCACTACTGGAGGGAAGAGTGGAAAGGGCTAATCAATACCTAAGCTATCCTTTTGCCCTTGCGGGAACCGTGGTAAAGGGGAGAGGACTGGGAAAGGAATTCAGTTATCCCACGGCAAATCTGCACATTGAAGAGGAGTACAAGTTGATCCCCAAAAATGGCGTTTACGTGGTGCGTTCTGTCATTGACGGGCAGGAGGTTTTTGGTATGATGAGTATAGGTACCAATCCCACTGTTGGTGGTACAAAAAAGACAGTAGAAACTTATTTCTTTGATATTGATAAGGATCTTTATGGAAAGTACCTCTCTATACAGCTGCTCACGCGAATAAGAGATGAGAAAAAATTTGATTCCATTGAGGGATTAAAATTGGCCATGAAGCAGGATGAAGCTTTTAGCCTCCAGTTCATTCGCGATAACTATGCTCAATAAATGGCTTTTCACCCGAATTGATAATTCTGCACTTATCGTGTTCAGGATCCTTTTTGGGATTTTGCTGGTCATCGAAGCTATAGGTGCGATCTTTACCGGATGGGTGCGAAGGGTCTTCATTGAGCCCCAATTTACTTTTAATTTTATCGGTTTTGAATTTTTGCAGCCGCTGCCGGGGAACGGAATGATCTGGTACTACGCGGTGATGGGATTTTTCGGACTTTTGGTGGCGCTGGGTTACAAGTACAGGTTCAGCATTTTTATGTACGCCATTATGTGGGCTTCGGTTTACCTGATGCAGAAAACATCCTACAACAATCATTATTACCTTTTGATGCTGTTGTGTTTTCTTATGATCCTGCTTCCGGCGCACCGTTATGCTTCAGTTGATGTGTGGCAAAGGCCCAATCTAAAGAAGATAAGCATGCCGCGCTGGGTCTGGCTGTTGCTGGTGGTTCAAATGTTCATTGTTTATACCTACGCTGCCATAGCAAAGATCTACCCCGACTGGTTTGATGCTACCCTGCCGGGAATGCTTATGGCTGCGAGAAAGGATTACTGGTTGATAGGGGATTTTCTTCAGCAAACGTGGGTACACTATACTATTGCCTGGTTCGGATTCCTGTTTGATCTTTTGATCATCCCGCTATTGCTCTGGAAAAGAACGAGGATTCCCGCATTTTTGGCAGCTATATTTTTCCACATCTTTAATTCCATAGTATTCCAGATAGGTATCTTCCCTTATTTGGCGCTTGCCTTTATCCTGTTCTTTTTTCCGGCAAAAACGATCAACCGCTATTTTCTATGGAAGAAGCCCTATTATTCCACAGGAGAGATCGAGGTACCCCCACACCGTAACCTGATCATAGGTTTTATGAGCATCTGGCTATTGGTACAGGCGGCTTTGCCGGTAAGGCACTGGTTCTTTAAAGATGATGTGCTGTGGACCGAGGAAGGGCACAGGCTTAGCTGGCGTATGATGTTGAGGTCAAAGTCGGGGAGAATACAGTTTAAGGTCGTTGATAAGGCGAAGCCGCAGGATACGCTCTATATACAAAACAGTAAGTATCTTTCTAAGAAGCAGCAGCGATCCATAGGTTCCAAGCCCGATATGATCTGGCAGTTTGCACAACGTCTTGAAGAGGATTTTGAACAGACGGGCAGAGAGGTTGAGGTCTACGTGGATAGCAAAGTAAGTGTGAATGGGAGGCCGTATAAGCCTTTTATCGATCCAAAGGTGGATCTCGCAGCAGAGGATTGGAAGCATTTTGAACATCACTCCTGGATTTTACCTTCCTCAATAGATTGATGTTTTCGGGCTTTTGCTATTTTTGTTCTATGATTCCGGAAATGCCGTTTCGGCAAATCTTCAAAAAATAAGACTATGTTACAGGTAGCCAATATCAGGGCGAATAAGGAGGCATATATTGAAGCCTTAAAAAAGAGAAATTTTGATGCTGAAGGGATTTTTTCTGAAGTGCTTGAGCTGGATGAAACCCGTCGTGCCACCCAGACCGAACTCGATGAAAAATTAGCTGAATCTAATCGACTCTCCAAAGAAATTGGAATGCTGTTCAAGACCGGAGAACACCTGAAGGCTAATCAGCTGAAGCAACAAACTTCAGACTTAAAGGAATCTACAAAAGAATTATCCGAAAAGCTGGCGGCTACCACTATGGAGCTCAACAGGACTTTATATAATATTCCAAACATTCCCAACGAGCTCGTTCCGGCAGGAAATTCAGAAGAAGATAATGTGGAGGTCTTTAAGGAAGGAGAGGTACCGCAACTTGCCGAAGGTGCCCTGCCACACTGGGAACTCGCAAAAAAATACGACATCATAGATTTTGAACTTGGCAACAAGATCACCGGTGCCGGTTTCCCCGTTTATAAAGGAAAAGGCGCCCGACTTCAAAGAGCCCTTATTTCTTACTTTTTAGACAAGAATGTCAAAGCGGGATACACAGAATTTCAAATGCCATTGATGGTAAACGAAGCTTCGGGCTACGGGACCGGTCAGCTGCCCGATAAGGAGGGGCAAATGTACCATGTGACCGACGATAACCTTTACCTTATTCCAACTGCAGAGGTACCAATTACCAATATGTTTAGAGACGATATGCTTTCTGAAGGTGACCTTCCTATCGCATGTACAGGTTATACACCCTGTTTCCGAAGAGAGGCCGGTTCCTATGGCGCGCACGTAAGAGGCCTAAATCGCCTGCACCAGTTTGATAAAGTGGAGATCGTGAGGCTCGAAAAGCCGGAGGATTCTTATGCTGCTCTGGACAATATGGTAGAGCAGGTAAAAGATATTTTGAGAGATCTAAAGTTGCCTTACCGCATCCTGAGGCTTTGCGGTGGAGATCTTGGCTTCACTTCAGCTCTAACCTACGATTTTGAGGTGTTCTCTACAGCACAGGATCGCTGGCTGGAAATTAGTTCGTGTTCAAATTTTGAAACTTTTCAGGCCAACAGGCTCAAGTTGCGGTACAAGAACAAAGACGGCAAAAAGGAATTGGTGCATACGCTTAACGGAAGCGCGCTTGCCTTGCCGCGCGTCCTCGCAGGTATCCTGGAGAACTACCAGACTCCTGCAGGAATAAAAGTACCCGAGGTGCTGGTGCCTTATACGGGGTTTGATATTATTGACTAGGAGTTAATCTTTACTGGTAACAAACCTCACAGCTTTTCAAAACCTGTGAGGTTTTTTTGTTTCAGGATAATAATTACCTCTCTTTCAGGTTCTAAAAAGGGCAATTTCTTATCTTTATAAAAATTAAATCGGGATGCGCGATCTCTACTTCCTTCTCATCCTCCTTTTCACGGTTATTTCAGGCTATTCCCAGTCAGAACAACTGGCGAAGAACTATTTCGACCGCGGAGAATTTGAAAAGGCAGAGAACATCTACGAAAAGCTGCTGAAGCAGGAGCCTTATAACGCTTCTTTTTTCTACGGATTAATAGCCACCTACCAGCAACTTGAAAAATATAATCAGGCAGAAAAACTGCTGAAGGAGCGGGTGAACAACACTGCCAATGCACCGCACTACCTGGTGGAACTGGGTCATAATTATGAGCTGCAGGGGAACGCTTCTCAGGCCGATCAATTTTATGCCGAAGCTTTAAGAGCTATAGAATCCCGACCCAATTATGCTTTTTCCATTGCCCGATCCTTTGAAAAGTACAGTAAACTTGATCGTGCCGTAACGGCTTATGAACTGGGAATGAAAATGAATCCCGATGCCGAATACAATATTCAGCTTGCGAGGCTTTACGGGGAGCAGGGCGAAATCGAAAAAATGTTCAGTAATTACATCGACGTGCTGGGCAATAATCCGAATCTCCTGCCCGGGGTGAGCCGCATTTACGGGCAGTTCATTACAGATGATCCTAAAAATGAAGCAAACCTTATCTTTAGGAAATTGCTTCTTAAAAGACTTCAGGAGGATCAGAATATCTTGTACAACGGTATGTTGAGCTGGCTGTTTGTGCAGCAAAAGGAATATCAAAAGGCATTTCAGCAAGAGAAGGCAATCTACCGCCGGTCTGGTCAGGGATTGGGCGCGATCCTTCGGCTTACGGTAATGGCGCGGGAAGAGGGGCAACCTGCAACGGCGCTTGAAGTCCTGGATTTTGTTATTGCTGAAGCTCCCAATGAAGATCTGAAACTTCAGGCGCATCAGCTAAGATTGAATATCCTGCAGGAGACTCTTCCGCAGGAAAAATATTCGGAAATAGAGGCAGGTTATAATACCCTTTTTGAGACCTATGGAAGTGGTTCCCAAATGTTGTCCCTGTACATCGACTACGCCAATTTTCTTGCCTTTAAGCAGCAAAAGATTTCTGAAGCTGAAGTAGTGCTGCGCAATTTCCTGGACCGGGATCTAAAGAAGCTGGAAGAAGCAGCTTTAAAAATGGCATTGGCAGACATTCTTGTGCTGGACGAGAAATTTAATCAGGCTTTGATCTATTATTCCCAGGTGCAGAACCTGGTGGAAAACGATGTGATCGCACAGATGGCAAGATTTAAGGTGGCAAAAACGAGTTATTACAAGGGGGATTTCGATTGGGCTACAATTCAGCTGGATGTATTGAAGTCGGCAACTTCCCAGCTCATCTCAAATGATGCCATGGAACTCAGCCTGCTAATAAGCGAAAATTCGCAGGAGGACAGTACGAGAACTGCCTTAAAGAAGTACGCGCGTGCCGATCTTCTGGCATTTCAGGAAAAGAACAGCAAGGCGATTGAGGTCCTGGATTCTGTTTTGACTCAGCACAAAGGCGAGAAAATAGAAGATGATGCGCTTTTAAAACAGGCGGGGCTTTATGAGCAGGCCCGGGAATATGCTAAGGCCGAAAAGAACTATCTAGCAATAATTGAGCATTATAAAAATGGGGTTTTAGGGGATAATGCGCATTTTTATCTCGCCGAACTCTATGCCGACAAACTGGAAGAACCCGGGAAGGCGCAGGAGTTTTATGAAAAAATTATCTTTAATTACGCCGATAGTATTTACTTTGTCGACGCCCGGAAAAAATTCCGGCAATTACGGGGGGACGAACTGGAATAAGCATTCATTTGGCAGCGTTCCTGCCGCAAAATTATTAGCATCTTATGTATATCTACAACGTCACTATAAATATTCAGGAAGATATCCACGATGAGTGGGTGGAATGGATGAAAAAAGAACACATTCCTGATATGCTCAACACCGGAAAATTCATAAAAGCCCTAATGACGCGGGTGATGGTGAACGAGGAAATGGGAGGGGTGACCTATTCTGTTCAGTACACTACCGAGAGTAAGCAGATGCTGCAGCGGTATTACGACGAAGATGCCAAAACCTTGCGAAGCAAAACAGCTCCTTTTGAAGGGAAATTCGTAGCCTTCAGGACGGAACTGGAGATCATCAGCGAGCAATAAGAATCCCACCTTTATATGAAGAAGAATTACAAAAAGAAAGGTGGGAAACACCAGCATGCGGCTGCGCATGCACCTCAGGAAGGGGACGTAAGGGCGAAGAAACATCTTGGTCAGCACTTCCTTACAGATGAATCTGTTGCCGAAAGAATTGCAGATACTCTCACCTACAAAGGATATCCTCACGTTCTGGAGATTGGTCCGGGAATGGGCGTGCTCACAAAATACCTGCTCAGGAAGGATGCTGATATTCATGTCATTGAAATCGATACAGAAAGTGTGGCCTATCTTCACGAGCATTATCCTGCACTCGAAGGAAAGATCCATGAAAAGGACTTTTTAAAGTACGATATCAGCGAAGTTTTTAAGCAGGATCAATTGGCCATCATCGGGAACTTTCCTTACAATATTTCTTCGCAGATCGTTTTTAAGATGCTGGAGCTTCGGGAGTATATTCCGGAGTTTTCGGGGATGTTTCAGAAGGAAGTTGCACAAAGGATCTGCGAAAAAGAGGGAAGTAAGACCTACGGGATCCTCTCTGTTCTGGTACAGGCTTTTTACGAGGCGGAATATCTTTTTACCGTGCCGCCTTCAGTATTTAATCCGCCTCCAAAAGTGGATAGCGGCGTGCTTCGGCTAACCAGGAAAGAAGTGCTTTCCCTGCCCTGCGATGAAAAACTGTTTTTCCGAGTGGTAAAGACTGCTTTTCAGCAACGAAGAAAGACTCTAAGAAACAGTCTGAAAATCTTCGATCTTCCTGAAAATATTAAAGAAGATAGTATCTTTGGCTTGCGCCCGGAGCAGCTGAGTACTGCCCGGTTCATTGAACTTACACAAAAGATCCAGCCTTATGCAGTTTGAGGTAAGCGAAGAATATATCGAGCACATTCAGCATCTCATTGAAGAGAAGCGCGATGCCGAGCTCCTGCAGCTGCTGGATGAGGTGCACCATGCCGATATTGCCGAGATCATCGACGAACTCGACCTCGACCAGGCAACCTATATTATAAAACTGCTTGACAGCACCAAAACTTCCGAGGCCCTTATGGAGCTGGAGGAAGACGTGCGGGAACGTATCCTCGATAATCTTTCGGCCAAAGAAATTGCCGAAGAACTCGAGAATATGGATACCGATGATGCTGCCGATATCATCGCCGAACTTTCTGAAGAGCGAAAGCAGGAGGTGATCCAGGAAATGAGCGATGAAGAGCACGCCGAGCATATTGTGGAGCTGCTGCGCTACGACGAGAATTCTGCCGGGGGACTCATGGCAAAGGAGCTTGTGAAAGTCAACGAGAACTGGAGTGTTACCGGTTCGCTGGCCGAGATGAAAGCCCAGGGCGAAAATGTTACCCGTGTCCATTCTATCTACGTAGTGGACGACAAGGGAAAACTTAAGGGCCGACTATCCCTGAAGGACCTGCTCACAGCCTCAAGCAGAGCTAACATCAGCGATGTATTTATAGACAAAGTGGATTATGTTACTGTGCATACAAAAGGCGAGGAGGTAGCGCGTATCATGCAAAAATATGACCTGGAAGCCATTCCGGTTGTAGATGAAATGGGACGTCTCGTTGGTCGTGTCACCATTGATGATATTGTGGATTTCATTCGGGATGAAGCCGAAAGAGATTACCAGATGGCTGCCGGTATATCTGAAGACGTGGAGGCCGATGATTCTATTCTACGGCTTACCCGTGCAAGATTACCCTGGCTAATTCTGGCGCTTCTGGGCGGTTTTGTCTCTGTGACCGTATTGGGAACCTTTGATGCCGCCATGCAGGAGCATGCCGCACTTTTCTTTTTTGTTCCGCTTATTGCGGCAATGGCAGGGAACGTGGGCGTACAATCGTCGGCAATTGTACTGCAGGGTCTGGCGAATCAAAGCCTGAGTGGTTCTCTTTGGAACCGACTCATAAAAGAAATCCTGCTTAGCCTCCTGAACGGCGCTGCCCTCGCACTGCTACTTATCATCGGCGGAATTTTCCTGTTGGGCTTCGACTTCTGGTTTGGCCTTACCGTTGGAATTTCCCTGGTTTCGGTGATCGTGATAGCTTCTTTGATCGGGACCTTTGTTCCTATTATTCTTGATAAATTCGGGATTGATCCGGCGATGGCGACCGGTCCTTTTATTACCACCAGTAATGACATTTTTGGGATCCTTATTTACTTTACAATCGCAAAAATGATTCTAGGCTTTTAAAGAGCCTAAATTCCAGGCATTTACCCGCCGGAGCTTCAGCGTAGGTGGGCCAAATTTTGAATACCAAATTCCAGGCGCCAAATTCTAAAGCTTAAAGATTTGCCAAAGTTTTGGCAAAATTATGAAAATCAAACTTTCTCCACACCTGACTATTTGTTTACATGGACTTTGGTAAATCTGAAGGAGCTCCTTTAAAGTAGATTTACGAAAGTACTCTCCCAAGAAATTTAGTTTGATCTAAGAACCAGGTTTTACCATTCATAGGAACTTTGGCAAATCTGGAGCTGTTTTCCTGTTTAGATTTGCCAAAGTTTTCAAATTCTTGAAAACCAAACTTTCTCCAGACCTGACTATTTGTTTAAATGGACTTTGGTAAATCTGGAGGAGCTGCTTTAAAGTAGTTTTACCAAAGTACTCTCCCAGAACCTTCTGTTCGATCTAGGAAATAGATCTTACCATTCATAGGAACTTTGGCAAATCTGGAGCTGTTTCCTGTTCAGATTTGCCAAAGTTTTAAAATCATGCAAACCAAAGATTCTCCACACCTGACTATTTGTTTACATGGACTTGGGTAAATCTGAAGATGTTCCGCTAAAAACATGTAAAAAAGTTACCCATGTATCCTCTCCAATTTTCTATGTAAATTGCTTCTTCATTAATATGTTCCAAAAATGTCATTTTCAACACCCATTGATCCCAAAGAAAAATTAACCAAATTCAGCAACCACTGGCATCCGCGGCAAATAGGAATTGTGAATGACATGCAGGTGCTGGTGGCGAAGGTAAAAGACGAATTCGTTTGGCATCAGCACGATGAGGAAGACGAGTTGTTTCAGGTGTTGAAGGGGACTTTGTACCTTCAGTTTGAAGATCGAACAGAAACTGTAAAGGAAGGGGAGATCATCATTGTTCCCAAAGGTGTGAAGCACTGCCCAATGACCAAAAACGGGGAAGAAGTCCATATCATGCTCTTCGAAAAGTTGAGTACCAAACACACCGGAGACGTGAAAGACAGCCTCACCCAATCTGACTATCCAAAAATCTGATTTTTCATGATCATTCTTCACGCCGACTCCAACCATCCTACGCTTATACAACAACTCGAGGTGGCCGGGCATCACAACATTGAAGCCTATGACCAAACTGAGCAGGAGATCCTGGAAAATCAGCATCTGTACGATGGGATCGTGATAAGAAGTCGGTTCAAAATAGGAAAAGAATTTCTTGATGCCGCACCCAATCTAAAGTTCATCGCCCGCGTGGGCGCCGGACTTGAAAGTATAGACGTGGAATACGCAGAAAAGCGCGGAGTGAAACTCTTTTCTGCTCCCGAAGGCAACCGGAATGCCGTTGGTGAACATGCACTAGGAATGCTGCTTTCCCTGTTCAACAAACTCAACCAAGCAGACCGGCAGGTGCGGGAAGGTTTGTGGTATAGAGAAGCTAACCGCGGAGTAGAACTGGAAGGAAAAACTGTCGGTATCATTGGCTACGGAAATATGGGCAGGTCTTTTGCTAAAAAGCTGCAGGGTTTTGATGTAAAGGTGCTCTGTTATGACATTTTAGAGGGGGTAGGAGATGAGCATGCCGAACAGGTTTCTTTGGAAGATTTCAGAAAGGAATGTGATGTGGTCAGCCTGCACACACCCTGGACGCCGGAAACGAATCGAATGATCGACAAAGATTTCATTGCAGCTTTTACAAAACCCTTCTGGCTGCTCAACACCGCCCGCGGTAAAAGTGTGGTGACCGAAGATCTCGTGGAAGCTTTACAGGCGGGTAAAATACTGGGAGCAGGACTTGATGTACTGGAGTATGAAAAAGGCTCTTTTGAAAGCCTCTTTTCGGAAGGTGCCGAGATGCCCCAAGCGCTTCAGGAATTGCTGGTGATGCCTAACGTACTGCTCAGTCCGCACGTGGCCGGATGGACGGTGGAATCTCACAGGAAACTGGCAGATACTATTGCGCATAAGATCACAGATCATTTTAAGGATATATAAAAAACTAAAAGACCGTTTGAAAGTTCCATTTTTCGTCAAGCTGAACTTGTTTCAGCTTCCAGTCTAGTGGGAATTTAAGATCCTGAAATAATTTCAGGATGACGTATTACTTTCAGAAAAACTCTCGGTCTAAACCAAAAGAAACATGAAAAAAAGAGTAACCGGGATCGGCGGGATCTTCTTTAAGACCAAGGATCCTAAAGCCACCAAAGATTGGTACAGCAAACATTTAGGGTTAAATACAGACCAGTGGGGGAGCACCTTTTGGTGGAAGGACAAGGAAGGGAATGACTGCTCCACCCAATGGAGCCCGATGAAGGACGACACCGACTATTATGAGCCTTCAAAAAAGCAGTTTGTGGTCAACTACCGGGTGGAGAACCTGGAAGAGTTGCTGAAGGAACTGGAGAAGGAGGGCGTGGAGATCGTGGGAGAAATGCAGACCTTCGACTACGGAAAATTCGGTTGGATCATGGATCCCGATGGCAATAAGATCGAGCTGTGGGAGCCAATTGACAAAGCTTTTTTATAGCAGCCTTAGCGTTTGTAGAAAATATAATCGGTGGTGATAGGAGTGATCCCGCTTTTTCTGAGGTCCGCTATCACCTGACCTCTATGGTGGGTGCTGTGATTTGAAATGTGAAACAGAATTTCCCCAATGCTGTTGGTGAATTCCATGCCTTTTGAATTTCTGTATTTGATCTTCCTGTCGAAATCATTGGCCGAAATTATATCAAGAGTTCTATGGTGGTTTTGATGGGTTATGCGCAGGCAATCTTCCAAAGAATAGGTGTCGTGCACCCCAAACTCCTTTTCACCTGTAATTCTCGCATTCCATATTTGATGTGCATTGAGTAAATGACAAAACAGGGGTAAAGTCGCGGGCGGGAGAGCATCCTTGTTCTCTATTAGCTGATCGATCAATTGCCTGTTGAAATGCTGATGGTACTGGAAAATATCAGTAAAGAATTCTTTCATTTTATTTGGAGATTTCTTCAATAAAGGTTAATCATCTATTCTCCTGTAATGATTTTTTAGGGTCCATTTCAGACTTTAATATTTCATCATTCAGGTGCTCCTGGAAAATCCTTAGCAAACCATTTTCTTCGCTTCTAATGAAGTACAATAAACCTATGATTGCAATCGGAAAGATCGCAAATTGTACTAAGAAAACCGGTCGATCGAATTTAATGATCATCTGTAGCAAAAGGACGAGCATGGGGAAAATGATAAGTAAAGTGGCAAGAAGATCTTTGCTTCTTGTTCTGAGTTCAATTTTAGTTTTGGATTCCTCCATTTCAGTTATTCTTCCATAGTAAATGATCTCGCTTTTGGTGTTGGGTCGATTTACATCCCATATTAAGCTGCTGCCGTATGAAAAATTTGAGCTGATTATAAAGTTGTCAGCCGTTACCCATTTTAGGTGAAATCTTTCTGGTTTTTCTTTCAAGATCTTCTTCAGCTCCTTCACTTCAATCCTGGCTTCAAGATTTGTAGTTCTGGAATCATATAGGGAGCGAAACAACATTTAGCAAGCTGAGGTTAATGGAACGGTGATCTTATTACTACCGTAGTTGGTCTGAGTTTTATTTGACGTCATTATTAATTTCTATCCAGTATCCGTTCGGGTCCTGAAAGTAGATCTGTTTGATCCCATCTTTTCGCACATGAATTTTATTTCGATTATCCTTCCAGTCATAAAATTCGATTTTTAGCTTCTCCAATTTAGATATAATAGGATCTAGATTGGGTGTGGACAAAGCAAAATGTACAGCTTTATTAATTTTTATTTCAGAATCAGGCCGGGGAATTAAATGAAGTTGTTTTTCTTCATTGAGCGATAGCCATCTCGTTTTAGAATCTGAGGCAGTATTCTTAATTTCTTCCAGCTTAAGTAATTTCTGGTAAAATTCAACAGACTCGTCTACATCTTTTACAGAAAGAGCTATATGATTAAATGATAAGCTGTATGCCATTTTTCTGAGGGATTTAAGTACTTTGAAAATAGTTCTCCATTTGTTGGCGTTAGATGATCTCCTAAATTATACGAATGGTAGCGTATGAAAACAGTGCGAACCGGTGAGGGAGCAGAAAGTTTCGAATTGAGTCAAGCTTGAGCATCCTGTTATCTTCTGGCCGGTTTTATTTAGTCCAATTTATTTTTACAGCTGAGATCTTATTAAGTTCCAGTCTTTGTTCGTCTAACTTTCTAAATCCGTTTTTCAAATAGAAGATCAAGGGGGACAAATAACGTTCACCATTTTTCTTTTTGTCTGCGTTGTGGTCAATAACCCATCCATTTAATTCCTTCTCTTTGTCTTTTGCCAGACTGAGCATTTTTGTGCCCCACCCTTTCCCGTGAAGTTTAGAGTCTAAGATTAACGCGAACCATTTTTGATTATCACGCATAAAATCAAAGTACCAGCCTTTGATATTCTGATTTTCATCTTTCAAGAGTATATGGGACTGGCCGGTCAAATTCTGAAGGTAAACTTCAAAATCCGGAAGAGATTTATAACTCAATTTTTCAGGGTATTCATTATTCCATAAATGGAATATTTCCTTTTTATCTGCTTTTGAAAGGCTGCTTCGATTAATTAATTCCACTTTTTAAAGTTATATCAAACCGGCTACATCTCGAAATACGTAAGTTGCGGCTTGGCGACTTGAATTTGTTGTTAAAGACTGCTTTTTAAAGTAGTCAAAAATGCTATTTTTTGGAGGTATCCTGCAGTTTGGGATATTTATTGTTCGCACTCGTTTTTTAATTATCCCATTTTTGATAATTTTCCCATTGATGGTTCACGAATTTTACGAACTGAGGGTCAATATCCATCTTGTCAGGTTTCAAATTAAATTCATCAATCAGAATCCTCGCGATATTTAAGTTTAATAAACTTAATAACAAAAATGTACTTTCTACGAAACTTTCATTTCTTGGCTCGTACAAAATTGTCATTCCCAGACCGTGGGTATAGGTGGAATAATGGTTTTGGACAATTTTGGAAAATCTTTTTGGTATTCTTGCTATAATATATAAGTCTTCCCAGCTTAATCTCTCTTTTTGTTTATGATTGTCATTATCAAATTTCCAGTTTCTCTTGTCAATTACACGTACCGAAACTATTTCATCTAACTGATCCGTCTTTATTTTTGCCATCAGATTTTTAATAGCTCTCTTATCGTGATCAATGACATGCTTTGACGGTTGAAAATCTTTAATTAAGCTATTGTTCTGAACCGTTTTACTAAAACCCTCAATTAAATTAATTCTTCCTTCTAATGAATCCATTAAATACAGATAGTATCGAAGGTCACGTTCTTTTATTGAAGAGTATGTTGAAATCAAGTAAAGGATAGAATAATTATCTATTATCATTCTGCTCAATGTCGCAAAAGGTTGGGTGGCACATTCACCATTATTAATGTGATTTAAAAATTTGAGATTTGAGAGAATGTTTTTAAAGATTTTATATATTCCGATTTGTCGACTTAAAAGGTTAGGCTTTTCGGGACAGAATTTATCCAGTATTGATTCAATCTTTTCCAGTTCTTCTATCCCGGAATTATAGGTGGGAAATTCCATATCTTATTTTGAGTCAAATGAGTGCCAACGTCTCGTATAAAAACAGTGCGAGCTGGCGAGCTTGATTGTCCGCAGGACAATCGGCTAAGCAAGCGAGCACGGACTTTCGATTTGAGACTGATTTAAACATTGTTTTTATATGTTGTTACCATACGTTTTGTGTCAAATCCTGGATCTATGCTTAGAATTAAAAATTACCCAAAATCTTAGGTACGTTTGCCTTTTTTATAAATGGAACATATATATTCAATGATTCTTTACCTTTATTAACTGCAGTATAATCACCTCCCGTTGTCGAATATCGCAAGGTATGAAGGTTGCTATTCCTGAGTTTTTCAATTCCACTATCAGATAAATAATACATCGAAGTTGAAGTTTCATTGACATAATCATTAATTCCTCTATCGACACATTTAATAACAGAACCATCGTCAAGATAGAGCAATATATCTCCTTTTAATCGAGATTGTCCCATAGGCGCACTTTTACTCAGCACCAACATATACTGATCTGCCTTTTTGACGAACATCACATCTATTTCTGGTTTACTTGAAAAAGTTTCAGGATTCTGTAATGAAAAACTTTGACTTGCTGGATAAGAATTTTCGTTTATGAAGAATCTTTTTTGGGCACTTGTATTTAAAACATAGCACAAAGAAATAACTATAATAATACAGATATTTTTATATTTCATTTTCATTTGTTTTTTATCTTAAAAGAATCCTTTTAATTAAATTTTCTACATCATTTGTGCGTTCAAAATTGTTTGTGGTTAAATTCACGACGAAACTTTTTTGCTTATAAAGAAAAGCAATGGCAATGTTTTTTAGATTTTGATCGGCATAAGTTAAATTGGAAATCATCGAGACTGCCTCAATTCCATTTTGGAGTTTTACATATTCTGCTTTTTCTCCAAGACTTTCTGAGTTGGATTTAATGGTTTCTAAAAAAGTGTCTTTATACGTTTCTAAACTACTGCCCGTAAAGCCACTCATTTCAGTTTGAAGGTTGGCAACTGTAACCGAATAATTGTCAAGCTTATTATTTCCATATTGGAAAGGACAACTGTAGTTATTTTGATTCCCTAAATTCCTAATATATTCTAATTCACACGGAGAATTAATTGTTATTCCTTCTAACTTCGATTCAATTTGGGCGTTGGCTGCCACGGTGCCGAAAAATAGCAGTAACATAATTTTTTTCATAATGTTCTTATTGTGTTCGTTCTTTTAAATGTGTGGAAACGGCTTATACCACAACAAAACCTTTCCTTTACCGTCGGTATTTTCCCGAATAAAGAAATGTTCTTGTGGCCTTAGTAAAGCTATTAAATATCTGTTAAAGAAGCTGAGGGAAAACCGTAAAGCAATGGAATAGGAACAAAAGCGGCTTTAAATTGGAGACCAGGTATTGTATCGGGAATGGGCGAAAACCTTTTCTTTTAAAGTTGTGCTAAAGCGCGGCTAACTTTTCTTCAGCCCAAAGAACGCCTTACCTTTGCAGGCTGAAATGAAGGACTATTTTTACTTTTTAAAGGGAAATTTCAGGACCGTAAGCTTTGGCTGGCTGCTCACGCTGTTGTCGGGCTTTGGACAAACCTTCCTGATCTCTCTCTATGTGCCCGAGATCATCAGGTCTTTCAGTATTTCCGAAGGAGCTTTTGGTGCTATCTATGCCGGCTGTACCATTGCGGCGTCATTCATTATGCTCTCGGTAGGTCACACGGTAGATCATAAACCGGTAAAAAAGGTTACTGCCTTCACCGTTACTACCCTAGCCCTTTCCAGCATTCTGCTGGGAGTCTCACAAAGTGTGATCCTGCTAATAGTTGCTGTTATAGGCCTTCGCCTGGCAGGGCAGGGGTTGTTAACTCACATAAGCATGACCATCATGTCCAAGCAATACGTTAACGACCGCGGTAAAGCCCTTAGTTTTTCCTCGCTGGGATTTTCTGTGGGGGAAGCCATATTTCCGCTCATCATCGCTTTCCTCATAAGCTGGTTTGACTGGCGGGTTGCGGCTATTGCGAGTGGAGTCGCGCTGCTGCTTTACCTCGTTCGGCTCAAGTTTACCCGGCTCGGTTACTTTGATGAGAAGCTTTCCACCAAGGGGAGTCCGTCGCCATTTTCCTTGCTAAAGGACTATAAGACTGTGGTTTTTGACAGGAAGTTCGGGGTGATGATGCCCGCCAGCTTTATCCTGAGTTTCGGGGCTACTGCGATCTTTTTTTATCAGTACGTGTTTGTGGAGAACAAAGGCTGGTCGGTACAGTTGTATGCTACCTTCTTTACCTTTTACGCCATAACCCGCTTCCTTTTTTCTCTTTTTGGAGGGGTATGGGTGGACAAGTTCACCGCAAGAAAATTATTCCAGTACTACCTTATCCCCATAAATCTGGGCTTGCTACCTTTTGCCTTTATGGAAAGTATCCTGGGAGCCTTGATCTTTCTCATTACTGCCGGTATTAGCATGGGAGTTTCGGGAACTGTAAAAACTGCGCTGATTGCAGAACTCTATGGCACCGAAAAAATGGGGGTGATAAGAAGTGTCTTTACCATGTTCTCTGTTATCTCTACTGCCTTAGGTCCGCTTGTAGTTGGACTGTTGATGGATGCCGGGGTTGGGTTTGAATATTTAATGGGCGGGATCTTCGTGGTCATGACGGGTATAATTATCAATTCGCAGCGGATTAGGTCTTATCAGGATTAGCGGCCTTATTCCCGACACAAATTTTTTCCTGCTAACGCAGTACCAGATTCCCTCAAATATAAATTCCCGTCACTTCGAGTGTTTTTTAAGTGCGAACGCACTGAAAAAACGTATCGAGAAGTACGGGAGTCTGGGATACGTCTAATTCTCGATACTTTTGCCTTCGCTCCCTCTCCGTCAAAACACTCGAATTGACGGCGAGTTGATGTAGCGCAGTTCAAATTTCTTGGAATTGACGTCGACAGTCAAATACAAATTCCCGTCACTTCGAGTGTTTTTAAGTGCGAAAGCACTCGAGAAGTACGGGATACGCATTATTCTCGATCCTTTTTGCCTTCGTTCCCTCTCAGTCAAAGCACTCGAAATGACGGCGTATTGATGTAGCGCAGTCCAAAATTCATTTAGAATTGACATCGACAGTCAAATCCAAATTCCCGTCACTTCGAGTGTTTTTTAAGTGCGAAAGCACTGAAAAACGTATCGAGAAGTACGGGAGTTCAGGATACGTCTAATTCTCGATACTTTTTGTCTTCGCTCCCTCTCAGTCAAAACACTCGAATTGATGGCGTATTGAATTACCACAATTCAAAATTCACCCGAATCGACGGCTTATGAAGCTGTTAATTGATCATTGATCATTGATAATTGGGAATCACGCCAGTGAATCCTCAATCTTCTGAACCCTTCCCACTTCCCCTGTTTCCAATCGGACCTTGATACCATGTGGATGCATAGGAGATTTGGTGAGGATGTCAGCCACGTAGCCATAGGTCAATCTGCCCGACCGCTGGTCCTGCTTCTGCACTATAGCAACCCGTGTACCAGGACCAATTTCTTTTCTCGTAGGCTTCATGGGAAGGTCTAAGGTTAAAGGTTTAATGTCTAACGTCTAAAATCTAATGTCTAAATCTACCGTCTAAAAAAACTACCGTCTACTCTATTCTCTGCTCAGTTCGATCATAGCCGACTTTATTGGCTCGTCACCTTCCACAGCCTCAAAGGTCATGTTCTTCACAAGAGGATCGGCAAGGGACATGATAAGCAGAAAAGCCACGTCGTCCCGCGGAATTTCCCCGCTGCCATCAAGTTTTTCGGCCAATTTCACCTTTCCGGTGCCCATATCATCTGTAAGAGCGCCTGGACGAATTATGGTGTAATCGAGTCCGCTGTTGCGCAAATGTTGATCGGCTGCTGCTTTGGCCTCGAGATAGTGCTCCAGCTTTTTGTGCTTTGAAGGTTCATCGGCCCCCATGGAGCTTAGCATTATGAACTTTTTCACCTTAGCTTTTTTGGCAGCATCTATGATCTTTATTGCACCTTTTTCATCTACTTCGGTCGTTTTTTCAGGTCCTGTATCCCCTCCGGAGCCTGCGCAGAAGATCACCTTTTTGACACCTTTTAATGCCGGGCTCAGATCCTCCTGCTCGAGGTCTGCGTGCACCCACTTCACTTCCATGTCATCAAAGATTTGCTGCTGCTCTTCTTTTCTTATCATGGCCACCGGCTCAAAACTCTGACTGTTGTTAAGGATCTCGATGATCCTTTTTCCAGTACTTCCTGTAGCTCCAACGATCAATATCTTTTCCATTTTCTGAATTTTTATTCCTGAACCAGCAAGTTACGCATCAAAAAAGCCATTTCCAATCCTCTAAATTTTGTATGGTAGAGCTGCTACTTCGGAAATTCTCCCTTCCTGCGCATCTCGGTCACCTTTCGCTCCAGTTCCTGCTGGAACTCTTCCAGTACGGGTCTTACCGTACTTTCAGGAAGATCGGCGATCCTAATGTACATCAACCCGTCAACCGCATCGTTAAATAAGGGATCCACATTAAAGGCCACGACCTTGGCGTTCTGCTTGATGTATTTTTTAATAAGTACCGGTAATCTCATGCTTCCGGGCTCCACCTCGTCAATGATCTTGTCAAACTTATTAAGATCGGCCTGGGTTTCGTCAAAAATGAATTCCTTATCGCCATCCTTCAGCTTTACCTTAAATTCTTTTTTCGGCCTTATGTACTGTGCCACATAGGGATCATAGTAATGCGAGCGCATAAACTCGATCATGAGGGATTTGGAGAAATTTGAGAATTTATTGCTGATGCTTACGCCTCCAATAAGATATTTGTGCTTCGGAAATCTTAGAGTGCAATGCACAATTCCCTTCCAGAGCAAGAATAGAGGCATAGGCCGCTGCTGGTATTCTTTGATGATGAAAGCTCTTCCCATCTCAATGGATTCGCTCATCATTTTATGCAGTTCTGGTTCAAACCTAAAGAGATCCTGCAGGTAAAATCCGTTGATGCCATACTGCTCATAGATCTCGGCTCCCATTCCCATCCTGTAGGCCCCGGCAATTTTGTTGGCTTCATTATCCCAAAGGAACATGTGGTAATAATATTCGTCGAACTTATCGAGGTCTGTTGACATATTCGTGCCCTCTCCAATCGCCCTGAAGGTGATCTCCCGCAAACGTCCTATTTCTTTTAAAATGTTGGGTATGATCTCCTTTTTAGCCAGAAATACTTCATAGTTCTTGCTCTCCAGCAGGCGCTTGTCCAGTTTACGACAGGTTTCGACCTCTTCGAGCATCAAATCGCCGCTGGTCTCTTCCACGATCTTCTTTGGTGGCTTCGGAATCTTAAAATTTTTCGGAATTCCTTTCAAAAATGGCTTTTTTTCAAAGGCATTTGCCAGCATATACGTCTTGCGACGTAGAAATGCAGTAAGGGATTCTACGGTAGTGATATCTGCAATATCCTGAGGAGAAATGGCATTCCCTATCCGTACCTTGATCTTACGTTTCTTTTGAGACAGCATTTCACTCGGCAGTTTTGCAGTACGTAAAATATCACTTACCGAGGCCAGCCTGTAAAAGAAGGTGCTGTTCTTCGCATGAAAATAAATGGGGATCACAGGCACTTTTGCTTTTTGAATAAGTTTGATGGCAGCAGGGTCCCACGGCCGGTCGACAATTCGACGTTCATCTCTATAGGTTGACACCTCCCCGGCAGGAAAGATCCCCAGGGGTTTTCCATCCCGCAAATGCATAATAGCCTCTTTAAGGCCCCTGGTACTGCTCTGTGCCTCTTTATGGTCCTCAAAAGGATTGACGGGCATGATATACGGCTGTACCGGCTCGATGCGTTGAAGTAAAAAATTTGCTATGACCTTAAAATCCTCCCGTTGAGAAAGCAGCAACTTTAGAAGGATCATCCCGTCAATCCCTCCCAGCGGGTGATTTGAAATAGTGATGAAAGGTCCCGACTTCGGGATCCTTTTCAGGTCATCTTCAGGAATATCAAAGTCTATCTCAAAAGCCTTCAGAATAGAATCAATGAATTGGGGCGCTGTCATGTGCTTCCGCTTTTCATATTCCTTGTTGATCACAGAGAGTTTGGTGGTTTGAAGCACTACCCAGCCCATTGAAGTTCCCAAAATTCCGAATTTGTCCAAATTCATGACTTTTGCAACTTCTTTTGCACTAACTATTCCCATTCAGTAAATTTTTTTAAAGCCAAGTAATCAAGGAATGGCAACTATCTGTACCGTTTCCCGGGTGGTTTGTTTCAGGAGGATCTTCTTTTCCTTTTCCAGTTCCTGCACCGCCTTCTCGTCAAAATGCCTGATGGTATACAGGGAAACTCCTGTATTATAACTTATCCTAAAAGTCGCCTTCAAATGACTTAACAACTTTTCTAAGTTATTAAATTTATTGTCAATACATACGGAAAAGCTTATAGCCGAATTCTGTATTAGGTCTACCTTGATCTGGTATTTATGGAATAAGCTGAAGATTTCACTGATATTCTTTTCCAGGATAAATGAGAAATCAAGAGAGGACAAGGAGATCAAGACCTGATCTTTTTTGACTATAAAACAAGGTATCTTCGGAAGTATTGGCTGTCCCTTTCTTACAGCCGTTCCCGGATTTGCAGGATTAAGGAATGACTTCACAAAAAGCGGAATTTCCTTTCGCTGCAGCGGCTGAAGGGTTTTTGGATGTATAACTGAAGCCCCGTAGAATGCCAGTTCTATGGCCTCTTCATAGGAGATCTGTTCCAGCAGGTGATGATCTTTGAAAACCCGTGGATCGGCATTCAATACCCCCGGAACATCTTTCCAGATGGTCACGCTGTGGGCATTGAGACAGTAAGCGAAAATTCCGGCGGTATAATCACTGCCCTCCCTGCCCAAGGTGGTGGAAAAATTGTTTGGATCTGCACCAATGAATCCCTGGGTGATGGTGAGGTTTTCAGGATTTACCTTCAGTTTTATCTGGGCCTGTGTTTCCTCCCACTGTACCTGCGCATCACGGTAAGTGCTGTCTGTACGTATGCAAAAGCGGGCGTCTAAAAAGTCATTTTTGACACCTTTGGAATTCAGAAAGTGGCTAACTATGGTGGTTGAAAGTAGCTCTCCATAGATCACCACCTGGTCATATACGAAATCGTAATTCGTAGAACGATTGTGGTTCAGGAAATTCTCCAACTCCTGAAACAGTCCTCTCACCGCATTAAAAGCTTCATGTTCTTTAATTTCAAAAAGGCCGAGCATGATCTCCCGGTGAAATTCTTTTACAGGCTGAAGTGTATCATTAAAATCCCCTTTTTGGAGATAATCTTTTACAACTTCTTCAAGCGCATTGGTGGTCTTACCCATGGCCGAAATTACCACTAGTTTTTCGGCAATACCTTCTCCCCGCAACACCTGCAGTACATTTTTTACTCCGTTGGCATCTTTTACAGACGCACCTCCAAACTTAAAGACTTTCATGAATTGGTTTCTACAAATTTAGTGATGCCATTTTCATCCATCTGTACGGTATACCAATCCTTAAGAATGTTGGCGCCACTGCGATGGTAAAAATCAATTGCATGCTGATTCCAGTCCAGCACCACCCATTCTACCCGCTTTAGACCTTGAGATTTCGCATACTCAATCACTTTTCTATAGAGCGCATTTCCAAGCCCTGTACCTCGTTTTTCCTCTCTTACTATTAGATCTTCGAGATGTAAGGTGCGGCCTTTCCAGGTAGAAAAACGGTAATAGACCAAAGCCATTCCTTCAATTTTTCCGTCCACTTCGGCTACAAAAACGTGAAACAAAGGATGTTCTCCAAAACCTTCTTTTTCCAAGGTTTCTACTGTGGTGATCACCGCATCGGGTTCTTTTTCAAAGGCTGCCAGTTCTTTAATGAGCTCCAGCACGGCCGGCATATCTTCTTTCCTGGCGTCGCGAATTATAGTATTCATAGCATTGGTTTAAGAACAAAAGTAGAGATTTGATTTTAAGATTTAATTACGACATCGTTATAGTCGCTTAAAATTATTTGCTTTAGTTTTGTTTGGTACGCATACTAAAACTTCAATGGTCAAGAAAAATCAGACTTTAGGCGAATTTATTATTGAGAATCAGGCAGAATTTGCCTACTCTTCCGGAGAGCTTTCCCGATTGATCAACTCCCTCAGGCTAGCCGCAAAAGTGGTGAACCATGAGGTAAACAAAGCCGGATTGGTGGATATTACCGGGGCGGCAGGAGAGACCAATGTGCAAGGGGAAGATCAGCAAAAACTGGATGTTTACGCAAATGAAAAATTCATCCAGACCCTTACCAACAGGGAGATTGTCTGCGGAATTGCTTCCGAAGAAATGGAGGATTTCATTACCATTGCAGGGCAAAATGGGGATCATAAGAATAAATATGTGGTTCTAATGGACCCGCTGGACGGTAGTTCGAACATCGACGTGAATGTTTCTGTTGGGACCATCTTTTCCATTTATAGAAGGGTTAGTCCTATTGGTACCCCGGTGCAGATGGAAGATTTTCTACAGCCGGGACACAAACAAGTGGCCGCCGGTTATATAGTATATGGAACTTCGACCATGCTGGTCTACACCACCGGTCACGGCGTAAATGGCTTTACCCTTAACCCGGCCCTGGGCTCCTGGTACCTGTCGCACCCCGACATGAAGTTTCCTGAAACCGGAAATATCTATTCGGTAAATGAAGGAAATTACATCCATTTTCCACGCGGAGTGAAAAATTACATTAAGTACTGCCAGGAAGAAAAAGATAACCGGCCTTATACTTCACGATATATAGGTTCCCTGGTCTCCGATTTCCATCGCAATATGATCAAGGGTGGGATTTATTTTTACCCAACCACGTCCAGTGCACCAAAAGGAAAGCTAAGGCTGCTTTATGAATGTAATCCAATGGCCTTTATTGCAGAACAGGCCGGTGGAAAGGCAAGTGACGGCTTTAACCGCATCCTCGATATAGATCCAACCGAGCTGCATCAACGGGTGCCGTTCTTTTGTGGGAATACAGATATGGTTGAAAAGGTTGAAGAGTTCATGGCCAAAGACCCTGAATAACACCTTCCTCTAAAATAAAATTTCCGAAGGAAATTAATATAACTCTTAACTCTTAACTCTTAACTCTTAACTCTTAACTCTTAACTCTTAACTCTTAACTCTTAACTCTTAACTCTTAACTCT